>CAZOKJ010000012.1:0-71565 GCA_964580465.1 uncultured Fluviicola sp. | reverse complement strand
TTTTTGAACATCTTAAAATAAAAAGAGAGTGTCTGACTTTTCGGACACTCTCTTTATTTTATCAATGTATTAAGTACACTTATTTCTTTTTATATGTCTTAAAGAAAGCTGCTGCTTGTGTATCATCTGGAGCTAATTTTTGTACTTCACCCCAAACTTCAGCTGCTTTGTCCATATCTTTTTCAGAAGAACTGAAGTAATAGTCTCCTAAAAATTTATACGCTTCAATCGCCATACTTTTGTAATTTCCTGTGCGCTCATCTTCTGTTAATAGAGTCAAGAACTTTTCATAATATGGTTTAGCTGAATACTTTTTAGTATCGCCATCCATTTTCATGTTAGCTCTTCCTCTCCATAAATAACTCATCGCATAATCAGGAGATAACTTTAAAATGTAAGCATTGACTTTGTCACATTGAGCAAAATCTTGAGGTCCAAAGAAATAAGCTCTACCAAGTTCATAGTATTCACCCAATGTTAATTTAGTTGAATCTCCAGCCATTTTCTTGTTGAAAATTGTGATTGCAGCAGTATAGTTTTTATCCTTCATGTGCGTGCGAATTAACTCGCTATATACGTCGTTTGCAATCAATGGTTCAGCATCTGCTGCTTTTTCCATGAATTGTAAATAAGCTTCTTTGTTGCCCATTTTGTCATAGTACATTGCTTTGTATTTGTAATCTACACCAGATACTTTGTCAGCAGGTAGTGTGTTAAACAAATCTTCCATTACACTCCAACCCTTTGCAAAAGCACTTGAATCAGCTTGATTTGCTGCGTTTACTTCATACAAAGAGAAGCCTAAGATACGTTTTGTGTACATATTGTTCATGCCACGGCTGTGTAACAATTCAGCTTGTTGTGCAGCTTGTTCGTATTGTTTACCTTCAAAAAGAGAAACAGCATAACGGAAGCGAGCATATTCACTATCGTTTAACTGTAAGTATTTTTCCCAGTTTGCAATTGATTGTTTAGACTGGTTAAAGCGCATGTTTAATTCAGCGCGCTCACGATAAGCAGGTGCATAATTTGGTTCTAACGTTTGAGCAACCATGTACAAGCTGTCTGCTAACTTAGGATTTTGTGCACGTTGGTAAATCATTGCTTTGCGAACAAAGACACGCGCATTGTTGTTAATGTCAGCCGCTTTGTTGTAGCTCTTCATCGCCTCAGTACTGTTGGTAGGGTTTAACTCTGCTTGAGCGTCACCCAAAATCAAATAGTTTGCTTGGTTTTTACCTTCTAACTTGATAGATTCATTCAACAAGTTGACAGCTTGACGCAAACTTTTAACTGGAGAGTAAGTATAAACAGAAGCAATTTGGCGAATGACTTCAGCATTTTTTCGTTTTGTTAACTTCAATGCGTTTT
This sequence comes from uncultured Fluviicola sp., assembly GCA_964580465.1. Classification (GTDB taxonomy): domain Bacteria; phylum Bacteroidota; class Bacteroidia; order Flavobacteriales_D; family Crocinitomicaceae; genus Taishania. The sequence goes on along the minus strand of CAZOKJ010000012.1, from coordinate 70,194 downwards.
GGAAATGAGTATTAGCACTTGTTGTGTCGCCACTCAACCAAAGTGATTTGCCTTGTCCAATAATTGAAAAAGCATTATCAGGAGCCAAGTCAGCACCTTTTGCCCACATTAATTTAGCTGAATCTAAATCGTCAGCTTTGTAAAAATTATCACCATAAAAGAAATAAACATCTCCTAAAGATACACCTTGTTGGTTCACAAGTGCTTTAAAAGTTTTTCCTGCTTCTTCGTATCTCTCATGGTCTGTTTTCTTTATTCCGTCAGAAAGAGTTTGTCCAAAGACAGTTCCTCCTACTACTAAAGATACTACTGCTAATGTATAACGTTTCATTTTTTAATTGTTTATATGTTTACACTGTAAGGTTATCAATTACCTTGCCAAAGTTATATTTTCCTTTAAAATTAGGTTGGCTAAATTACAAAATATATTTTTTATTCGCCAAATTTTATCATTCTTGGCACCATTTCAGCTGGAATTAATGATGAACGTTGAATAATTAATTGTCCTTTTTCTCCCATCATAAAATTAACCAAGCCTGAATTTAACGTTGTTCTTCCTGCCTTGTTGAGCATCCAAACTTCTCTAACTAGAGGGTAACCTGCGTCTAGGTGATAACCTTCGTAGATGTAGGCTTGGAATGGTTTGTAGTACTCACCGCCAAATTCTTTGGCTATAGCCACTACGTTGATGCCATCTAAGAAGTTTAAGGTATTAGGATCGTTTTCGTCGCTAATCCAATTGACACCAATTATACCTAAAGTATTTCTATTTTCCTTCACGTGATTAATCACTTCTTCGTTGGAATGAACAGCGTAAACATTGGCAGGTAATTCATTCATGTCAGACAATTTGCGCAATAGTTGAAAATTGGCAGAGTTGGGATTGTCGAAAACAATGTTAATCTTACGTTGCGTTCCTGTCCATAAGGTATCTTTTCCAGTTAAGATATTTTTTAGACGAGCAACAGTCATTAAAGTGTCTGTGTTTTCAGAATGTACAATTAAGGCAACGGCATCGATGGCAATTTTTGAACTGCGAACCTCCACGTTTTTATTTTGACGCAATGATTTTTTTTCAGCATCGGTAAAGTCGCGCGTTACACAAATCGTTGATGTTTTACCATTGACAAAAGCATCAAAAGCATCTGCTTCACCTACGTAGTGAGCATTTATTTTTGCCAAAGGATTTTGCCCCTCAAAGGTGTAAATACTTGTTTCAAACAAAGGTTTAAATGACTCCTCAATAAAAACTTCAATGTCACCAGAACTATTGGTGTTTTTTCCTTTCATTGAATTGTTGCAAGCCAATAAAGAAAAGCTTGCCAATCCGAGTAAAAACCACTTATTCATTTTCATCGTCATTTATGTGTTTATCGTTAATTTTATCTCGTTGAATTTGCAAATAAAGGCGGTAGGAACGGTAAATACCATATCCACTTAGCAATCCAATGAATATCCTACGTTGCATACGAGGTAATCCTCCCATAAAATCATCTGTGAAAACTAAAAAGTACACCCAAATGAAACACACTAAGATGACAAAAATGGCTAAAAAATAATTAATATACTTTGTGTTCATCTGATACATTAACATTTAAAACAATAAAAAAGGCAAATCTATAAGCCGGGTTCTGTTTTCCCTAAGGAACGTTTATCATTTATCTAGCCCCAGCCTCACGATTGGGGTCCATCAACCTACCCTCCAAGATCGAGCGAGCAGCCCTCTCGAATTTGCCGAAACAAATCCATACTTGGTTTACATGGTCTTTCAGCACGTAAGGTTTGCCTAGCTACAAAACATCACTGCTTGTACGGTGAGCTCTTACCTCGCCTTTTCACTATGACCTCGACAAGTCGAGGCTACCTATTTTCTGCTGCACTTTCTGTTGCCAATTTGCATTGACACCTTCCCGTTAGGAAGTACGTTGCTCTGCGCTGCCCGGACTTTCCTCTCTTCCCATAAGGGAACAGCGATAAACCAATTTGCCTTTAGACAAAGATATAAAAATTATTGTTTGATAAAGTGCTTATTGATTGAAATGCCGTTGTTATTGAGTGTAAGGATATACATTCCAGCTGCCAAATGGTCTGTTGCAACCGTGTATTGAACACCAGAAAACGCAAATGTTTCAACAACAACTCCTTCAATAGTCTGAATGTTTACCTCATTTAATCCTTCAGCTGATTGAATAGTTAGTTGATTGTCAACTGGATTAGGGAAAACAACGACTTGATTTTCTAAGCCCACTTTTGCAACACTCATCGGATTGTCGATGTATTCAATGGCGATGACTGTTTCGTTGCCTAAAATTTCTGTAGTCCTTACTTTTAAAACAGCTATTTTTTCATCTTTCGTTAACCATTCATATTCGTGCATCACAGGAATGTCAAGTCCAAATGTGTTACCTTGAAATTCTAATGAGTCCGTTTCTTCTACGCGATGATGTACACGTAATGCTTCGTATGAACCGTGAGGTGTTACAATTGTTCCCCAACCGTCCACTACTGTTTCTCTGTATCTTTTTTGTTGCCATTTAGCTGGAGCAACCATGCTCAAATCTAACTTCGTGAAACCTTTAGAAGTATAACTATCACCATAGTTTAATGGTAATTTATACTTTGTTTCAATCGTGTCGGATTTAATAGGAATACCTTGACCATTGATGCTTGCAGAGTAACCAACTAAATTGACTTTAGAAGCTGTTTTTTGCGTGTATTGAAAAACATCACCAATATTCAACGGTAAGATATTTCCAAATTGATTCAAAGGCAAATCAGTATATGGCATGTAATAATTTGCTTTGTACTTAGACGAAGCAAGTGGCCCATATTGCACTTTGATAAAGACAGGAGCATTAGCTAATGAGAAATGCTCTCTATTGGTTTGGTTCATTTGTGCCAATTGAGGAAAGTCCCATGTATGGTTTGGACCAGTAGATTGATAATCGATTTGAAAATCAATAGCTCTTGTTACCAAAATATTATCTCCAGCATCTGGAAGATCATTGGAAACAATAGAGATTTGACTCTTTCCAATCATTGGAAATAAAAGCACCGTTGCAAAGGTTAAATGAATGATATTCATAGTTTTTATTTGTTATTTTAAAACAAAAATATTACTTTTTTCAATTCTTTTTAATTTTTATGAAATTAGTTTATAAAAAAAACTATTTATGGTGAATTTCACCTTCTTCAATCATCGGTTCACCTTGCATTTTTAAGAAAAGTTGAATCAATGCGATGACATCCTTTTCACAATATACTTTAATGCGTTCCAAATTCTTTTCCTCGTAATACACACGCGCTACATCTGCCCCTGAAATGTCATCCTTAGGAGTAGGAATTCCAAAAATATGACACAATAAAGCCAACGAAGTATAAGCCTTGTAATCACCAAATTTCCAAAGTTCCATCGTGTCTAAATGGTTTACTTCCCAAGGTTTTTTACCTGCTAAGTTTAAAATATTAGGCAATTCGATGCCATGAATCAACATTCTGCGACAAATGTATGGGAAATCAAACTCTTTGGCGTTGTGTCCACAAAGTAGGTGATAGGGAGTGTTATAATTATCGTCAAGCAATTTTTTAAACTGTCTTAACAATGTTTCTTCATCATCGTGGTAAAAGGATTTTAAACGCATTTGACGACCAGTAGGAGAAGAAGTTACAAACCCAACGGAAATGCAAATTATTTTTCCAAATTCAGCAAAAATACCAGCTCGCTCAGCGTATCTTTTTTCAAATTCCCCAATTGCATCGGCTTCTACTTTTGCCTTGGTAGCAAATAATTGCTTGGTCGTTTCGTCTAATTGATTGGGTAAATACGTTTGTGGCACTGTTTCAATGTCTAGAAACAAAATTTTGTCCAAATGAATGTCTTTTAATAGCATAATGATGAGTTTTAGAATATAAATATAAGTATAAATATACAAATAAATGTTTGGTTGTAAAACTATTTGAAAAAAAATGTTTTGTTCTTTATCTAAAAAAAGTAGTTACTTTTGTACCATTTTACATTATTCTACGTTACTTCCATTAATGAAGCATTTATTTTTTGTCATAGTGTTGTTGATGAGTGTATTTTCTTTTAGCCAAAAAGAAAAGCCAATGAACTATCGTAAGTTTGATCAACGCTTGTTTCATTTTGGTTTTATGCTTGGTGCTAATACGAACTCGTACTCCATGTACCAGGTGAATAATGCATACCAATTGTATGGTTTGAAACGCATGACAGTAAAATCACAACCTGGGGCTCAACTAGGGATTTTAACAACGATGAAAGTAGGGACTCCCATGGTTCGTTTGCGTTTGATTCCTACTTTGTCGTTCCAAGAACGTGTTATTCAACAGGTTTTTATCGATCCAGATGACATTACAAAAGACATTGTTAACGAAGAACGCATCAATTCGACTAATTTAGATTTTCCTCTAATGTTTCAGTTTAGAACCTTGCGTGTAAACAATTTTGCAGCTTATTTCTTAGTTGGGGGACAATACACGCTCGATTTACAGTCGCAACAAAATGCTACTCAGAAGTTTGATGATCCATTTATTAAAATGAAACGCCATGACGCTCAGGGACAAGTGGGGGTTGGTGTTGAGTTTTTTGCTGCGTTTTTTAAATGTGGTTTAGAGGTGAAATATTCACATAGTTTTATGAATGGATTTATCCAAGACAATACTAAATCTTCTTTGCCTATCAAGAAATTATACAATAGTGGATGGGTGTTTTCAATTATTTTTGAAGGATAATCATGCAGTTAACAGCGCAGTTTCAAGTTACACCAGAGCAGGCAAAGGATGCTGCTTTTTTACGAACGAAAATACAAAAAGAACTTCGCTTAAAAGATGAACTGTTTGAATTTCGTTGGTTGAAACGATCTATTGATGCTCGCCAAAAGCAAATTAAAATCAATTGTACCTTTGAAGTGTTTGTCAATGAACCAATTCCACCATTTGAAGCTGATTTTAATCCTCAAAAGGTTGACAATGCTCCTGAAATAGCCATCGTTGGTGCTGGTCCAGCTGGACTATTCGCTGCTTTGAGATGTTTGGAATTGGGTTTGAAACCGGTTGTTTTTGAACGTGGAAAAGATGTTCGTTCTCGTCGTAGAGATTTGGCTGCTTTGAACAAAGAAATGATTGTCAATCCTGAATCTAATTATTGTTTTGGCGAAGGCGGAGCAGGTACTTACTCGGATGGGAAACTATACACTCGCTCAAAGAAAAGAGGGGATTTATTGAAATCCATGCGTTGGTTTGTTCATTTCGGTGCTGAACCAAGTGTTTTAGTGGATGCTCATCCGCATATTGGAACCAATAAATTACCTCACATCATCGTGGCTATGCGTGAAGCAATAATCGAGTGGGGTGGAGAGGTGCATTTTGAAACAAAAGTAACGGATATTTTAATCGAAAATAAACAAGTAAAAGGTTTGGAGCTGAATCATCATGAAAAACGAATGTTTGAAGATGTTGTTTTGGCAACTGGACACTCGGCTCGTGACATTTTCGAACTATTGCATAAACGTGGTGTGCACCTCGAAGCCAAAGGTTTTGCCTTGGGAGTTCGCGTTGAACATACACAAGAATTGATAGATAAAATTCAGTACCAAGGTCGCACCAATGACGAATACTTGCCTCCAGCTTCCTATTCGTTAGTAACGCAAGCGGATGGAAGGGGTGTTTATTCGTTTTGTATGTGTCCAGGTGGGATTGTAGCGCCTTGTGCAACAGCGGAAGGTGAAGTGGTAACCAATGGTTGGTCGCCTTCTAAACGCAATAATCCGTATTCCAATTCGGGGATAGTAGTGGCGATTCACCCAGAAGATTTTCCAACTAGTGATGATCCATTCGTTTGTCTAAATTTTCAAAAAGAAATTGAACAAAAATGTTGGGAAGTTGCAGGTAAAACACAACAAATTCCAGCTCAACGACTAAAAGATTTTGTAGACGGCGTTGTTTCCACAGATTTTCCACGCTCTTCCTATCAGCCAGGTTTGGTTTCTGTTGATTTAAACACGATTTTTCCTCCTTTTGTAGCGGATAGATTACGTCAAGCTTTTGTTGATTTTGGCAACAAAATGAAAGGGTTTTTAACCAATGATGCTGTTTTGCATGCACCTGAATCCAGGACTTCTTCGCCGGTGCAAATACCTAGGAATCCAGAAACGTTGGAACATATTGAAGTGGCTGGTTTGTATCCATGCGCAGAGGGGGCAGGTTATGCTGGTGGAATTATTTCTGCTGCTATTGATGGCATGAAATGCGTGGAAGCTATCGCTTCTAAAAGAGCAATTATTGTTAAAGAAAGATAGTTGTCTATTCAATTTTTATAATTTTGGCACGAAATATGCACTGAATAATTGAACGCATTAATTTAGAATCTAAAAAATACATATACTATGAAAAGATTTGTCCGTATCGCTTTTGTTTTTGTTGCTTTAGCAACAGTTGTTTTTTCTTGTGGAAAATCTACAGAGGGACGATCAACTGCTGAAAATTTTTCATCATTTTTAAATGATAATGAAGCGATTGTGAGTTTTGGTTCCATTCGTTTAGGGACTATTCTTCAAAAAACTGAATATGACAAAGAGGCAAAAATCAAGGCAATGCTTGGTCCAACGATCAACCAACTTGCTAATTCGCTTAAAATAGATGAACCTGTATTTTTTGCTGTAGAAGGACCTATTAATGATGCCAATCCTAAAGCAACTTATTTATTTTTAGACGTAAAAAATGCAGATTCTTTGAAAGCCAATTTAACAACTAATGGATTTGAAATAGAAGAAGGAAAGCACTTTAGTTTTTTACAAGATGGTGATTTATCGTTGGCTTTCAATCAAACAATGGCGGTTGCTATTGTAAAAGCTGATGTGGACAATCCAGAAGATGAATTAGCAAACGTGTTCAAGCAATTTAAAAAAGATGTGAGCACTGGGCATGTGGCTGATATTTTGAAGAAAACAGATGACGTGGTTGTTGGTGCTAACTTATCCAACTTGTATGGCACTTCTAACACCGATTTGGAAAACTTGAGCGAAGAGAAACGCAAGGAACTTAGAAACATGTTGACCAATTCTTTTGTGGATTTAACAGTAAAGTTTGACGCTGGAGCATTGGTTGTTGAAACAAAAAATTATTTTTCTGATGCGTTGAAAGCTAAATTGTTTTTAGGTTCAGATTCAAAAGGCACTTTAGTCAATAACATGGGGAAAGGAACGCCTTTTATGGGGCTTTCTATGAACTTAGACGTAGTTAAGGCACAGCAATTTTTAACAGATTATGCACCTAATGCACTCAAAGATTTGAGTAAAGAATTGGGTGGAGAATTTGAAAAAGCGATGGTGTTAGCCGATTTTGATGTGTCAAAATTAGTTACGGGACAAGTAGGAATTTTATTGTTTGGTGATATTGCTTCCGCTTTGGATGGATTGACGCCAGATGCTAATTTGTTCATCGGTTTGGCTGGACAAGGAAAAATGTTGGGTAATTTATTGAAAGAGCGCATGGCAAAAGATTTTGCAGTTGTAAATTTATCAGACAATAACTTGATTGCTTCCACATCAGCAAACTACGCAGGAAACGCTGTTGAATTGCCAGAAATCGGTAAAAACTACGGAAAAGGAAGTGTTAACTTATTCATTGATGTGAGCACAATCGACATGAAAGAATTTCAGTTAGATGGCGCTTCTCAATTTGTTGAGTTGATACAATATGTTCAATTTGATTACGATATAAATGGTGGAAAATTAGTGATAAAAGCGAAAGATGGTAAAGATAATATCCTAAAACAAGTGTTCCAAAAAGCATTAACTATTTTTGAAGATATGCTTGTTTAAGCACAAAATGCACTTCGCTTTTTAAACGATAAACAGTTGTTTTTATACGACAAAATACGTATTTTTTTAGAGAAATACGTATTTTTTTTTTGTTGACTTTGTTTTCGTTTTTTTTTTATTTTTCTTTGTTTCGATTTAGGAGTCCGATATGGAATCTAACGGCTTACTGAATTGAATACTATTGAATTATTACACTAAAAAAAAAAATGACTATGAAAAGAAAAGTATTATTTGTGTCAGCAGTCGCGTTGACGTTAGGATTGGGTTCATGTAGTTCTGTAAACAAAACGTACACGAACAAAGTGTCAAATGGACACCACGTAGCAGAAGTTATGATGCCTAAGTATGTTGATTACGATGTTGATTTATCTAAAAAATTATCATCCACTATTTCTGGAAAAATTGACAAAGAGAAAAACCAAGAGTATTATGTTCAACAAGCGTTGGCACAATGTATCGCATCAGCAAATGCAGATTTCTTGTGGGAACCAGTTATTTCTAAAGAAGTAAAAGGAATTAATGTTACTGTAACAGTTACGGGATTTGCCGCTAAGTTTGTTAAAACAGTAAATGTTGATGTAAAAGACACAGCTCAAGTGAAATCTTTCATTATGTTGAACAGAGTAGGTGCACCAATTAAAGCATATAAAGATAACGCACCAGATGCAGCTGTAAAGAAAGGTTTATTTGGAGGTTTATTTAAAAAATAATCAGAATGAATAGATTGTTTTAAAATGATGTGAAGAGGGTGTTCAAAAATTGGACACCCTCTCTTTTTTCATTATTTTTCACTTTTAACAAAAAATTAAATCTATCATTCCTAAAAAGCATTACCTTTGGTATAGAATAATCTAAATGAGACACTTAATATTGCCCTTTATTGTACTAATGGTCGCTTTCCAATCGCGTGCGTCGCACATTGTTGGAGGTGAAATGTATTATGATTATTTGGGGAACAATCAATATCGAATTTTTATTAATGTTTTCAGAGATTGTTTGTCAAGTGGGGCTGATTTTGATTCTCCCTTGCCTCTTGGAATTTTCCGTGCTTCTAATAATACATCGGTGCAAAATATCGACGTTCCTTACACTGGAAAAACCAATGTTCCCGTAACGTTTAATAATCCCTGTGTCATTCCTCCAACGAATATCTGTACAGAAAATTCGCTTTACTCAACCGTTGTGACCTTGCCTCCAATCCCAGGCGGTTATCGAGTGGCTTACGTTCGTTGTTGCAGAGGACCGAATATCAATAATTTAGTCAATCCAGATGAAACGGGGCTTACATTGACTGTTAACATACCTGGAATTGAAAACAATGCCTATCAAAATAGCAGTCCGAGGTTTTTAAACTATCCTCCGATGTTGTTGTGCAACAATGATGCATTGAACTTCAACCATTCCGCTACGGAACCTGATGGTGATCAATTGGTCTATTCGTTGGCGACTCCTTTTAGAGGTGGTACCACAACCAACCCAATGCCAACGCCAACACCCGCTCCTCCGTATGCTCCTGTAACTTGGGCGCCTGGTTTTTCACAAGGACAACCTTTAGGACCTGGATCCACTTTAGCTATCAATAATTCAACAGGAATGTTGACGGGCTTGCCTAATTTAACCGGTCGATTTGTTGTAGGCATTCGAGTGGATGAGTACAGAAATGGAACACTTATTTCTTCTACTGTAAGGGATTTTATTTTTAGAGTATTCAACTGCAACATCACCATGCAAGCCATTTTGCCAACACAAGAACAATTGCCTGGTTTTACTGGTTTTTGCACGGATAATTTAACCATTCATTTTGCTAACAATTCCTACGGTGGAACAAATTACAAATGGGATTTTGGTGACCCAACTACCACTTCTGACGTAAGTAATCAATTTGCTCCAAGTTATACCTACCCCGATACAGGGAAATACATTGCTACTTTGGTTGTAAACCCAGGTTGGCCATGCACAGACACCGCTCATATCGAAATAAACTTGTACAAAAAACTCAATAGTTCTATTCAGTTTGTGGATTCTCTGTGTTTCTTGAATAATAATTATGAGTTTAACGCTGTAACAGACGGCCCGACAGGTACCACGCTTTCTTGGAATTTTGGCTCAAGTGCCACGCCAACATCAGCTACTGGACCACAAGCAAATACCCATTTTAATTCAGCAGGAAACAAAACTGTTATTTTAACTAGTAAGTACAAAGTTTGTGAGGCCAAAGATACAGTGATAGCCCATGTTTTGCCCCAGCCGCACGCACAAATAGCAACCCCAGCCAATTATGAATGCGATGGTTTAGAGGTGCATTTTGTCAATTCTACGCAAAACGCGACCAATCACTTTTGGGATTTTGGTGTCAATGGCGCCACGAGTAATCAACAGTCTCCTACGTATGAATTTCCTGCAGGCGGAACCTATGTTGTGAACTATAAAGCGTGGTCAACAGCTGCCTGTGTGGATTCTATGCAGTTGACAATTCACGTCAACGAGAAATTAGAAGTTAGCTTTACACAAAGCCCAGATCAATGTATAACAGGCAACTCATTTGATTTTGTTGGAACAGTTGCAGGACCTCCACACGCTACTTATCACTATGTTTTTGGTTCGGGAGTGCAACCTTCTACCCAACAAGGAAGCACCTTGACAGGTATTCATTTCGACACACCTGGAACACATTCTGTAACCTTGGTAGGTCAGTTTGATCAATGCGTGAAACAAGCTGCATCGACTGTTTTTATTTACAAAGAACCTACGATAGGTTTTGGTATAGAACCTGGGTTGCAATGTGAACCTTTTGCAGCTCATTTCATCAATTACAGCTCAGCCGATTCACCAATGTACTATGAGTGGGACTTTGGTGATGGTTTCACTTCTACAGAAGAGCATCCAATTCACGTTTACACAACTGCTGGAAATTACCCTGTTACCTTGAAAGTATTGACGGAAGAAGGGTGCATTGACACGCTGTATTTATCGCAAGTGGATTTAATCAACGTTAATCCAACGCCTAAGGCTCAATTTTTAGTAGACAAACTAGAAACAGATATTTGTCACCCATTGATTCGATTCACCAATTTAAGCACAGACGCTGCAACGTATCATTACTTCTTTGATGATGGCATGGCGTTTTCAACAGCAACACATCCAGAGCATTATTATTTAACTAGTGGTGATCATTATGTGCGCTTAATTGCTGTATCAGACAAGGGGTGTAGAGATACAACTATGCAAAAAATCTACGTCGAGCCTTTTTCTATTTTTATACCCAATACGTTCACACCAGACGAGGATGAGTTCAATCCCGTTTTTCAAGCCAAAATGGTCTTAGAACCAAGTGAATGGAACATGACCATCTACGATCGTTGGGGAGAAATCATCTTTGAAAGCAATGACTACACCGCCACCTGGGATGGAACTTATAAAGGACAATACGTTCAAACAGGTCTGTATCATTACATTGTTCGCTATAAGCCTTGTGGCAATGAATTAAACACCGTTTACACATCAGGGCACGTGAACGTGCTGAGATAAAGAAGGCGCCATTGCATGGGCGCGATTTTTGGATTTTCGATTCCTCCTATGTATGGACGCGATTAATCGCTTCCGTACATAGAGAGAGAGGGGCACGCGCTCGTGCATAGAGAGGAATCTCGCCTTCAAAGACACGTGAAGGAAAGAATAAAATGCAATTAATCGCATCCATGCAAAAAAGAAGATGAGAAAAAAATGCAATTAATTGCGTTCATATTCAGGAGTGGAATCTCCCTACAACACGCCTCTTGCTTTTAGCTCCAAGTACATATTGATGCTGTTGACGGATAGATTTTCGGGCAATGTGAGAATCGTTTTTATGCCGTTTTGGCGGAGGCGTAGAACGATTTTTTCTTTGACGCCTATCATTTGTTCGGAAATGATGGTTTTGTACAATTCAAACATGCTTTCGGCTGGCTTTTGAGCCAATAATTCTAGGTCGCTGTTTTGGAAAAGAATGACGACTAAAATGTGTTTTTGATTGAGTTGAATCAAGGTTGGTAATGCGCGTTCAAAGGCTTCTTCACTCTCAAAGTTGGTGAACATGAGCAATAATGAACGTGTTTTGATGGTTCTTCGAATGGTGCGGTTTAGAACTTCGTAATTGGGACTTTTAAACGTGGTTTCTTGGTTGTACAATGCTTCCGAAATCAAGTGCATTTGGCTGTTGCGCTTTTCGGCGGGAATTTGTGCTCCAATGTTGTCTGAAAAACTGATTAAACCTGCTTTGTCCCCGTTTTTTAAGAGAATATTGCTCAATGCTAAAATGGAGTTGATGGAATAATCGAGTAGGGATAATTGGTCGAATTCCATTTGCATCGTACGGCTTTTATCCAAAATACAGTAAATGTTTTGCGACTTTTCTTCTTGGTATTTATTGACCATTAAATTGGCTGTTCTACTCGTCGCTTTCCAGTTGATGGTTTTAACTTCATCGCCCTGTACGTAGTTCTTGATTTGCTCAAATTCACTGTTGTTGCCCAATCTTCTGATGCGCTTGATGCCGGATTGTGTTTTTTGTTGGTGAAACACGAGTAATTCGTATTTTCTCAACTGCAAATAAGACGGATACACCGCAACTTGTTCCCTACTTTTGACTTCATACCTTCTACTCACTAAACGAAAAATAGAGGAGAGGATGAAAAAAGCATTGTTAAATTGTAAAATTCCTCGTTTTTTAGGTTCTATTTCGTAGTGAAATTCAACCGATTGATGAGGTGCTATATAGGATTTGAAAGAAAGGTCTCGTAGTTGCAAATCAACAGGATAACCATCGTAAAGTACAAAACGGATGCCTAAATTACTGTTATTGCTCACGTGTAAGGTAACGGTGTTTTTATCGCCCAAATTCAAGCGTTGGTTGACTCTTCGCTCAAAATTTAAGGGATGCTTTACGATGAAAATCAATAGGGCATCGAGTAGGGTTAAGAGCAACAAAGAAACGAGTGCTACAATGGAAGGAAAATACAACCAATCGACAAAGGAGGAAATACCCAATAGCAATACGGTGCTAAAAAATAGCACGTAAAACAATTTGCCTATGTACACTTTCCTCAACATTTGCTTATCTTGGTACTTCTACTTCTTGAATGATTTGTTGAATCACTTCTTTCGTTGTGATACCATCCATTTCTGCTTCTGCAGAGAGAATCAAACGGTGATTTAACACGTGTGGCGCAAGGAATTGAATGTCCTCTGGAATGACAAAATCCCTACCTTTGATGGCAGCCAATGCTTTGGCAGATTTCAATAATGATAAGGATGCACGTGGCGACGCGCCTAAGTAAATATCCTTGTGTTGACGTGTTTTGTTAATCAACGCAGCGATGTACTTCAATAAATTGTCTTCAATAATGATTCCTTCGATTAAACCTTGAATTTTTGCAATGTCATCGGCATTGAAAACCTTTTGAACTTTGCTCAAATCGTTGGTTTTAATGTCATTTTTGTAACGGAATAAGATTTTTTCTTCTTCTTCCAAACTTGGGTGACCAATCACGACTTTAAACAAGAAACGGTCTAATTGCGCCTCAGGCAAATTGTATGTTCCTTCTTGGTCAATTGGGTTTTGCGTAGCAATGACTAAGAAAGGGAAGCTCATTTCGTAGCGTTTTCCATCGTAGGTAATTTGACGCTCTTCCATTACCTCAAACAAAGAGGATTGTGTCTTTGCTGGGGCACGGTTGATTTCGTCAATGAGTACAATGTTGGAGAAAATAGGTCCTTTTTTGAAAATAAACTCATTTTCTTTCATATTGAAAATACTCGTACCGATGACGTCCGATGGCATCAAGTCAGGTGTGAACTGAATACGTGAAAAGTCAATATCCAATGCTTTTGCAACCACTTTTGACGCCATTGTTTTTGCAACACCAGGTACACCTTCCAATAAAATATGCCCATTGGAGAAAATACCAGTCAAAATCAACTCAACCATTTCATGTTGACCAATGACGTAGTTGGAAAATTCTCTTCTAAGTTCATTGACTTTTTGAGCTATCCAATGAATTGCTGATGTATCGCGTTCAAAACCATATTGCCCACTTGTAGTGTTTGGTTCACTACTTGCTTGCTCGGGACTATCAGTTGTTTCGTTTTTCGGTAAGTACTGAGAATAATCTTGTTGACCTTCCGAAGTCTCCTTATTGATCTCTTCACTCATATTGATGTAGTTTATTATGTGATTCCGCCAATAAACGCAATTGTTCAATGGCTTTTTGATTTAATTCGTATAATGGCACAACCACTTGACTGTTTTCAAAGTACAAAGTAATTGTTTTTTTATTGATTTGCAAATCGGTGAGTTCTTCTAAGTTGAATTCCATGACATTTCCAACCAACGGATGAATGCGCAATTGCTTTTCTTTCCATGAAATAAAAGGTTTGGAAAAACGCATAATTCCCACAATAAGAGGAATAAATCCTGCAATCCAGAAGACAACACCCAACCCAACCGCGTGTGTTAACAAGTAAACACCATAAATCGCAAAGAGTGCGCCAAAAACAAGGATGCCAACAGAAGTTGCTTCATTACGGTACAGAACATGCTCTCTTGTTGCAAGTTTGGCGTGTGTTCGTTTAGAAATTAAACGTGCTTTTTGATAAAAATACAGTAATTTTTCTCGTGTTTCTGTTAAGTCAACTTCTGTCGTGTTTGTTTCGTTAAAGGCTTTTAAATTTTGAATAAATCGCACCAAGAACTCTTTGTCAATTGCTGTTTTTTCTGCCAAATAATGGAAGTCTTTGTCTTCTACTTCTTTGGTTAAATCAATTTTATAATGTTTTAGTATAACTTGGTAAAAATGCTCTCTTTGAATGCGCATCATTAAGAATGGAATGCGTTTGTTGTAATAAATCGAGGCAATTGTTTCTGCAAAAACTAAGGTCATGTTGCGTTTTGGCGCTCGGTAAGGAACATAAGGTTGCATGCGTTTTCCTCTGAACAGCACAAATAGTAGAATTCCAACCAATAGTAAAGCAACAGCCATAATGCGGCGATCGTGTTGTAAAATATAGTCTAAATAACCAGGTGAAGGCTCGTCATCATAATCGAAATCATAACTTGGTGTAGCGTATCGCCCCATTTCTAACCAGAAAACAGGTTGGTCTTTGGGAATAAATTTCAACCAAGACTGTGCATGTTTTAAACCGTCTTGACTAAGAATTTGGTAATTTGTAAACAATTCAGGCATTAAATTACTGTAAATCTTTCCCTTTCCATAATTCATCGAGAATGTTGCAGTTAAATTCTTTAGATAATGCTCCTCTTGGTACTGAGAAGGATCATTTACATAGATATCAGCATAAGCTTTCCACATTTTAGCAACGGTCATTCCTTGATTTTTTGCTGTGAAGCGATAAAATTGTTGATCATCTGTTATCGTGCTGATACTGTCGTAGTAAAACGAATAGCGAGAGCTGTCAAACAAAACACGTTGAAATTTATCGTCGGCTATTTCATGCGAAAGAAGAAGAATTGCTCCTTTTTCAACGCGTGATAAAATGGAATCTATTTCTTCCTGAAAAAGTGAAAATTCGTCCCCAATAAACACAAATGTTGGATGAGTTTCAGTGGAAATGCTATCAATACTGTACAGATAATCAATGGTTTGAATCGTTTTGTTTTTATTCAAATGTGATTTTAAGAGTTGATTCCAGTGATAAAGTCCATAAGGTTCTTTGCTGTCTAATTCATACTTTTTGGACCAATTGGAATAAGTGTTGACATTGTTGGCTGTTTTCTTCTTAGGATTGCTTTTATTGGTGATTAAAGCTCCAATCAGAATAGCAGCTAGAATAATTAGCCCAATTAATATGCGTTTGTTTTTAGTGCTCATTTCTTGGGTTTAAAGATTGATAATAAGTCACTAAAACAGTTTCCATTTCAGCATAGTGTTGTTCGTTTATTTCATATTCACCATACCAAACTAACTCAAAAATGCGCACACATTCTGAAAAATTGTCAAAACCACGTTTGTTTCTAACTTCTTTCAAATAATCGTTGTTTGTTTTTTCAGGTTTCCAAACAATGCTTTTTTGTTCGATTAACTCCTTCAAAATGAATAGAAAATGTACTCGAACACATTCACGGTAATTATTGCTTAATTTTGCTTTTTCTAATGCCAATTGAAGTTTGGATTTTGTAACCACTTTTGGATTCCATTCATCATCAAAACTCATGGAAATGCTTTTGTCAGTTGGACGCAAGTTTTTGATAAACATGTAGATAATGATAAACACAGCGATGACTACCAATGCAATTAATAATTTTTTGATGTCTTCCCAATTCTTTTCAAACCATGTAAAGATATTTTCAGCAGGTTTGTCAATATCAATGTCAATATCAGGAATATCAATTTCAGGAAACTCAAGAGGTTTTGGAGGAACTATTTTTGGATTAGGTTTTTTAGCTACACCATTTCCATACGTTTCACCATATCGTTCTTTTCGACTTTCAGCTCTGCTTTCATCTGAAATCCGTTGCTCAAATGATTGGATGATAGCCGAGCCACCAGGTTCGTATTCACGATAAGCGCCGTTATTGCCTTCTGCATAATTTGGAACCGTAACGTAATTATAATCCCCTTCACTTGAAGAGAATTGCTTGTTTTTTATAAAATTCGTTTTTTTCTTTTCTGCTTGAATGTATTTTTCTTGTTGTCCACTCGCAAAGGGAATCCATGCAACAAGCATACCAACAATGATTAGTTGTCTGATTACTCGTTTGCTATTTGTGAACATTGAAAGAAACATCTCTTAACAAATATAATTAAATATCCTTAACAGTTGGAGCATCTTTTGCTTGCGAAACATTGGAATGCTGCATTTTTCTTTTGCGACCAAAAACTGAAAATTGTTGTTTTAAGCTAATCGCTTCTTGTTTTTCCTTTAAGCTATAGGTTGAAATAGAAACATAAATGCTGTATAAAGGTAAAACAGCAAATACAAACAACAAGTAAATCAATTGACGAAAACTGTTGGAATAATACATATAGTCCTCTGTGAATCTTATCCCTATATTGTTGATGAAATCTGTTGCCTTGTCCAATAAATCAGGAATTTCAGGCTTGTTGGACCATGATTCATGCATGCTGTAAACCAAAGCAATAGGTTGAGCTAAAAGACTAACAGCTAAGGCAAAAATAATCAACACCGCTAAACCAGAAAAGTATTGTTTGCGACTAAAAGAAAAACTCTTTTTGATACTTATGGGTTCGTCGCTTAGAGCATAGTAGGAAACAGCGTGAACAAATAAGGGTAAAATAAAAAGGAGTAACACACCCATTTCTACTACAGAAAAAAATGAAAGCCAATAAATAGGAGCAAAACATGCGTATATTCCCCAGAATTTTGTTTTAAAATAGGAGTTAAAAGACACGTCCATTTCATGTTTTTCTTTTTTCTTGAGCTGATAGAATACAATGATGAATAGCACAATAAGCATAAAAGACCAAACTAGACCTGCTAAAAAGTCTCCAATATTTGTTTTTCCAAAACCTGTTATTATGGAAACTTGTTGGTACCAATCATACCAATGTTGATTGAGCATATCAGAATAATGCGACCATCCTTGAAAAAGTGCTAGTAATAAACCAATAGGGAAGAGGGTTCCATAAATCCAAGGGAAAATCTTTTTGCCAATTTGAAAATACAACACAATAGTGTCTTTGACAATTTCTAGCTGGGATTTGACCTTATAAAAAGTAACACTTTGACTGTTTTCTTCAACGAGTTCTTCTTCTTTTTCAACTAATTCAGGGTTACGTTTAGCCACAAAGAAAGGAAAAACGATGTAGTAAAATAAAATTAAGAAGAAGGAAAAAGAAATCACCAACCATTTAGACCATTCGGGAAGAATTTGATAATTTCTTGTTACAAAACTTTCTAAAAATCCAGCCATAATGATAAACGGCACCAAACTAATCATAATACGCATTCCTCTGATGGTAGAGATTCGCATGGATTGATAGCGAGAATAACTTTTTGGGAATAGCCAACCATTTCCAGCAGTGATTCCGGCGCCACCTGCCAAAACAATGGCTGAAATTTCAAATGCACCGTGAATCCAAATGCCCAAAAAAGAAGTAATTAATAAACCTTTTGTTTTGAAAAAATATTGAAATGCGCCCAACATCACACCGTTGGAAAAAAGGAGTAAATGCGTACCAATGGTGAATAAATACCCAGCAAAGAAGGTTAAAAAAGCAACTTTTAAGTTATTGGTGGTAATGGTTACAAACATGGAACCTGTTTCTTGTCCTTGATACACGGCTAAAGGATTTCCACGAGCAATGTTTTCCAAGGTCATATCGACATAGCTGTCACCCATAACTACGCGAGGAAATTCAGGATTGACGTACGTGGTAACAATTCCAATAAGGCAATAAACTAGGAATGCTGCAAATGCAAAGAAGATGGTTTTTCGTGCTTTGTAAACCTCTACTGGCAAGGTTTTTAAAAAATAGTTAAGAATACTTTTCTTGCCTTCCTTTCGATGTTTGTGAACACCACTAAAAACTTGTTGCGTAAGTTGATTCAAATAAACCCTTACCGTTCGTTTATTGTAGAAAGTTTGAGCATAACCAAGGTCTTCGTTGATACTATTGTACAACTTTGAAAGCGTTTCTGGATCATTTTCAGCTTGTTTGAAACTTTTCTCAAACGCTTCCCATTTTTCCTTATTTTCTTCAATAAACTTAGTTTCTTTCATAGTGCGTTCAGTGATCGGTGGAGTTTTAGAGGCTGTTTAGCCTGTCCTTGTTTATTGCACAGAGATAGCAATGTAGTAAACAAGTCCGCCGATAATTGCTGAAATTGGAATGGTTAAAATCCAAGCCCAAAGTAAACGTACTGTTACTCCCCAGCGCACAGCAGAAGTTCTTTTTGTGACTCCCACTCCAACAATTGACCCAGTAATAGTGTGAGTTGTTGATACTGGAATACCCAAATGTTCAGAAATATACAATGTTATAGCCCCTGCAGTTTCAGCACTCACACCTTCCAACGAAGTAACTTTAGTGATTTTTGACCCCATTGTTTTTACTATTTTCCAACCACCCGACATTGTTCCTAAACCAATTACAATGAACGATGTAAGTGGAACCCAACCCCATTCGTCAACAAAATGAGCGAAACGATCAGGGGAGTTAATCCATTCAGCATCACCCGCTTGTACATGGTAAAAAATGACCGCTGCTCCGATGATTCCCATTACTTTTTGAGCATCATTTGCTCCATGACCTAAACTAAAAAGGGCAGAAGACACCAATTGTAATCTTCTAAACCACATATCAGCTTTGTGAGGAGTTGTTTTACGGCAAATAAACATGATGATAATCGTGATGAAGTAAGCCATTACCATCCCTAAAAGAGGAGCAATAAAAATAAAAGCAATAATTGGAAATACTTTAGCTACGTTAATAACGCCTTCCAAAGTATCATAATGAATGTAAGCATGTGTTAATGCTGCTCCCATAAAACCACCAATTAATGTGTGAGAAGATGATGAAGGTATTCCAAATTTCCACGTTATTAAATTCCAAATTATAGCTGCAACTAAACCTCCTAAAATTACCTCTAAGTTGATGTAATCTTCCATTACAGTTTTAGCGATAGTATTACCAATTTTAAATTCACCTACTATGTAAAGCGAAATAAAATATGCCATAAAGTTAAAAAAGGCAGCCCACACTACAGCTTGAAAGGGTGTTAAAACTTTTGTTGCAACAATGGTGGCAATTGAATTTGCAGCATCATGAAAACCATTGATGTAATCAAAAATGAATGCTAAAATAATAATGGATATAAGCAATGTCATGATTAACTTTGATTAAGAGTATTTTACCATTACTGATTCTAAAACATTCGAAACATCTTTAGCTTTGTCAGTTGCTGTTTCTAATGAAGAAAGCACTTCTTTGTACTTAATAATTGTTTTAGCATCTGTTTCTTTTTCAAAGATTTCAGCAATAGCCTTGTCGTGTATTTTGTCAGCTTTTACTTCTAATTCATTGATTTTTTTACAAATAACTGCTATGTGTGTTAATTTCTTTTTACCAGCTAAACAATCTATGCCTTTCTGAATAAGAGTTGCAGCTTCAACATTTACTTCTGTTAATTTTTTGATTGATTTTGTAACATCGTCCACTTGGTAAAAATTCATACGGTTTGCAGAATCATTCAAATAATCGACAACATCATCAATGGCAATGTTTAATGAGTGGATATCCTCTCTGTCGAAAGGAGTCAAAAAGTTACGACTTAGTTCAAGGTTAATGTTTCTTGTAATCGTATCTGATGCCATATCTAAATCGTTGATTTGATCGAAAAGTAAGGCTCTGTCTTTTTTAGGAGCATTCGCAATCTCATCTAATTTTTGAGCTACATTAACAAGATTTGTCGAAGCTTCTTTTAACAAAGGGATAAATTTTTGGTCTTTAGGCACTAAAAACTGCAAAACTTTATTGATAACATTTGCCATAGTTCATTTTTAAATTACTGCTACAAAATTAAAGCATAAATATGAATATTTGACAAAAATAGTGAATAAAGTTGATTATTTATGCATGAATACTATTTTACACTTGTTTTTTATGTGGTTTAACAATTGATAACTTGGTTGTTACCTTTCTCTATGAAGCATTGTTTTTTATGAACACAAAAAAAAATATTTTTTTTCTTTGAAAAGTATTGTTGAATTAAAAAAAACCGTTAACTTTGCCCCACGATTTTGAAAAGCCCGAGTGGCGGAACTGGTAGACGCGCTGGATTCAAAATCCTGTGCCTTCGGGCGTGCCGGTTCGATTCCGGCCTCGGGTACGAGAGTGAAAAAAGGAAGCTTTTAAGCTTCCTTTTTTGTTTTCTATTCTTTTTTGAGATGGGGCAAGTTGGATTAAGTTAAAAAGCAATTATGCACCAACAAGTTTTCAAAATTGCGAGAGTTGCATTCTGTTGACTTAAAAGGTGGGGGGATAGGTTATGAGAGGATTTATTATATTTTTATCAATAAATCTAGTGAACCACTGAGACCTAATTCAATAATCTTTTTTAAGGTAGATAGTCTTACCTTTTTTATATTATTTTCAATTTTTGAAAATTAACAGTTTGTACTTTGCATAATGCCAAAATAAACATGCCATCAATTTTAACCGTGCCTTATTAACTTTAGAAATAAGTTCAATTTAAACTTCTGTATGTAAGTGTATTTTTTCGGTTCTCCCCCCCTTAATCATCTAGATATAAAATATCCATATTTTATCCAAAAAAAATCAGATTTGGAAATTATTAATCTCAGATTCTGCTGTAATCGCAGAGCGTTTTTTAATCTTCTGTTACTGCTCTTCGAATGCTATCGCTGCTGTTCCTAAGACTGCTGCATTCGTGTCTTGCAACGCGGAAAGGCGCACTTCAATTTTGTTTTTGTAAATTTCCAATGCTGCTTCGTTCATGTAATGACTGATACGTTTGGCAAATGATTCGCCAATGTGTGCCAATCCTCCAAATAATATGTAGGCTTTGGGATTGCTGAAGCAAGCAAAATCAGCTAGGGCATTGCCTAAAATTTCTGTTGTGTATTCAATGATCTCTTGCGCAAATAAATCACCTTTTTCTGCTGCTTCTACAACGTCTTTGCTTGTTGGTTGACTTAGCTGCAGTAAGCTAGAGGAGGCTTTGTTCGGTGAGTCGAATTCTTCCACACTTCGAGCAACTCCTGTAGCCGATGTATAAGTTTCTAAACATCCTTTTCTGCCACATCCGCATAAACGCCCGTTGTGAACAACACGAATGTGACCATATTCACCAGCCATTCCTTCTTCTCCATAAACTAATTTGCCATCGATAATAACACCACTTCCTACTCCTGTTCCAAGTGTGATGGTTACGAAGTTTTTTAAATCTTTGGCATCTCCAAAAAACATTTCGCCCACAGCAGCAGCGTTGGCATCATTGGTTAAGGTGGTTTTCACCCCAAATTTTTCGGCAAACAATGAAGCTAAAGGAACGATTCCTTTCCAATGTAAGTTAGGAGCATATTCAATGTTACCTGTATAGTAATTGCCATTTGGAGCACCAATAGCAATGCCGATAAGTTGTTCTAAATAGCCTTTTTTGCTAATCTCTTGGTAAATGTAGTCTACTAAGGTTGAAGGTGTAGCATGGGCTTTTGTTGAAGTGACATTTTCGAAGATAATCTCTCCATTTTTGGAAACAATTCCAAAAACAGTATTGGTTCCTCCAATATCAATTCCTAGTGCATAGCTTTTTGTCATAAATTAAATTTCATTGTTCCATTCATAATAGAATTGTTCTAAAAACTGCTCCATGAATCGCGTGCGTTCTTCCGCCATGTTTTTAGCAGTTTCAGTGTGCATTCTATCTTTTAATAGTAATAGCTTTTCGTAAAAGTGATTAATGGTTGTCGATTTTGCATGCTTGTACTGATCAAAAGTACTGTGCAATTGACGTGGTATAGCTGGATCGTACATCGGGTGTCCAACATGACCTCCATAGGCAAACGTTCGGGCGATTCCAATAGCTCCTAATGCGTCAATGCGATCGGCATCTTGCACAATTTTTGCCTCAAGACTAGAAGTAGTGTCTTGCACTTGTGCTCCTTTGAAAGAGATGCTGTCAACAATGGTTTGTATCGTTTGTGCTAATTCCTCACTTCCTCCATGTTCAACAATGCTTTTGAAAGCAATCTTTCCTCCAAGTAGGTCGTCACCTCCGTTGAATTTGTAATCAGAAATGTCGTGTAACAATGCTGCTAATTCAATGATTTCTTTGTTTCCTCCTTCTTTTGATTGGAGAAATAGTGCGTTATTGCGTACGCGGTTGATGTGAAACCAATCGTGTCCCGTTGCAATATCGCAAATGGTGTTCTTTACAAAGTGTTCTATGTCAATTAGCAAGCTATGCATGTATTACATGTCTAATTTGAATTCCGATGTTTTGTGGAAAGTAATTTCTGGATAATCTTGCTCTGCCATTTGCAATAAGAATTGTGTTTCTGCTAAGAATACCAAATTGCCGTCTTTGTCAGTTGCGATATAGTTCCCTTTGGCTTTTTTGAACGATTCTAATTGCTGTTGATTGTCGGAAGTGATCCAAACTGCTTTTGTAAAGCTTTTCGGTGTAAAACGACAATTCGCACCATATTCGTGAATTAAACGGTATTGAATAACTTCAAATTGTAATTGTCCCACTGTACCCACAATTTTTCGGTTACCAGGTTGCATAATGAACATTTGAGCTACTCCTTCATCTGTTAATTGGTGAATACCTTTATCTAATTGTTTAGACTTCATTGGATCTAAGTTTTCAAGCTCCATAAAGACCTCAGGCGAGAACGAAGGAATACCTTTGAATAGCATTTTTTCGCCTTCTGTTAAAGTGTCACCAATTTTGAAATTTCCAGTGTCGTATAAACCAATTACATCCCCAGGGAAAGCTTCATCAATAACGGATTTATCTTGCGCCATGAAGGAGGTAGGATTGGCAAACTTCATTTTTTTATCTAAACGAACATGATTGTAGAATGTGTTGCGTTCAAATTTACCCGAAACAATGCGCAAAAAGGCAATTCTATCTCGGTGTTTTGGGTCTAAGTTGGCGTGAATTTTAAAAATAAATCCCGTAAATTTAGGCTCACTTGGTTCAATAAAACGAGCATCTGTCTCACGTCCTCTTGGAGAAGGAGAAATTTTAATAAATGTGTCTAATAATTCTTTTACCCCAAAGTTAAACACAGCAGAACCAAAAAATACAGGAGCAACATCACCAGCTAAGTAATCTTCCACATTAAAGGTGTCATACACCCCATCGATAACTTCAACTTCTTCACGCAATTCATTGGCATATTTCTCGCCAACTAATTGGTCGATAGCTGGATCGTTTAAGTCTTCAATTGTTACAATATCTTCTGCTATTTTGGTTTTGTTTACTTGAAACAGGTTTAAGTTTTCTTCGTATAAATTGTAAACTCCTTTGAAGTTGTCACCTGAGCCAATTGGCCATGTTAAAGGACGAACTTTAATGTCTAACTTATCTTCTAGTTCATCCAATAAACTAAACGCATCTTTACCGGGACGGTCCATTTTATTGACATAGATAATGACTGGAGTTTTACGCATGCGACAAACTTCCATTAATTTCTCTGTTTGAGATTCCACCCCGTTAGCGCTGTCAATGACTAAGATGACGCTGTCAACTGCAGTTAATGTTCGGTAAGTATCTTCAGCAAAGTCCTTGTGTCCTGGAGTATCCAAGATATTGACCTGCTTGCCGCCATATTCAAAGGCCATAACGGAAGTTGCAACCGAGATGCCACGTTGCTTTTCAATTTCCATGAAGTCGGAAGTTGCTGCCTTCTTAATTTTATTGTTTTTTACAGCGCCTGCTGTTTGAATAGCACCACCGAAAAGCAATAATTTCTCCGTTAAGGTAGTTTTACCAGCATCGGGGTGAGCAATAATTCCAAAAGTTCTTCTTTTTTCTACAGCTTCGTTGTACTTCATGAAACGTTGTTTTGTTTGAATAATTTGAGCGGCAAAGATAGTGATTCTGTCAGTATTTCAAGAAATAAATTATTTCCAAAAAACATCTTCGTAGTTGTCTTCACCGATTTGGTGTTCTTTTTCGATTGTTTTTCCTATTTCAGCCAATTGTTCTTCGGTCAATGTTTGCTCTAAATAAGGAAACCACTCGCGTTCTTCATAACGGATGTGTTGGTCTAATAAGTCAGCAAAATCAGTCAAAAGTTCAACGGTGCTTTCTTGTTGAATTTTCAATTTTAATTGCACAATTTCTTCGTGCTCGTTTTTAACTCGTTGAGCCTGGTCTTCGTTCAAATACGGGAAGAAAAAGGTTTCTTCTTCTTTAAAATGTTGCTCCAAATGGGCATCCCAAAAGTAAACAACGTAATCACCTATTCGCTGTGGATTTATCTCTTTTTTTAACCCTTGTCTAATTTTCCAAGCGCATAGCAAACCAAAATGATGGTCACGTGAAAAGGGGACGATGTGTTCTTTTCTTTTCATAATTTATTCAAATAAGTGTCCTTGTTTACGTAAAATTCCTTTTACATAAAATGCGTAGAATGCTAAGTAGGCAAAGCAGATTGCTCCAACAGTAAAAGATGAATGGATGGATAAAATATCAGCGAATTTCCCTTGTAATGGTGGAATAATAGCTCCGCCGAGAATCATCATTACTAAAAATGCAGAACCTTGTGTTTGGTATTTGCCTAAACCTCCAAGTGCCAATGAAAAAATAGATGGCCACATGATTGAACAGAATAAACCTCCACTTAAAAAAGCATAAATGGAAATAGTACCATTGGTAAAAATTCCTGTTAAAATGGCAATCACTCCTAATATCCCAAAAACACCTAAAGTCAATGCTGGTTTATCTTTTGTTAAATAAAACGCAATGATTTGAATGAAAACAGTGACAATGTACCATTTCAACGGAAGTACATCATAGCCAGCTAAATGCCCCGCCCCCATAATGATACCAAATGCAATTATAGGCACGATAAAACGGAGTACTTTCTTGGTTGCTTCTTTCAAGTTTAAAGCTGCCACAGCACCTGTCCAACGCCCAATCATTAAGCTTCCCCAGTACATGGAAATGTAGGGTGGAATTTGCGAAGCACTCATGCCGTGTTCTTTTTGAAGTAATTCCCCCAAGTTGCTACCAATGGCAACTTCGACACCAACATAAATAAAGATGGCCAACATACCAAGGGACAATTGTGGGTATTGCATGGCTCCCCAACCTGTTTTTTCCTTAGAGCCTTTAAAAAATACCGTCAATAAGCCTACAATTACTACGAATAGACCTGTTAACCAACCTACAATTCGGATGGTTTCTGCTTGTTCTTGATTACCTGAGAAATTGGGACTGTAACTGTAAAAAACAGGAGCAAAAGAAATAGCTAATAGTCCCGTGATGATGAGCAAAGTGGCTATTGCTTTTTTGTCTATTGACATTGCTTCTTCTTGTGCAATAGAACCATTAGGAACATTTTTCGACATTTTAAAAAGTAAGGCTACAGCGAGGAAAAGCAAGCCAACCAATGAATACAAAATGCTCACTTTATTTAATTCCAATGCTTTAATTTGCTCAGCACTTAATGCAGCAGTTGTACCAAATAACGCAAAAGAAATGACCAATGGTCCGATGGTTGTACCAAAACTATTCACTGCACCACCTAAAGTAATGCGCGTGCTTCCGCTTTTTTCATCTCCTAGAATAATCATAAAAGGATTAGCAGATGTTTGTTGCAATGAAAAACCTAGAGCTACGATGAATAATCCCAATAGCATTCCTGCATATACATTTTGAAACACAGATAAAACCATGGCACCTGCACCAAAGGCAGAAAGCAAAAGACCTATTACGATGGTTTTTTTGTAGCCCCACGAACCTACTAAATCTTTTCCTTTGGTAAAACTAATCAAAAACAATGCCAAAGCTCCAAGGTAATAAGCTCCATAAAATGCAAAATCAATCAACTGACTTT
Organism: uncultured Fluviicola sp.; assembly: GCA_964580465.1. GTDB lineage: Bacteria > Bacteroidota > Bacteroidia > Flavobacteriales_D > Crocinitomicaceae > Taishania. The sequence continues at coordinate 43,800 of CAZOKJ010000012.1, read as the reverse complement.
GAAATTGATCTAAATGGAAGTATTCTTTACAAAATGGAATAAAAACAGTATTGCCAGATGCAATAAACCCCCAAAAGAAGAATACAGTAGTAAGTGTTGATAATGCGCTGTAATTAGTTTCTTGCGATGTTTCAGTATAATCTGTATCTAGCATAGTTTAAAATTTTCCGTAAGCTGTCATTGTTAAAAATAATTCTTTTCCAGTAGAAATGGCGTTCACATTAAAATTTGAAATTTCTAAGTGTCTAAAGTATTTTTTTACCATACCGATGTTTTTTGCATACACTTCGTATTTTTTACGGTATTGGATAAGGTTGAAAACATCTTCTTGCATAACAGTAACAGTGGAATCGAGTACGAATCCGTTAATGGTCATTGGTGCATGTATTTCTGAATAGCTATATTCCATTTCAGGCAAGGTGTTGAAGGCATTTCCGTTCCATGTTTTGTCAAAAGTAGGAGCAAAAACCATTTTCACAATGCGTTCATTTTCTTCCACTAATTCACCTCGATTATTGGTGAGAATAGTGAACCAAACATCTTTTAAATCCCAAGCTTCATTTGTGTTGTCTCGCTTGTATCTAAAGTACTTGTAACCCAATCTTCCTTCATTGTCATAAACAGTGTCGCCGATGACCGTTCTAAGTTGATAAGCAATGGTGTCGTGTTGTCCGTTTGAAAGGTGTGCAATTTCAGTAGCGTTGTATTCAATAAATCTTCCTTGGGTAAGTCCAAAGTAATCATGATGAAGTTTTGGAGCGTTTGTATCATTTTTATTACAGGCAATTAGCCCTACAAAAAGTGAGAGAAACACGATTTTTACAATTGTTTTCATAAGGGCGTTTTATTTTTTCAATAAATCTAAAATAGGTTTTCCTTTAGCGGTTGGCATATTAACGTTGGTTAAATACGCAATTGTTGCTGGAATATCAATCATTTCATACGGTGCATCAACGGTTTTTCCTTTTTCAAAATCAGGACCAATAGCTAGTAAACTAATGTGGCGACAACCATCACAGCTACAACCGTGACTTTCAAATCCTTTTTTAACACCATCTAGATGACGTCCATGGTCATTTGTGATGTAAATGGCAGTTTGATCTTTTAATTCAGGGTCGTTTTGAATGGTGTTCCACAAGTCCATTACAAACATGTCCAATTCTTGAATTGCAGCAATGTATTTGTCCCATCTTCCTTGGTGTGCCCATGCATCCATGTCGATTAAATTGATGAGCGCTAGATGAGGTTTGTGCTCCAAAATTAATTCCTTAAAAGTAGGATACATCAAACGGTCGGAAGGATAACCAATTCCAGAACCATTGACACCGCAGTAAGTGGAAGGCAAATACATATTCCACCAATTTTTATTGGATGTGTTTCCAAGCATTTCAAGCTTTCCTTTGCTGGTTAAAATCCATGCTTTTCGCTTGTCAACGTTTTTTTCTTTTAAATAATATTGAAAAATAGAAGGGTTTTTAGGGTTTTTCTTGCCATTGTTAGGTAAACGTTGATAAACACTGGTAATCAAAGCACCGTGACCTGAATTGGTTAGGGTGACACCATTGTTTTTAAAATTACTGAAAAAGACTCCTTCCTTTTTTAAGGTATTAAACTGATTTGGAATGTATTGATGCGTTGAGTCTCCCCATGTTTCAGACCATCTAGGACCATCTAGTACAATGATAAAATGGTGTTTGGTCTTAAATGTAGAGACATTGTTTTCCTGAGCTGACAAAAAGTGAGCCGAGAATAGAAAAAGCGCGAAGAAGTTAAAAATTCTAAGTTTCATAGTGTAAAAGTAAACTTTTTTATTGTTTTAAGCGAATTTTATTAAATTTGTTTTAAACAAAGAGTGAAAACGCTAAAAATAGGATAAATTGACACCTCAAAAAAAAATTCTAACAATCATTGGAGCTCGTCCTCAAATCATTAAAGCTTCAGCTTTGAGTAGAGCGATAAATACACAGTTTTCTAGACAATTGAAAGAAATTATAATCCACACCGGACAGCATTATGATGACAACATGTCTGCCTTGTTTTTTGATGAATTGTCTATCCCACAACCAAGCTATAATTTAAACGTTGGTAGCGGCTCACATGGTGCTCAAACAGGTAAAATGTTAGAAGGATTGGAAGCGTTGTTTGTGCAAGAACAGCCTGATGCTGTAGTGGTTTATGGTGATACTAACTCTACCATTGCTGGCGCGTTGGCTGCTGCAAAATTGCACATTCCTGTTGTGCACATCGAGGCTGGATTGAGAAGTTTTAATAAAGCAATGCCCGAGGAGCTGAACCGTATTGCGTGTGATCACATGAGTACATTGTTGTTCACGCCAACTTCAATAGGTTTGACTAATTTAGAACGAGAAGGTTTTTCAACAAAATTGCCAGAAAATGTGAGTATGGATAATCCTGCTGTGTTTCACTGTGGGGATGTAATGTATGATAATAGTTTGCATTTTTCTACTGTTTCAGATGAAAAGTCAACAATTTTACATGATTTAAACTTAGAAAAAAAACAGTTTGTACTTTGTACCATTCACCGCGATGCAAATACGGATGTTCCTGCTAATTTAACCAATATCCTAACTGCATTGATGACCATTCAACAAGAAACGGGATATACCATTGTGCTGCCATTGCACCCTAGAACAAAGCAAAAGATTCAAGCGGTTGACCCAACTGTTTTATCTGCGTTAGAGGCTAATTCAAAGGTTAAAATAATTGATCCTGTTGGGTTTTTAGATGTCATTGCTTTGGAAAAACATGCAGCCGTGATTGTGACGGATAGTGGAGGATTGCAAAAAGAAGCTTATTTCTTTCAAACACCATGTGTAATTTTAAGACCTCAAACAGAATGGGTGGAAATTGTTGAAAATGGCAATGCTTTGCTGGCAGATGCTGATAAAGATAAAATAGTTTTAGCCTTTCATAGTCTAAATGGAAAAACAGATTTTACCTATCCTCCATTTTATGGAGACGGTAAAGCTGCAACATTTATTTGTGAACAAATTTTAGCTTATTTGTAATCATGTTAACCATTTTTGTTGATCAATTATCGGAACGTTGTATTTATGCTTTTGACTTTGTCTTTAAGTTGAATGGTATTGAATATGAATTAATTAACGATCCTTTTTATTTTCAACAATTAAATGGAGCTAAATTTAATTATTCAGACCACTACTTTGAAGGAGTTACTCAATTGCGACCAAGTTCGTTGTTGTTTGAAGAAAGTGTTGTTAAGCACGAATTGCAACGTTCTTCGTTTGAAGGTGAGGAGTGTATTTCTTTTAATGGAATTACAGATCCATTTGCTGCTATTTTTTATGTGCTTTCTCGCATGGAAGAATATACCAGTGAAGCTTCACGTGATGAACACAATCGTTTTCATCCAAGAAGTAGTTTTCTTTATCAATGGGGATGGCTAAACAAAATGGTATGTGAGCGTTGGGTTCGAGCGCTGATAAATTGGTTGCACCAAGAAGGTGTGCTTACTGTTCCTTTTCAACCGAAACAGTTAGTAGTGCGACCAACTTTTGACATTGATAATACGTATGCTTATTTGTGGAAAGAAGGGGCGCGTAGATGGTTGGCCACGGCTAAAGATGTTGTAAATGCTAAAAAATATCGCTTGAAGGAGCGTAGAGAGGTTATTTCAGGGATGATAAAAGATCCTTATGATACTTTTGAACATATGTTGGAAATAGCACAATCACATGAAGTGGTTGTTTTTTGGTTGTTAGGAAATTACGCACAATATGACAGAAATATCTCTTATACGGATGAACGACATCGACAATTAATACGAAAAATTGCTCAAAAATGTACCGTTGGAATACATCCAAGTTATGCTTCTAATGAATTGCCTCATTTGATTAAAGAGGAGGTTGGGCGTTTGCAAACGATTACAGGAAGTCCGACACTTCATTCACGACAGCATTTTTTGAAGTTACAATTGCCAATGACTTATCAACAACTGTTAGGAGTTGGAGTGCAACACGATTATACAATGGGTTACGCTTCCGAGGTTGGTTTTAGAGCAGGAACACTCACAGCTTTCCCTTGGTTTGATTTGACCAAAAATAGCACCACATCATTGATTATTCATCCTTTTGCGTACATGGATGGTAGTTTGCTCGAATATAAAAAATGGTCAATCGCAGAAAGTAAAAAAGCCATTCAAGGATTGTACGACGAAGCCAAGCAGTTTGGAGGTGATTTCTTTTTTCTTTGGCACAACGAAACCATTGGCGATTATGGAAAATGGAATGGTTGGTCTGAAGTGTTAGAATTTTCACTAAACTTGGGGAAAGGAGAATGAATTTAAGTATTGGGTTTTGCTGACTTTTTAATAAGTGACAACAATAGGCCAACTCCAACAAGCACATCAACTATATTCCATAATTCTCTTCCCAAAGCGATCTTATAAAAAGGTTGGAACAATAACGCAAGCGCACCGTAAATGACCATTTCTGTTTGCTTGTTTTCTTCCTTTGCTTGATAAGCCAAAACTGAAAAACCAACTAATCCAGCAAGTCTAACAAATTGATAATAACCATAAGGCATTTTTGCTAAACATAAGAAAAGGAGAATTGCTAAAATTAATTTTATTGTCTTGTCCATATTTTATTTACTTGAATTCAATTAATAAATGCAACTTTTCTGAGGATATAAGTTAAGTTTTATTCAAATGTACACTTTTTTTCCTTATTTTTGAAGTAAAATTAACAAGAACATGAATAAGAAAATGGTAATAACAGCTGTTGTGTTGATTGCAATAGCAATTATGTTGGGTGCTTTTGGTGCGCATGGGTTGAAAAACATCGTAGAACCTGAAAAAGTAGTAAGTTTTGACAAAGGTGTTCGTTATCAATTTTACACTGCATTTGGAATGTTGATGTTAGGGCTGAATGCTGATAAGTTTTTGTTTTCTTTGAAATCGGTTTTTGTAATGATGTTAACAGGAATGTTGTTGTTTTCTATTTCCATTTATTTCTTGAGTTTACAAGATTATTTAGGAGTAAAATTGTCTTTTTTAGGTCCAATTACGCCACTAGGAGGAGTGTTGATGATTACTGCTTGGATTACTTTAGCTGTTAAATTGATGAAAAGTAAGTAATGAAAGCAATCGTCATTGGAGCAACGGGAGCAACTGGGCGATTTGTTGTTGAAGAATTGTTGAACGACCCATTCTTTGATGAAATTACTGTGCTTGTTCGACGACCATCATTTACACCAACGCCTAAATTAACCGAGCTAGTTGTTGATTTTGATTATTTACAAGATTACAAAAATCGGCTGGTGGGTGATGTTGCTTTTTCTTGTTTAGGTACCACTTTAAAAGATGCTGGAAGTAAAGAATCGCAATGGAAAGTCGATTATGACTATCAATACAAATTTGCTTCCCTTTGTGCTGAAAATAAGGTAAAAACGTTTGTACTCCTTTCTGCCATCAATGCTAATGCAAAAAGTAGTATCTTTTATTCAAAAATGAAAGGTAAGTTGGAAGAAGCGATTACTCAGCTGCCTTTTAAACACATTCAAATTGTTCAACCAAGTATGCTAGTGCGTCCAAATTCTACTCGAAAAGGAGAAGTAATCATGGCGAAATGGATGGTATGGCTGGATAAGTATAACTGGATTCCTAAAAAATATAAACCAATTCAGGTTGAAATACTAGCACGATTAATCGTTCAACGAAGCAAACATACTTCTTTACCTTTTGAAAAGCTGAGTTTAGAGCAATTGCTCTAAATTTCTTAAATGCTTATCCGTTTCTTTCCCCGAATCATGGTATTGATAGATGAATAATAAGATTCCTCGACTTCGTCATCGGAATGACGACATTATAATGATGTTGAAGAGGATAGGCGCGAGCTACGCTCACACCTATCTTCCAAATCACTACACTCCCGTCATTTCGACGATTTATCGGAGAAATTTTATTGGAAGGATTTTGTCTCTGCTGAATAATCTTTAAAATAATTTCTTGGCGAAAGTTGCGAATATGCATGATTTTTTATTCGTTTTAAAACGATATTTAAAATTATTTTTCACAACTTAACACTGTTAACTAAAAAATACCTACCTTTGTACTATGAAAGCATTGGAAGCAAAAAATAAGCGTAAAGAAGATGTTAAGTTGCTGATTTTAAATGCAGCAAAGAAATTGTTTTTGGAAAAAGGATTTCAAGCAACTTCTGTTCGTAATATTGCTACAGAAATAGGGTATAGTCCAACAACTATTTACTTGTACTACAAGGATAAATCAGATATTGTTTACGATTTACACCAAGAAGGATTTGCCATTTTGAAAAACAACTTAACGACGTTAAGTATGGTTGAGGCTCCTTTTGAGCGATTAAAAGCATTAGGGCGTTCTTATTTGAATTTTGCGAAAGAAAACCCCGATTTTTATGAACTCATGTTTGTTCTAAAAGAACCGATGCAGTTTTTGGATAACGATTCCAACGAAGAAATTTGGGAGGGCGGTCGACAAGTGTTTGGTTTTATAGTTAATACCATTAAAGAATGCCAATCAGAAGGGTATTTTTACACGAAAGATCCGAATTACATTGCCTTACAAGCTTGGGGTATGGTGCATGGATTGTGCTCGTTGCACATTACCACTCGTTTACAAAAAATAGCACAAGAAAATTTTACATCAGCTTCGTCAGATGAATTATTAGAACAGGCTTTTAAAACTTATGTTGAATTTATAGAACGTACAAATAGTTTAAAACATGATAAATAGACATTTAATGCGAAAAAGAACTGTTTGGTTGACAGATTTGAAACAGAAAGGAATGATGTTGCTGGCATTATTGCTTGCAGTTAACACTGTATGGAGCCAACAGGATGTGCTGGAAGATTATATTAATCAAGGATTACAAAGCAATAGTTTAATTAAACAGCGTAATTTGTCCTTGGAAAATGCAATGTATGCTTTGAAGAAAGCTAAAGCCAATTACATTCCAACACTGAATTTTGAAGGAATTTATACAACTGCTGAAGGAGGTAGAAGTTATGAAATTCCAGTGGGAGATTATATCAATCCTTTTTTGTCGATGATTAATCAGTTTTTGGGACCCAATTCAATCGATTTATTGCAAAATGAAAAGATTAATTTCTTACCTAAAAATTATTACGATGCAAGAATTCGTTTGGCTGTTCCTATTTTAAATATGGATATTATTCACAACAATCGCATTCAACAAAAACAAATGCAAATTTCTGAAAATGAGGTGGAGATTTTTGCTCGTGAGTTGGTGAAAGAAATTAAAACGAGTTATTACAACTATTTGAGTGTTCAAAAAGTGATGAAAATTCATCAAAACGCGATTGTTTTGGCCGAAGAAAGTAAACGTATCAATGAAAAGCTAGTAGAAGCAGGAAAAGGAGTTTATGCGTACGTGCTGCGTTCTGAAACGGAGATTGAGCAACTTCAATCTAAATTGAGAGCAGCTGAATTGCAAGCGAATTCATTGAAACATTACTTTAATGCTTTGTTAAATCGCGATTTAAACAGTGAAATCATCGTCTTAGAAAATGAAACAATTATTCCTTTCTTGGATAAATCTGTTGTAAACGCTCAAGAAAGAGAAGAATTAAAGACCTTGGATCAAGTTATTGCATTGCGCCAAGATTTGGTCAATATGAACAAGCAAGTTTTTGTGCCAAAACTGAGTGGTTTTGCTGATGTAGGATCACAAGCTGAAAAGATGCGCATGAACAAAGAATCGTTTTACTACATGGTTGGGTTGCAATTGACCATTCCTATTTTTAACGGCACAAAAACGCATTACGACATTCAGCGAGCAAAAAATGACATTGAAATTGCGAAGTTGCAAAAGGAAGATGTTGAGCGTAAATTAGAGGTTGCCGTAAATGCTGCATACAATACGGTTTTAACGGAGCAAACAAATTATGAGGCTTCTTTGAAGCAATTAGAAATGGCAGAAACGTATCACCGTTTGATTGCAAAAGGATACGAAGCAGGAGTAAATACTTATATTGAAACGGTAGATGCACGCACGCAATTGTCATCTGCTCAAATTGCAGTCAATGTCAATTATTATCAATTGCTTTCTGCATTGGCAAAATTAGAAAGAGAAACAGCAAAATATCAATTACCATCATTTGAAACGCATGAAAACAAGAAAAAATAACCAATTTATCATAGCATCATTTGCTATTTTATTCGCACTAACTGCTTGTAGTTCGGATGAAAATACAGGATTAACTATTGAGGATGAAATTCCTGTTTCTATCACTCCTTTGACTGTAGGTTCAGAAAACACAATGATTGAAGGAACGGGTATGTTTTCAACGGATGATGAAACCTTGCTTTCGTTTAAAAATGGAGGTGTTATTGAGCGTATTTACGTGAAAGAAGGAGACATGGTTAAAAAAGGCCAGCTACTTGCGTCTTTAAATATGACTGAATTGAACGCCAAAGCCGAGCAAGTTAAAGCAGCGATGGCTAAAGCTGAGCGTGATTTTAAGCGTGCAGAAAAATTGTACAAAGACAGTGTTGCTACCTTGGAACAATTTCAAAATGCTAAAACTCAGTTGGATGTGTTGGAACAAGATTGGAATTCGTTACAATTTAACTTGCGCTATTCACAAATATATGCCAATGCAAACGGGTATATTTTGTTAAAGTTAGCAAATGAAGGCCAAATCATAGGACCTGGGATGCCTGTTTTTCAAATGAATGGTGCTGGAAAAGGAAATTGGTTGGTTAAAGTTGGTGTGTCTGACTATCAATGGGCTTCCATTCATGTGAATGATTCTGCTTTGATTACCACAGATGCTTTTCCAGACGAGTTACATGCGCGTGTTATTCGAAAATCTGAAGGAATTGATCCTAATTTAGGAACGTTTACGGTTTATGTCCAACCTTTTGAAGTGGGGAAATTACCCATCGCTTCTGGTATGTTCGCCAAGGTGAAAATGTTTGGAAAATCACCTGAAACATGGACGATTCCTTATTCTTCCTTGTTAGATGGAGACAGAGGAAAAGGGTATGTGTTTGTGACAAATGACCAAAAAACAGTTGAACGTGTTCAAGTTACTGTTTCTTCAATGCAAAAAGATTTTGTACTTATTTCTTCTGGGTTGGAAAATTTTAAGTACCTTGTGGTGTCAGGAAGTCCTTATTTGAGAGAACATTCTACTATTAAAGTTGTTACTAAAAACCACTAACAATGAATTTTCTTAAATATCCAATAAAAAACTATCAATTTACCTTCATCTTATTGGCGATGGTAATGATTGTTGGGGGAAGCACTTTGTTTACAATGCCTAGAGCTGAGGATCCTGACATGGTTGCGCCGTATTTCCCGGTTGTAGTAGTTTATCCAGGGGCAAGTCCAAACGATATGGAACAATTGGTTGCTAAACCATTGGAAGCTCGTTTTAGTGGCTTGGATAAAATTAAAAAGCTAAAAACCAAAATTGATAATGGCTTGGTGCTTATTGTTGTTGAATATGATTATTCTGCTGATTATAATGCTAAGTACCAAGAAGTTTTGCGTGAATTAGGATCTGCTTTGCAAGAAGATTTGCCAGAAGGGATTTACAAAGCGCAAGTCATAGAAATTGACCCAACTAACGTAAGCATTTTACAAGCTTCTTTGGTTTCTGAAAATGCGTCTAAACAAGTAATGAATAACTTGTCCAACCAGTTGAAAACAGAGTTGGAAAAAGTGAAATCTATTAAAGAGGTAACTATTCATGGAATCACTGAGCAATTGGTTCGAGTGGATGTAAATCAAGGGAAATTGGCTCAATTGAAAATTCCATTGAGTCAAGTGATGGATGCCATTGGCAGTGAAGCGATGAATATACCTGGAGGGAGTGTACATGCTGGTGAAAAAACATTTAGTGTTAAAACAAGTGGGAATTACCGTAGCATTGATGAGGTGAAACGTACCATCATTTCAAGTTATCAGGGCAAAAACATTGTATTATCAGACGTAGCGGATGTATATTTTGATTTTTCACCTCAGACCCATTTGACTCGCTTGAATGGCTATAATTGTTTGTTCATTACTGCGGCTCAAAAGAAAGGTGTAAACATTAGTGATACCCAAGATGATTATCAAAAAGTATTAGAGAGTTTTAAGAAAAAATTACCAAGTAATGTTGACTTAGTTGTCCAATTTGAACAAGCTGACAACGTGCAAAAACGTCTGAGAGGCTTGGGATTAGATTTTGCTATTGCGATTGGTTTGGTTCTATTCACATTGTTGCCATTGGGTTATCGTGCTTCTTTTGTGGTAATGATTGCCATTCCTTTGTCATTGGCCATTGGAATTATCATCCTAAACGCGTTTGGTTTCTCTTTAAATCAACTGAGTATCGTAGGATTCGTCGTTGCTTTAGGATTGGTGGTTGATGATAGCATTGTTGTTGTGGAAAACATTGAGCGTTGGATGCGTGAGGGCTATTCAAGGGCTGAGGCAGCTATTAAAGGTACACAACAAATTTTGTTTGCGGTATTAGGTTGTACAGCAACTTTAGTTGTAGCTTTCTTGCCTTTGATGTTTCTTCCTGAAATGGCGGGACAGTTCATTCGTAGTTTACCTACTTCTGTAATTGGTTCAGTACTTGGTTCTATGTTCGTCGCTTTATTGGTTGTCCCATTGTTGGCTACTTTTATGCTAAAACCACATGAAAGTGAGGAAGGAAATTTTATCTTAAAAGGATTACAAAAAGTCATCCACTTAACGTATGCAGTATGGTTAGATAAAGCTTTGAAAAAACCTGTGTTGACCGTTATTTTAGCAGCTATTATTTTTATAGGTTCTTTGTTAATGATTCCAAAATTAGGATTTCAGTTGTTTCCATCTTCTGAAAAACCGCAATTTATGGTACACATTACGCCGCCGCCACAATCTAATATTTATCACTCTGATAGTATTACGCGTTTGATTGAAGCTGATTTGAAAAAAGTTAAAGAAATTAAGTATTTCTCTAGCAATGTTGGTAAAGGAAATCCACGTATTTATTACAACCTTGATCAAGCAAGTGAAAAGCAAGATTTTGCCGAAATTTTTGTTCAACTAAAGGACAATGTGAAGGTAAAAGACAAGTTGGTAATCATGGATTCTTTGCGCGAAAAGTGGAATCATTTTTTAGGTGCGAGAATTGAAGTGCGCAATTTTGAACAAGGAGTTCCTATTTTGTCACCTGTGGAAGTGCGACTTTTTGGTGAAAACATGGATACCTTGCGTCATTTGGCATCAAAAGTGGAAACGTTATTGAAAAAAACGAAAGGAACGGAAGATATTAATAATCCTTCTCGTTTTAGTAAAATGGACTTAAAAATCAACGTGAATCGTGAAAAAGCATTGGCTTTTGGTGTTCCCACAGCATTGATTGATCGAACAATTCGCATGGCAATTTCTGGTTTAGATGTTGCTTCTTTCTCAGATCCTGATAAAGATAATTCGGATTACAAAATTCGCATTAGTGTTCCACGTAATGAATATGCTGATTTGACAATTTTAGATGGTGTATTTGTAGAAAACGTGCAAGGAATGGCTATGCCAATTAAGCAATTTGTTACAGTCGATTTAGAAGAATCTCCTGTTTCTATCCACCATATTGATAGAACGCGTGTTGTTTATGTCAATTCCTTTGTAAAGAAAGGTTATTCTAACAACGATGTGATTGCAGATGTAGAAAATCAAATGAAGAAATTCAAGCTTCCTGATGGTTATCATTTTGCGATGGGAGGGGAGGTAGAAAGTAAAGAAGAGGCCTTCGGTGGATTTGGAACTATTGTAATCATCACTGCTTTCTTGTTTATTGCTATTTTGGTGTTAGAATTTAAAACCTTAAAAAGTACCTTAATTGTATTGTCAGTCATTCCACTCGGTATTGTTGGAGCAGTGGCTGCATTGTGGATTACAGGTAATCCATTATCGTTTGTTTCAACAATTGGATTGGTTGCATTAGCTGGTATTGAGGTTAAAAACACCATTTTATTGGTTGACTTTACGAATCAATTAAGAGAAGAAGGACTTGGCGTAACAGAAGCGGCTGAAAAGGCTTCGGAAATACGATTCTTGCCAATTATTTTGACAACATTGACTGCTATTGGAGGTTTGTTGCCAATTGCTTGGTCAACCAATCCGATGACTTCACCGCTTGCAATTGTAATTATTGGAGGATTAATAAGCTCAACATTGTTGTCACGTATTGTAACACCAGTGGTTTATAAATTAATTCCGCCAGCAATTACTCCTAAAACAGACAAAGAAGAATAGTTGTTGATTTTACAACTGAAATTAAGTTAAACAGAAGAGAGTGTCTGAAAAGTCAGGCACTCTCTTTTTATTTAAAATGTTTATTATTGAATAAAGATTAAATTATCTTTAAAGAAGATTTAATTTTCAGGGATGAACAACTTTTCTCTCCAATTTTCCGCTTCGTCTGTGCTGATTAAATTCAATTTTGAAAGATAACTTACTGTTCGTTCAAAAGCCAAAGGATATTTGATAAGTTGCGTGTTCCAATCTGTTTCTGTTAGCCAGTTTTGTACTTGATTAGATCGAAGGTTGTAGCGCCATGAAATGATTTCTACAATGTGTTCCATTTCCTTCATTTGCTGTGCACGACGGTTTACTATTTGCGAAACTTTGTGTAACAATTCAGGTTGATTGTTGGCAAGTTCTTCTCTTGCAGCAATGACAAAACACGGCCATGGTGTGATGACTTCATCAATGTAGCGACATTTTTTTTGTGCTGTGTAGGGATGCGTCATGTATTTATCCCACAAGAAAATTTGTGCTTCGTTGTTCTCTAATGCCCACAAAGCGCCATAAATATCGCCAACAACATTGAATTTTAAATTGCTTGTGACCCATCCATGGCGATCGGCAGTGATATAAGCCATTAAGTGAGAACCAGAACCATAACGAGAAATTGCAAAAGTTTGTCCTTCTAAGTCTTCAATTTTTTCAAAATTAGAATGATAGGGAACATGAACGCCCCAATGCAAAGGAGTTGTTACATACACATCAACAATTTTAGCTTTTAGTCCTTGTAGAATCCCCTTTGTGATTCCTTCAGTCAATAAAACTGCTACGTCTAGTGTGTTATTTTCTAAACCTCTAAGCATTTGACCAGTTCCACCAGGCATATCTGTCCAATGAACTTCAATTCCTTCTTTTCTAAAATCTCCATCTTCCAAGGCTAATTTCCATGGAAGATTAAAATGCTCAGGTACTCCACCAATTCTTAAATTCATTTTTCTTGCTTTAGTGTTTCGTTGCCAAATTGCATGTCAAATAGTCGTTTGTACTGACCATCTTTTGCTAAAAGTTCTCTGTGAGAACCCGCTTCAATGATTTGTCCTTTTTCCAATACAACAATTTTATCCGCTTTTTGTATGGTTGACAATCGGTGCGCAATGACAATGGATGTTCTGTTTTCAGTAATTTTATCTGTTGCCTTTTGTATTAAAAGTTCTGATTCGCTATCAACACTTGAGGTCGCTTCGTCTAAAATGAGGATCTGCGGACGATAAACATACGCTCTAATAAAGGTAATCAATTGTCGTTGACCGACAGAAAGCACACCTCCACGTTCTCCAACTTGATAATCATAACCACCAGGGAGGTTCACAATGAAATCATGAGCACCAACAGCCTTCGCAGCTTCAACTACTTGCTCCATTGTAATGCTTTTATCTCCTAAAGTAATGTTGTTGAATACGGTGTCAGAAAATAAAAACACATCTTGAAGTACAAAGGCGATGTTTTCTCGCAAACATTTTAAACTTAAGTCCTGAATATCTACTCCGCCAATTGAAATCGTGCCTTTTTGGTATTCATAAAACCTTCCCAATAGATTGACAATAGTTGTTTTACCAGATCCTGTCGCACCAACAAATGCTACCATTGACCCTGGTTCAATCGTTAGATTGATGTCCTTCAATACCCAATCATTGTTTTGATACGCAAAGGAAACGTTTGAAAAAACAATTTCTTTGTTAAAGTGACATTCGCTTATTGTTCCTTCATTTTGTGTATGTTCTTCTACATCAAGAAGGGCAAATACACGCTCCGAACGAACGGTTCCACGCTGTAAAATGTTGAACTTGTCAGCCAACATTCGAATTGGACGGTACAATTGGTTGACCCATAAAGTAAAAGCAGTGATTTCTCCAAATTTTGCTACCATGTCAACAGAGGAATCTCCTTTCAAACGAACTACAGTGATGACGTATAGTAAGGCAATAGAAAGAGCTGTGAGCATTTCAACGTAAGGAAAAAAAATAGAGTTGGCCCAAATGGCTTTAATGTGTGCAGCTCTATGCCCTTGATTAATCAGTTTAAACGCTTCAAATTCTTCTTTTTGTCGGTTGAATACTTGAACCAAACTCATTCCTGTTAGTCGCTCTTGTACAAAGGCGTTTAGTTTTCCTACTTGTTGGCTTTCCAATTGAAATGATTTTCGCATAGCACGAGCAAAAATTCGTGTTCCAATGAACAATAAAGGGATTGGAATTAGAATGTAAAGTGATAATTCCCAGTTAACATAGAACATCATGCTAATGGTAATCAAAAGAGTCAATACATCTCCCATGATACTCATTAATCCAGATGAAAAAACTTCTGTTATTGCTTCTAAGTCAGAAACCACACGGGTTACAATGTTTCCAATCGGGTGTTTATCAAAAAAAGGCATTCTAAAATTGGAAATGCGTCTAAATAATTTTACTCGAATGTCATAAATGACTTTTTGTGCGAGCAAATTAGAATAAAAGGAGGAAAAGAATTGTAAAAATGTTTCGAACAATAAAAGACCGATGATGATTAAAATCCAAATGGTCAACATTCGAACATCTTGCTTTTCAGCAATGTAATCGTTGATGGTATCTCCGATAAGTTTCACTCTGTATGGAGATAAAATAGCCAACATCAATGTAGATACTATAGCTAGTATGTAGTACAGCTTATAATCTTTCGCATAATTGATAAGACGAAAGAATACCTGTGTATTTAGTTTTTTTTGGGTTGACATTTGATTACAAAAGTACAAAAATTAGCAATACTCTTGTTTTAAGATAATGATTGATTTGTTAAAAATATGCTAATAATCTAGGGTATTGTCTTAAAACTGAAGTAGGATTAAAAAAAAATGATTTTATAGAAATAAAAAAAGCTGTCCTTGCGGACAGCTTTTCTACTATTCAGGAATGTTTATTCAAAAATAATATTCATTTCTACACGTCTGTTTTTCTGACGACCTTCAGGAGTTGCATTGTCAGCAATTGGCTGAGTTTGTCCGAAGTAAAGAACGCTGAAACGTTTTGCATCGATGCCTTTAGAAACTAAGTAATTTCTAACGGCTTCAGCTCTTTTCTTAGAAAGGATTAAGTTGCTTTGTGCATTACCAACATTGTCAGTGTGACCTGCAATTTGTAATTTCCAAGTATCACGTTTGATCAACACACCAGCTAATTCATCCAATGAAGGTTTAGAAACTTCCTTGATGATGTCTTTACCTGTTTCAAACTCTAAGTTTTCAAATGCAGTGCGTAAAATTTCTTTTACTTCTTCCTCGATAATTGGACATCCTTTGTTTTCTTTTGGACCAGCAACAGTAGGGCATTCATCATCTTTATCAGGAACACCATCACCATCTGTATCAACGTAAGGACAACCTTCGTTTGCTTTTGGACCAGGAATTGTTGGACACTTATCGTCTTTGTCTAACACACCATCACCATCTGTATCTGGCCAAGGGCAACCATTGTTTTCAGCAGGTCCAGCTATTGTTGGACATTCATCTAAGAAGTCTAATACGCCATCACCGTCAGTGTCAGGACAACCGTTGTTTTCTATTGGACCAGCAGCTTCTGGACAAGCATCTTCTGGATCAGGAATACCGTCACCGTCTGTGTCAGGACAACCTTTATATTCAGCTAAACCAGGAACATCAGGACATTCATCTTCTTTATCCATGATTCCATCTCCATCAGTATCTGGGCAACCTTTGAATTGAGGTAAACCTGCAACATCTGGACAATCGTCGTCTTTGTCAGGAATACCATCTCCATCAGTGTCAGGACAACCTTTGAAAGCTGCAATACCAGGAATAGTAGGACAGTCGTCTTCAGAATCTTGAATACCGTCGCTATCTGTATCAGGACATCCTCTAAACTCCCATAAACCAGGAACGTCTTTACACAAGTCCTTTTTGTCAGACACTTTATCACCATCTCTATCTTTAGGAGCACCATATAAAATTGGAACTCTTAATCCAGCGTAAATTTCTGTACCATTTACTTTTCCTGTAGCGAATAAAGATTTAAAGTCAGTAATACCAATAGTGATTGGTCCTAAGCGTGTACCAACACCCGCTTTAAACCCTGAAAAACGATTGTAAGAAACAGGGAAATAAATAGATGCCCATGCAAAATCATAACTTGGAGTAATGGAAATTTGATCTGCAATACGCACGCGGCTTTCATGTTTTGGAGTAATTAAGTTGAAATTTCCAGTAAGATTGATGTACAAATCTTTCCAAATTTTAAAATCTCCTTGAATACTCATTGAAGTGGGTAGACTTTGGAAATAAGTCTGTCCCGCATCTTCTTTTTCAGTCCAATCTGGATCATTTTTAATTAAATAGTCAATTGTTTGATCAAATTCATCAAAGTCTTTAACATCTTTAAAAACAGTTAAATCAAATGGAGAAGTTTCGTTGACAGAAAAGTTGCGGCTGTATCCACCTTTTCTAAAACGTAAACCACCAATATCAAGTACAGAAATACCAACACGAGCACGGTATTTATTGTTATCTTTTCTCCATAACTCTTTTTTACCATCCATTTCATATTGATAGTGCTCATAATCTGGCCTCCACTCGTAAACAAAACCAATGTCAGCACCTACACCTAAACGTGTTGCAGAAGAAGTCAGGATGTTTTGTAAACTAAAATCCCCACCTTCTAAGTTCTGTGAGTAACCATAAGAAAAATCACCTTTTAAGATAAGTGAAGTGTCTTTTGTATCAAGTTTGTAATTCAAGTCTCTTGCATGTAAATAAGCAGATCCCATTCCTTGCATAAATTTAAGATTAACTCCACCTTTGAAGAAATGTTCGCGTTTGTCATAGAAAACCTGACCGTAATTAACATAAAACTCCTTCCATGCCATGGTTGACACGTTTACGTTTTGATCTTTTAAATCAAGATTCCATAAATCTGGGTAATCTAACCCTTGGGAAGCTAACTTTGCTAATTCAGGCGTAAAATCTTCTACGTTTGCTATCATACGCGCCTTCGCTCCAAAACCAATGGCTATTTTACGTGTAATGTGGAATGCGAAGTTAAGAACGTCAACTTGCGTGTTCACAATTGCTCCAACTCTCTTTTTACCGCCTAATTTATAGCCATCAAGTAAATAGCGTTCAGCAAATGTTTTCTCTGGCGACATCCAAGCTGTATCAGTCGTGAAAGATTTTCTCCACCATCCAGGCATGTCTTTGGTATCAAACTTTTTAAAGGTGTTAAAAGCACCCACATTAACGCTGAATAAGTTGATGTCAGCAACGAAACGGCCGTCAACAAAACTCGCAGGCTGGTTGCTTAATCCCATTACTCCGGCATAATTACTTGAGTGTACACCTAAATAATTTTGCGAAAATGCTTTGTAGCTAGTTGCACAAAAAACAGCCGTAGAAAGCAATGCAATAGTAAATTTTCTCATAACAATTTATTTGTTTTTCACTAAAAAATAAAGCTAAAAATGATTGTTTAGCGTTTAATTTTCATCAATAGTCAGTATAAATATACTAAATAAAATAATATGCCCTTTATATTTTGATGAATTTTTTTACAACTTTCCCCAAACTATTTTGTAAAACACATTGATACACTCCACTTTCTAACCTTGAAATATCAATTGTTATTGTCGTTGAATTTTCTTTTCTGATAGATTGCAAAATGCGACCATTCATGTCACAAATTGTCAGCTGATTATCCTTGAAATGTTCGTCTAACTGTATGGTAAGTTCACTTGTTGCAGGATTGGGGAACAGTGAAAATTGATTGTTCTCCAAGTCGTTTAATCCTAATGTTTTAATTAATTTAATTCTATAATCTTCCACTTCGCCATCAGCTGTTGTGCCACAAGCTGTTAAAGTTGTGTTGTAAGCAATTCTTACTCGCATTCTAACCAATGCATTATGAGTAACGTTATTTGGAACGGTAAAGGTAAATGCTCCATTGTAATTGGCATCAAATGTTTTGATACCGATTAACTCATTTGGATCGTCAAAGTCGTTGTCTCCATTAAAATCAATCCAAACCCCAATTTTATCGTTGGTATATGCCATGTTTGTGCCTTGACCAATGACGCCAGTTGTAACATAAGCCGTGTATTGATTTCCTGCGGTTAAGTTAGTTGAAATACTGGAATAATCGGTGTAATTGGCACAATTTGTTGTGTTGTCAATGGTGTTTAATTTCACGTTAGCAATGTATTCATCACAAGAAGAAGAACTTGCAGCACATGGTCCAGAACTTGGAGGATTGGTGGAGTTACATGGATTGTAAGAACCGTCTAGTGTTAATACACCTGTGTTGTCTGGATCTAACCATGGTTTTAACTGTTTGGTACTAGTGGTTGCTACACTCGTCCAGTGATAAGAAACTTTTCCATAAACATCAGGACTTGTAAGTGCGTTACAAAGTGAAGTCCCACCTGAAAGTGTTCCAACAATTCGTGAATTTCCACCGTTGTAGTTAAACAATGGCGAACCTGATGAACCTCCTTCTGTTACACCGTGACCATTTGTTGTGGCAGACCATTTTACTTGCCAATGTGTATTGGGAGTGGTTCCGCTGTATGAGGAAGATGTGGC
This sequence comes from uncultured Fluviicola sp., assembly GCA_964580465.1. GTDB lineage: Bacteria > Bacteroidota > Bacteroidia > Flavobacteriales_D > Crocinitomicaceae > Taishania. The sequence continues at coordinate 24,912 of CAZOKJ010000012.1, read as the reverse complement.
TGTTTGAGTATAGGTTGAAATCTTTTTAATATCTCCTGCTGGATGGTGTATTCCAACTCCACTTGCTGGAGCAATGTTGTTAGCATCCCAGCCATTCCAATAAACACCCCAATTTTTTAGCGTTGTAATGGTAGTGTTTACATTGGCAGAAGTGCCCAATTGTACTAACAAAAAATCTGATTTTGAAATATTGTCTCCATTTACGTCATCAGATCCTGCTATTTTGAAGCAACCTGTTATAGCATTATTGGGAATGGAATTTTCATTGTTTGGTGTGGTGCAAGTGCTACTTTCATAATTAAAATAAAATTTCCATTGATTGTAATCATTAGTAGTTGTACCACTAGCGCAGTGCATTGCTGTTAGAAAGTAAGGTTTACAATCTTTTTTTACATTGTTAACCAAAGATCCAGAACACCATCCAAATGAAGTCCCAGCCTTCACTAAAATACGTGCTACACCTTTCTTTTCATCTTGCCAATTTGCTCCTTCAGTGCAGTTAACATTTACTTCACAACTTTCAGAATCTTTAAAGTTTTTTACTAAACTAGAAGTCAGACCTCTGTAGGCATAAAATAGCTCGTTTAGCACAAATGAGGAAGGTCTTGTGCCTTTGGGTTCGATTAATTCTAACATCATATCATCACCACTACACAGCTCAATGTTTTGTTGACCGTGTTCAAGTACATCTTTGGATGTAACGGTTGTGTGCAAACGCAATCCTTCTTTGTTGTAAACATTGAATGTTGTTAAGCCATAAATGTGAAAAGAGGAAAATAGAAAACTAAGTGCTTGTGCTCCTTGATACTTGATGTGCAAACGCCAAATTTTATTCCCTTTTGAGTCTGTAGTCCATATTCCACTGTTTTCAGGCGTGATATTTGTTTCAATTCCCGTAGCAAATCGATACATCAACCCAAGTTCATCGCGTTTTTGATTCTCGATCATAAGTTGATTGAGGTTGGGTTTAGAAAAATGAAGGGTAGGAACATTGTTTTCTTGAGCGGTTAATTGACCGTTAATTAAACTTAGCACACAGAAAAGTAAGTAGATCTTTTTAAGCATGGTTCATGTTTTTTTCAAATGTACAAATTTCTATTAACACGATAACTATTTTTTTTGTACTTTTATCTAATTAAATCTAAGGAATGAGTTTAGGAAAAATTATATTAGTAGAGGATGAGCACGCCATAGCTGAACCGTTAATCATGAACCTTGAAATGGAAGGTTACGAGGTTGTTCATTTTGACAATGGTCGCAAAGCTGTGAACGAATTAGCACAATTAGCACAAGCTGATTTGGTCATTTTAGATGTGATGTTGCCTGAAGTAAATGGCATTGATATTTGCAAAGAATTGCGTGAGATTTCGCTTGTTCCTGTACTTTTCCTCTCAGCTAAAGGTACGAGCACTGACAAAGTCGAAGGATTGAAAAGTGGTGGAACGGATTACTTAAGCAAGCCATTTGATTTAGAAGAATTGCTACTTCGCGTAATGATTTTGATTAACCGTAAAGTTGTTAAATCGCAAACGGCTATGATTGGCGATAAGAAAGTCGATTTTAAAACCTTTTTAGTTGTAGATTCAACAGGAAAGGTGTTAGCAGAATTATCGAAAAAAGAAGTGGCTTTGATTCAATTATTTATTGAAAAAGAAGGAGAAGTTGTTTCTCGCGATGAGATTTTAGACACTGTTTGGGGCAGTGATCAGTTTCCAACTTCTCGCACCATTGACAATTTTATCTTAAGCTTTAGAAAATTATTTGAAGAGAACCCAAAAGAACCTCGTTATTTTCATTCCATTAGAGGAGTGGGATATAAATTTACGAATGAAGGTTAATTTGGAAAATAGGGTGAAATCATTAAGTAAACAATTACACCCGTTGTTGCAACGTAGAACCAAATAGGCCATGCTATTCTAGCCCATTTTTTGTGTCGAACATAATTTCCTTCCCAAGCAAATAAATAGGTAAATAACACGATGGGTACAATCACTATGCTCAGCAAGATATGTGTCAATAATATGAATTGATACCAAGCTAAAGACGATGCAACTGCTAATCGTTCCACTTCATCGCGCAAACCGTCACCATTGGTGTCTCCATAAACAGTGGAAACAGAAGTTATGTGATAGGCAACATACATTCCTAAAAATAGGATGGACAATCCCATACATGTTTGAATAATGCGATGATGCAGGTTTTTGTTTCTTTTTTTTATCGCTATTAATGCCAGAATAAGTAAAATCGCTGTGATTCCATTGATGGTTGCATAAATAGGAGGGAGGGTATAAAGCGGCTTTACATCATAACCCATTTTAGGAAGATTTACTCCAAAAAGCATAGCAACCAGAAAAGGAATCGCGATGGATGCCCCAATGATTAATTTTCTTGCTTGCTTAGATTTTTTAGTTTTTGGCATGATATTCTGTTCTTATTAATAATCTTATATCTTCTTCTAATTGTTTGACTGCAATAGGGTCGGTACCATCGTAAATTCCCCTAACGTGACCTTTTGTGTCAACTAAAGCAAAGTAAGGCGTGTGACCAAAACCTCCAGCTGCGTCTTCATCACGTTCAGCACCGTTGAAGAATTCTTTGGCAAGCAAATGCGTGGCTTCTTCATCTCCAGTAAAGAAATACCAGTTTTTCGCTGTTAATTCGCGCTCTATAATGTAGCTTCTCAAACGATTTGGAGTATCTGTTTTTGGGTCAATAGAAAAACTTAAAAACTGCAATTCTTTCGATAAATCTTCCAAATTTTCACTTAATAACTTCATGTTAGAGGTCATTGGTGGACAAATGGAAGGGCAAGAGGTGAAAAAGAAGTCTGCTACCCAAATTTTATCTTTGATGTCTGTGGAGTTAATCCAATTAGAATCTTGGTTTAAGTATTTAAAAGAAGGCACCACATGCCAAATAGTATCAGCTACTTCTTTCCCGTTGATGGTTTTGTAAACTACGTCGTATTCACCTACGATGGGTAGTTTTTTTTCAGAAGGGGCTTGTTGTGTTGAGCAGGCAAAAATAAAGGCAAGTAAAAAACTTGTCAAAATTACTTTTTTAATGTTCTTCATCTTTTTCATGACTTTGTACATTGTATTCTTTTTGCAACAAAGCAATACATTCTTTCATTCGTCTAAACATTCCTTCTTGATGGCCTCTAAGTACCATGCGCAAGCGATTGTTTTTGTCCACTAAAAGCATTAATTCTTGGAAAGCATTTCCTCCAAAGTATTCATCACCTGTTTGTAAGAGATTTTGACCATTGTGTTGGATGTCGTACACTTGTTTCGCATCACCTTTAGCTAAAATCCAAATAGATGGATCATAATGATGAATTTTGTCGCTTAACAAATCATGTGCTTTTTGCAGACTTTCAACGGGAGTCCCGTCGTAGTTATTTACAAACGCAACGATTTTGTAATCTTTCAATGATTTTTTTGGACGAATGTGTTGGTAAATAATTTTTTCAAAAGTAAACAAGCTAATGCTACAGCTGTCTAAACAGTCTTCTTGCATGTTGATAAAGATTACTACTTTATCTTTAAAATCATTTTGAGAATACTGTTTGCCATCATAACCTTCAAAAGAATAGTTATTGATAGCTCCAAAATCGTCGAGGGTTTTAAACTTCATGTTACAACCTCTCGAGATAACTATTAATAAAATAGCCGGAAGAAACAAAAGGAAGATAATATATATTCCTCTTGCTTTTCCGGCAGTTTTTTGTTCGCTCATGGCCAGTTTCTTATACTCCGTAATTCAAGAAAGATTGACCAACAGCAGTTCCTTCTAATAATCCTATGATGATTAATTGTCCTATCAAAATAGAATAAGGAATTAGAATTAAGTATTTTAAATTCTTGTTTTCATCGCCTAAGTGCATGAACGTCATTACGATGTATGCAGCTTTTACGATAGTTAAAAGTACATAAAACCATTTGATTGATTCCCAAGCAAGACCTGTAACAAAAGATCTGCTGAAGAAAATACCGATACCTACTTCAACAATTGTAATGATTGATAAAATTGCAGTAACCATGAAGATTTTTTTACGAATCTTTTTTCCTTCTTCTTCAGAATGGTGATTATGCAATGAATATTCTATGATGTCATCTCTTTCCATAATTCAAAATTTTAAAAGTTTTAGTAATTATACAAGGTAGAAGAATGTAAATACAAACACCCATACCAAGTCAACAAAGTGCCAGTACAAACCTGATTTTTCAACCATTTCGTAGTGACCTCTTTTTTCATAAGTACCTTTCAATACATTGATGAACACAACGATATTGATGATAATACCGATAGAAACGTGGAATCCGTGGAAACCAGTAATAAAGAAGAAGTAGTTAGCATATTGCTTAGGACCATATTCGTTGCGTGTCATATTTGCTCCGAAAACGATTCTTTGTTTTTCTCCTGAGTTTACAGCTTCGTAATAAGCAGCAGTTGCTTCAGCGCCTTCAATTCTGTCGCGTAAAGCATATTTTTTACCTGCTTCTTTAACAACTAATGTCATGTTAACATCTTCACTTTTAGCAATTTTAGCCACAGATCCGTCTTTCAAAGTAATCATCCCTTCTTTTACGTGTCCAGCTTCAATTGCATGCAAGTACTCATGTTTCAAGTCCATGTCCTTTTCTGTAATCACTTGACCAGCTTTGTAGTGGTATCCAGCAGTTTGAACTGTGAAATTTTGCAATTCACCAAATTTCTCAGCGTGTACTACTGCTTTAGATCCATCAGCCAATTCTACTTTACCAAAGTCTGAACCGTGAATAAAGTGAGACCATTCCCATGCTTGAGACCCTACGAAAATTAAACCACCAGCAATTGTCAATGCCATCCATTTAGTAACATTCTTTCTGTCCATTCTATGACCAGCTTCTACTGCCAACACCATTGTTACAGAAGAAATAATCAATAAGAAAGTCATGAAAGCAACATACATTAACGGATAGTTTCCAGTTAAGAATGGTAGTGCGTGGAATGTTTCTTCACCAATTGGCCACTCTCCAGTATAAGTATGTCTAGAAAAGCCATAGGCAACTAAAAATCCTCCGAAAGTCAAAGCATCGGACACAAGGAAAAACCACATCATCATTTTTCCATAGCTAACCTTGAAAGGAGACTCTTTTCCTCCCCAGGTTTTAGCGAAATCATCTTGTTGTTCAAAAGCGTAATTTGCCATTATAATTTATTTTTTTGCAAGTTTAATGAATAAAAAGTAAAAATAACAATAAAAAGACCCATAAAATGCCTAAAAAGTGCCAAAAAATTCCTGTGGCTCTTAAACCAATTTCACTGTCTGACACATATTTACCTGTATATGAATAAGTTAGCGTTCTAATCATAAATAACAAAGTTGCAATAATATGTGCCAAGTGTAAAAATGTGATTAAATAAAGGTAAGAAGAGGCTGTGTCAGCTGAGTCCATTGCCTTATTTAACAGGTAAGGAGACAGTTTTTTGTCGCCTAAATATAGTGTTCTATCTTTATAAGATAGTTCTTTACTCTTATAAAATACTTTAAAATCTTTTCCAAATACTCCTTTTACGAAGAAATCGCCTCGGCCATCTCTTAAATGTTCTGCCCAAGTTCTTAAACGATATAAATCTTGGTTAATAATATCGCTTCCGTCTGGCATCATTAATTCATTGTTGATGTATGCTAAAGGTTCGTTTTGGTACATTACTACAAAATCACTTCCGTATCCTTTGATGTTGTTCAAACCTCCTTTGCTATCCGCTTTTTCAAATTGTTTTCCTATGGCTTGAATAGCAGCTTTGGTTTGATCATCCACTTTTTTGCCGTCAATAAAATAATCGTTGCCTTCTACTACTAAATGTTTGCCTTGGTATTTTAATGTGTAATAATCGCCATATCTTCCATCGCTCACTAAAATTCTGTTAGCAGAAAAATAGACTCCTTTGTCAACTAATGATTTATATCCTTTAAACTGAAAATAAACAAACCCTAAACCTAAGATAAATGTTGTGGTAATTAAAATGTTTAAAAGTTGCTGATTTTTATTTTTAGCAGCTTTTACACTCATTATAAATGTAATACTGCTCGTTAAAATTAATGCCGTAGAAATGTAAAAAGCTGATGGTAGCGGTGTTTTTAACCAAAATGTTCCACCCATGGACACGATGTATGCAGAAATTAATCCACCAAACACCATGATGATACTTATAATAGTAGTGTAAACTAAATTTTTCTTTAGTTTTTCACGTACTTCTGGACTTAACTCTCTTTCAAATTCTTGTTTCATTTATTCTATTATTTAATCACAAAATGGATAAAATCATTTACGTTTTCTTTGAAATGTGGTGTTCGATCAAGAACGTAGGCAAATTGCATAATAGGTAAGTAGAAGAATGATGCAAACATCAATTTTTTAGCATCTTTCGTGTCACAAGTTTGGTATAATTTATAGGCGATTAAATAAAACCATCCTCCTAAAACTACTGCTAATAGCATGGAAATAGTTCCTGTTAATTCTAAAATCCAAGGAATTAAACTAAAAGGAATCAAAAATAGTGAGTACAATAAAATAATAAAGGCTGACAATTTTGATTTTCCTGTTTTCGATGGTAATAATGAAAAGCCACCACTATTGTAATCATCGTAAACAACCCATGCAATAGCCCAAAAATGGGGGAATTGCCAAATGAATTGTATGAAAAATAATATGCCTGGTACTAGTGAAAATTGTCCGCTTGCTGCAATGGCACCTAACATTGGTGGAATAGCTCCAGGAAATGCTCCTACAAAAACAGCCCATGGTGACTTGCGTTTCAACGGAGTGTACATAAACACATAAGAAACATAAGCAACTAATCCTAATACTGCTGATTGCCAGTTGATCGCATAGAGCATTGCCGTACCTGAGATTAATCCAATAGCAACTACAATATAAGCTTCTCTAACGGACATTTGTCCTGTTGGCAAAGGTCGATTTTTGGTACGATTCATCATCTTGTCCAAATTTCGTTCCCAAATTTGATTTGAACCGTTTGATACACCTGTAACAAGTGATCCTCCGGCTACTAAAAGTATCATTTCTACCCAATCTGTTCCGCCATTAAAAAGGTATCCAGCTAATGCAGAAAGAACGACTGAAAAAGATAGTCGAAATTTAGTAAATACAAGATATTGCTTTAATTTTTTGCCAAACATGTTTGCCGGTTGTTCAATTCGGCGGTAAATTTACATAAAATAATGGTAAACAAATTGTTTTTTTGTTGTTTATTTTGTTTCCGCTTTAAAAAGAAAGGAGAAACTACACTAATAATTCCTCCTTTCTCTCCTGATAGATGAAAAATAAAACTATTTCCAACCGCCACCCAATGCTCTATATAATGAAATGATGGCTTTATATTCTTGTAATTTATCTGTTACCCCAGAAAGTTGTGCATTAATTAATCCTTGTTCGGACGTTAATACGTCTGTATAGTTGGTGTTACTGCTGTACTCTAACAATGCTAACCTAAATTCAACCGCTTTTTCTAATGCTTCAATTTGCTTCCTTCTAATTTCTTGTTTCTCTTTAGCGATTTGATGTGCATAAAGTGCATCAGTTACTTCTTGCCCCGCTGTCAACAAGGTTTTTTCAAAATTGTTCATTGCTTGTTCTTGTTGAATCAATGCGTTTTTATAATTGGTACGCAATACGCCACGTTGAAAAATTGGTTGTGTCAATCCTCCAACTAAATTTAAAAAGAAACTTGCAGGGTCAAACAATGTTCTATTTGTCAAAGCACTTATACCAGTATTTCCTGCTGAAAGGCGCAATGATGGATAAAACGAAGCACGTGCTACATTGGTCAATTCAAATGCTTGTCTGAATGATAATTCTGCTGCCATGACATCAGGTCTGTTTGAAAGTAAATTTGCTGGAACTCCTGCTTTTAAATCAATGTTCATTGCTTGTTCATCAAATGAATTTCTGCTAATTGCTCCCAAAGGTTGCGCTGTTAAAACACACAAGGCATTTTCTAATTCTCGTATAGATCGTTTTAATTCAGGTACACTCACTTGAGCGGCATATAAATTAGATTCAGCCTGTACAACGTCTGCACCTGTAATGCTTCCAGATTCCATCAAAGCTTTCATTGCTTCAACAGTTTTTTCTCGAATAGAAATTGTTTCTTCCGTAATGCTTAATTGTTTATCAAGTGCCATTAAGGTATAATAAGCATCTGCTATGGTTGCAACAAGTGCTGTTTTTACTGCATTTTGAGAAGCTATAGATTTCATCCAAGCAGCTTGAGCACTTCTTTTTGCAGCGGTTAATTTCCCCCAAACTTCAATTTCCCAATTCGTAGAAAATCCAAGAGATACGGTTGTCGTTTGCAAGTTGATGTTGACATTTGAAGGAAAGTTCAACGCGTTTTTTGATGTTTGATTGAAAGTAACCTGTGGGTTAAAATCCAAACTTGGAGCAAAGGCCATTTTACTTTGTTTAAGCGTGTTATTGGCACTACTTATTTGTAAAATTGCATTTTTAAGGTCATAATTGTTCGATAACCCTTTTTGTATTAAATCTTTCAATGCTGCATCTTGAAAGAAATCTTGCCACGCAATAGCTGCAATTGAAGTGGTGTCACTCGATGAATAATCACGGTATAAACCTGATTTTTGTTCATCTGTTAATTCTACTTCTTTGTATTTTTTAGTTACTACTCCACAACTTCCTAACAGAAGAGCAAGTGCAAAAAAGTAACTTATTTTAAATTGATTTAACTTCATGTCAACGACTTTTTAATGTTTAGTTTCAACTGTTTTTTTTGAACTTACTTTTTCTTGTAATTGTTGGAACACAATGAATAAAGTTGGAATTACAAATACACCGAAAAGTGTACCGATTAACATCCCACCAACTGCTCCAGTACCAATTGCATTGTTTCCAACAGCACCAGCCCCTTTTGCAAGCATTAATGGCATTAAACCTAAGATAAATGCAAAAGAAGTCATTAAAATTGGACGCAAACGAGCTACTGCCCCTTGTATGGCTGCTTGCGGAATGGAAAGACCTTGCCTTCTGGCGTTGGCTGCAAATTCCACAATCAAAATCGCATTTTTAGCTAATAGGCCAACGAGCATGATTAGGGTAATCTGTACGTAAATATTATTACTTACATCAAATAACCACGCGAAAATAAATGTACCTGCTAATCCAATCGGTAAAGAAAGAATAACAGCAAATGGCAACATGTAACTTTCATATTGTGCGGCTAATAAGAAATAGATGAAGATAAGAACCAACAAGAAGATGTAAATCGTTTGTCCACCTGCGTTGATTTCTTCACGAGTCATACCAGAGTACTCAAAACCATAACCTACAGGTAAGGTTTCTTGGGCTACTTCTTCAACGGCTTTGATGGCATCACCTGTACTAAATCCAGGAGCTGGAGCACCTTGAACTTTGATAGAGGTAAACAAGTTGAAACGTTCAATAACTTGAGGGCCAAATACTTTCTCTAAGGTGAAAAATTGAGTAATTGGAGCCATTTCTCCTTTACTATTACGCACCATGATTTTGTTCAATGATTCAGTGTCGGCTCTAAATTCAGCTTCAGCTTGGTACATAACACGGTATTGTTTACCGAATTTATTAAAGTTGGATGCATACACACCACCATAATATCCTTGCATAGTTGATAATACATCAGTAACACTAATTCCAGCTTTTTTGATTGCAGGAACATTCAAATCTAAACGGTATTGAGGATAGTTAGGAGAGAATGAGCTTGATGCGTATTGAATCTCAGGGCGAGCGTTTAATGCTGCTAAGAATTGATCTTTTACAGTGTTAAGGTTTTGTATCGTTCCTCCCATTTGATCTTGCAACTGCATTTCAAATCCACTGCTAAAACCAAATCCCATAATGGTTGGACGAGCAAAGAAAATGACGCGTGCATCTCGAATACCACCAGTGCGCATGAACAATTGTTGTACAATGCTATTGACATCTTGTCCTTTGTTTTTACGCTCAGCCCAAGGGTGTAATTTGATGATAATCATACCATAGTTGCTACCAGAACCACTAATTAAACTTCGACCTGAAATGCGTAGAATTTTATAAACTTCAGGAATGTCTTTGATTGCGTTTTCAATTTGCACAAGTGCTTTTTCTGTTTGTTCAATGGAAGTGCCAGGAGCCAATGAAACATCAGACATAATACCTCCGGAGTCTTCGTTTGGAACAAATGCTTTTGGACGCGTATTCATTAATAAAATAAATACTCCTGCAAACAAAGCAATACCAATAAAAGCGATTGATTTACGTTTCACTAAGAAATTGACTGATTTTTTGTATTTCTCGGTGGTAGCATCAAAAGCAACGTTAAACGATGTAAAGAAGCGTTGAATCAATCCTTTTTTTTCGCCATTGTGTTCATGAGGACGTAAAAAGATGGCACAAAGTGCAGGTGATAGGGTTAATGCATTGATTGCTGACAATACAATAGCGACAGCCAAGGTGATACCAAATTGCTTGTAAAACACTCCAGCGGAACCTTGAATAAAAGCAACAGGAATAAACACAGCTGCCATTACCAAAGTGATGGAAATAATAGCTCCACTGATTTCGCCCATGGCTTTGTGCGTTGCTTTTCGAGGATCTTTTTCTCCTCCTTCCATTTTGGCATGTACCGCTTCAACCACTACAATGGCGTCGTCCACTACAATACCAACGGCTAACACTAATGCGAATAACGTCAATAAGTTGATGGTGAAACCTAATAACTCAAGGAAGAAAAATGTACCGATGATTGCAACAGGTACAGCAATAGCAGGAATTAATGTAGAACGCCAGTCTTGTAAGAAGATTAACACTACGATAAATACCAAGATAAACGCCTCAATTAAAGTGCTAATTACTTTGGAAATAGAAGCGTCTAAGAAGTCATTAGCGTTGACAAGCGTTGAGTAATGTATTTCTTTAGGAAAGTTTTTTGATGCTTCATCTAGTACTTTTAAACATCCTTTGATAACCTCTTGCGCATTTGAACCAGAAGTTTGAGCGATGGCACAACCGATGGATTCTTTTCCGTTGGTACGAGAGTTACCAGCATAATTTTGAGCTCCTAATTCGATGCGAGCAACTTCTCCCAATCGCAATACTTCACCGTTTTCAGTTGAGCGAACAACAATGTTTTCAAATTCTTCGACACTTTGTAAACGACCTTTGTATTTAATTGTGTATTGAAACGATTGATTTCCACTTTCACCAAATTGACCTGGTGCAGCTTCAATGTTTTGTTCTGCTAATAATTGCATCACATCCGAAGGAACCAAACCATAGCTTGCCATCACGTCAGGTTTTAACCAAATACGCATAGCATAATCCTTTTGACCGAAAATCATTGCCTCACCGACACCATTTACACGTTTTATTTTTGGTAAGATGTTGATGTTGGCGTAACTCTGTAAGAATGTTTGATCGTACTCTGGAGAATCACTTGATAGGTCAAAAATCAATACGTTATCACTTTGACGTTTGGCGGTTGTTACCCCAGAGCGAGTAACCTCTTGAGGTAATAGAGGAGTAGCTCTTGCAACTCTATTTTGAACGTTAACCGCAGCTAAATCTGCATTTGTTCCTAATTTAAAATAGATGTTAATGTTGGCATTCCCGTCGTTGCTAGAAGTAGAAGTCATGTAAGTCATGTCTTCCACACCATTGATTTGCTCCTCCAATGGAATAACAACAGAATTCATAACCACTTCCGCGCTTGCTCCTTGGTAAGAAGCATTAACAGAAACAGTTGGAGGTGCAATTTCAGGATATTGCGAAACCGGCAAGGTAATCAATCCTAAAACACCTAAAATGACAATTAATACTGATATAACTGTTGATAATACAGGTCTATCTATGAATTTATCAAACATATTTTAATTTTTTTGAGTTGACAGTTATTTCTTTTCTTCTACTGTTAAAAACGAAGAAGCTTTAACAAACTCAGGTTTAATTTGTGTTCCTTCTGTTAAAATACCAATTCCTTCAATGACAATTTGATCTTTTTCTGTGAGTCCTTCATCTACAACGAAGAATTGTCCACCTGGAACAGGTCTAACTTTTACAGGAACTCCAACAATTTTGTCTTCTTTGTCTAAAATAAATGCCAAACGTTTGTCTTGCAATTCAAGTGTTGCCTTTTGAGGAATGATAATTACATTTTCTAAATGAGTAGGAATAATAATAGAAGCACTGTTTCCTGAACGTAATAATTTTTCAGGATTTGGAAAACTTGCTCTTACATTAAATGAACCTGTATGTGTGTTTACTTGACCCGAAAAAGTTTCAACTTTTCCTTTGATAGGGTAGATGTCTCCATTGCTTAATTTTAAGCTAACTTCAGGCATTTTGTTGATTTTTTCCTGGAAGTTTTTACCTTCTATGTTGTTAAAAATGTCCATTTGCATCTTTTCTGAAATAGAAAAATAAGCATGAATGGTTTGAATGTCAGAAACACGTGTTAAAGGTTGAGCGGTCATGCTGTTTACATAAGATCCTAAACGATAGGGGATATTGCCTACAACACCGTTTACAGGACTTTTAATGGAAGTGTATCCCACATTTGTAACAGCGTTAGAATACTGTGATTTAGCACGCATTAAATCCGCTTTTCTAGCTTGCAAATTCAATTCAACATTTTGCAATTCAAAAGCACTAATGATTCCTTTAGCAACTAGAGGTTTAGTCTTTGTAACTTGCAATTCCGCACTGGCAACAGCTGATTCAGCAGCAGCAACTGACGCGGCTAAACTTTGCATGTCTTGAGCAAATTGAGGATTGCTAATTTTAAACAATAACTCACCCTTCTTTACTTCTTGTCCTTCATCTACAAAGATAGCATCAATGTACCCATCAATTTTCGGGCGGATATCGATATCCATAATTCCTTCCAAACTAGCAGGATATTCAGCTTGTAATGTAGTACTTGTGCGTTCTAATTGGGCAACTTTGTATGTTCCCATTGGTTTTTGAGGTCCACCAGCTTGTTGTCCGCCTCCACACGCTGTTAGTAAACCAATTAATGTTACCGCAGTAACAGCATTTTTCATATTATATCTGTTCATCATAGTTAACTATTCATTAAAAAGCATTGCAATAATTAAATCCCTGCGTTGATCCAATAGTTTTTGGTAATCTTCTTTGCTAGAAATAAAGAAAATAGTTGAAAATATTGGTTTCATCACGATGGGAAAAGAAGTTAATGAAATCAAGTTGATGTAAAAATTGACAGGATCGCTTTTGCGAATCGTTCCTTTTTCCATTTCTTGCTCAATTTCTTTTAAAAAGAGAGCAGTTTCACCAATCCCTCTCGGTTTTAAAATAGTTTGTAGGTTGTTGTTTAATTTGTATGTTTCTTGAATGTTAAAAACTTCAATATATGGGTATTTACTTCTAAATTCGATGGTGAAGTCAATGATGTTTTCAATTTTTTTACGAAAGGGAACCGTCGATGTGTAAATTGCTGCGTAATTGTGCATCATTTCATCGATTGTTTCTTGATATACAATGTCAAATAAATTCTTTTTAGAGCGAAAATAATAATTTACCAAAGTTCGGTTGATACCAGCATAATCGGCAATTTCTTGCGTGCTAGCATCAAGTAATCCTTTGTAGAAAAACAGTTCCTTAGCCTGTTTTTTTAAGTGCTCTTCTGTTATGTTTTCTGTTTTTGACATTAATGTTTGACAAAAGTGTCAACAAAATTACTTCAAAAAAAACAGTTGGCTTAAATAAAGTGTGTTAATTGTTTGTTAAAATTTATTTAAAACCTCTAGTCGCTTGTAAAATAAGTGGTTATCGTATTTATCAGAGAAGAGTTCTTTTTTTATTGAAAATAATCATTACTTTTGCATTTATACAGATGAACTCAGAGAAGAAAATAGCAGTAATTGGAGGTGGTAGCTGGGCAACGGCTATTGTTAAAATTTTAACAAACAATGTGCAAACAGTCAACTGGTGGATGCGCAATGATGCAGCTGTTCGTCATATTTTAAGGTATCGTCACAATCCCAACTATTTACAATCTGTTCAGTTTGATTTGAATCGAATTAATGTAAGCACTAATTTGATTGAAATTATTGAACCTGCTGAGGTTGTTATTATTGCAACGCCTTCTGCTTTTTTAGTGGAGACTTTCAAAGATTTTCCAGTTGAATTAATGAAAGACAAAGTTGTTTTTTCAGCTGTTAAAGGAATCGTACCTGAATACAATGCGATTCCCGCTCGTTTTATTCACAAAACATTCGGAACACCTTACCATAAAATTGGTATTATTTGTGGTCCTTGCCACGCGGAAGAAGTTGCCTTAGAACGATTGTCTTATTTAACGATTGCATGTCAAGAGGAGCAAATCGCTGATGAAGTTTCAGAGTTGATGTCTTGTCGCTATATTAAAACCACTCCATCAGATGATTTGTTTGGCACAGAACTTTCCGCTGTGTTGAAAAATGTTTATTCTATTGCTTCTGGTATTTGTGCAGGACTAGGATATGGCGATAATTTCCAGGCTGTATTGATTAGTTGTGCCATTCAAGAAATAGAAAACTTTATTGATGAGGTTAGTCCGATTCACCGTGATGTAAAATCAAGTGCTTACTTGGGAGATTTATTGGTAACGGCATATTCTAAATTTTCACGCAATAGAACCTTTGGTTTTATGATTGGAAAAGGATATTCTGTAAAATCTGCTCAGCTTGAAATGGACATGGTTGCTGAAGGATATTATGCTGTAAAAAGCATCATGGAAATCAAAAAGAAATTTGAAGTAGAAATGCCTATCGTAGAGGCAGTTTATAATATATTGTATGAGAAAATTTCGCCTGTTATTGAGATGCGTATTCTCACTGACAAGCTAAGTTAACTTGTTAACTGCTTTTCTCTAAATGCATCAAACATTACTCACATGAAAGTATTCAAATTTGGAGGAGCATCTGTTAAAAATGCCGAAGCAGTTAAAAATGTTGTAAATATCCTGAAAAATTATTCCAACGAACAATTAGTAATCGTTATCTCAGCGATGGGCAAAACAACGAACGCTCTTGAATTGGTTGTAGATGCTTTGTGGACAAGAAACGATGCTGCTTTTAACGCTAAAATCCAAGAATTAGAAGCATTCCACTTGGCTATCATGAAAGATTTGTTCGATTCTGAAAATCATGAGGTTTTTACTCGTGTGTTGGCTGTTTTTGAACAATTAAGACAACGATTTGAACAATCTGTTCCGGATAATTATAATTATGAATACGACCAAGTAGTTTCACTTGGAGAGGTTGTTTCTACAATTATTGTTGAAGCTTATTTGCAGGAAAAAGGATTGTCATCGCAGTGGATGGATGCTCGTTTGCTCGTTCGAACTTCTAACAAGTACAGAGATGCAGATGTTGATTGGAAGCGCACAGAGGAATTAATTCAACAACGAGTATTGCCAGTTTTTAAGGGAGAAAACATTGTCGTTACGCAAGGTTTTATTGGTCATACGCCTGAATTGATGACTACTACTTTGGGCAGAGAAGGTTCCGATTTTACAGCTGCTATTTTTGCTTATTGTTTGAATGCTAAAGATGTAACAATTTGGAAGGATGTGCCAGGAATGTTGAATGCTGACCCAAAATACTTTGAAAATACGGTAAAGTTGGATACAATTTCTTTTCATGAAGCGATAGAATTGTCTTATTATGGCGCAAGTGTTATTCATCCAAAAACGATTAAGCCTTTACAAAATAAAAACATTCCTCTTTATGTAAAATCGTTTATTAATCCATTAGAAAAAGGTACTGTTATTCAATCTTCTACTGATTTTGACCATTTGGTTCCTTCTTTTATTGTGAAAAAAGAACAGTTATTGATTTCATTCCGCACCAAAGATTTTTCTTTCGTTGTTGAATCGCATTTGAGTGATATTTTCAATCGATTGTCTGAATTAGGAGTGAAAATTAACTTGATGCAAAATTCAGCCTTAAGTTTTTCGATTGTCATTGATGAAGCAAAAGTTGCCATTGAACAATTGTTGAACCGCTTTAAAGATGATTATGATGTTCGCTACAATACAGGTTTGGAATTAGTAACTATTCGACAATATGATCAAGAAACCATTCAGCGTGTTAGCGGTAATAAAGAGATGCTGCTTGAGCAATACGATCGTCAAACAGCACGTTTAGTATTGAAATAAACCAATCAATTTTTTTTCCAAGCTCTTGTCATTTCTCTTTTTCCAGGAGGACCAGGGAGGGCTTCTAATTCAAAACCAAGTGATTTTAAATCTCGCTTGACTTGACCTTTTGCGCAATAAGTGACAAGAAAACCATTTGGTCTTAGTAAGTTATACATCTTTTTTAAGATAGAAGGATGCCACATTTCACCTTGAGCTCTTGGACCAAAAGCGTCGTAATAAATGATATCAACACTGTTTTCTTTTATAGCGTAATCCTCAATTTTTTGATGAATTTTCTCGAACGTAAACCATTCATTGAGAGGAATGATTTCGTTCCAATTTGTTGAATGCAATTGTTCAAACAGAGCTTGATGTTGATTTCCAAGTTTGGAACAATAATCCATTTGTAAAGCTAATTCTTTAGCAACGGGATAAGCCTCAATACCTGTATAATGAATGCGTTGTTGATTGTTTGAAGCTTCAATGCCAGTTAAAAGCGCGTTGAGTCCAGTTCCAAACCCCATTTCAAAAACATGCAAATCGTTTGAAGAGTCGTTTTTTAAACCATGTTCAATAAAAACATGTATTGCTTCTTGGATGGCACCATGCGATGAATGATAGGTTTCGTTCAATTCAGGCATGTAAATAGTGTTGGAACCATCCTCTGTTAGTAAGAGAAGTTGTCTTCTTTCCATGGTCTTGTTGCACTTAATTGTGATTCTGTGAAATAATCATTTGCAATAAAATAATCCAACATTGCTTCTTTGAGTAAATGCTGTTGTTGCCCATGATCCAAAGGAGGAAGTTGTTTCACTAATTTAAAATGAGGCCAATTGTCTTTGTCTTTACCTTCGAATTCGTAATATCCATAAGGTTCTAAAATTGTACAAATTGCAATGTGCATTAAATCTTCTTTTTGATTTTTACTGTATTTTTTAAAACCAAGTCCCAATTCATTGACGCCAATTAAAAAAAGAATTGATGTTACATCCATCCCTTCACCAAACTTTTCCTCTAAGAGCGATTTAAGTTTTTTATATCTGATCTCTACTTGATAATCCATCTTCTTATTTTTATTTAGACAAAATTAACAATACTATTTTAACTAACTCTATTTTATTTTTTGTAATTTTGGGTAAAACTTAATTAAAATGAAAAAAGCTTTTGGAACAATCGCATTTCTTGCGGGATTATTAGTGTTGACCTCATGTGGAGGTAACAAAGAGGAGAAGGAGGTAGAAAAAGTGGTTTACACCTATAACCACGAGAATACTACCATGGAATGGACTGCTTTTAAATATGAAAGCAAGGCACCGGTTAAAGGGACATTTACAACGATTAACATCAATGGTGTAAGTGGAGCTGATAATGTAAAATCATTAGCAGAATCTTTGAGTTTTACGATTCCGGTAAGCTCAATTGCTACTCACGATGAGTCAAGAGATGCTAAAATCATTCAATTTTTCTTTGGAACGATGACAACAGAAACATTGACAGGTCATTTTACCAAATTAACTGATGATGGCGTTGCGGAAATGGAAGTTACGATGCATGGAATTACAGATGTTGTTTCCGGTACGTACGAAATCAACGACAATTACTTTACATTTAATGCAACAATGGATATTTCTAAGTGGAATACGGATGAAGCTATTAATGTATTGAATGAAAACTGTAAGGCCAATCATACTGAGAATGGAGTGACGAAAGTTTGGTCAGAGGTTGATTTATCATTCAGCACAAAATTTGAGGTAAACAAAAAGTAATTTCAGACAATACCAATTGGAGGGACTATTCATAAAGAATAATCTCTTTTTTTGGGGAGGGTTTGTATTTTTATTTTGAAAAAAAACAATAATTTTCCTTGTATTACTAATTTTTTTATTAACTTCATTGCTTTAAAATATTACAATGGCCACAGTATTTGAAACGAAACTTATAGGAAATATAGGGAAGGATGCTACTATTAAAACAATGGAGAGTGGGGTGATAGCAATTAATTTCCCTGTAGCACACAACAAAAATTGGAAAGACAAGCGTTCAGGAGAACAACGCACCAATACGACATGGATTAACTGCACTATTTGGAAGCGTGAAGGCGCCAATATGCGTGTTGTTGACTATTTAAAACGCGGTACTTTAGTAGAATTAACAGGGACTCCATTTGCGAAAGCATACAAAAATGAAGATGGATCGATTCGAACAGAGATTCGTTTAAATGTTTTTAAGACAAACATCCTTCGTGTTGCGCCCAATGTTAGTTCTCAAGGTGATTTTTATGAAGAAGATGATTCAGAAGAGGAAGAATATGGAGGTAGTGTTTCTGATTTCAGCATTGACGAAGACGATTTTTAAATAAAAATTTATTATTTTTTTAATTGAAATACAAGTAGTTAAAAAAAACTTTAAAAAAAATCTATTTTTTTGCTTGCGGAATCAAAAATAACACTTATATTTGCACTCGCATTTCAGCTATGAAATTCCTCCTTAGCTCAGTTGGTTAGAGCATCTGACTGTTAATCAGAGGGTCGCTGGTTCAAGTCCAGCAGGGGGAGCACTAAAAATCAAAGGGTTACGGAAACGTAATCCTTTTTGATTTTATAATTGTTACCGTTTCTTAGACATAAATTGCCAATTAAGGTTGTTTTATGTAAAATTTATCCAAATTTATAAGATTAACAAATACTTCTGTTGAACCTTTTAATGCAAAAATAAAAGCTTTCAGAACTCATTTAAGAGGAGTGAGAAATGTAGAATTCTTTCTTTATAGATTAACGAAGATTTATGCTTAGTCCCCAATTTTTTTTGCCCATTTGTTTTTTTAATTCGCACCCAACTTTTGGTTATGATCCGTTCTCATCCCTTTTTGATTTCTTCTTTAAATTTTTAGACATAAAAAAAAGGAATCAATTCTGACTCCTTTTTTAAGCGGAGAAAGAGGGATTTTTCCTCCACTTCGTTACGGAAAGTCTCCGCTGCGCTACGGCACGACCCCCGGGGTTCTCATCCCTCCATTTTTTACTTTTAAGGAAAATTATGGGTTAAAAAAAAGAGCTTACTTTTAAGTAAACTCTTGAGCGGAGAAAGAGGGATTTTTCCTCCACTTCGTTACGGAAAGTCTCCGCTGCGCTACGGCACGACCCCCGGGGTTCTCATCCCTCCATTTTTTACTTTTAAGGAAAATTATGGGTTAAAAAAAAGAGCTTACTTTTAAGTAAACTCTTGAGCGGAGAAAGAGGGATTCGAACCCCCGGTACCTCGCGGTACGCCGGTTTTCAAGACCGGTGCAATCGACCACTCTGCCATTTCTCCGGGGCAAAGATACGGATACTTCAAAGAATGACAATGAAAAAAATGAACTTTTTTTGAAAAAAAATAAAGATTTTTTTCAGATGCTTGAAAAACAATGTGTTTTAGTTAGTGAAAATAGTTGCACAATATTAAAAAATGATCAAAAAAAGGGAAATATTTGATGGATAACCTATCTTTTTTCTTAAATTGAAAGGTGGGATTGAACTAGTAAGACGTTTTTTCTAGAAAAATAAAGTGTAATCTTACCATTTTATCTATTAAAAGATGATTTTTTACTTTTAAACTGATTGATTTTTGGTTTGATCGGATGTATGTTTTCAGCTAATTAATTTGTAATATTGTAAATTGTGTTCTGTAAAGGTACATAAACTATAAAAAAGAAAACTATGAGATTAAGAGCAATAGTAGTGGATGATGAGGAATTTGCTAGAAAAAATCTAGTAATGTTGCTCGAAGAGTTTTGCCCAGAAGTAGAAGTAATAGGCGAAGCAGAAAGAAAAGATCAAGCAAAAGCTATCATTGAAGCTTCAAAGCCTGATGTTGTTTTCTTAGATATTCGTATGCCTTCGAATGCGGAAGGATTTGAATTGCTTGAAGAAATTGAAGAAAAAAACTTTCAAGTGGTATTCGTGACGGCTTTTAAAGATTATGCTATTAAAGCGTTTAATGCAAGTGCTGTTTACTATTTGTTAAAACCAATTGATATCGAGGAATTGCAAACAGCTGTTAAAAAGGTAGTTGAAAGAAGGGGGGTGTACACCGATAGTCCTGAAGGTTTTTCAACTTATTTTAACTCCATTCGCGATTTGTCGTCTGATTTGTTGCACAATAAACCTTCGAATCGAATAGCGGTTTCACATACCAAAGGGTTGAAAATTATTGAAGATGACACTATCTTGCACTTGGAGGCCTCTGGAAATTGTACAACGATCTATTTTAAAGATGGTACAAGGTATTTGGATACTCGTACGTTAAAAACTTACGAATCGATTTTAAATCCTTTGAAGTTTTCTCGTATTCATAAATCTCATATCATTAATTTGAATGAATTAAGTGAGTATTTAAACGAAGATGGACATTTCGCTGTCTTGAAAACTGGTTTGCGTGTACCAATTGCTAGAAATAGAGTAACGGATTTTGTCAAAATGTTAAAACATTAATGAAATACTTTTTTTCGCTCGTTTTTGTATTTGCTTTTTTTCTTTCAAATGGTCAACGCTATTATTATAAGTCGTTGTCAACCCCAGAAGGATTAACTCAGTCACAAGTTACTGCTATTTGTCAAGATAGTGTTGGGTATTTATGGGTGGGTACTTTGGGAGGGGTTTCAAGGTTTAACGGAAATAATTTTGTTAATTATTCGACTGATAATGGTTTGTTTAATAACAGGGTTACAGCAATGGAACTCGTTGATGGTAAGTTGTATGTAGGTCATCAAGGTGGTATTTCTGTTTTTCACAAAGATCATTTTACCATCGTTGAATTGCCTTCTTCTTATAGAACAATTAGTGTAACAGACATTGTTTCATTTAATGGAAAAGTGCTTGTTGCTACAAATGGAGCAGGTGTTTTTGAATTAAGTAAGAACAAATTGCGTGCTGTTCAATTGTTGTCAGATGATTGGGCCTTTGTTCGTAAAATGCTTGTTTGGAAAGGTGAACTTTATTTTGCGACTCGTTCTGGTGTTTTGCGGAGTCATAACCTAAAAGAAGTTGATAACTTTTTGCCAGAACTTGATGAAAGTATTGCTGCACTGACAATTAAAGACAATGAATTAATCATTACAGGTTTTTTTGAAGGGTTATACTATTATAATAAAGAGAAAAATAAAATAACAGCACATAAATTAACGAATACAGGTTATCTACTCACGCATACTTTGCTTGATTCTAGAGGAAATCTATGGATTTCTACATCTAATGGTGTTTTGAAATATGATGGTTATTCTCCCGTTTATTTTGATAAATCAAAAGGTTTACCTGTCAATGTTGTGAGTTTGGCGTTTGAAGATGCCGATAAAAATATATGGTTAGGTACGCAGGGAAAAGGATTGGTGAAAGCTGCCACTGGTGCTGTAGCCTATTATGATAAAAGTACAGGTTTGGTCTCAGATTTAATCTTATGCGGATTTCAAGATCGCAACAATGATTATTTTTTCGGAACAATGGATGGAGAAATTATTCAAACGAATAATTTTAAGCAATTCAAACAGTATTCTATCGGCACAACAATTTGGTCTGCTGTGAAACAAGTTAGTGGGCGACATTGGTTTGGTACAAAATTTGGGTTGTACTCTATTGATGGAAAAGGGAAGTTGGATTTTTACGATCAAGAATTTAATAGTCCAGGGCAAAAAATTACAGCGCTATACCGTATCAATGACAATGAAATGTATGTTGGTGGCTCTGAAGGATTGATGAAGTATAGCTTTGGTAAATTTTCAAAAATAGGCGAGAATGGTGATGAAATTGGAACGATACGCACCATTTTGTTGCAAAATAAATCAATTTTAGTTGGTACAGATTTAGGTTTGTATCAATTAAAAAACAATCAATTTGAGTTGCTTGGAAAATTAAATAAAATCGTTTTTTCATTAGTCAAAACAAAGAGCGGTAAGGTTTATTTAGGAGCTGAAGATGGACTGTATGAGTTAAAAAGTTCACAAGAGCTCGAACGACTACGTTTTTCAAATGATGTGTCATCCAATTACATTAATTTTATCACAGTTGACAAGGAAGATTTGCTGATAGGTACCAATAATGGAGTGTATATTATCTCTTTTTCCGACGGTCAATTATCAAGCAAACGAGTTGGGACTTCAGATGGCGTTATTGATCCAGAAACCAATTTGAATTCAAGTTTTATTGATAACTATGGTAAATTGTGGTTTGGAACATCTTCAGGAT
The DNA here is from genome assembly GCA_964580465.1 of uncultured Fluviicola sp. Classification (GTDB taxonomy): domain Bacteria; phylum Bacteroidota; class Bacteroidia; order Flavobacteriales_D; family Crocinitomicaceae; genus Taishania. The sequence continues at coordinate 2,515 of CAZOKJ010000012.1, read as the reverse complement.
TGGTTCAAATTAACCTAAAAACATTGAATCGACATTCTAAAAAATCCAATTTGCGACTTAGTTCCATACTTTTAGACTATGAAAACTTTGACTATTTTAAGTATGAGGCAAAAATGAAAGAATCTTTGCCACAAGACATGCGTTTTCCTTATTATCGCAAGAATTTACAATTTATTTTTGATGGTGTTTCTGTTAACAATCACGAAGGAGTGTATTTCCAGTATAAAGTAGAAGGTTTAGACGAATCATGGATGCCGAGAACGAAGAATAATACCTTGACGTTGACAGGTTTATCAGCGGGTGATTATGTAGTGAAAGCACGATTGGTATTGGATGATAGAACCATTGCAGATGAAATTCAGATTCATTTTACAGTTGCCCAAGCTTTTTATAAAACAGTTTGGTTTGTTTCACTAGTCATCTTTTTAGTTGGTATGCTCGTTTTTTGGTTAGTGAAGTTGCAATTTAAACGCGAGCAAGCTAAAAACCGTTTAGAAATTGCTGAATTTAAGTCGCGTTTAACCACACTTGAACAACAATCGCTCAATGCGAGTATGAACAGACACTTTATTTTTAATTCATTGAATAGCATTCAATACTTTATTAATATCTCGGATAAAATTTCTGCAAACAAATACCTGTCGAGTTTCGCCAAGTTGATACGTAAGAATTTAGATGCTTCAGCAGAAAACAATAGCATGGTGAGTTTAGCAGAGGAAATGGAACGCATTGAGCTGTATTTATCACTTGAAGCGATGCGATTTAAAGATAAATTTGATTACTCTATTCAAATAATAGATGTTGATGCCGAGTCTGTGAATATTCCAGCCATGATGATACAGCCATTTGTAGAAAACAGTATTATTCATGGAGTTTTGCCACAAGTAAACAAGAAAGGAGAGATTGCTATTTTAATAGCGCAGGAGGGGGAACATGTTAAAATTGTGGTAAGAGACAATGGCGTTGGGATTGAAAAAAGTTTAGAGAACAAGCATGGCAGCGTTGGAGATCACAAGTCACAAGGAATGGAGATTACCAAAAAGAGAATTGAAATTTTACAGAAGATTTCGGGACAAAATATGCAAATTATTGGTCCAAATCAGACGTATGATGAACAAGGAATGATTAGTGGAACACAAGTTGAAATAATAATTTTTCAAAATAATTTGGATAATTGATATTAATGTTGTATATTTGCCTATAAATGTACTAAAGTCATAAGAAAAATGAAACGTTTAATGCACATAGCTTTTATTTTTACATTGGTGTTAATAGCAACATCATGTAAGAAAGAAGTGTTTGCTCCGAAAGGGGTAGAAGGTGTTGAACAATATGATAATCGTACAAAGTGTGTGTCAACTACTCCTGTTGTGACAGACAAAGATTCAACAGTTGTTGACGGTAGTGGCATCACCGATCCAAATGATGATGATTTCGTTCGAAAGCCTAAAAAAGTAATCACGAAAGTAAAAAATTAAATACAGAGCAGTCGAAAAGGCTGCTTTTTTTTTGCTGTTAGTTGAGGAGATTGGATTTTGTCTAATTTTGTGTTTTTAAGTAAAAGATTAAAATTATGAAAAACACATCCACATCTTGAAGATGTTTTGACAACTTCATAATCGGTCAAGTGGCTGTTGGTCGTTATAAAAATGTTCGCGAAGTTATAAACCCCTCGATGATTTTCAAGTTTATTTACTTTTAAAAGAGCTAAAGCACAGTAGTGAATGCTTTTTTCTAATCGAATTGTTATTCAATTCAACATAATTCCTTAATTTTACAAAAAAAACAATTATGATAATTCCTATTGGTTGCGATCACGCAGGTTTCGAATTAAAACAAGCTTTAATCAAACATTTAGAAGCTAAAGGTTATGAATTAAAAGATTTTGGTACCTATTCAGATGCGAGCATCGATTATCCTGATTATGGTCACCCTGTAGCGGAAATGGTAGAACAAAACGAGGGAATGTTAGGAATTGTTATTTGTGGATCAGGAAATGGTATAAACATGACGGCAAATAAACACCAAGGAATTCGTTCAGCTTTGTGTTGGTTACCTGAAATTTCCAAGTTAGCTCGTGAGCACAATAACGCAAATATCATTGCATTGCCTGCACGTTTCGTTTCAGAAGATTTAGCTAAAGAAATGGTTGATATTTTCTTATCTACTGATTTTGAAGGAGGAAGACATCAAAACAGAGTGAATAAAATTGCTTGCAAATAATTTTTTTAAAAAAAATCAATTTTTTGCTTTGTAATTCAAAAAAAGCTCTTATCTTTGTGCCCCGTTAGCAATCGAGTTAACAACAGATTGAAATAATAAGCGAGAATAGCTCAGTTGGTAGAGCACAACCTTGCCAAGGTTGGGGTCGCGGGTTCGAATCCCGTTTCTCGCTCAGAAGTTTTTTTATTAATTCTTCTAAAACAGGATGCTCGAGTGGTGGAATTGGTAGACACGCCGGACTTAAAATCCTGTGCTCAATTGGGCGTGCGGGTTCAAGTCCCGCCTCGAGTAC
>CAZOKJ010000011.1:0-73270 GCA_964580465.1 uncultured Fluviicola sp. | reverse complement strand
GCGATAAAAAGTAAACAAAAATCGCTGTGTCGCTAGACTTTTTGTCCACCCAAAATAGCCTTGTTTCCTACAAAAACAAAACTCCTCCTGCGTCGTCAAACAGTTGTTTTTGTTACGAAAACTTCGTCTTTTGGGTACCCGGTCAAAAACTCTAAATGCGACGGTTTTTTTATAGGAGAGTTGTTTCTTTTTTTAAAGATTATGATTTATTTAGTTGTTTTTCAACGTTTACCTACGGCAAACACTATGTGTTTCTATGTGGTTAAAATAGGACATGTTTAAACTCTAAGAAAAAGATTTCTCGCTTTGCTCGAAAAAAGACTGGGGATTTTTGTATATTTGTCTTTCTTCAACGATAAAAACAAGAGATGATTGCATTCAGTATTACAGGAGTTTTCAAAATGGCATTAATGATTATTGGTGCGTTAGTTGTTGTTAAATTCATTGGACAATTGATGATTGCAAAACGAAACTTAGAAGAAGAAAAACGTGAAAAAGAAGCTCAAAATAAATTTGAAAAAGAAAAAATTGAAGCGCTAAAATCATTTGGTAAAACAAAAATTGTACGCAAAGAGGATATTAATGGCAATGTGCAAGATGTTGAACACGAAGAGATTAATAGCTAATATCTAAATCAAAACTTTGCTTCAACATGTTTAACATTGGGAATTTTTGAGCCAATACTCCAAACTTGTCTTTTTCTGTCATATTTGCAACATCTGTTTCAATGTTATCCGAAAGTTTTAATTCGACAGAAATTTCATAATTATTCAATGACTTTCTAAGGAACTCCAATAAAGAATCGATGTCATTCTTAATCATATCTCGTTGTACTTCATTGTCAAGTACCATTGAAAACGAAGTGTCTGAAAGTGCAATAGGATTGCGTTTTGTCATTGCATTGTAAAACGTTTCCTTGCCTTCCGATTTTAATTGCATCGCAAATTGTCTCCACTTCATTTTTAACTCATCAAAGTTAAACGGAGTTTTGGGCATGTCCATATAAGATGTAGCATTGGAATCAACTACTTTACTTTCTGAACTCATCATTTTTTTAATCGAGAGATTAGCTGATGTTCCTCGGTTGACTAATTCCGTCATTTCTTTCACAACGGGAACTTGAGGTTCGCGTACTACGGGTGCTTGTTGAGAAGGCGAAGGCTTTGCTACTGGAGTTTGATTAGGCACTTGTCCTGCAAACGGTATAATTTTAACTGGGTCAGTTAAGGATTTTTTTTTTCAAGCTCTTGTTTTACAGAACACAATTGCATCAATGTAAATTCTGCCAACAAACGTTGATTTTTTGACTGTTTGAATTCTGAATCTGTTTTTGACAATACACCTAACGAGCGAATAATAATCGGAGAATCAACTTCTTTGGCTTGTTGATGGTAACGTTGAGCAGCAGTTTCTCCAACTTCTAACAAGTTCAGCGTGCGCATGTCTTTTGCAACAAGCAAATTTCTATAATGCTCAGCAAGTCCAGACAAGAAGCTATGTATATCAAAACCTTTTTCGACTATTTCGTTGAAAAGCAGCAAAGATTGCATGATATCTTCTTTTTGCGCAAAGTCAACAAATCGGAAATAGTAGTCGTAATCCAACAAGTTAAGGTTGTCAATAACATGTTGATACGTAATGGTACTTCCTGCGAAAGTAACGATTTGGTCAAAAATGGATAGTGCATCGCGTAAAGCACCATCTGCTTTTTGTGCAATTTGGTGCAAGGCTTCAGGATCAGCTGTAATTCCTTCTTTTGAAGCGATGGTAGCCAAATGATCTGCAATATCTTTTACTTTAATTCGATTAAAATCAAAGATTTGACAACGAGATAAAATCGTTGGAATAATTTTATGCTTTTCTGTTGTTGCTAAAATGAAAATAGCGTGTTTTGGCGGTTCTTCCAATGTTTTCAAGAAAGCGTTGAACGCTGCATTGGACAACATGTGAACCTCGTCAATTACATATACTTTGTGTGTACCTAATTGAGGAGCGAAACGCACTTGTTCAATTAGTCCACGAATATCGTCAACAGAGTTATTAGAAGCTGCATCCAATTCATAAACGTTTAAAGAAGCACCTTCATTAAACGATTTACATGATTCGCATTGATCACAAGCTTCAATCGCTTCTGTTCGATTGGTACAGTTAATTGTTTTGGCTAAAATACGTGCAGTAGTTGTTTTTCCAACTCCGCGTGAACCGCAAAAAAGAAAAGCTTGAGCTAATTGATTGTTTTTTATCGCATTACGCAAAGTAGAAGTCACAGACTTCTGTCCCACAACCGTATCAAAGGTTTGCGGGCGGTATTTTCTTGCTGATACAATAAATTCTTCACTCATAGTTACAAATATACTATTTTTTATTAAGTCGATTGCAAATACTTGCAAAAAGAAATTAACAATTTGGTAGGATGTTGATTATTAGTTGGTTATTTGATAGAAAAACTTATATGTGTGAGGGGATAAACATGCAACTCCTTCAGAGTTGAGGGGATGTAGTTGGTTTGTTTTTATCAACTGTAGTGGGTGTTTTAAACATGCAACTCCTTCAGGGGTGTTGACAGTTTTTTTTTAATTGATTTTCAAAGGATTAAAACATTTAAAAAATCGATAAGTTAAATATACGAAAATATGCGTATTGTAGAAAACATTGCATTGACGTAGATTTGTAACGTAGTAATTAGTTCTGAATACAATTTATTAATCTAATTCAAAAGCTGAAAAATAGAAAAGGGTATCCATTTTTTTTGGATACCTTTTTTAATATTAAAAATCATCTATCAAATTTGTTCGATTGACTCCTCTCCTATTTTTTTGATTAGAATGGTAAGTCGTCACCTTCTGCTTCTGAAGTAGCGCTATCGAAACTTGTTGTTGATGTTGCTTGTGGTGCAAAGTCCATTGGTGAAGGTCCTCCTTGAGGCATTGCTCCTGGTGCTGGCTGTGCTGCTCCTACTTTTTCCACTCTCCAAGCTTCTAAAGTGTTGAAGTACTTCACTTCGCCTTGTGGACTCGTCCACTCACGACCTCTTAAATTGAAAGAAACTTCAATCATATCACCTGTATTAACACCATCAACCATATTGCATTTGTCTTGCGTCAATTGAAATAGGATATCTTGAGGATACATATTGGCTGTGTCTGTTACTACAAATTCTCTTTTAGCGAATTTTTCAGTCACTTGTTGTGTATCAAAAATAGCTTTTACAGCTCCAGTAAATTTAAACATGTTGTTGTTGTTTTAATTTGTAAATAATGTTTTTTTATTCTCAACCATTGTTAAAGGAAAGCAAAGTCATCCATGCTTCTTTCAATTGTTCTTTTGCTAACAATTCTTGTGCATGTCTATGCAAAGCCAACTCTAATTCCGTTGGTTGATCTTCTAAAGATATAAAAATATCACTTAATTCCAATAATTTATATTCATTTACATCTGTTTCATCTGGAATTTCCGTAATTCCTGCTAGTTGTCCTAAATTATTAGCTGTTAAAACAGTGCTTTTTAAAAAGTCTTCCGGTAATTGGTCAAATCCAACGCCACAAGTTGTGATTGGTTTAGTAATTTCAAACATGGAGTTTTGGTCTGCTCTGCAATACCAATTCCCTCCCATTCTTGCTACTAAATCAATTTTTAATTGGTCTATTTGATCGTTTTCATCCAAAAGATCTGGACGAATATGGATGCGTGTTACTTCACAAATAATCATATTGCCTGCAGCTCCACCTTCACCCAATTCAATCACGTCATTCACTTTACATTCAAATTGAACAGGTGATTCCGCTACTCTAAATGGGCGAACCGTTTCAGATGCAATTGGCGTTAATCCAGCTTTCTCAAATTCATTTATCTCAGGAGCATACGGAGAACTAGCCAAACTCACTTGATGTACAATGTCGTAATTAACAATGTTAATAACCACTTCTGGAACACTTTTTACGTTGTAATACGTATCTTTCAACTCACCAGTTCTTCCACTTCTAGCAGGTGAAAAAACAATTATTGGTGGGTTAGCACTAAATACATTGAAAAAGCTGAATGGTGCTAAATTAGGCACTCCATTCGCATCAATTGTCGAAGCAAACGCAATAGGTCGAGGTCCTATCGCTCCAAGTAAATACTGATGTACCTTTGGTATTGGTAAACTGCTTGGGTCAAATGTTAAAAATTCTTGTTTCATTGCGTTTACAAAAATAAAACAAAAAAGAACGCAAAAAAAAATAATTATTTGATTTTATTAACATCTTAAAAATGATGCTGCGAATTTTAAATAATAGTCCTTTAAAAACACAATCTAATCAAAGTAATAACCAATTATTTTAAATTTGAAAAAGGCTAAAAATCCTGTTTAATTGCTTTTTTTTTCAACAATTTTATTTTTTATTAATAAATTCATTAATTTTATAAGTCATAAATTTATTACGAACATGAAAATACTTGTTTACCTATCGTTTTTACTTTTTGCTAGCAGTACCGTTTTTTCACAATCGGGGTCTTTTGGTTTTAAACAATTAACTGAGCAACAACGTGAAATGACTTCTACTTTTTGCTTACCAAATCAAGAGGTGTATTTACGTGCTATAAAAGCAAATAATTGGAGTATTCACTCTTCAAATAATCAATGGGTTTATTTTACTGCTACGGCTAATGAATTAAACAAGGCTTTTTTATCGGGGAATTTACCTGATTTTTATATAGAATATGCACCTCCAGCGTTGTTGAATGACTCCATGCGAGCGCATCACAAAGTGGACGCTGTACATTTGGGTCAAGGTTTGTCTTCTTCTTACAAAGGAAAAGATGTGATCATTGGTTTGGTTGATACAGGTATTGAACTTAACCATCCTGACTTTCAAAAACCGGATGGAAAAACACGCGTTTTACGTATTTGGGATCACTCAACGAATACGGGAAGTACGCCTTCTCCTTATGGCTATGGTATCGTTTGGACTGAAAATCAAATCAATCAAGGTATTTGTACGCATTCCGATGATGCTGCTCACGGAAGTACTGTAGCTGGTGCTGCTGCTGGTAATGGTCGTTCTGTGGGGTACAATCATGGAGTTGCTCCTGAGGCTGATATTATTATGATTAAAACGAACTTCAATCTTCCAAACTGGACTTTAACAGTGGCTGATGCTTGTGAATATGTTTTTAAAGTTGCTGATTCTCTTGGAAAAAAAGCAGTGATTAATTTAAGTGTTGGTTCTTACTTGGGAAGTCACGACGGTAAAGATGCCGCAGGTATTCGAATGGATCAATTGTTGGATGAAAAACCTGGTAGAATTATTGTTGGGGCAGCGGGAAACTCAGGAAACATGGGGAAATATCACTGCCATGGTGACATTACGGCGGACACTAGTTTTGTTTGGTTTAGAAATAATTCTAACTCCGCTTTCGGTCCTAATAAAGTATTTTTTGATCTTTATTCTGATATGTCTCAAGCGAATTATTCTTTTTCAATCAAGGCAATCAACCCGTTTAATAACTATGAAACTAGAGCTGCTTTGATCTTTCGTCCTGCGTTAAATTCCCTTGGTGTTGAAGTATTTGATACATTGCGAAATGCAAATGGTGATCGCATCGCAACTGTGGAAATTTACCGTGAACAAGAAGGAGATAATTTTCACATGCAATTATTGATTTCCAACGTTGATTCTACCAATTTCTTCTATGGTTTTTACACTGTTGGTAGCGGTTCTTATGATTTGTGGTCTGGTACTGGTTTAGGTTTCAATAACATGGTTGAAACACTTCCTACTCCAGCTCAATTCCCTGCTATTGTACACTACAATTTACCAGATGATCAACAGACAATTGTTTCAAGTTGGAACTGTTCACCTAAGGTCGTTTCCGTTGCAAACATCTTGAATCGAGATAGATTCTACAACCGTGCTGGTGGTGAATACATTATCCCTGGAAATCCTATTGTTGGTCAATTAAGCGCCAATTCTAGTAAAGGTCCCAATAGAAACAATGTCATTAAGCCTGATGTTGCTGCTTCTGGAGATGTCATGCTTTCTTGTGGTCCTCTTTGGTACTTACAAGATCCGAACAATTATCCGAAAATGGATGTTGGTGGATGGCATTTAGGAAATGGAGGGACATCCATGGCGAGCCCTGTTGTTGCTGGTGCAGCAGCATTGTTTTTGGAGCGTTGTGGAAATGGAACTTACGCCGACTTTATTGAATTATTAAAAACACAATCAACAAGTAATGCTTATTCAGGAGTATTACCCAATAATGCGTATGGTCATGGTATATTAGATGTTTTCAACATTATTTCACGTCAAGAATTTACAGTTAACATGGCAGGCGACTCTATTTTGTGTCAGGGCCCTTCCCTATTTGAAGTTACAGCTTCTGATACCATTAGTTCTGTTATTTGGTCAAATGGCACGCACGACACAATCAATTACCAATACACTGCTGGAAATGTTTATGCAACTGTTTACAATAAATACGGTTGCGGTGTACAAACAGATACCATCCACGTTGTTCAAACTTCATTAGAAACGATTGATCCAATCACTGTTTCAACCGATTTCTTGACGTTGAGTACACAATCATCCAACAATACGTACCAATGGACTCACAATGGTGTTGACATTCCAGGAGAAACAAACAATACATTAGTCTTATCATCAATCACCGACGGAATGTATGATTGTTACACTTTTGACCCTGATACGAATTGTAAAGTTTATGCTGGTGGAGTTGGTATTTACTTAAATATTCAAGCAATTAGTGCTCAAGCTCCGGTAATTTATCCAAATCCTGCCAATTCTTTTATTTTTATCCAATCAGAACAAGCTATTTTGGCTGTTCAATTGGTTGACTTAAGCGGGAAAGAATTAACTATTAGCTTGAATGACAACATGCTAAACATCGAACATTTGGCTGAAGGATATTATGTTTTAACCATTCAAACAGAAGCAGGAACATTTCAAAAATCAGTTATTAAAAAGCGATAATTACTAAAAAAAGTAAAAAATAAGCAACTTACCCCCAAAAAGCGAAATTACTTTTGTATTTTCGTCGGTTCAATGAAGTTTAGTTCAGACATATCACTGTGGTGGCTCATTCCGATTGGGGCAATTGCTTTCGGGTTGGCTTATTGGCTATATGCACAAAAAAACAATGGTTGGGTCACTGACTTGCCAAAGAAATGGCGCTATTTGCTTTTGTCACTTCGTACTTTTTCGATTCTTTTGCTGTGTCTCTTGTTGTTGGGTATTATTTTTCAAGCTTTTAATTATAGAAAAGAAAAACCTATTTTAATCATTGGAATTGATGACAGTAGCTCTATGCTCAATTACAGCGATTCTTCTTCCGTAAAAAAAACAGTAGAATCACTTATTGCTAAAGCAAAAGAAGAATTAGGTAATCGATTTGAGGTGCTACCCTACTCTTATTCAGATATACCAGAGCAACTTGAACAAGTTCATTTTGCAAAAAACAGCACTGACATTTCAGCTGCTTTAGACGGTACCAAAAACGATTTTCACACACGCAATTTAGCTGGTGTCTTATTGGTTTCTGATGGTAATTACAACAAAGGTAATAACCCAATTTACACCGCTGATAAATTCAATACTTCTTCTATTTACACGCTTGGAGTTGGTGATACAATAACCAAGCGCGATCATTTTATCAAACATGTTACACACAACGATGTTGCTTTTCTAAAAAATGATTTTCCAATTGTTGTGGACATTGAAGGAAATAAAATGGGTAAGACAAGCACTGAAATTTGGATTGAAAACAATGGAAAGAAAATTGCCAGTCAAACGATTCAATACAAAGACGGCGTAAGTGATTTTGACCAAGTGCAATTCACTCTCAATGCAACTACGCCGGGCTATCAAAAATACACCATTCATTTAACGCACAAAGAACGTGAATACAACTATGATAATAACAGCAGAACGGTTTACATTGAAGTAATCGATTCTCGTAGTAAAGTACTCATTCTTTCATCTGCACCACATCCAGACATTGCAGCATTAAAAGCTGTTTGGGACAAAGATCAAAACTTAGAAGTAAAGTTTGAACTCTTACAAGATTGGAAACAAGACCTCAAAAATGTTGATTTAATAGTGTGGCATGAACCTGGGTTAAATGCAACGAGACCAGTGATTCAATCTGTATTAAACAACTCTATTTCCAAACTTTTTATTGTCGGCTCGCAATCTAACGCTTCGTCTATTTACCAAATGAATTTAGGAATTGAAATACCGAGCACACGCAATTTAGATGATGTTGAAGGAAGTTTAAACACAGGATTTACGGCTTTTGAAACCAGTGAACAATTGCAAAAGGCATTGCAGTATTATCCGCCATTAAAGGCTAAATTTGGTTACTTTCAAGCACCAAAAGACGCACAAATACTCATTAATCAACGAATAGGTCCTGTTGTAAAAAAAGACCCTTTACTTTTCTTTGGAAATGGTCGTTCTGATAGTGGCAAAAATTACAAATACGGGTTTGTATTCGGAGAAGGACTTTGGAAATGGAGGTTAACTGAATATGCTCGTACACAATCGTTTGCAGCTTTTGATGAATTAATTAGCAAAACAGGACAGTACCTCATGGTGAAACAAAATACAGAACCTTTTAGAGTAACACTGCCTTCGACATTTTTGCCAACAGAAACCATTAGCATCAATGCAACAGTGCTCAATGCCTCACTGGATCCAATCACAACGAGCGAAGTAAACTTTGTATTATTGGATGAAAATGGCAAAGAGTCCAAGCTTCAATTTGGCGCAGTTGGAACAAATTACAAACTAGACTTGGGTAAGTTGCCAGCTGGAAAATACACTTGGAAAGCCTTTACTTCTATCAACGGAAAATACCACGAGAAAAAAGGTGAATTTATAGTCAAAGAATTAGTGATTGAACAAGCAGACAGCAAAGCGAATCACTTAGTTTTACAACATCTTGCTCAAAAAACAGGTGGAACATTCCATTTGCTTAAAAACTATGACGCTGCAATTAAAGAAATCAAGAACAGAGAGGATTTTAGTTCAGCAAGTTACCAAGAAGCAAGTTTCAATGAATTAATTGAATACTTTATCTTGTTCTTACTACTCACACTAAGTTTATTCGCTGAATGGTTTTTAAGAAGGTATTTTGGTTCTTATTAAAACTAAAAACACGCTTCTTTATTTCTCCAAGCGAATTAGAAAATTCATAATCCAAGCTGGACCGATGAGTAAAAATTGTAAATCTTTTAAAAAGGATGGTTTTTTACCTTCTATGTGATGACCATAAAATTGTCCGACCCAAGCTAAAGCAAAAACTGCTAGTGAAAACCACACTAAATTACCTGCCATTTGTTGAAATAACCATTCATTTCCTATCAAGACGAATGCGCCCCAAGCAATAAAGATTAAAAACAATTTAAAAGAAAGTCGCAAGTAGTAGCCCAACGCAGGCAGCATGGCGATACTTCCCCAGTTCAACAATGGAATTTCTTCCCATGATTGAGGAGTAGGAATCACTCTCAGAAAACCAAAAATGGTAAAGAATATAAGAGGAACACAAATGAAATGAATAGTTTTATTCAACTTGTTTTGATGACTTTCAGCATATTCATCCAATAAAAGTGTTAAGGTTGTTTTCATATAATTAAATTTATATGAGCTTGTCGGAATTTTCTTGTTGTTCATATTCCTTGTACCAACGGTGTCGTTTTAGCAACTTCATTGTCGGTGTTAAAAACACTAAGAAAAAGAACGATGTAAACGAATTAGAAATGGTAAAAGCAGTTGCTACTTGAAGAGCTGGTATATCTGTGGCTTGAGAAGCAACGTATTCTAACAACCCAAAAAAGGGCAACATCACTATTACGCCAACAATGTTAAACATGGACGCTGAAAAAGCAGTAAGTTTAGAAACAGCATTCATTTTAATACTCAACAACATAGCGGTTGAAGTTGTCCCAATGTTTGCTCCTACTACAATTGGAATTGCTGCATCCAAACCGATAACACTTTGTGTCACTAAAACAATTACCAAACCAACAACCACCGAACTAGATTGAATAACAACAGTGACAACAATCCCATAAAAGATTCCTAAAATTGGATTGGTTGCTCTTGAAAGAATATCAATCAACAAAGGGTCGTCTTTGATAGGTGTCATGGCAATACTTACGAAAGAAAGCGAAAAGAAAATAAACCCAAAATAAAAAATAGACTTTCCTGCAACAGCTATTTTATTGGGAATCATACTAATAATCGTACCAATTACTATAAAAAATGGGCCAAAATAAACAGATTGGTACGATACAATCCATGCGGTAGATGTGTTTCCTATATTCGTTCCCAACAAAATTAGCAAACTATCTCTAAAAGTGATGGCTCCAGCGTTGACTAACGAAACTGTCAAAGAAGAAACCATCGTACTCGATTGAATAATTCCTGTAACAATCGCCCCAACTCCAAAACCGCCTAAAGGCAAAGCCGTAACCTTGTTAATCCATTTTTTTATTTTGTCTATACCAATTGATTGAATTTCTTTACTAAAACTTTGCAATCCATAGACAAATAATGTAATAGCACTTGAAATTAATATGATTGTATGAAATGTTTCCATGTTAAAATTTTACAGCAAATAAACCAATTCATTCACTTCTTTCAAAACTTTTGACACATTTCGTTGATTGATAACAGAATTATTACGCAAAACACCTGGATTTTCAGCAATTTCTTTTACCAATATCACATTTTTGTCTAATAAATAATTCTTTTCACGTTTGGAAAGTGTTGTTAAACATGTCACAGGATAAAGTGCTAATTGATCGACCAAATTTTTGATACTTTTTTTAGCGGGATAATCCCATGAAAGCATGTGTAAATGATAATATTCACCAAAGCGAATGGCATCGCTTGTGAAATAAGAATTAGTAATCAACCAACCTTGTGTAAAGCTCAAAGACTGACCAAATAAATAATGTTCCGTAATAGAAATATCTTTTATTCTCGAAAGCAAATACATGGGAGTTGTTACCGGTATTTTTGATTCCATTGAATTTTTAAATTTACATTCAATCCACAACAGTTCCCCCTCTTTTTTAGCGATTACATCCGCTTCATGGGTTACAGCACCGCCCTGTATGACATTATTTTCACATGTTTCATACCCTAAATGTCTCAAAAATTTAGATACCCATTTTTCAAAATAAAATCCTGCAGGTCCAAGTTCCAACAATGCCCTTTTTAAACTATATCGAGCAGCAAAAGTACCAGAGATATTTTTTAAGTGATTGAAAGCTAACTTATAAATTTGTTTCGAGGAAATTCCATCATGAATTTGAGGAATAAGACGTTCCAATACTTCTCCAATTTCAATTTCAGAAGCACCCGATTTTGACAAAGAGTAACGCAGTTTATCAATATCAAAATCAACCCATTCCCCCGATTGTCTTTTTACACGTTTAGTCATTTTATCCATTTTAGTCTATCACAATCGAAAAATAGTGAATTTTTTTAGTTAACAATACCAATTGGTTCCACGATTCGTTTGTCCACACGAGAATTAAATCCTGGTACGCAGCAATTAATTTTTGTTTGCGTTCAACTTCATCCAATTCAATCCAATTTTCCAACTCTTTTTCATCCAAAAAGTAAGATTTCATCAATCGATTGGCATAAGCTCGTATATCAGTTGAATAAGTTGATTCAGGTGCATAAATGCTTGTAAGTACAGCATTCCCGAGTTCTGTATTTGACAACCACAAGAGAGAAATTGCAGTACGCTTTGATTCTTCTGAAACGGTTGGTAAGGCATCTACTAATTTTTTCAAATAAGTACTTTTAGGTGCTGGAAGCAAGATATAAGCCATCAATTTCCCTTGATTAAACACCTCCTTCGTTTCAGGATTTACCAATTTTACTTTTTCTTTAGCAAACAATTGAAAAGCCACAGAAGTAACATCGATGCCATTTCCTGCAAAGTCACGCAATTTTTCAGCGACTTCCCACGTGCCAATTTCATCCCATTGAATTTGTTGAATCGCCTTTTCAATGATTCTTCTATCTTTACTTGTCGTAGCATACATTTCCAAGTAAGAAGAAAGGTCAAAATAAAAATAAGAAGCATGTGTAGTTGTTAACAACTCTTGGCGAATAAGAGGCAAATAATAAGTTGTATCGGCATTCATTTCAACCCACAAAGCATTGATTTTTTTATACTTTACTTCAGCATCTTTCAGACTCAATTCTTTTGGTTTAAAATTGTACAATTCATGCAATTCATTGATCGTTCTTTGAGCGTAACTCATTGAATTTAAAAGAAAAAGCATTATTATTAAGAAGCTGTATTTAATCAAATTGTTCATTTTTAGTACACTTATTTAAGTTAAAACTATTCATTTTTTTTGTAAAAACGAATCTTTTTGTGCAATTCTACAAATAAACTATCCAAAACCATACCAATTTTTTGAAAATTTGTTGATATTTATTCTCACCCTATCATTTTAGCGAATAAAAATTCATTATCTTTGACACAAATCAAATCGAAATGAGTAATTATAAACATCAAGTAGAAGAGAATTTTATCCGCTACGCAAAAATAGACACAACGGCGGATCCAAATTCAACCACTTTTCCTTCAACAATGAAGCAAAAAGATTTAGCAAAAGTGTTGGTTGAGGAATTGAAAAACTTAGGCATCAATGATGCTGAAATGGATGAATGGGGATATGTTTTTGGTACTATTCCAAGCAACACAGAAAAGAACGCACCAACCATTTGTTTTTGTTCGCACATGGACACTGCCCCAGACGTTACAGGGACAAATGTAAAACCAATTGTGCACCGCAATTATACTGGCCAACCTATTGTTTTGCCAGATGATCCGACTCAAATCATTACAACAGAAATGCATCCTTACTTAAAGGAGAAAATTGGTGACGATATTATCACAGCAAGCGGTACAACGTTGTTAGGTGCTGATGACAAAGCAGGAATTGCTATCATTATGGATTTTGTGAATTACATTGTAACACATCCAGAAGTTAAACACGGACCAATTCGCATCTTGTTTACTCCAGATGAGGAAGTTGGTAGAGGTGTTGACCATTTAGATATTAAAAAATTAAACGCTGATTACGGTTATACTTTAGACGGAGGAGTTTTAGGTTCTATTGAAGATGAAACGTTTTCTGCAGATGCCGTTAAGGTTACTTTTAAAGGTGTAAGTGCTCACCCTGGTTATGCAAAAGGAAAGATGATTAATGCGATTAAATTAGCGTCTGATTTCGTTGCTGCGTTGCCTACAGATCGCTGGTCGCCTGAAACTACAGAAGGAAGACAAGGATTTGTGCATCCAGTTCAAATCAGTGGTATCATGGAAGAAACAACTGTTAGCTTTATTATCCGCGATCACTTGACAGAAAAATTAGCAAAATTTGAAGATGAGTTGCAATCATTGGCTCAAATGATTATTGAACCGCACAATGGTGCTAGCATGACATTTGAAGTGAAGGAACAATACCGCAACATGAAGGAAGTACTTCAAAGCGTGCCATTTGTTACTGATTATGCCATTGATGCAATGAAACGTGCTGGAGTTGAACCACGCCCATCGATTATTCGTGGTGGTACTGATGGTTCTCGTTTATCTTTCATGGGATTGCCTTGTCCAAACTTGTTCACAGGTGAAATGGCTATCCACTCAAAACATGAGTATGTAAGTGTTCAAGACATGGAAAAAGCTGTAAAAACCATGATTGAATTAATCAAAATTTGGGAAGGACACGAAGAGTAAATGCCACACAGAGCGCTCATAAAAGAAATCAAGGAAAAAAACTTCAAGAAGATCTATTTTCTTCATGGAGAGGAACCTTATTATATTGACTTAATCACCGATGCTCTTATCGACAATGTTGTGGATGAGAGCAGTCGTGATTTTGATCAAAGCATTGTTTACGGAAAGGAATGTGATGCTGGTGCCATCATTTCAGAGGCAAGATCTTATCCGCTAATTGGCACTCACCGATTGGTTGTTATCAAAGAAGCTCAAGAATTTAGAGACATTGACGAACTTGAGTCTTATTTCAATCATCCAACAGAAACAACGGTATTCGTCATTGCTTACAAACACAAAAAGTTTGACACTCGAAAAAAAGTGTACAAAGCTATTGGTTCAAATGGCGTTACTTTTTTATCGGATAAAGTTAAAGATTACAAAATTGTTGATTGGATTGTTAACTACGCTAAATCAGAAGGTTACCTCATTTCACCTAAAGCTGCAACTTTACTTGCTGAATTCTTAGGAACAGACATTAGTCGCATTGTGAATGAGTTGGAAAAACTTTCTATTCTTGTTGAAAAAGGAACAATGATCAACGATGTTCACATTGAGGAGAACATTGGTATTTCAAAAGATTACAATTTCTTTGAGTTGACCAATGCTTTTGCTGAAAGAAACATCGAAAAAGCGAATAAAATCGTTCATTATTTTGACAAAAACCCAAAAATGGGTCCTATTATTCCGATTATTTCTAATTTATTCAACTTTCATTTAAAATTAATGCAACTTCATTTTTCGAAAGACAAATCTCAAGCTGCATTAGCTTCTGCTTTGGGAGTTGCTCCATTTTTAGTAGGTCAATACATCAGTGCGTCTAGAATTTACAATCCAAAAAAAGTAGCTGCAAACATTGCTTTGTTACAAGAATATGACTTAAAAGCAAAAGGATTGGAAAATGCTAGTTCCAATGATGGAGAGTTAATGAAAGAAATGATTTACCAATTAATGAATTAATATGCATTTATTTTTTGACTCTCGCATAGATGCTACTACAAAGCAATTCGAATTGGATGAAACGGAATCACGCCACATCGTCAAAGTGTTGCGCCTAAAAGAAGGAGATGAAATAGGCCTTTTAAATGGTCGTGGTTTGCAAGCTACAGCAACTATTTTAAATGCTCACCAAAAACATTGTTTGGTTGAACTTGTTGCTATTACAGAGCAAACACCTCCATCCTACTCGATTCACATTGCTATTTGTCCAACAAAGATGAATGAACGCATGGAATGGTTTGTGGAAAAATCAACTGAACTCGGAATTACAGAAATCACTTTTTTATTGAGTAAAAATTCTGAGCGTAAAGCAATAAAATTGGAACGATTTGAAAACATTGCCATAAGTGCGATGAAACAATCCAAGCGTTTGTTTTTACCCAAAATCAATGACTTAACCAAAGTAGATGACTTTGTAAAACAACAT
Organism: uncultured Fluviicola sp.; assembly: GCA_964580465.1. Classification (GTDB taxonomy): domain Bacteria; phylum Bacteroidota; class Bacteroidia; order Flavobacteriales_D; family Crocinitomicaceae; genus Taishania. The sequence goes on along the minus strand of CAZOKJ010000011.1, from coordinate 58,029 downwards.
CCAAATGGATACATGGCTCATTGTTACGAAGGGGAAAAATTTCATTTACTATCAGATTTTGATTTTAAAAGCCCAATTTTAATTGGACCAGAAGGAGATTTTACCTTACAAGAATATGAAAATGCTGTTAACAATGGGTATCGTGCAATTACCTTGGGTGAAAATCGTTTGCGAACAGAAACAGCAGGTTTATACGCTTGCATGCAAGCATTAATGAAAATTGAAACATGAAAATTCGTCTTTTATTCGTTTTTTTAATCATCGTTTTCATTGGAAACGCACAATACGCTTATCAATTTGCCGTGATAAAATACAATGGCGGTGGTGATTATTACGCCAATCCTACTTCTGTTCCGAATCTTGCAAAATTTTGCAATGAACAATTAAACATGAACATTTCGCCTGAAGTACCTTATGTTGACGTTGGAAGCGCAGATTTATTTCGCTATCCCTTTGTACACATGACAGGACATGGAAACGTTGTTTTTTCCTCACAAGAAGCAGAAAATTTAAGAAATTATTTGTTAGGTGGCGGTTTTTTACACATTGACGACAACTATGGTATGGATCAATTTATTCGAACAGAAATCAAGAAAGTTTTTCCAAACAAACAATTAGTAGAATTGCCATACAACCATCCTATTTTTACTAAAAAATTCAAGTTCAATGGTTTGCCTAAAATTCATGAACATGATAATAAACCACCACAAGCATTTGGCATCATTGAAAATGGCAAAGTTATTTTACTCTATACACACGAAACAGACTTAGGAGATGGATGGGAGGATCCAGAAGTACACAACGATTCAGCTGAAAAAAGAAAACAAGCATTGCAAATGGGAGCCAATATTGTCATGTATGCTTTTACTGAATAATGTTGCTATGTAACTTTTGTTGCTGACTCTTCTAATCTGTTGCATTAATTTTGTACCATAAAATGAAAAAAAAATGACATTTCAAGAAATAATTAATCAAGACAAACCCGTTTTAGTTGATTTTTCAGCTGAATGGTGTGGGCCTTGTAAAATGATGGGGCCAATTTTAGAAGATTTAAAAGGAAGAGTTGGCGAATCAGCCGCTATTATTAAAATTGATGTGGATAAAAACCCACAAGTTGCGCAACATTTTCAAATTCGTGGGGTTCCAACTCTAATGATTTTTAAAAATGGGGAGCTTAAATGGAGACAATCAGGTGTTTTTCCTGCCAATGAATTAGAACGATTAATTAACGAAAACAAATAATTTATGCGTAGTATTTTCTGGATGTTAGCATTGGTGTTTACAGCTTATTCTTGTAGCTCAAACACTGCATCAGGTGATTTACCTGAGAAAACCAACTTGAATCCAAAAGAGTTTCAACAATTAATAGAACAAGCTAAAAATACTCAGTTGATTGACGTTCGTACTCCTGAAGAATTTGAAGATGGACATATTGAAAACGCCACAAACATTAACTGGAATGATCCTTCGTTTTTTGATAATGTTGAGAAATTGTCAAAAACAGAACCTGTACTTGTTTATTGTTTAAGTGGAAACAGAAGTGCTTCAGCAGCTTATGAATTGAGAAAAATGGGCTTTGAACATGTGTATGAACTTACTGGTGGAATGTTGCATTGGAGAGGTGAAAACATGCCAGAAATTTCTGCTAACAAGAAAAAATCATTGTCAATGGATGACTACAAAGCAATGATTCAATCTGATAAATTAATTTTAGTTGATTTTTACGCAGATTGGTGTTCTCCTTGTAAAAAAATGGAACCTTATTTGATGAAAATTGCAGAAGATTCTAAAGAAGTAATGGAACTTGTACGTATCAATACAGATGAGCATCCACAATTGGCAGCAAGTTTACAAGTTACAGGATTGCCAACATTGAAATTATATAAAAACGGTAAAGAAGTATGGAACCAGCTCGGATTGGTTGATGAAAATACCATTCGAGAACAACTAAAAACAAATAAATGATAGTGTAACCTATTATTACTTTACAAAAATGAAGAGGTATTCTTGCTAAGAGTACCTCTTATTTATTTTTAACTAATACATTTGTAAAAAAAAACGAATGAAGAATAAGTTACATTTTTTATTTTTAACCTTTTTAACAACCATCAATTTACCTTTTGCACAGGAAGAACATGATTTAAACCTGCGTTTAAAAGCTGTAATTACCGCACCAGTAAAAAATAAATTTACCTTTGACACAGAATTGAATTACAGAAGGCAAAGCGGCTTTGACAATTACAATTTAATAGATAAACCTTACCTTTCAGCACTTCGTTTTTGGGTGAATTACAATCATAAATCATCTGTTACTTTTGGATTATCCCCTTTTGGATTTTACTTAAACACTCCTAAAATCAGAAAACAATCAGACGAATCCAAGCCATCAACACCAGAATTTCGATTCAGTGGCGTCGTTAAATTAAAATACAAAATTGCTCCAAAAATTGACTTCATAAATGCTAATTCCTTTGACATTCGAGTTTTTGATGATCAAAATACAATTCTCAGAATCAATCCTAAAGTTGGTTTAAGTTTTACTTTGGCTAATTTTGTCAAAATGAATTTCCATGAAGAATTAAGATTAAATGTTGCAGGTGTTCCTGTCAACAAACTACTTCATGACAACAGATTGGGCCTTGAATTTAGTTTCAAATTGCCTCAACAATTTACCATTGAATTTGGATATTTATACATTCTTAAATTACCTTTCAAGCATTTGCATGATCACAATGTTGTTGTCAATTTAGCTTATAGTATTCCTAAGAAGAAGGAAAAAACAGTGGTTGAAAATTCGTTAGCAAAATAAAAGCCACCCAAAGGATGGCTTTTTAGTGAAAAAAAATATTTACTCTTCTAAATTTGTTTTTTGCTTTTCAGCTCTATTAGCACATGTTTTGCAAACTTCATTATTGTCAATACCTCTTGCTTCCCATGCTTGTTTAACTGTTCCGTTGGAAACCGTACTGTTTTTGATGTGTTGACAATCGTCAAAAATGTGTAATTTATTTCCTGAAGGTGTCCAATACACTAGGTCAACTCCATTTGTCAAATCAGTAACTTCAGTTGTTTGAGCGTTGATTTGTTCCGTGTATTTTTCTACTGATGGAGGATTAAAATCAATACCAACGATTGTTGCTACTAACAATGCTACACCTGCAACCGCACCGGCAATTCCTTTTGTTTTACCGTCTAAATTCTTGTTGGTTAAAATAAGAATCAACAAAGGCAAGAAAGCAATTGCAGCAATAAGAGCACCTAATTGATTTTGAATGAAAAAGCGCGCTTTATCTTTTTCAGAAGCAGGATTCCAACGATTAGCCTTTTTCCAAAGAAGTGAACCAGTAATTGATAATGCTAGAATTGCAACAATTACGATGATTAACCACATCAATGTTTCATTTGTGATCAATTTTAAAATAGCGAAAACTTCTAAACCAATTGCAACGAACCATGCCAACAATGCAAACATACGCAATTGTTTAGCTTTCCCTTTAGCTTCTTCTGTTGCTTCAAAAATCTTTTTCTCTTTCATGTCTTTTTAGTTTTATGCTTAATTATTATTTTTTACCGAATAAACTACCTAATCCACCCAGTAAATCACCCAAACCTCCTTTTGATTTAGATTTTCCAGTACCTGCGGCACCTGTAGCTTGTTCTAAGATAGAAGACAAAACACCTCCACCTTTCCCACCGCTTAGCATGCCTCCTAGAATCCCTCCTAAATCCATACCCGAAGAAGCTTTTCCTTTGCTTTGTTTCCCGATATAGCCCATAACAATTGGAGCCAACAATGTTAAAATTGAAGAAACATTTCCTGCACCGACGCCTGTTTTCTTGCTAATACCAGATTCAAACGCTTTTATTTGGTCACCAAATACATGACCTAAAATTTTGCTTCCATCTTTTGAAGCACTTCCACCTAAAAATTCAGAGATATTTTCTAGTACAGATCCATCGTGTTTGGATAAAGCATTCATCAAAGCGCTTGCACCTTGTTCCGAAAAGGCATTTGCTTTAATTTTTTCAATCATTGCAGGAGCAGCTTCTTTTACTACCGAAGATGTTTCTTTTAAAGAAACTCCTGTTTTTTTACTAAGCTCACCAATAATTTGACTTCCCAAATCACTGTTTATTAGTGAATTAATATCCATTTTTGTCTTTTTTAGTGTTATTTATTCATTTATTTTAGAGCAAACCGAACTGCTCAAAGTGGTGCGTAAAATGTTTCTCATGTATGCGCAACCAACCGTTTTTATCTAACATTCCATAATAAGGATGCAAATGTTCTTTTGTAGGGTTCTCTTCGTAATATTCTTCGAAGGCCAACCAGTTTTCAATTAATTCGTCAACAGCTAATTCCAATTCCTCATTTCGCAACTCATATTTTTCAGGAGCGAAAGGTACTTTAAAACCACGAGGCATTGGTTCATCGGAAGCAAGAATAGCTTTCATTTTATCGATTTTATCTTCTGGAATCAATAATTGATATTCTCCAATTCCTATGGACATTTGTAAACCTTCAGTCAAGTGTTCAACCATGCGTTGTGCGTTCATTGCCCCCCATTGAGGTTGCGTAGTAGCACTTAATTTGTCTAAACTTCGTATAATCGTTTCTAAATCTGTCGAAATAAATCCCATACCTATTTTTTTCCTGCTAATATATGTAAACTTTTTGGAACAACTTCTACCGTTAAATCTTTGCTAACATTAAAAGGTTCTCCATCGTAGTGAGCTATGCTTTTTGATAATTTTATTTTTGCTTTTTGAAAGCTAATAACTTCTGCAAAACGAGAGTGATGTGAGCGTCTTCTAAAAAATTGAATCGCTAATTTAGGCAAAGCCCAAATTTTAAAAGGCTTCAATAAAAACAACTCAATTTTTCCATCTGTAACATCTGATTTTGGGGAAATACAAAAACCATTTCCAAATTCAGAAGCATTGGCAATGGAACATAAAATGACAGGCATTTTCTTTACTTTTCCATTCACGTCAACCGTAACGTTCACTGGATTGTATTTAAAAAATTCTTGAGCAACTAATTTAATGTAAGTAAAAAATCCTCTTTTCTTGCCCTCGTCAAACTTTTTAGCAATTAACGCATCAAAACCATAGCCTCCAGCATTTAAAAACGGCGTGTCATTTACTAAAACAGTATCCATTTGAATGACATTCATCTCATTGATGTTTTGAATTGCCTTTTCAATGCTTAGAGGAATTCCCAAATGACGAGCTAATCCATTGCCAGAGCCAGTAGGAATGATTGCTAATTTAGTGGGAGTACCTATTAAAGCGGTACCCACTTCGTGAACAGAACCATCGCCTCCAACAGCACAAACAATGTCAATTCCTTCTTTAGTTGATTGAATAGCTAATTCCTGAGCATGCTTACGGTATTCACTAAAGACAATATCATAATCAAATCGCTCACTATCAATGTACTGTTCAATTAACTCAGGCAAAATCCCCTTCTTTCCTACTCCAGAAATCGGATTAATAATAAATCGTATCCTCGTTCTCATCACTTTGCTGTTGTTTTGTTATGAATCAAATCATGGTTGTAACGCTGAATTATCGCCTTTACTCTGTTTTCATACTTTTTAACCTTGCTCGGTTCTGTAGAAAATAAGTCCACCAAATCATTGCTTCTAATCGTATAATCATACAAAAATCGTGCCTGATTTTGTGAAAAAACTAACATTTCATTGTTTTCAAAATAATAATAACTACCCTCTAAGTAACTAATTGAATAACTGTCATTTGTATCAAACAAAGATTGCCCAAATGAGTAATAAGGCGCGTCAATATCTAATAAATCGACCAAAGTTGGGTAAATATCAATTTGTTGTGCAACGGTATTTTGTCGTTCTTTCGGTAATTTTCCTCCTGGATGATAAAACGCAATAGGAATTTGATAGGTCTGTGTACGTTGATTGTATTCTGGTGTTTGCGTACCAGGCGTGTGGTCTGCACACAACACAAAAACCGTATTATCATACCATTTCTGTTTTTTCGCTTCTTCAAAAAATAGACGTAAGGATAAATCAGCATAACTAATTGAAGCACAAATAGGTTGTGGCCCGTGAACAACCTCTTTTTGTCGATTGCTGGGAACATAAAAAGGATGATGAGAAGAAAGCGTGAATAAACTAGCTAAGAACGGCTCTTTTAAAGTGGATAATTGCTTAGCTGTCCACGGATTAAAATACTCATCTAAAATTCCCCAATTGCCATCTGAATGTGATTCATTATTGTACTCTTTTCTACCAACATAATGGTCAAAACCAATGAATTGAGAAAAAGAATCAAAACGCATGGAACCATTTGTAGCCCCATGATAAAAAGCTGATTCATAGCCATATTTTTTTAAAAACTCAGGCAAACCTATCACTCGATTAGAATTGTATGGTGATGAAATGTAGGGATTATCTTGCAAACTTGGAATCGACAAAAACAAGGACGGAACTGCTTCTATTGACTTCTTTCCATTGGCAAAACTCCCCGAAAATGTCCACGACTCCTTTAACAAAGAATCTAAAAATGGAGTGTATGATTTTTCTCTGTTGTAAAAGCCAATAAATTCTTGGCCAAAAGATTCCAAAATTAAAATAACTACATTTTGTTTTCTATCAAACAAATGTTGTGGATTCCCTTTTTTTATAGGATTAAAATACTTTTCAGTTTGCTTTAAATCAGTAAAATAACTAACTTCTTTTAAACTTTCACTTCCAATAGATTTTATTAATGTAAAAGGGGTATTTAATACCAAAGCAGTGTTGCCAGGTTGAGAATAACGTGCAGCGTCTAACACTCCTACCGGTTTGAAAACAATACCTCCACGACCAATAAAAATCATTAATCCGATATAAAAAGCGAAGGAAAATAACGACCAACCGAAATGAAATTGTTCTTTTTTTTCACTAGAAAACAATCGTTTAGAAAAGCGAAATAAAACAACAACAAGCACAATAAACAGTAAGATGATCCACCAAAAATCGGTAATAAAAGACAGTGCTAATTGTTGCATATCAGATCCGGCGCTAACGATGGACCATAAATCAATTGTTGAGCGTTTACTTGTATATTTGAAATATTCAACATCCATTAAGTTAAAACCAATGACAACAATGGTAGTTAACAGAAACAAAATACGAGCTATTAGCTGATGCCAACGCTTATTGAATACATTAAAAGGTAGCAAGTAAAAAATTACGTAGGGTAAGAAAAGTAAACCTATTGTCACCGCATCAAACCAAGCACCAACGATGTAATCAAAAAGACCTACATTTGTGAAACTAGAGGAATTAGCAATATGAAAAATGACTCTTGTTAGTAACATTGCACTCCAAACAATGGTTAGTTGCAAAGCGAGCAACTTGACCCTTAAAGGAATATAATGCAACCAATTTTTCATTCATTAAAACAGTGAACGTTCAATATAATCAATAAAGGAGTGCACACATTTGATGTGAATTTCTTGTGCTCTATCTGCGTATTCAGAGTGAGGAGCGCGAATTTCCACATCGCATAATTCAGCCATTTTCCCACCATCTTTACCAGTCATTCCGACCACTTTCATTCCTTTTTCTTTAGCAGCATGAATAGCTTGAATGATGTTTTTAGAATTCCCAGAGGTTGAAAAAGCCACCAAAACATCACCTTTATTACCCATCGCTTCTATGTAACGAGAAAAAACGAATTCATATCCATAATCATTCGCAACACAAGAAATATGACTTGGATCAGAAATTGAAACAGCAGCGAGGGCCTTTCTATCATTGCGGTACCTTCCTGATAATTCTTCTGCAAAGTGCATGGCATCACACATAGAACCACCATTTCCACAACTAATGATTTTACCACCGTTTTTTAACGATTCAACCATTAATTTCCCTGCGCTTTCTAACTTTTCAAAATTCTCAGAAGTGTTAAATTTTTGCAAAATTTCTGCTGATTCAAAAAAATGGTATGCTATTTGTTTGTCCATAATTACGTCTTGATTAGTTCAAAATTAAAATTTTTTATTGAAATGTAACCAAATTAAGATGTATTTATTATATTTGGGACTTGGATATTTTTATCCGTAAAAAGAAAAATTATGAAAAAAACGTTACTTATCGCCTTTAGTTTCCTAACTCTTAGTGGGTTGTATGCTCAAGAAGGATGTTTTGACAAATTGGAAAAAGCTTTTAATAAAAGAGGAGCTTATTCCGTTGCAGACGACATGCACAGAAATGTTATTCTAAGCTTCTTCACTCCTGATGGACAAGAATGTCTAAATGGAAAAGTACGAGTTGAAAACGGAGCAATTACTGCCATCTTCATTCAATACAATGAAGGAGATTATGAATTATTAGACAGAAAATTTGCAAATGCACAAAAATTACCACCAAAAATTAATAATGGTATTTCTGAAATGATTCACGTAGCAGATGGTCAGAAATTAAGAGTTATTTTTATTGAGAAAATCAAGCCTAAAGCTAGAGAGTACAAAACAGCTGTCATTCCTAACGATTTATAAATTAAACTAAATACACACTAAAATCCTATCTGAATGGTAGGATTTTTTTATTTATTAAAATGAGTCAAATCAAAAAAGCAGTATTTAATTGGAGTGGCGGAAAAGATTCTGCAATGGCTTTAAGAGAAATTTTGAAAAACAATTCTTTTGAAGTTGTTTCCTAATTAACAACCATTGATGCAGATTCTCAAAAATCATCTATTCATAACATCCCTCTCGATTTATTGAAAAAGCAAGCTGATAGCATCGGTATTCCTTTATACACTGTCAATCTTTCAAAACACACCCAAAATTATGAAGAGGGAATGCTACTTGCTGTTGAGCATTTTCAAAAATTAGGTGTCAATCATTTTATTTTCGGGGATTTATATTTAGAGGATGTAAAACAATACAGGGAAGAAAAATTAAACTCCTACTCTATTCACGTTGTGGAGCCATTATGGGGTAGTTCAGGTCAACAATACATGAACGATTTTTTTGATTCAGGTTTAAAAACAATCATTGTCACCACTCAAGCTGATAAACTAGGAAAGAATTATATTGGTAAACCACTTAACTCCGAAATTGTTTTATCTTTTCCTTCTGATGTAGATCCTTGTGGTGAAAATGGAGAGTATCATACTTTTTGTTATGATGGAGATATTTTTAGCCACCCTGTTGATTTTGATATTCTTTCAGTTAAGGAATTAACACATAGTTTTAAAATGGAAGATGGTGAAATAAAAGACTTTCATTATTGGCAAGCTGAGTTAAAATAAAATTCAACATTTTTTTAGTATCTTTACGCTATGAAAAATTTCAAAGACAAAGTAGTTTGGATAACAGGCGCATCATCTGGCATTGGTGAACAAATAGCTAAACAATGTGCGCAAGAAGGAGCTAAAGTTATTCTTTCTGCTCGTTCTGAAAAACAACTTTCCGATGTTTTAACAAGCTTAAAAGGTATAAATCATCTTGTATTACCTTTAGATCTTTCAAAATCAGATCAATTTCCAGTGCTTGCTGAACAAGTTATTTCTAACTATGGCCGAATCGATTATTTGATTAATAATGGTGGGTTGAGCCAACGTTCCAACGCTTCAGAAACAAGTTTGGAAGTTGACCGATACATCATGGAAGTCAATTACTTTGGAAACATTGCTTTGACAAAAGCTGTTTTACCCTATATGCAGCAACAAAAAAGCGGACACATTGTAGTCATCTCCTCTATTGCTGGTAAATTTGGTTTTTACCTCCGATCAGCTTATAGCGCTTCAAAGCACGCGCTACAAGGTTTTTATGAAAGTTTAGCTTTAGAAGAAGAGAAAAACGGAATCGTTGTTACACTCGCTTATCCAGGAAAAATAAATACAGAAATTTCTAAGCATGCCATTAATGGAAACGGTGAAAAACACAACATTATGGACCACAATCAAGCAACAGGAATGTCTGCAATTGAATGTTCTTCTCAGTTGTTAGCTGCTGTAAAACAAGAGAAGCGAGAAATACTTATTGGCAACAAAGAAATTTTAGCTGTCCGTTTAAAACGTATTTTACCTGTTCGATTATTTTGGAAAATTATGAAAAGACAATCGCCAACATAGCAATTCTTGTCAAAAACAGGTTAATTTTTAAAAAATTCACGTTTGTTTTCAACATTCACACCGAATAAATAAAAGAAATGATTAAATTTGTAACAAATAATTTATAGAAAATAATAACTATGAGTAAGAAAGTATATATTGTTGCTGCTGCACGTACTCCAATGGGAGCATTCATGGGTGGTTTATCTACTGTTCCAGCAACTAAATTAGGTTCAGTAGCTATTGAAGGAGCTTTGAAAAAAGGAAACATTGATGCAAAAATTGTTGACGAAGTTTTCATGGGTAACGTATTGCAAGCGGGAGTTGGTCAAGCACCAGCACGTCAAGCAGCGTTAGGAGCAGGAATTGGTCACAATGTCCCTTGTACAACAGTTAACAAAGTGTGTGCTTCTGGTATGAAAGCTGTTATGTTAGCTGCTCAAAGTATTATTGCGGGAGACAATCACGTGGTTGTTGCTGGTGGTATGGAAAACATGTCACAAACACCTCATTATATTGACGGAAGAAACGGAACGAAGTTTGGTAACATCACGATGTTGGATGGTATTACAAAAGACGGTTTATTAGACGTGTATGATCAAGTTCCTATGGGTACATGTGCTGAAAAATGTGCGACAGAGTACAATTTCACACGTGAAGATCAAGATAACTTTGCTATTACTTCTTACAAAAGAGCTGCTGCAGCTTGGGAAGCAGGAAAATTCAATGATGAGATTGTTCCAGTAAGTGTTCCACAACGCAAAGGAGACCCAGTTGTTGTTTCTGTTGACGAAGAGTTTACAAATGTATTTTTAGATAAAATCCCAGGATTAAAACCTGCATTTGCAAAAGACGGTACCATTACAGCTGCAAACGCATCTACTTTGAATGATGGAGCATCTGCATTGATTTTAGCTTCTGAAGAAGCAGTTGAAAAATACGGTTTAAAACCAATTGGACGCATTGTTTCTTATGGAGACGCTGCACAAGAACCAGTATGGTTTACAACTTCGCCTTCTAAAGCAATTCCAGTTGCATTAGAAAGAGCAGGTATGACAATTGATCAAATTGATTATTGGGAATTAAACCAAGCATTCTCTGTTGTTGGTTTAGCTAACACTAAAATTTTAGGTTTAGATCCTGAAAAAGTAGATGTTAACGGAGGAGCAGTTGCTTTAGGTCACCCACTAGGAAACTCTGGTTCTCGTATCTTAGTTACCTTGTTAAACGTATTGAAACAAAACAATGGTAAATTTGGAGGAGCAGGTATTTGTAATGGTGGTGGTGGTGCATCAGCAGTAATCATCGAGAATTTATAATATTTAACAAAAAAATATGCATAAACAAAGGTCATCCAATGGATGGCCTTTGTTTTTTTTTAGTAGGATCTTAACAATTGATTTTGATTCTATTAAGTTCACATACCACTCCACTGACAAAAAAAACACATAACATCACACAACTATCCGAAACTTTTTGAGATGAAGTGCAAAATGAAACACTTAAGATCTATTTGATGAACAGAGTAGGAAAATTTGAAAAAGATTTCTCGCTGCGCTCGAAATGACAAGTCTCGACAAGTAATAGGGGCATAAGAAGTAGCCTGTCATCCCGAACAGAGTGAGGGACTTCCTCTCCGACAGCTTGTCAGTCATTTTAAAACAAAAACTAAGGATTTAAGATTTATTACAGAATTTTTCATGATTATAAATCAATTTCAGGTTTATAGGTTATTTTTTCGTTAAATATCAGTATTATGCGGATAAATTTATTTAACTTTGTAATCTTGTATGTATAAGTTTAACTCGTATCAAATAAGCAAAAATGAAACTGTCTGAATTTAATTTCGATCTTCCTCAAGAATTGATATCCGAATATCCATCTGAAAATCGTGATGAAGCTAGATTAATGGTTGTTCATCGCAAATCAGGAAAAATTGAGCACAAGCTTTTCAAAGATATAGTGAATTATTTTTCTGATGGCGACGTGATGATTCGTAACAATACGAAGGTTTTCCCTGCTCGTATGTACGGAAATAAAGAAAAAACTGGTGCTAAAATTGAAGTGTTCTTACTTCGTGAGTTAAATCGCGAGAGTTTATTATGGGATGTTTTAGTGGATCCTGCTCGTAAAATTCGCATTGGTAACAAGTTATATTTTGGTGAAGATGATTCACTAGTAGCTGAAGTAATTGACAATACTACTTCTCGTGGTCGTACATTGCGCTTTTTGTTCGATGGAACTTACGAAGAATTCAAGGCGAAAATTACTGAATTAGGAGAAACACCACTTCCAAAATACATTAAACGTGCTGTTGAACCAGCTGATGAAGAGCGTTACCAAACAATTTTCGCTACCCAAGAAGGCGCTGTAGCTGCACCAACTGCTGGATTACATTTCTCAAAAGAATTGTTGAAGCGCTTGGAATTAAAAGGTGTCAACTTTGCTGATGTTACTTTGCATATTGGTTTGGGAACATTCCGACCTGTTGAAGTGGAAGATTTGACAAAACATAAAATGGATTCAGAACAAGCAATCATTACACAAAAAGCTGCTGATATTGTCAATGAAGGAATTAGAAATAAAAAACGCGTTTGTGCTGTAGGTACAACTTCAATGCGTTCAATTGAATCTTCTGTGTCAACAGATGGTTTCTTAAAACCTTATAATGGATGGACTAATAAATTTATTTATCCTCCATACGATTTCAGCATTGCAAATTGTATGATTACCAATTTCCATACACCATTATCAACATTGTTAATGATGATTTCTGCTTTCACAGGACATGAATTAATGATGAAGGCCTATCAAACAGCTGTTCAAGAAAAGTATAAATTCTATTCTTATGGTGATGCGATGTTAATCATCGACTAAGAAAATATAACACAAAAAAATGAGGATATCTTTTACAGATATCCTCATTTTTTTTTGTACTTGTATAACAATTAATTTTTAGCTGGGTACGGATAGATATCTGCAAAACTTACAGGCTTTCCGTTCATTTGTTTGTTGATTAATGTTCTATTCAAATCACTCAATTGCTTACAGCCAGCCGCAGAAAATAACCCTAAGAAATCTTTTATCGTTTCATTTTGGTAATTTTTCACACGCTTCCATTTTTCTTCAACTACTAAACCACGAACCAACGAAGGTTTGTTAGTAGCAACCCCAGCTGGACAAGTGTTTTTGTGACACGCCAAAGCTTGAATACAGCCTAAAGCCAACATCATACCACGCGCAGAGTTGCACAAATCAGCTCCTAAACTCAATGCTTTAAAAATATCAAATCCATCAACAATCTTTGCGGAAGCTATTACCTTAATGTCTTTTTTCAAGTCGTATTTAATTAAGGTATCGATTGCATAGGTCAATGCGTTTTCCAATGGCATCCCCACGTGATCTGAGAAGATAATTGGTGCAGCACCAGTACCACCTTCTGCTCCATCAATAGTAATGAAATCAGGTTTTCTACCCGTTTTTACCATTGTTTCACAAATTTCTTCAAATTCGCGCGTGTTTCCAATACAAATTTTAAACCCAACAGGTTTACCATTAGCTAATTCACGCATTTCATCGATAAAAGTCAATAAACCTTCAGCATCAGAAAAAGCTCTGTGTCCAGGAGGTGAATCTACAGTTGTGTATGGTTCTACCCCACGAATTGCAGCAATTTCAGGTGTATTTTTAGCTCCCGGCAAGATGCCTCCATGTCCAGGTTTTGCACCTTGTGAAATTTTTAATTCGATCATTTTAACCTCAGGGTAATTCGCAGTAACCTTGAATTTTTCTCTGTCAAAACCGCCATCCTTAGCTCTACAACCAAAATAACCTGTTCCAATTTGGTACACTAAATCACCGCCCATTCTATGGTAAGGAGAAATACTTCCTTCACCAGTGTTGTGATAAAAACCTCCTGTTTTTGCACCTTTGTTCAATGCCATGATTGCATTTTTACTCAAGGAACCATAAGACATCGCTGAAATGTTAAACAAAGCCGCGCTATAAGGTTGTGTACATTTTTCACCACCTATCAAAACTCGCGGAGCTTCATCCAAATGGTGAGAAGGATAAATAGAATGCTGTACCCACTCATTCCCTTCAATAGACAAGTCTAATTCTGTACCAAAAGGATGCTTGTCGTTTTCCAACTTTGCTCTTGAATAAATATACGTACGTTGTGTTCTATTCAATGGCTTGCCTTCTGTATCGGATTCAATAAAATATTGACGGATTTCAGGACCAATACCTTCTAAAATAAAACGCAAATGCCCCAAAATTGGGAAGTTGCGTAGAATGGTACGTTTTGTTTGCGTCACGTCATAAATACCGACGATTGCCAGGAAAACTAAAATTCCAATAAACATTGGCCATGGTTGGAACACTAAAAGGAAAAAAACAATTCCCAATGCTACAACCAATGAAATAAATGTTAAAACTGGTTTCATATTTTTTGCTATTTAACTTAACTATTTATACTATTATTTTAGTTACAAATTGTTTGTTCTGTTATTTTTAAAATTTCTCTTGCTTCTTCCAAGGTTGGAGCTTCAGCATAAACACGCAAAACAGGTTCAGTACCAGAAGGACGAATCATTACCCAACGTTCATCGTCAAAGAAGTATTTGAATCCGTCAATCGTTTGAAGTTCTTTAATGGTATATTTTCCAAACGATTGGTAAGTCCCGTTTTTACAATGAGCGATAATTGTTTGTTTTAATTCTTCTGTAATGTGTAAATCACTACGTTCAAATTTAAAACTTCCAACAATTTCATATACTTCATCGATTAATTGGTCTAAAGTTTTGCCAGATTTTGCCATAAACTCCCAAATAATCAATCCCATCCAGATGCCATCACGTTCAGGAATATGGCCTTTCACAGCAATACCTCCAGATTCTTCCCCACCAACAAGCACATCTTCTTCCACCATGATACTTGCGATGTATTTAAAGCCAATTTTTACTACTTCATTTGGCAAATTGTAATGTGCAGCCATTTTAGCAACGCGAGGAGTTGTACTGAAAGCAGTAGCAACTTTGCCTTTCATTTCTTTGTATTTTGCTAAATAATGGATTAACAATAAAATAATGTGATGAGAATCTACAAATTCACCTCTACCATTGTATAAACCAATTCTGTCCGCATCACCATCTGTAGCTAAAGCACAATCAATTGTTCCATTTTCAATGATAAATTGCTCCAATTCTTTTAAATTTTTAGCGATTGGTTCAGGTGCTACGCCTTTAAACGAAGGATTATGTTCACAGTGTAAGAAATGAATGTTAGGCAATACGCGTTTTAACACATTTTGTCCTGCGCCAAACATGGCATCGTATGCTAAATTCAAACCTGAATTGGCAATTGCATCCAAATCAAAATTTGCTTTTACATGTTCAACATATTCTGTTTCTAAATCAACAATTTCCACTAATGGAGAATCTAACGATACTGAACGCCAGTCAATTGTCAATTCATCAACAATAATATCTTCAATTTCCTGTACCTTTTCAGGAGAAAGCGGTCCTCCGTGATGAGACTTTAATTTAAAACCATTGTAAGTTGGAGGATTGTGACTTGCAGTAATCACCACGCCTAAAGAGCAAGCTTTTTTCACAGCTGCTAAAGACACCATTGGTGTAGAGACAAATCCTTTAGCCATTTTGACTTTTACTCCTTGAGAAACAAAGACTTTGACAGCTGTTTCTACGAATAATTCACCTTGAAAGCGACAGTCATGTCCAATCACAATGCTTGGATTGTCAAAATTTTTCTTTACCCACTCTGCTGTGGCGTAAGAAACACGAGCAACATTATCAACTGTGTACTCATCTGCAATGATAGCCCTCCAGCCATCAGTCCCAAATTTTATTTTTGTAGTCAAATTTTTCAATTTTAAACTGCAAATATAAACATTTATATAGCTATTGATGATTTAATGACATGAACTTATGCACAATGAATCGTTATAAATACATTTAATTCCCAACAATAGTATTTTATCCTTTGTTTAAAAAAGCCATTTGCATAAATTAATGAAGTATAAAAAAAGGTTGCGATTGCAACCTTTTCTTCAATTACTGATTATATTACTTCTTAAAATTCATCAATGTATTTTCAATAATGCTAACGCAATCCATCAATTGCTCTTCCGTCATTACTAAAGGTGGAGCAAAACGGATGATATTACCATGAGTAGGTTTAGCTAACAAACCATTTTTCGCTAAGTCCATGCAAATATCCCAAGCTGTTGAGCTTTCAGGTGTATCATTTACGATGATAGCATTTAATAATCCTTTACCTCTAACTGCTACAATTAAATCAGTGTTACCGATAATACGATTGATTTCTGCTCTAAAAATTTCACCTAAACGTTGAGCGTTTTCAGTTAATTTTTCTTCTTTAACAACTTCTAGTGCAGCGATAGCTACTTTTGCAGCGATTGGATTCCCACCAAAAGTAGAACCATGCTGACCAGGTTTGATTACCAACATAATGTCATCGTTAGCCAGTACCGCTGAAACAGGATATACTCCACCTGACAATGCCTTACCAAGAATTAAAATATCAGGTTTAACGCCCTCATGATGAACAGCTAATAATTGACCTGTTCTTGCAATTCCTGTTTGAACTTCATCAGCAATAAACAACACATTGTTTGCTTCACACAAAGCTTTAGCTTTAGCTAAATATCCTTCTTCTGGAACATAAACACCAGCTTCTCCTTGAATAGGTTCCACTAAGAATCCAGCGACATTTTTGTTTTTTAATACTTGCTCTAACGCATTGATATCGCTATAAGGTATAGAAACGAAGCCTCCTGTGTATGGTCCATAATTTTCACGTGCATCTGGATCATTTGAGAATGAAATAATTGTCGTTGTTCTACCGTGGAAGTTTCCATCACACACAACAATTACAGCTTCATTTTCTTGAATTCCTTTTTTCTCATAAGCCCACTTACGACACAATTTCAAAGCAGTTTCAACAGCTTCTGCTCCAGTATTCATTGGCAATACCTTGTCAAAACCAAAATAAGAAGTAACATATTTTTCATATACTCCTAACACATCATTGTAAAAAGCACGTGATGTTAACGTCAATGTTTGTGCCTGCTCTGTCAAAGCTCCAATGATTTTTGGGTGACAATGTCCTTGATTTACCGCAGAATATGCTGACAAGAAATCAAAATAACGCTTTCCGTCCACGTCCCACAAATATACACCTTCGCCTTTTGCTAAAACTACAGGAAGTGGATGGTAATTATGTGCACCATACTTATCTTCCAACGCCACTATTTCTCGTGCTTTAGCACTTCCAATTACTTCTTCCGTCATCATGTTTTATTGCTTTAAAAATTTTCGAACTACTACTCCATTTTTTGTTCTTACTTCTGCAAAGTAAACACCATTAGAAAGGTGTTGTACCTCCACAGTTGAAGAATCACTTTGAATCAATTCATTTCCATTCACATCTCTAATCACAACTTGAATAAAATCAACTGTGTTAGAAATCGTTAAATGTGAAGTAGTAGGGTTGGGATAAAGTTGAATAGTCGTATTGTTTGAAAGAGTGGATACATTCAGCGGATTGTCCTTTTCAACAGAAAGCGAATCCATGTAATATTTATATCCATCCAATGAACGCAAAACAAAAGCTAAATGAATCGTTTGATTATCATATCCTTTGTCTGATAGATTAATGGTATGTTTTGTCCACTGTACATCTTCAAAAGGAACAGTTAGCAACGTGTCAGTAAAACTTTCTATTTCAGTATCTGTTGTAGAAACTAAGACAAAATATCCATCGGCATACGAAGCGTCATGCGATTTACCTGTCCAGCTTAGGTTATTGCCATAAGCACCTAATTGCAACGAAGGAATAATCATCCAACGATTTGCCACCCCTGGCTGATCAAAATACGAAGTAGATGAAGCTACTTTATTAGTAGAATCAGCTGGGTCCACAGTTATTATCCACGCATTTGTGTATTCGCTTACGTCTGCATGAGGCGTGTATCCATCTTTGTTTACAAGAATATATGAACTTGGAATACCATTGTCAAATTTCTCATCAAGGATGGCAACTTGAGCATATAAATTGGTGGCTAAGAGCGAAGCCAACGCAAAAAAACAACCGATTATACTTTTTTTCATCTAGTTTTATTTAATTTTCTTTGTTGTAATACGAATAATCTACGTAAACAAAAGAAGTTCAAAAGTACAAAATTAATTCAACAAATGCAGAAGGATATCTTTATATTCTTGATAAAAAAGATCGAAAGCACGTATTTTTTCTCTTAAAAAATCATAAATTAGAGGAACATCTTCTTCTTTATAGTAGTTTAAATCCGTTCGCTCCCATTTTATTCTTGAAATAATACGTCCATCTGGAGTTTCTAACAATTCAATCCATTCACCTTCGTCAATCATTTCATTGCGTAGAACTGCTTTTAGTTCTCCCATTTGTTCCCAAACAATAGCACGAACTCCTTGATCTTTTGATTGAATGTCAAAAAACATGGCACACGATTTACCATCAGCATGCAAACGAAGATATAATTCTTTAGTTTCAGTAGGATAATTTAGCCAATTGATTCTACGTCCATTGCTAGACATGTGTTTTTTCATCAAGGCTTTAAAATCACCCCAAAATAGTTCGTTTTTTATTTTTTGTTCATGCTTCGGCAACATAACTTTTACAGCATATAATGACTAAATGCGATTCTACTTTTTCTTTTCTTGAGTTGGCGCTTGTTGTTGTCTTCTAAGTTTCTTGTAATAATCTCTAAACAAGACACGACGATAAATAATGGAGATAACAATACTATACAATGTGGTCAACATCAGCATGGATAACATGCCGTAGGTCATCATAAAAGTACCTGAAAACAACATTTGTGGTGTTTTTTTAAACTCCTCCATGATTTCATCTTTGGTCATCACTTCTAAATCTTTATTAGAGGCTTTCAACTCTTTCAATTTTACTGGATCATCCACAATTAATTGGAACTTCATTTCACGTTCAGCAATCATCTTATTGTTGTAATCAGGATCAATTTTATCGTAATAATAAAATAAGAACACAGAAATAACTAAAGCGTAAATTACTCCAATAGTCATGCCGTTTTTAACATCTGTCAACATGTTATCGTCTTCTTCATTTTTACGTTTTTGGAGGTAAAGTCCAATAGAAATAGCTGACAACAAAACAAACATATTGCTCAAAACAAAGAACGAGGTATTACTAGGTACATTCCATCCTAGTTGATACCCCATTAGTTTAAAGCCTATCCATATTAAAGCACTAATCAATGCTGTTTTTATGGTTACTTTCATATTTTTACTTATTAACTATTCATTGATACTAAAAACTCCTCGTTAGAAAGTGTACCTTCCATGCGTTCTTTCATAAATTCCATCGCCTCTACTGGATTCATGTCAGCAATAAATTTACGCATTAACCACACACGTTGTAGCACATCTTTTCCAACCAACAAATCTTCTCTTCTTGTTCCAGATGCTGTAATATCAATTGCAGGATAAATACGTCTATTTGCAATTTTTCTATCCAATTGCAACTCCATATTACCTGTACCTTTAAATTCTTCAAAGATTACCTCGTCCATTTTAGATCCAGTATCTGTCAATGCTGTAGCCAAGATAGATAAAGAACCACCGTTTTCAATTTTTCTAGCAGAACCGAAGAAACGTTTTGGTTTGTGTAAAGCATTCGCATCTACCCCACCTGATAATACTTTTCCAGAAGCTGGTGAAACAGTATTGTAAGCACGCGCCAAACGTGTAATTGAGTCAAGTAAAATACATACATCGTGACCACATTCTACCATTCGTTTTGCTTTTTCCAATACCATGTTTGCTACTTTCACGTGGCGTTCTGCTGGTTCGTCAAAAGTAGAAGCAATTACTTCAGCTTTCACACTGCGAGCCATGTCTGTTACCTCTTCAGGGCGTTCATCGATTAGCAACACAATAAGATATGTTTCAGGGTGGTTTGCAGCGATTGCATTAGCAACATCTTTCAACAACATGGTTTTACCCGTCTTAGGTTGCGCAACAATCATACCACGTTGCCCTTTACCTATTGGAGCAAATAAGTCCATAACACGCGTGGACATTGTTTCTTGCGGATGTCCTGTTAGTTTAAATTTCTCATCTGGGAAAAGTGGTGTGAGGTATTGGAAAGGAACTCTATCACGAATATAAGAAGGATCGCGACCATTAATCGACTCAACTTTCACCAAAGGAAAATACTTTTCACCTTCTTTTGGCGGACGAATAGTTCCTTTTACCGTATCCCCTGTTTTTAGACCAAAAAATTTAATTTGACTTTGACTAACATACACATCATCTGGTGAAGGTAAATAGTTGTAATCAGAAGATCTTAAAAATCCATATCCATCTTGAATAACTTCCAATACACCTTCAGCAGAAACAATACCTACTAAATCGTAAACATCAGTTTTAGCTTCAACCGGCTCTTGTTGAGGACGATTTTTTTGATATTGGTGTTGACGATTTTGATGTTGTGGGTGATTTTGGTGTTGTTGTGTGTGTGACGGTTTGTTTTCAACCTTTTCACTCACAGCAACTTGAACAGGTTCTGCTTCGATAGCTTTATCTTCTGTAAGAGACTCTGATTTTATTTCTTGTTCTTCTGGTTCTTTTTTTACAGCTTTAGCTAAGTCAAGCAAGTTACGACCTTTCGGTTTTTCTTGTTCTTGTTTAGCTTCAGTTTCTATAGTTTCAGGAGATTCAATTAATTCAGTTATTCTTTCTTTTATTTTTTTAGCATCAACTTTCTTTCCTGATTGTTTTTCTTGAACATTCATTTCCGTTGCTTCAACAAATAAATCAGCTTGTTCAGTTGAAACTTCTACTTTTTTACGAGGTCGTTTAGGTTTCTCAGTAGGAACTTCTGTTGCTTCCACAACAGCATCAGTTTTCGAAGTATCATCTCCACCAATAATAGCATTGATAATTTCCGCTTTTTTTAATCCAGTAATAGAAATACCTAAGGTTGTTGCTATTTCTTTAAGGTCTGAAAGCTTTTTGCTTTCCAACATTTCTTTATCCATATAATTGGGAATGGGTGTAAAATTTGAATTTAACTAAATAAAATTTGATTTTTTTGAAAAGGAATACGGTTAACTCCTTTAAGATAGTGCAATATTACAATATATTTTTTAAAGTACGTAAAAAAAAAAAAAAAAATTGCTCCTATTCATTTTTTTTATGCTGTCGATTTGAATTAATTTTATTACTCATTAATATTTTTACTTTAGTACAGAGCAAATAATTATTTAATGAAATAATATCCAATTATTCACTGAGAAATTCAACCTTTTATTTAGTCTTAATCTATCGTATTAAACAAATTTAAAATACTTAACATCAACGTTTTATATTTTTAACAAAAATAGTTTAAAAAAAAACACATTATTTTTTTCTCACGTTTAAAAAATGAATTACTTTCGCTCTCGTTAAACCATGACTTATCACAAGTACGCCCTCTAGTTTAACAGTAAATTATAACTTTATTTTCGTGGATAAAAAATTAAATACCAAACACTTAAACAGCGTTTCTGCTGGTGCTTTATTAGTTGCTTTAGGGATTATTTATGGTGACATAGGTACTTCACCTCTCTATGTAATGAAAGCAATAATTGGTAAAGAAACAATACGTGAAGAAATCGTGTTAGGGGCTATTTCATGTGTTTTTTGGACATTAACATTGCAAACAACTATCAAATATGTTATTCTAACATTAAAAGCGGATAATAATGGCGAAGGTGGTATTTTTTCATTATATACATTGGTTAAAAAAATCAAAAAACCATGGTTATTAGTACCAGCAATTATTGGTGGAAGTGCTTTATTAGCCGATGGTATTATTACTCCTCCTATTTCCATATCTTCAGCAATTGAGGGGCTAAAAACATACGAGCCTCATTTACAAACCATTCCTATTGTTATTGCGATTTTAATTACTTTATTTACCATTCAACAATTTGGAACTAAAGCCATTGGAAAGTTTTTCGGCCCTTTCATGCTAGTTTGGTTTTTGATGTTGGGAATCATCGGTACAAGTCATTTAATGCTAAATTGGTCTGTTTTAAAAGCAATAAACCCTTATTATGCTATTCAACTCCTTTCTGCTCATTCAGAAGGTTTTTTCGTGCTTGGTTTTGTGTTTTTATGTACAACAGGAGCCGAGGCTTTGTACAGTGATTTAGGCCATTGTGGCATTGGAAACATTCGTATTACATGGTCTTTTGTTAAGACAATGCTCGTTTTAAGTTACTTTGGGCAAGGTGCTTTTCTTTTAACAAAAACAGGAATGACACTTTCAGACCTTTCACCATCGCCAGAAAATCCTGCGAATCCATTTTACTTGGTAATGCCTGAATGGTTCTTGCCTTTCGGAATTGCTATTTCAACAATGGCTGCTGTAATTGCATCTCAGGCACTGATTAGTGGGTCTTTCACTTTAATCAATGAAGCCATTCGTTTGAATTTATGGCCTAAAGTGCGCGTAAAATTCCCTACTAACGTTAGAGGTCAATTATACATTCCTTCAATTAATTGGATGCTATTAATTGGTTGTATTTTTGTTGTGTTGCATTTTAAAGAATCTAGCAACATGGAAGCAGCTTATGGATTAGCAATCACCATGAGTATGTTGGCTACTACCATTTTATTGGGTTATTACTTATACTTAAAACGTGTCAACATCATTTTAATTGCTTTGTTGGAAATGGTCTATTTAAGTATTGAAATTTCATTTTTCATTTCCAATGTGCAGAAATTCTCTCATGGTGGATATGTTTCAGTCATCATCGCTGGGATTTTAGCTGCTATAATGACCATTAATTACCTCGGAAAGAAAATTAGAAAAAGTTATACCAACTTCGTTAGTATTGCTGAATACAAAAAAGTATTAGAAGACTTGAGCGAAGACCAAAGTATTCCAAAATTTGCTACAAACTTGGTGTATTTGACAAATAGCCCTAGTCCGCATAAAATTGAATACAAAGCGATTTACTCTATTATCCATCGTCGTCCTAAGCGAGCTGACAATTATTGGTTTGTGCACGTTAATGTATTGGATGAACCTTACAAGTTGGAATATAAAGTAGAAAAATTGAATGCAAATAATAATATTCTACGAGTAGATTTTTACCTCGGATTTAGAAACGAACCTAGAGTAAATGTCTTATTGAAGCAAGTAGCTGCTGATTTAATGCAAAACAATGAAATTGATATCAGCAGTCGTTATGAATCTTTAAGTAAAAACAACATCGTTGGCGATTTTGAATATGTATTGATTGAAAAAGAATTGTCGTATGACAATGATTTACCAGCTACAGAAAAAATCATCTTGAATCTCTATGAATGGTTGAAACACAGAGCGCTTTCTGAAGACAAAGCTTTCGGATTAGATAGTAATTCTGTTACCATTGAGCACTTTCCAATGATTATTAATCCTATTGATGATTTTAATCTAGTGAGAATTCAACATTGATTTTTGAAACTGATTTCAATTGTTAAAACCATGTTTATATGATTCAAAACAATTAGCTGAATCACACAAGGATCAATTAAAGCTTAAAAAGCATTCAAAACATGATTGTTTTAAAATTCAGCTTCTTATTTTAAGGAATTTACAATACCATTTTTAGTCCAATTTTAGCTTTCGCTTTTATGGACATATAAGCGTCAGCCGGAATAAATACTGTTTGATTGGTGCTATTTCCAGGTGCAGGTGTATTAAACTGTGCTTGAATTATCATGCTTTTTGCATCGTTGATTGAAGTAACGACCTCTTTTGAAAGTGGAATATCCACCGTTGATGTCTTGTGGAACAGACCTTGTGCATTTAACTCGCCATATAAAGATGAAGCAATATCTTGCGTTGCATCAACAGTTGTTAATACGTTTTTATTTTCATCCAAAAAGCTAACTTTCAATTTAGCTGCCATCGGAAAAGCATTGTCCACAAGAATTTGTAAAACTCCTGATTCAGCATGTGTTTTATTTTCTTTTTGCTGAAAATTAATCGCAAAAGTATCGCGAATTGTTAAGTTATCCATTCGAAACGCTAAAGGCAATTGTGCCTCCAACGTTAAGCGTAAACGACTTTGTGGAAACACTTCATTCCATCCTGCGGTAGTATTGCCCCAAGGATTTAATTTCAATTTATAGGAAACTTCATTTTTAACCCCTAAATTTTCAATAAATTGTTTCACATTACTATTACTAGAATTGAAAAGTAACTCTCTGACAGAAGGTTGTAAAGTAGCATAACTACCAGTAGGTTGATCAATAGTAAACTCATTGTTCATGCTTCCTCCTGTTAAAGAAACAATTCCACCGGTGTTCAAATTATAGTTTTTTGCAAATTGAACGATTCCCTTTGCTCCTACTTTGATTCCATTTTCAAGAATTAATTTCACTGAAGCATTTTGTAAATCAATTGAGCCAGCTGTAATTTTAGTTAGTAAGTCAAAATTAAACGTGCTTGTATCCTTTAACTCACGATTTCCAAAATAACCTCGCGCATAGTCCAATTGCACATCACCAAATTTTGAGTGGACATTGAAAACATGTGTATTTTTAATAACAACTGAATTGCCATTTGGGTCAGATTTAATCTTAACTAGTGACTGTAATTTATTAAAGGAATTTCCAAATTTACCGGTCAAATTAATTTCACATTCAGCCAAATTTACACTCGATTTTTTTACTGTAGGATGGGCAATTGTTCCAGATTCAACAAAAATTGTTTCTTCTAAAACAACTCCATTTTTATAAACACCTGGCAATTGAACGGTAACAAACACCCCTGTTTCAACGGGATTAGTTAGCTCAAAATCAATTTTTCCTGATTTTAACTTTATCAACTTTAATTCCAAATCTTGTAAATCAAGCAGGTGTTCTTCAACTTTATTATAAAATTCAAATCCTGGATTAACTGTTAAGTTATTAAAAGGCATCGGAACGACACGAGTTATGACAGTATCAGGAATTGCTACAATATCAGTTAAATTGAAATTGTAAATATTTCGCTTTAAATCCAAGACATACAAGCCATTGTTTACAGATAAAGTGGAATCATTTACAAAGTTTTTTAAATCCAATGTATCATTCACCAAAGGCAACACCCAATTACTATTCCAACGTGTATCTTTTTTACACGAAACAAAAGAAACCATTGTTCCTAATACAACCATGGTACCAAGCCACATTTGTCGTTGTTTTCTAAAAGTAGTTTTCATGGGTGTTACATATGAAAGTTAATAAAATACGTTTGTGTGAGAATTCGTATTAAACGCGTTCAATAATTGCAGCATATCCTTGTCCAACTCCGATACACATTGTTACCAAAGCATAACGCTTTCCAGTGCGTTGCAATTGACGAGCAGCCGACAATAAAATACGAGCACCACTCACACCAAGTGGGTGTCCCAATGCAATTGCTCCACCATTTGGATTGATTCTAGGATCATTATCAGCTAAGCCCATTTTGCGAGTACAAGCCAATACTTGAGCTGCAAATGCTTCATTCAACTCAATAACATCCATATCATCCAAAGTTAAACCAGTGCGAGCCAATACTTTTTCCGTTGCATAAACAGGTCCAATTCCCATGATGCGAGGTTCAACACCAGCAACAGCACCGTCAACAATGCGAGCGATTGGTTTCAAATCGTGATTTTTTACCGCTTCATCTGATGCCAATAATAACGCTGCAGAACCATCATTTAACCCTGATGCATTACCTGCGGTAACTGTACCATCTTTCTTAAATGCCGGACGCAATCCTGTTAAACCTTCCATCGTTGTTGAAGGACGAATGAATTCATCTTGATCAAAAATAATTGGGTCTTTTTTGCGTTGAGGAATAACAACTGGAACAATTTCTTCAGCAAAAATGCCATTTTCTCTGGCTGCTGTAGCTTTTTGCTGTGACCACAATGCAAATTTATCCTGATCTTCTTTGCTAATATTGTATAATTCAGCTAAATTTTCAGCTGTATTCCCCATGGAATCCGTTCCATACAATTCCTCCATTTTAGGATTGATAAAACGCCATCCAAAAGAAGTGTCGTGCATTTCAGAATCGCGACCAAAAGCAGATGAAGATTTAGAAATCACCCATGGACCTCTTGTCATGTTTTCAACACCTCCAGCAATATAAATATCTCCCGCTCCATCTTTAATGGCACGAGTAGCATTCATTACTGAAGCTAAACCAGAAGCACATAAACGATTGACAGTTTCTCCTGCTACTTGAAAAGGTAAACCTGCTAACAATCCTGCCATACGAGCAACATTGCGGTTGTCCTCTCCTGCTTGATTGGCACAACCTAAAATAACATCTTCAATTAGCATTGGATCTAAGTTAAGATGTCTTTCCATCAATCCTTTTATCGTTATTGCTGCTAAATCATCTGTTCTAACAGGCGCCAATGTTCCACCAAAATTACCAATAGCTGTACGTACACCGTCAATTAAATATACTTCTTTAGACATAGTTCTAGTTCTCTAATTTTTGCGACTAATTTAATAAAAATAGTGGTATTTAAAGCGAAACCACTGTTTTTTTTCACTTTTTAAATAGTTATTATATTGTTTGTTAATATCTCAACTCTTATTGTTATTTCACAATTAACGTGAGGCCAAACATTTTCTCTTCGTTATATTGTAAAAAATCACTTATCACACCTTGGTTAAACAATAATCGGTCGCCAGGTTTTAATTTTGAAATAGTTTTCAATTGTTTAGGCGAAAAAGCATTGCCATAAATAATCATCGTTTTTGATTTTTTTCCAAGTGGAGTGATGATTAATTCACAAGCACTCACATAATAATTAGCAATGGCATATTGAGGTTCATAGCTCACGTGTAAACCAGGATTTTCAAGCAATTCTTCAACACTCACTTCACTTCCTTTTATGTCTCCAAAAACAATTTTAGGCTCTAACAAATGCTCTATCGAATAAACAATTTTAGCAGCTTCTTTTCCTTGATGCACTATGGTCAACGTATCCGTTTCAATTGGCAACATTGGTATATAAGCAAAAATACTATCGTAGCGATTTAAACGCTCTCCTCTACTTAAAATATAAGTTGAAGCATCTATATTTAAACCATTTATTTTCAACTCATTGTTATAGGCAATATAAGCTATTTTTTTAGTTGAAACAGTTAATGATGTATTGAGTAAATCAACTTGTGAATATCCCAAGTGAGTTATCAATAACGCAGTGATAATTCCTATTACTTTCATGTTATCTTTTTCTATATTACTTCAAAAGCAATGCCATTATTACTTAATAATCTCAGATTTTGTGTTAATATTTCACAAACACGTTCTTAGGTTCAGTAAAAAAACGCAAAGCTTCCCATCCTCCTTCACGGCCTACACCAGAAGCTTTTGCACCACCAAAAGGCGTGCGAAGATCACGAATTAACCATTCATTAATCCAAATAATTCCAGCTTCAATTTTATCTGCTACGCGGTGTGCTCGTTGTAAATTATTTGTCCATAAAGTAGCACTTAAACCATATTTGACTGAATTAGCCATCATCAATACTTCCTCTTCTGTATCAAAAGGAGTAATTGTTACAACTGGCCCAAATATTTCTTCTTGATTTGTTCTACAATCAAAAGCCAAGCCTTCAATAACAGTTGGACGAATGTAATACCCCTTGTCATAAGGAGCATCTAAATGTACTTGCTCACCACCTGTTAACACTGTTCCACCTTCCTCTTTAGCTAATTCAATGTAAGCCAACACTTTTTCCATGTGCGACTTAGAAACCAAGGCTCCTAAACGCGCATCTTTATCCGTAGGATAAGAAACCTTCATCTTACTCACTTTTTCCACAAAAGCTTCTTTGAATTTATCATAAATAGGTCGTTCAACAAAGATACGAGAGCCACACAAACAAATTTGCCCTTGATTAGCAAAAGATGAACGCAAAGTAACCTTCAACATTTCATCAAAATCACAATCTGCAAAAATGACATTTGGATTTTTCCCACCCAATTCCAAGCTTAATTTTTTAAACATTGGAGCAGCAGTTCGAGCGATGTATTCTCCAGTAACAGTTCCTCCTGTAAAGGAAATAGCTTTGATTTCAGGGTGTTTGATAATCGCATCTCCAACAGAGCCACCTAAACCGTGTAAGATATTCAAAACACCATCTGGCACCCCTGCTTCTTTGCAAATTTCACCCAACAAATAAGCCGTATAAGGAGTAACTTCTGAAGGTTTAGCCACTACGCAATTTCCAGCAGCCAAGGCAGGAGCAATCTTCCAAGAAAATAAATACAATGGTAAATTCCATGGTGAAATACACCCCACTACTCCTATTGGTTTGCGCAATGTGTAATTCACTCCTATTCCTTCCATGTAATGCGATTCACTAGCAAAATGCTGAATAGCAGTAGCAAAAAATTCAAAATTTGAAATAGCACGAGGAATATCCACATGAGCTGCTAGTGATACAGGCTTACCATTGTCGCGTGATTCAGCTGCAACAAATTCATCCATTCGTTGACGAATGCCATCCGCTACACGCATTAAAATTTTCCCTCGCTCTTCAATGCTAAGGGCTGCCCAAATAGGAAACGCTTTTTTTGCAGCTTCTACAGCTAGTTCAACATCTTTTGCATCTGAGTTTGGAATCAAAGAGTAAACTTGCCCAGTTGCTGGTTCATAATTATCAATATATTGTTCATTTAATGGAGAAACATAGTGCCCATTAATAAAGTTTTGAAGTTTTTGCATGATACAAAATGTGTTATCGGTTGTCAAAGAACAAATATACTCGTTTTTTAAATTCATCAAGAAAAAAAACATTCCTATTTATGCTTTCTTGGCTTTAATTGTTATTTTTGTACTTCATTTTTTTATGCTATGATGCGACCTAAGAACAACAAAAAAGAAAAAATTAAAATAACCAAAGAAACCATTTCCACCGCCAAAGGAATTTTAACCTACTTAAAACCATATAGTACAAGCTTTTTGATAGGATGGATTTTCTTAGTGCTTTCCACTGGAGCTGGTTTTGCTTTCCCTTATTTAATGGGACAATTGTTAGGTGGCACCAATGTTAGCCCAATGCAATCCAGTGAGTTGTCAACAAATTTAGACCTGACCAACATCAATACCGTTGCTTTTTTGTTGTTGTTAATGTTTGTTGCTCAATCACTGTTTTCTTATTTTAGAGTTGTATTATTTACAAATGTTACTGAAAATGCTTTACGCGATATGAAAAACGATGCGTTTAGCAAATTGGTTTACATGCCGATGGATTTCTTTAACAGTAACAAAGTAGGTGAATTAACGAGTAGAATCTCTAATGATATTACACAAATTCAAGAAACAATGCGCACGACTATTGCGGAATTTTTCCGTCAATTGGTCATTGTTATTGGTGGTGTTATTTTGTTGTTTTACTTTTCGTGGAAATTAGCTTTAATTATGTTGGCTACTGTTCCTGTTATGGCTATTGTTGCTGTTATTTTTGGAAAGTTCATTAAAAAATTATCCAGACAAGCTCAAGATTTTTCAGCAGAAACCAATTCTATTTTGGAAGAAGCGTTAATGGGTATTGCCAACGTGAAAGCTTTTACAAACGAACTTTTTGTATTCAATCGATTTAAAAAATCTACACAAGCTACACGAGATTTAAACGTAAAAAGTGGAAAATGGAGAGGTGCTTTTATCTCATTTATCATTTTTTGTTTATTCGGAGCAATCGTTTTTATTATTTGGAAAGGATTGTTAATGACACAAGGAGATAATCCTGAAATGAGTACAGGCGATTTCTTTTCATTTGTGATGTACACTGTTATGATGGGCGCATCTGTTGGTTCGCTTCCTGACTTATATGCAGGAATCCAAAAATCAATTGGCGCTACTGAGAATTTAATACTCATCATCAATGGAAAATCTGAAAAAGATTTGAATCAAGGCAAAGAAAAACCAACAATTACAGGAAATATTACTTTTAACAAGGTTGCTTTTGCTTATCCTCAACGCCCTGACATGAAAGTTTTGAAAGATGTTTCCTTTCAAGTTAATCACAATGAAACAATTGCCTTTGTGGGACAATCAGGAGCAGGAAAATCTACCATTGCTTCCTTGCTTTTAAACTATTACCCACTGTTAGCAGGAACAATTCAATACAACGGTGTAAATGCTTCTGAAATTGATTTAGAACATTTGCGTAAGCATCTTGCTATAGTACCTCAAGAGGTGTTGTTATTTGCAGGAACAATTCAAGAAAACATTGCTTTTGGTAAACCTGAAGCTAGTTTAGAAGAAATTACCGAAGCAGCTAAAAAGGCAAACGCGTTGGAATTTATTCAATCGTTTCCAGATGGTTTTAACACACAAGTTGGTGACAGAGGGATTCAACTTTCAGGAGGACAGAAACAACGCATTGCAATAGCACGTGCTATTTTGAAAAATCCAACTATTTTAATTTTGGACGAGGCAACATCGGCATTAGACAATGAGTCTGAAAAATTAGTTCAGGATGCTTTGGATAAATTAATGGAAGGTCGTACAAGTTTTGTTATTGCTCACCGTCTTTCAACTATTCGCAATGCAGACAAAATTTTTGTTCTAAACAATGGTGAAATAGTAGAAACTGGCACTCATGATGAGCTTGTAACGCAAAACGGTGCTTATGCTGGACTAGTTGAGTTGCAAAAATAGCCCTGCAATTTTGACAGTTTTACTTAAAACAACAACGATAAAGTACAAAACAATCAATAAAACAAGCATTTTAGTCATTCATTTGAATAATGGTACAAAAATTGTTTAGTTTTACAGAAAATGAACAGCCATGAAAAAAGAAACAAAAATAAACCCAAGGTTAGTCAGTTTGAACGAAGTTAAAATGAGGCACAATTTTGAGAAAAAAGCAAACTCTTTTGACGATGCGCTAAAAGGATTAGGTGTTCAAATCAAACGACAAGAAAAGGCTAAAATGGAGCCTAATAAAATTGATTGATAGTTATTTTTTCTAATACAAAAAAAAGAGGCAAAAGCCTCTTTTTTTGTTTCTATCGATTTCGTTTAGAAATCTCCACCACCACCTTCGCCATCTTTAGGCATTTGCTTGTTGGAAATATCCATTTTACCAAATTTATACGTCAACGTCAAGTAAACACGTTGCGTTTGAAAATCAAATTTCGATTCTTGTTTCAACGTTGGTTGATTGACTTTCATTCTAAATCCTTTGATGTCAAAAACATCAGCGAACTTCAAGCCTACAACTAATTTCTTATCAAAAAACTGCTTTTGAACAGAAACGTCAACAAAATTCCACATGTAAATTGTTCCTTGTGCTGTAACACGTGGCGCATTATAAACAGCATTTAATTGCACTGTAGCTGTTTTCTTCCAAAAATCAAAAGAACCAGTGTATTTAATTCCCCAGTTAAAACCTTTGTTATTCCAATTCGTACCCACTCCATTATCTGCATAAACAATGTAGTTTCCGTTAAAAGAAAACGTATTTTTCCACCAAGAAAACGGTCGGTATTGCAAAACTAATTCTATACCTGTTGTTTGACTATTGTCAATATTTGCCATTGTAACAGCTGCCGCCTTATCGTTGTAGAATACTTTAACACGTTGAATAACATCTGATGTATGTCGGTAATAAACACTTGAAGTAATTGTTAATTTAGAGAATATATGCGAATATCCTATATCGACTGAGTGAATAAATTCAGGTTTTAAACTAGGATTTCCAACACGTAAGTTAAAAGGATCCGAATAATTAGCAAATGGGTTCAAATCCCATGAACTTGGGCGATTAACGCGACGAGAATATCCCAAACTCAATTCAGAAAAGCGAGCCAAAGCATATTTAACATGTGCAGATGGATACAATTGAGTGTATTCTTTACGGTATGAAGTCGAAGAATTTAATAATTTAGGATCTTGTAAAACATACTCACCTCTCAAACCTACTTGGTATTTGAATTTGCCTAATTCTTGGCCAAAAACACCATAAACACTGAAAACATTTTCATTGTATTTGTAGTCAAACGTTGAAAAAGTATCCTCCACATAAGCATTTTGAGCATAATCAAAGGTGTTAGAACTAGCTCTTAAATTTTCGCTTCTTAAAATCGTTTTTGCTCCAACTTCGTAACGGGCTTTGATTTTAGGAACAATTTGTTCAAAATCTACTTGACCTGTAAAAATGCCGTTTGCTCCTGATGAAAATTGATTTTGGTAAAGCGGATTG
The DNA here is from genome assembly GCA_964580465.1 of uncultured Fluviicola sp. Lineage (GTDB taxonomy): Bacteria > Bacteroidota > Bacteroidia > Flavobacteriales_D > Crocinitomicaceae > Taishania. The sequence continues at coordinate 25,642 of CAZOKJ010000011.1, read as the reverse complement.
TCAACAATTGGTAATTTATTAGAAATAAAAGATTCTTGACTAAAATGCCCTTCTTCAGAACGATTATTCGTAGAATAGTTGACACTTGAAGATAGTTTTCCTTTATCTCCTTTCAAATTGTAATTGTAATATAAATTAGCATCAATGTTTTTTCTGTTAGTTGGTTCTCGAGAAATACGCTGCCAAAAATTGGTCAATGAATCAGCTTTAAAATACTGTGAGTTAAGTTGGCCTCCAGAGCGTGTATGTGCGTTTAAACTTCCACTGGTAGAAAAACCAATTGTACTTTGATTATTAATAAACCAATCCAATCCAAGGCGAGCCATGTGTCCTCTTCTAAAATCACGACCAATTCTAAATTGATCCAAGTACATGCTCGAATCTGGCGTTAAGATACGCTCAATAGAACTAAAATTGTTGCGATAACCTTCCATGTAATCAAAAGCATAAGAAGCAAAAGCACTGATTTTATCATTTCTAAAATTCAACGCTGCACTTAATTTATGATCATGCCCTGGTAAGCCGCCTGTAGCAGACACTTGACCATTTATTCCTCTAATTTTATTTTTCTTCAAAACGATATTGATGATACCTGAGGTACCATCTGGGTCGTATTTTGCTGATGGATTTGTCACAATTTCAATGCGTTCAATCGAACTAGCGGGAATACTGCTTAATAAATTCCCTCCTGCACCTGTTAAAGAACTAGGTTGGCCGTTGATTAGAACCGTTACACTACCATCTCCTCTCAATGTTACTCTACCCTCTTCGTCTAAAGTAACAGATGGGATATTACTCAATACTTCATCTGCCCCAGCGCCTCTTGCTGCAACATCTTGATCTACATTGTACACCTTTTTGTCAATACCAGCTTGTAATGTTTGCAATTCACCCACTACTTCTACTCCACCCAATTCTTTAAAATCTAATGGTGACAACATAATTTTACCAACAGAATAAGAAGGTTGATCTGTGATAATAACACCAGAAATCGTTGAACTTTCAAAACCCGCAAAAGAAACAACAAGGTAATATTTTCCTTTTGTTATTGCTTCAAATAAAAACTTCCCTTTTTCATTTGTAAAAGCTCCTTCCTTCATTGTAGAATCCTTTGAAGAAAACAAACGTACAGAAGCAAATTCAATGGGAGTATCATTTTTTTTGTCAAAAATTTCTCCAGAAACAATGGTTTGAGAAGTGGCTAAAAAATTGGTGAATACAAAAATAACGAATAAAAGATATAAAGATTTCATGTATGTTTTTAATTTAACTTACGAAGATACATTATTTTAATAAGTTCGAAGTTATTAAGTATCGCTTTTAACAAAAAAGTAACAATTACAGACGAATGGATTGAAAAAAATGATTAATTTTAACCCTACAATGCAAAAGCAACCAACTTTACATGAAAAATCAATGGTATATTTTATTCTTGCTCCTTTTCTCATTATCTGCTTGTGTTTACAATGATAGAGACAGTGAGTTAACAAGGCAAAAAATTGAAGCTAACAACATGAATTTTACTTCAATAAAACACCGTGATTTTGGTGCAATTAGAATTGGAATCCCAGTGTTATTTAGTGAAGAATTATACGAACAGTTTTCCTATAAATCACCGGCCTCAGGATCTTTAAACTTATCGGCGAAAAATGGCTACTCACTCCATTTTTCCATTGATCAATTTACAAAAGAAGAAGCTAGACAAATTTGTGAAAGCCATAAAATCAATGAACCAAACAGTAAAAACCTGCTTATCTGTTTTACAAATGAATTTACTGCTGTTAACACTGGTTTTTACCTTTCTGAGATGGATCCTATAGATAAATACACTGGAAAAACTGGATGGATACGCACTGCTTTAGGTGATACTTATTCTGACAAGGTACTTCAACTATTTACTGTTTGTGAGTACAAAAATCATTATTTTTTATTGCAATTAATTGGCTTTGAAAACACAATAAGTTATTTTCACAATGATTTTTTAAACATCGTTAAATCCATTCAATAATGACCATTGACGAATTTTTAAAGCGAACAGACACCGCTTTTTTTAAGCAATTGCCTGGAATAGAAGCACACAAACGATTAGCTCCTCAAAATCGTGCACTAACAAGAGATGAAGTTCCTGACATTGACACTTATAACCCTTCTGCTGTTGCTGTCGTTTGTTTTCCTGTTGAAAATCAAATCAATACTATTTTAATACAACGCCCTCCTTATGATGGATCACACGGTGGACAGATTAGTTTTCCAGGAGGAAAATTAGAAAAAAGTGACCCCAACTTAGAATATACAGCAAGAAGGGAAACACAAGAGGAAATCGGATGGAACTTATGCGAAGATAATCACTTAGGAGCTTTAACTGAATTATTCATTCCTGTTAGTCGATTTACCGTTACCCCTCACTTGTATTATTGTGAAAAACCGCAGTTGTATTTGCCAAACGACAGAGAGGTTGCAGAAATCATTCAATTCCAACTCGATGATTTAAAAAATGAATCATTAATAAAACACACAAACATCCCTATTAACAAGGGAGTTACACTAAAAAACGTGCCTTATTTTGACATTCAACAAAAAGTAGTTTGGGGTGCTACAGCCATTATTTTAAGCGAGTTAAAATCCATGCTTTTTGAGAATGAGTAGTTTTCTTCAACTAAACACTTGCATTCAACCACCTCAAAAAAGACGTCATTTTTTCTTTGCTAACGATGATTTGTTCTTGGTATGGAAAATTCAAGTTAACCAAATACTTTCGCGTCAAAAATGTAGTCACATCTTTAACAGATTGACGGTTGACAATGTGCTGTCGGTTAGCTCTGTAAAAATTAGCTCCCAACATATGATCTAATTCATCCAAACTTTTATTAATGTGATACGATTCACCATCAAAAGTGCGTAGGTAAACCATTTCGTTTCGGATATAGGCCAGTGAAATAGTATTCAACGGTATAGGAATAATTTTTTCTTTGTGGTAAACCAGAACAGATTGTTGATGTGTATTTTCCTCAATCGCATCGGCAACTTGCTGAAGTTTTGATGTAAACGTTTCTTCTAATTGTTTGTATCGCTCTAATGCTTTTCGTACATCATTGGTAGAAAAAGGCTTCAAAATATAGTCGATACCATTGGATTTAAAAGCTTCGATGGCATATTCATCAAATGCCGTGCAAAACACAATTGGAGCTGTAACAGTTACACGCTTAAACAATTCAAAACTAAGGCCATCTCCTAATTGAATGTCACTAAAAATCAAATCAATGTCATCATTTTCATTGGTAAAATAATCTAATCCTTCTTGCACACTGGAAAGATGTTTAATCACCGTAATTGAAGGATTAATTTCGTGCAACACATCCATTAAATCATCAGCTGTTAATTGCTCATCTTCAATGATTACTACGTTCATTTTCAATTAATTTTAATCCAACTTTAAATTCATTTTCCGTTTCGCTAATAACAATCGACTCATTGAACAAAATGCGGTAACGTTCATTTAAGTTCGACAAACCATTTTGAGTAGATGTTTCTACGTGTTTCTTTTTACGCAAATTGTTACTGACTATCAAATAATTATTGTCAACAAAAATTTGAATGGTGAGTGGATATTGTTTTGTTAATTCGTTGTGTTTGATTGCGTTTTCCAACAAAGGTTGCAATGAGAAGTAAGGGATTTTATAGTTTGTCAAATAACATCCAGGCACGTTTACTTCATATTTTAAAGTTTCACCAAATCGAATGGATTGCATATTCATGTAATTATCGCATAATTTTAATTCTTCTTCAATGGTAACTGTATCTGTTTGATGGCTGGACAAAGAAGCTCTTAAAAAATCAGATAAATGAATCAAATAATCCTCAGCAATGGTTGGTTGCTTTTTAATGAGTGACTTGAGCGTATTGAGTGCATTGAAAAGGAAATGTGGTTGAATTTGCTGTTTCAACAATTGGTTATTTGTTTCCATATTCGCTGATTTCAACCGTACGATTTCAAGCTCTGTTAAGCGGGTATTATGAGCTAAAATAATAAATCCATGAAAAAATTGAACTGATGAAAAGATGACAAACGATAAAAATGGAATGTATAAAAGAACTTTCCACGTTGTATAAACAACTGCCATTTTTTCTTTTAATAACTCTTGAGGAAGAATGTTTAGTTCTATTAATTTTTGTGTGGTAAATGTTGTGATACTAAAAATAACAATGGTTACTAACAAACCAACGATGAATTTCATTTTTTCGTTGACTTCCGCTTTTTTGCGCAACCAAATTTTGTACAATTCTACATTGATTAAAAAGCAAAAATAAAAGTGCAAAAATGCCATGAATGTTCTAAATAAAACAATCTTCAAGTCATTTTCCATGACATAAATACTAACAAAAGCAGTTAGCATAATGAACAAGGAAAATTTAAAACTGAATTTATACAGTTGTTGTATAGGAATTTTCTGATCCATAAAACAAATATACCGAAAAAATAAGCTTTCAAAAACAAAAAATCGCCAAACGGACAAAGCTTTGTGTTAATTGTCCTATTGAATAATTTAGATTAGTTTACAAACCTTTCATTCCAGCAAAAAAATCAATTATTCAATTTTATTCAAAATCAATCAAAAATCACTCATTTTTTATCTTTTTTGCTTCTTTTTTTGCTTTTTTCTCATCTTCTTTGACCTTTTTTTGATGTTCTTTAGCTTTTAGTCGCGCTTTTTTCCTGTCTTCTCGGTATTTTTTCATGGATTCTTTAAATGCTTCTTTTGTCATTTTTTCCATTTCAACAACAAAAGGAATTTTTTCAGTTAGAATGTCACTAATTACAATTTCCGTGTAATAATTAGTTGTTTCAGGATTATAGGTTGAACGCAAATCTTGATGGAACATTTTAGCCATTGTGCGATAAGTAAAAGCTGTCGCCTTCCCTACTGCTTGTTCAATAATTTCATCAGCCGTTTTACCTGTTTCTCTGTGAATTAATTGCAGCAACAAGCGACCTTCACTGGTATATAAATCTCGAATAGAGTATGTAAATTCATCTTTCAAGTAGTTCAGCATTTTTTTTGAATATTTCCGTTCTTGTCTCCGAGAATCCAAATCTTCAATTTCTTTTTCATATTCATCCATTATTGCTTTGGCTTTTAAGGCCATGGGATATACCCGTTTTAAACGAGCTAACTCAGAATTATATGCTTGTTTGTAAAAACGATTCACAACGATTTCATTCAACTCTTTGTAAACTATAGTTGAATCTGTTTCTTGAGAATAGGAGTTTGATAACCCAAACACAAGAAATATTAAAGGAAGAAGTTTGTGTAACATTTTATTCTTATCTTTACATTCTATAACGATTCTATCAAAGATATTGCCAAAAAATGAAAATTAACATTACATTCACTTTAATTACCTTTTTTATTATGCTTAGCGCATGTAAAAATGAGGTAACAAGTGAACCTATTAACCAACACGAGGAAGAACAAGTTGCTGAAGACTCTCTTGAAACAAACAATCCATTTGTAGCCGACACCACTAAAAAAGCACATGAAATAAAAGAAGCTAAGGAGAATTTGTCCAAAATTGAAAAAAAATATGGTGAACAATGGGATTTTTGTCAATGTGTTGTTGCGAATGATTCAATTGATCGAGCTATCAAAAAAATGACCGATTTTGAAAGTCCTGAAGCTGAAAAGTTGTTAGAACGTTTTGAGTTTGTATCAACAAAATGTCAGGCTTTCTTAGGAATGGACGGAAACCGTACACCTGAAGAGCGCGCTAAACATGAAAAGAAAGTGAAAAAATGCTTGAAAGAAGCAAAGAACAATTTAGCTAAATCTTAACGATTGAATTGATTTCATTCCAATTGAATTCGATGTAAATCAATCCATATACATAAGGAGCTACTTCATATTGGTTGAAAACAAAAGTTAAACCTTCTTCGTCAAAATAAAAATTTTCTGGCAAATAAAAACGATTGTCAGTAAACCAGAATCCATTTTCATTCAAATCAGCTACTGTATCAATTTCGACAAATTTTCTAAATTTTATTTCCGCTAATTTTGTAAGCAAGGTAATGTCCGTACAAATATCTTTTAGCGTAATGGTTTGTTGCGATACTTTTTTTATCATGTAATGGTTCACCATTCGGTTTCCATGTGCACCTCCAGTGTACAATTCTGTATTCAAATCTACTTTCAAATAATTTTTCTTTACCTCACATAAATCAATGGATGAATGATAATACCAAGATGTTAGGTAAGATTCTTCTGAATTTTTAAACTCTTTATATTCTCGAATAAACTCATTAACAACATTTTGCAAATAAAGTTTAGTGATATTCTCTTTGCTTTCGTCTCCTAAATGAACTCGAATCAATGAATCTACCAGTGGTTTTAACACATCGTTTTGTGGTAATAGTGTATATTCGATACTTGCAATAGTGGTGTCTGTCGATTGAGCAGAATATAAGTCTAACGCTTTAACTTGACCAAATTCCCAATTTATCGCATTACTTTCGGATAAATTATCCACGAGTTTTTTACTATTCGTGCAAGCGAACATAGTAAGACTAAGAAAAAGGAAAGTTAATTTATTCATGGTCAAGTAAAAATGAAAAGGGTAATAAATCTTTTGCTGATGTCAAGCGAAGAGTTAAACCATTGGTGTTCACAATCAGCAATTCCATTGGTGTTTTTTGTTGTGCTTCAACTTCTAACATCGTCTGCCTACATGCACCACAAGGAGAAAAGAAATAATCGTTGGAAATAGAACTTCCATCAGCAACAACAATCATTTTAACAACCTCTTTATCAGGATGATTTGCCTTTGCAAATGAAAAAGCAACCCGTTCAGCACAGATTGTTAACGAAAAAGAAGCATTTTCTTGATTGTTACCTTTAAGCACAGTTCCATCGTCTAAAACAACAACAGCACCGACCTTAAATTTGGAATAAGGACTATATGCTTTTTGGGAAATAGCAATTGCATCTTGCACCAACATTTGATCTTTTTCGGGCAATTCTTTCCAAGAATCAAAACGTTCGTATGAGATGCTTAACTGTTCCATTCTTTTGTTTTATTCTATTAACGAAAAAAAACATAATTAATTGTACAAAAAGTCCATATCACCATTTTTCATTTTGTGATACATTTGAGAAAGATAAGCCAACATAATTCGCATGGAATCAAAAGCTTCTTCTGTTTCAGGAGAAATTTCTTTCTTTTGTAAACGCATCAACAATTTCATGTACATAGCACCAAATAACAGTTCAATGTCATTTTTATCTTTCAAATTTGACTTTTGTTTGAACTCTTGGATATTTGGTTGAGCTGCATCCACCAACGCTTTGTATTTATTTTCTCCCGGTTGCGTAACTAGTGTGTTATGTAAAAAACTTAGTTCAACTAAAATTTCATTCAAATCCAGCAAATGCCCCGTTTTAGTAATGCGTTGATCTTGCATATCTCTAATTAACTCTTTGTACCATTTAATGTATTGCGGTAAAAAAGATTCATCGGGCAATTGAGGACGCACTATTTGATTAATGATTACATCAATATCAAAATTGCACGCACGAATTACATCCTCAATTTGATACATATAAAGGATGTATTCGGCAATATTTTCTTCTAATTTTTGTTGAGCTACAAGCATTTCAAACTATTTTCCTACTGATTTTTCTTTCTCATTCATAAATTCAACAAATTTCACTGTCATATCCATAGACGGATTTCCATAGCCAACTTGTGAACCTGTTCCGCTTACCAACAACAAATCAATTTTATTTTCTCTACAAAATTCTTCGCTGTATTTATTGATTTTATTTTGAATAGCAGTTGTAGCTTCAATTTGGCGCTGTTGAAAAGCTCCCATTTTATTATTTTGAAACTCAGCTATCTTTTGTTGCAAAGAACCTATTTTTTGTTCATAGTTAGCCATTTGATTGGGTGTCAAAATTTGCTGTTTCGCACCTGTTTCATACTCTCTATAAACACGCTCCATTTCTTTTTGCATAGCAATCAATTGGTTTTGTAATTGTTGCCCTTCTTTTTCAAAAGTTTCGTTTTCTTTTTTGTATACTTCAAAAGTTTCTGCAACAGAATCCAATACATAAAATGCGATTTTAACACCGCCATCTACTGCAGCTGCTGCTGTGTGAACTGGTGCTACTTCTTCTTTTTTATCTTCTTTTTTTTCAGATTTACAAGCAACCAACGTCAATGCCAATGCACCAACAAACATTAATTTTTTCATTATTTAATTGTATTTTTATTTTTAAAAGCCTCTTCCCAATCTTTACGCATTTCAACAAAACGTTGCAACGAATTATTCAACAAATCATCTGTAATCATATTGACAACATCTTGCAACTCAAAAACGTCTGTTTCTCCAATTTTAAACGTTTGTTCAAATTGTCCCAATTCAATTTTTACAATGTATTTCCCATTGTATTGAAACACTTGAATTTTATAGTGTTTATGTGGAATAATTTTTACTAATCTCATGTTACAAAGTTATTAAAAAAAATAGGATTGACCTTTCAATCAATCCTATTCTTATTAAAAATCGTTAAAATCACGTTTGAATTACACCTACATTGTAAGGTTTTTCAGCTTTTTTGTGATTCGCCATCTCAATTCCCATAGAAATTACCTTGCGTGTTTCAGCCGGGTCAATAATAGCATCTACCCACAATCTACTTGCTGCGTAATAAGGGGAGATTTGTTTATCATAGCGACTTTTTATCGTATCGAACAATTCTTTTTCACGTTCAGGAGTAATTTCTTCTCCTCTACCTTTTAAAGTAGCTACTTCAATTTGTAACAAGACTTTAGCCGCAGCTGCACCACCCATTACTGCAATTTCAGCAGTTGGCCAAGCAACAATTAAACGAGGATCGTAAGCTTTACCACACATAGCATAATTACCAGCTCCGTATGAGTTACCTACAACAATAGTAAATTTAGGAACAACGGAATTGGCCATCGCATTTACCATTTTTGCTCCATCTTTAATGATTCCGCCATGTTCGCTCTTTGAACCTACCATGAAACCAGTAACGTCTTGTAAGAAAACCAGAGGGATATTTTTTTGGTTGCAGTTCATAATAAAACGAGCTGCTTTATCTGCAGAATCAGAGTAGATAACACCTCCAAATTGCATTTCACCCTTCGCATTTTTAATAATTTCACGTTGGTTAGCAACAATACCAACACTCCATCCATCTATGCGAGCATAAGCACATACAATTGAACGTCCATAATCTGCTTTGTATTCTGTGTATTCTGAATTATCCACCAAACGTTCAATTAACTCATGTGTACTGTAAGGCTTTGAACGATCAACTGGCATAATACCATAAATTGATTTTAATTCATGCTTTGGCAGCACCGCTTCTTTGCGATCAAATCCAGCATTTTCAGGTTGACCAATTTTATCCATTAAATCACGAATAGTAGCAATGCATTCTTCGTCATTTTCTGTTTTATAGTCGCAAACGCCAGATATAGCTGTGTGAGTTGTTGCCCCACCTAATGTTTCATTATCAATTGTTTCACCGATTGCTGCTTTCACCAAGTAGCTACCAGCCAAGAAAATAGTTCCTGTTCCATTAACGATTAATGACTCATCAGACATAATTGGCAAGTAAGCTCCACCAGCTACGCAACTTCCCATAACAGCAGCAATTTGTACAATTCCCATAGAACTCATCACTGCATTGTTTCTAAAAATACGTCCAAAATGCTCTTTATCAGGAAAAATTTCATCTTGCATTGGCAAATAAACACCTGCACTATCCACCAAATAGATAATAGGCAAACGATTTTCCATTGCTATTTCTTGTGCACGCAAGTTTTTCTTCCCTGTTATTGGGAACCAAGCACCAGCTTTTACAGTTGCATCATTAGCAACAACAATACACTGTTTTCCTTTAACGTAACCGATAACAATTACAACACCTCCAGAAGGGCATCCTCCATGTTCAGGATACATTTCATAACCAGCTAATGCACCCACTTCAACACGGTCAGTATTAGGGTCTAACAACAAGTCTATACGTTCTCTTGCTGTTAATTTTCCTTGTTCATGAAGTTTATCAATGCGTTTTTTACCGCCTCCTTCGTATATCTTAGCTAATGTTTTTTCGAGTGCACTAATTTTTAAGCGCATGTCATCGTCGTTCTTATTTACTTCTAGCTCTTTTTGAGAAACTGCCATAGTATTTTAATTTTTTGAGCAACAAATGTAATAAAAGAATTAGCAACTCACAATGAAATTTATGCTTTGCTATGAAAAATAACGTTTGTAAATTGGATTGTTAAGCTTTTATCCCTCCACTTTAGATTTAATCGCATTCTCTGCTTCTAAGATAACAGTAGATAAATCTCTTCCATTGATTTCAATCGGTTCTAAGACTTCCCAACTTAAACAGTTAAAAGGCATCAATGGAAACATTCCCTTTTTTGCCATTTCATACGAGCCTTTAATCGCTATGGGAACGATTAACACATCAGGACAAACAGACGCTATGGTTGCAATTCCACCAACTTGAAAAGGTTTCATTTTCCCTGTTTTGGTACGCGTTCCTTCTGGAAAAATAAAAGCCGACCAAGTATTATTTTTCATGCGTTCAGCTAATTTTTTAATCTCACCAATAGCTTGCTCCGATTTTTTACGGTCAATATTAGCTCCTCCTCCATATTTTAAGTTGATAGCAATGCTTGGGATATTAGATTTCGCTAATTCAATTTTTGAAATGAATTTTCCGTGGTACTTACGAAAAAAATAAATCAATGCTGGAATATCAAACGTACTCTGATGATTCGAAACAAAAATCATGGAGCGATTAGTTGGCAATTGGAAACGATTTTTCAAAAGTGGTACGTTAAACAGAATCAGCGACGAATAAGTTAAAAAGAAATTCAATGTATCCACACTCCATTTGTGCGCTTTATAGCCAAATAATTTATAGGTAACCCATTGAATAGGATGGAATATCAATAAAAACAAGGCAAAAGCAATGTAAAACAATGGGGTTAAAATGTAACCAAAAAATGTTCTCATACAACTTAATTAGACCAATTCCGGTTCTTTAATTACTATAAATTCAAAAGGTACCCTTACCATATAAGCAAAATCCTTTCCTACTTCTAACATATCTTCGTCATCTGAACGATAGTACCACTCTACTTCTGCTTTAGAGTTTTGTTTCACGGCTTCATTTAATTGATACAATAAAAACAAAATACGTTTCGACGAAGTAATGTTGAAATATTCTAAATCAATGCGAAACAATGTTTTTTCTGGCTTTGTTTGAATGTATGATTCAAACCAATTCAACACAGGCAACCAAAAAAGATCAGCATCTTCTGGTATTGACCTTCCTTTAATCACCATCAATCCCGTTTGAGAGTTAAACGAAATAAAAGGTGTTTGAGCTGTCGATTCAATTAACAATTCATTCATTTTCTAGAGATAAAGGACGCAAGTTGCAAAAAATATCCTATATAACCAATTATTTTTCGACAAATAAAAAGGTTTTTACTAATTCCTCTAAAGGACGTTCGATAAACTTCACTATTTCAATAGATTGCTGATTAGCTATTTTTTGAAAAATCTCTTGTTGATGAAAAGCATAACTTCCCACAATTCCAACTTTAGAAACTCCTTTCAAATACAAATCAAAAAAAAGTTGAATATTCTTTTCGTGTATATTTTTAAGTAATTCATGACTTTTATATTCCGAAAGAAGTACAGGCAACTTAGCATAAATTGAACGCGATGCAGCATCATTTTCAAGCTCAAATAATTCAGTTAGTGGTTTAAAACTTTCTATCTTTTGTTCAATTTCAGGATTTTTTTTAGGGTATTCTTTCATTTCTTGAAGCAATAACTTACCAAAATAAAAGCCTCCTCCTTCATCCCCCAATTCCCAACCTAATCCTCCTCGTAGTTCAGTTATTTTACCTGCTTCTAGTTTTACTACAACACTTCCCGTTCCCGTAATAGCTACAAATCCATCCTCAATACGTAAAGACTTTGATGCTAAATATATATCTGATTCCACTTTCGTTTGTAAAAAACCCATATTTCTTAAATGATTTTTTACAATTTCTTGCTTTTCTTCTTTTAAACAACCAGCTCCATAAAAATCAAGCGTAGCATCTGACAAATCAAAATCGCTCCAAAATTTTCTTTCCTCCAATACAAATGCTTCGTTAATTGCTGAGGGATGATATGAATTCCTTGTTAATTGCAAACCGTCACCATTGACTGTTACAGCATAAAAGTCAGTTTTTGTACCTCCACTATCAGCAATAATGTACTTTAATTTCATTTCACTTGTTTTTGGTAAAGATAAACTATTTTAAAGAATGATTTTGCAATGTATTGAAATTGTGTTGAAATTGTGTTAAAATTGTGTTGAATCATAAAAAAAAGCACCTACAATTTTGTAAGTGCTTCATTTTTAAAGTGGTCCCAGCTGGGCTCGAACCAGCGACCACCTGATTATGAGTCAGGTGCTCTAACCTGCTGAGCTATAGGACCTGGCAAACTTTCATTTGCTTAACGGGTGCAAATATAGTATTTCAAATTAAATTATGCTACTTAAAAAGCAAAATTCTATCAATAAAAATGAAAATTGCAACAATTAACAGCAAACTTGCAAAACCAAACCGCAGTTTATCTCCTGAAAATCTGCTTTGTAACTTACTACCTATGAGGGTTCCAAAAATGGACAAAATGGAAACAGTGGCGATTAATTGCCAATCAAATTGTTCTATAAAATGAGTAGATGCACCCAGAAAATCACCTAATAAGGCTACAAATGATTGAATAGTAACAATAAACAAGGAAGTCCCAATTGCTTTTTTGGGCTCCATTCCCATTCCTAATAAGATTGGGACAATGATAAATCCTCCACCTGCACCTAAAAAACCTGATAAAGAACCTGTAATTGCTCCCATTAACAACACCTTTTTTAAGGTGAATAAGTGTTTTTTTGGTTCTTTATTGTTTAGAGAGCGAAACATTCGAATGGATACAATAATCATCACAACAACCAATAAACAATCCAACACAAAATCACGTGTAATTTTTATATCAAAAACTGAAAATTGATCCGGAATAATGTACTTACGGTACTTTCTTAACACAAAAGCTAAAGCCATACTCGGAAAAACAAAGTACAAAGCTTCTCTGTAAGATATAAATTTTCCTCCAATTCGTTGAAAAACTCCAAACACAGATGAAAAAGTAACAATAATCAACGAAATTGTAGTTGCTTGATCGGTACTTTGGCTAAAAAAATACGTCAATAAAGGAATGGACAAAATAGCTCCTCCTCCACCTACTAATCCTAAAACAATACCTATTAATAATGAAACTATGTAGCCCAAAACAATCATTTGTTATGCAGCCTTTACCATTCTCATTCGGAACATCATCATTACAAAAATACAAAACAATACCATTGCCAATACTAAATGAATAATTTGAGCAAAACCTGGCATGTTAAAATAAGCCAATACCACACCGGTGATTAATTCAACTGTGAAAACTGCTGCCATCCAACGAATAGGCTTAAACTGGTTTAATTGTTCATTTTTCCATGCAATGAGTGCTACAAACAATAATACCAACCATGAAAAACTTCGGTGAATGAAAAAAGGCATTCCTAACTGTTCTGTCCAATCTTTTCGAACAACACCTTGATTAGTCATAGCATCTATCGATTCTCGAACGCCTGTTCCCAAGAAAATTTGGTAAATCGTAATGATAAAACTCACAACAATCAACCAATACATCCATTTTGGAACTGAATAAACCGGAGAATCATTTGAACTTCTTAAAGAATCCGAATGAAGTTCAATTTCTTTTCCAATAAGGTGAATTAAGTACAACTGTAGCGCTAAAATAAACAAAGAAACAAGCATGTGCACCGTAATTACCCATGGAACCAAGTTAGAAGCAACCACGATAGAACCAAACCACCCTTGGAATCCCATTAAAATCAAGTTTAATACTGAAAGTAAGATAAATTTACGTTTGCGATATACTTTTAACAACCAGAAAAAAGCAACTAGCATAGAATTTCCAGCTAAGAACCCACACAAACGATTGACATATTCTGTCCACGTTTTAGCTGCATTAAATTCTTGTTCTGTCAATAAATTAGGGTCATTTTGAATTTTTTGAGCTGTTTCTTCCAAACCAATTCCAGCCAAAAAACGTGAAAACTTTTCAATTTTCTTTAAACGACCTTCCACATACGTTTCTTTGTAGTTTTCTGGTAAAACTTTTTCATCTGTAGGTGGAACCCAATAACCAAAACACTTAGGCCAGTCAGGGCATCCCATTCCACTTCCAGTCACACGCACAAAGCTACCTGCTACTACCACTAAAAAAATTAGATTAAGTACAATCCAATTAAATGTTCTGAGTTTTTTCAATTTTTTCACCATGTCACAAAAGTAATCATTCAAGTATAAAATACAATTATCAAATACCGAAAAAATAAAAAAGGGGTAAAAATTCATATTTTCACCCCTTTTAAATTACCTGTTTAAAATGCTTATTTTTTATCCTTAAAGTTTTGCAAAGAATAAGATAATCCTAAACCTAATACAGATTTGAATTGTGTACGAGGTCCTACTCCACCTTTTGCATCTCTAATTTTAATATCATCATCGTAAATAAGTGTCCAGTTCAACGAAGCAGACAACCAGCTATTTACTTTAAAAGTCCACAACATATCAGCGTTCACGTCAATGTTTTGAGGTTTATCAACATAGTTAGAGAAGAGTTCCAACTTTGTTTTTAAGTTCACATTTTTAGCAATTTCTTGAGCATACATCAAGCGAAAATAAGCACCTAACTCACCTCTAAAGCCATTGCTTTTTTGGATAACATCTCCATTGAATTGAGCGTCTTTCACGCCAAATGCACCAACATTAGCCAATGAATCGTCCAATACGAACGTCATTTTTGTTGCCAATGGAGAAAGGAAAAGAGACAAGTGTTTTGTTGGGGTATAATCAATACCCAAGGCAAAGTTAGCATAACCAGGTGCCATAAAAGTAGATACTCTCACAGAATCATTTGGGTAAGAAAAACCGTCCATAAACTGAGTTTTAAAACCACCGATGAAAGAGGCATGCCATTTATCCGCAAATTTATATCCTACATTTGTTGACAAGTCAATTTTATCATCTGTTTTTTGAATACCTTGTTTAGCACCAGCTTTGTCTAAGTACTTCATTCCACCAAGCGCAAGGTCTAAATTGCTTTTCCAAGACCATTTGTTTTTTTCAAAATCAGCAGAAGCAGAAATGTAGGCAATTACAGATAAATTGTTACGTCCCCCCGCATTCCAGTTTACAAAAGAAGATTGCGTACCATTAGCACCAAACAATACTTTTAATTTCCAGTTTTTTTCTTTTACAACTTCAGCAGCTGGTTCAGATGTTGCAACTTCAGATGACTCTTGAGCAGTAGCACTTAAATTTGCAGCAAATAAACAAGCTAAAATTACTAAATACTTTTTCATGAAATTTATTTTTTTTGCAAAATTGAGGGATATTTAACTATAAAACAAATAATAGCGTTTGAATTTAATAAGTGAGTAAATAATCGAATAAATGAGTTAGATTAAATAGGTGTTGAATTTTCGATTAATTAAAACTTCAAAACACATTACAAGAACGACAAAATCTAACTTAAAAAACTAACAATCAATCACAAAGAAAGGATGAAATACATTAAAAAGAAAGAAATAAAATAAATAAAATCTGTTTCTTTTCGACAAAAAAATTTTTTATTGTCTTTTTTTGTAGTATATT
The DNA here is from genome assembly GCA_964580465.1 of uncultured Fluviicola sp. Taxonomy (GTDB): domain Bacteria; phylum Bacteroidota; class Bacteroidia; order Flavobacteriales_D; family Crocinitomicaceae; genus Taishania. The sequence goes on along the minus strand of CAZOKJ010000011.1, from coordinate 9,808 downwards.
CGTAGAAAAGTATAAAACTGATCAAGTATCACACATGCAAAAAAAAACATGGAAAAATTGGTGAGCGTAGATTTAAAAGATGCGTTAAGAAGATATTTTGGATTTGACTCATTCAAAGGAAAGCAAGAAGCCATTATTACAAATTTATTAGACGGAAACAATACATTTGTAATAATGCCGACTGGAGGGGGGAAATCATTGTGTTATCAATTACCTGCGCTATTATCAGAAGGAACAGCGATTGTCGTTTCTCCTTTAATAGCTTTGATGAAAAATCAAGTTGACGCGATTCGAAACGTAAGCAACGAAGAGTCAATCGCACATTTTTTAAATTCATCTTTAACAAAAGGGGAAATCACACGTGTCAAGGAAGACATTACAGCAGGAAAAACAAAATTGCTATATGTTGCTCCTGAGTCTTTAACAAAACAAGAATACATTGACTTCTTAACTTCAGTAAATATTTCATTTTTTGCTATTGACGAAGCGCACTGTATATCTGAATGGGGGCATGATTTCCGACCTGAATATAGACGTTTAAGGGAGATTTTTGAGTGTATTTCTAATGTACCAATCATTGCCTTAACAGCTACTGCCACACCTAAAGTTCAATACGACATTCAAAAGAATTTAAACATGTTGGATGCGGTATTGTTCAAATCTTCGTTTAACAGAGACAATCTGTACTACGAAATTCGACCTAAGCGCGACATTGATAAACAGGTTATCAAATACATCCGTTCAAAAGAAGGAAAAAGTGGTATTGTTTACTGTTTAAGCCGCAAGAAAGTTGAAGAGTTAGCAGAATTATTACAAGTAAATGGCATCAATGCTTTGCCATATCACGCTGGACTTGACGCGGCAACTAGAGCCAAACATCAAGACATGTTCTTAATGGAAGAAGCTGATGTAATTGTTGCAACCATCGCCTTTGGTATGGGAATTGACAAGCCAGATGTTCGTTTTGTTATCCACCACGACATTCCTAAATCACTTGAAAGTTATTATCAAGAAACAGGACGTGCAGGTCGTGACGGTGGCGAAGGTGAATGTTTAGCTTTTTATCAATACAAAGACATTGAAAAACTAGAGAAATTTTTACAAGGAAAACCAGTTGCTGAGCAAGAAATTGGACGTCAGTTGCTGAACGAAATTGTTTCTTATTCTGAAACATCGGTTTGCCGTAGAAAATTCATCCTTCATTATTTTGGCGAAAGTTTTGACGAAAAAGAATGCAACGAGATGTGCGACAACTGTCGCCACCCTAGAGAGCGTCGCGAAGGACAGGAATTCGTTCATAAATTGTTAAAAGTAATTGCAGAACTTGAAGAAATGCAACGCTCAAAACATATTTGTTCATTTATTTCTGGTAAAATCACTTCAGATATTAAATCATACAAACACGACCAATTACCAAGCTTTGGAATTGGCGATGATAAAGACGAACATTTCTGGAACGCAGTTATTAGACAAACCTTAGTGGCTGGATTAATTTCGAAAGACATCGAAAGTTATGGAATCGTGAAACTTACAGATGCTGGTCGTCAATTTTTAGAAAACCCTACATCTTTCATGTTAATTAAAGAGCATGATTATTCAGCTGATGAAGATAGTGATGACATTGTTTCTTCTTCTAAATCTGCTGTGTTAGACGAAGTTTTATACCAACAATTGATTGATTTACGCAAAAAGATTTCCAAACAAAACAACATTCCTCCATTTGTTATATTCCAAGAACCTTCGCTAAGAGATATGTGTTTTCAGTATCCAATAACCATGGATGAATTGACAAACATTCAAGGAGTTGGAACAGGAAAAGCTTCTCGATATGGGGCGCCATTCTTAGCATTGATTAAAGAATATGTTGAACAAAATGATATCGATAGACCACAAGATATGGTCGTTAAATCGTTAATCAACAAAAGTGGACTCAAGGTACAACTAATTCAAAACATAGATAGAAAATTACCTTTAGAAGACATTGCTCGATCACAAGGAAAAACATTTGACGAAATAGTTGAGGAAATCGAAGGAATTGTAGCTTCTGGAACTCGTGTAAACATTAACTATTACATCGATGATTTGTTAGACGCTGATAATCAAGAAGAAATTTTTGATTACTTTAGAGAAGCGGAAACAGATAGTTTACGTGATGCTTACTTAGAATTCGATGGTGATTATTCAGAAGAAGAGTTGCGATTAATGCGCATTAAATTTATGAGTGATATGGGGAATTAAGTTTCCCCTTTTTTATTAAAAAAAAACAGGGTATTCATTTTAGAACGCCCTGTTTTTTTTGTTATTGTAAAATCTAATTAGTTTTTAACACGCTCAACGTAAGTACCTGTGCGAGTATCAACCTTAATTACTTCTCCGTTATCAATGAATAAAGGAACTCTTATTTCTGCTCCTGTAGCGATTGTTGCAGGTTTAGAAGAGTTTGTTGCTGTATCGCCTTTAACTCCTGGCTCTGTATAAGTAACTTCTGAGATAATGTAGAAAGGCAACTCAACTACCAATGGCGTTTCTTCTTCAGCGTGGAACAAAATATTCACAGTCAAACCTTCTTGTAAAAATAAAGGCTTTTCAACCATTGCTTTAGGGATGTTTACTTGTTCAAATGTTTCATTGTTCATAAATACAAATGAATCCGCTTCTTCATATAAGTATTGGTATTCTCTGTTTTCAATACGTACGATTTCAATTTTGTGACCAGCTGAAAAAGTATGATCTAACACTCTTCCTGATTCAATTTGACGCATTTTTGTACGTACGAATGCAGGTCCTTTTCCAGGTTTCACATGTTGAAACTCAACAATTTGAAACAATTTATCATTGTGTTTAATACACAAACCGTTTTTAATATCTGCTGTAGTTGCCATTTTATTTAATTTGCTTATCAATTTCGATTAAAGTTTGCAAATATACAATTATTATTTTAACATTCAAAATGAAATACATCAAGATGAATGCGTTTTGATTTTTTGATAATTGCTTATATTTACTATGATTAGGTCTTGAAACAAAGCTGTGAGCTGTGCAAATCAGTGAAGCTTCAATCAATGTTCCAATTAAGAAATCACTATAAAGGCAAGCTAACTTTAAAAGTTGTACCTACACCAATTTGAGACTCAACAACGACTACTTTTCCATGGTGATACTCTGTTACTATTCGCTGAACAAGTGTTAATCCCAATCCCCAACCGCGTTTTTTGGTAGTGTAACCAGGTTTAAAAATAGTGCGAATTTGTTTTGCAGACATCCCCTTTCCTGTGTCTCTAATGATAATATTTGCCCATTCTGGAGACTGGTTTAATTCAATCATTAACTTCCCTTTCCCCTCCATCGCATCAATGGCATTTTTAGCAATATTTTCGATAACCCATGAAATAAGTGATGAGCTATGATTAGCCACACAACCTTCGGAAATTGAATAGGTAAAATCAATCTGTTTTGAAATGCGAGGTTTTAGATATTGAACTGTTTCATACACAGTAGCTGTTAAATCAGTTGATTCTAAATTGGATTCACTTCCGATTTTAGAAAAACGATCTGTTACAACATTTAAACGATCAATATCTTTCTGCATTTCTTGAGCAATCATTGGGTCAACATCTTGTGTTTCCAACAATTGAACCCAAGCCAACAAAGATGAAATTGGTGTCCCTAATTGATGGGCTGTTTCTTTAGCCATTCCAGCCCACACTTGGTTTTGTTCTGCCTTTCTAAAAGTGCTAAAAAGCATGTAAGCTATTAAAACAAATAAGCCAATGATTAGAAATTGAATGTATGGAAAATATTTCAACTGCTTTAATTCTTGACTGCTATCATAATAAAGGACATTGCGCTCTTCATTGTTAAAATCAATAATTAGAGAATCCTTATTTTTTGACATTTCTCGCACCCAAAGTTCTACATCTTTTTGGTTTAAAATGGAATCTTGAATGTTTGTTCCTATCACCTTTCGGGTATCTTGATTGATTAACAAAACAGGGACAACACCCTCATTTGCAATCAATTCATTACTGAAAGCTTTGAACAATGAATCTCGCTCTTTTTCCAATTGAACAATGACCTTTGAATCATTGTAAGCATACGTCATAAATAACCCCTTGTACACTTCTAAAGTAAAAGACTGTCCTTTTCCCTTCCAATTTTGAGCCAATACATACAATGAATCTTCGTATTTTTTTATTAACTCTTTTTTGGGCAACGATGGATATTCTTTTCTTAAGTCGGTTGTATCAAAAGCAATGTTTCTATATCCTGACACTTCATTTTTTGTTAGCAAAACAACAGGAATTTCAGTGTTATCTCTAACAATTTGTAGAGGAAACTCAGGAATACTCAATAGATTTGGGTTTGCGATTTCTTTAGATGCATCTACCCACAAGCGCATTTTTTCGCGTTCTTTTTCACGCAATTGCAATAAGGTCCTATTAGTAAATTGAATTAATTCTACTCGTTTTTTCATTGCTCCTGCCCATTGTTGTACATGCTGACGCTCTTGCACCCCCACACGTGTAACGATCTGGTTAGAAACAAATAAAGAAACACCTACTAAGCATAAAGCAATGATAAGCAAGGCTATTTTCCATTTTTGTTTGGTAGAATATAAATTCATTGTGTTTGATTGATTTAATTACTAATGAAATCTTGTTAAAATTAACATTTTCATTCGATATCACATTTTGTTTTTATTAAAAACGTAAAAATAATTCATTTATTGAATACAATTAAATTTCGTTCAAAGCATTGTAAACACAAGCAACTTACCTCATTTCAAATTGTTATGAAAAAAAAATAATAAAGTTTTTAACATTTTTTTGTAGAAAATATTTTTTTAATTCAATTTAAGGTTATATATTTGTAGTGTCTAATAACACAATTCATAGTTGTAGTTTTTGGGTTTTATAGTTTTAGCATGGTTTAGCGAAAAGAGGAAGTAATTACTCAAAGTTTTACTTCCTCTTTTTGTTTTTAATAAGTTAGCTTAAAAATGGAAGATTTTTTTCTTACTTTTTCGACTCCTATTTCAGCAGTTAAATTAGAGCACGGTAACGAAATAGTTTTAATGGGAAGTTGTTTTTCAGACGAAATTGCAACTTGGATAAAAAAAACAGGCCACACTACAATAGCTAATCCTTTTGGCACTATTTTTCATCCTACTGCGTTGGCAAACAATGTTATGCGTTCATTAAATATTGTTTCAGAAGAACGGATTTTTGAGCGCGACAATCGTTTTTATTCATGGGATGCAAGCACGTTAATTAGCGGAGAAACGAAAGAAGAAATTTCTCAACAATTGGCGACTATAAAAGAGGAATTTAAACAAGCCTTAACTAGTGCCAAAATAATCGTTGTTACCTTTGGTACAGCATGGGGATATGAACTCAATGACACGAATGAAATAGTTGCCAATTGCCACAAAATGCCAGCTGCTCAATTCTCCAAATTTTTATCTTCTCCTTATGAAATGTTGCAAGATTGGATTTTAGCTATTGAGCAAATTAGAAATGTAAATCCTTCTGCACACATCGTTTTTACTGTAAGTCCTGTTCGTCATGTAAAAGATGGTTTGGTAGAAAACAATCTTTCCAAAGCTCGACTCATTGAAGTAGTTCAACAATTATCATTCGAAGAAAACTGTTCTTATTTTCCATCGTACGAATTAGTAATCGATGTGTTAAGGGATTATCGTTTTTACAAAGAAGATCGTGTTCATCCTTCTGTAGAGGCTATTAAATATGTCTGGAAGCAATTTGAAACTAGTTTTTGTTCAGCCGAAACGAAAGAATTGAATCAAAAAGTACTCAAAGTAAATCAATTTTCAGAGCATCAATCAGTTGACAAAGAAAAACATGCGATACAAATTGAACAAAAAAAACAGGAGTTGACCGAGCAACATCCTGTTATTAAATGGTATTAGCAACTTTATTAGAAAATCGTTAATTTCTTTTGATAAACACTATTATTTGAGACTACTCGAATAACATACATCCCTGGAGTAAGATTTTTTACAGACCACGAAGTTTGTTTAGCATCTAAAGAAATCATTTTTCCTGAAGCGTCAACTAAATGTACGCTTGTACTATTTTCCAATCCATTGATAGAGATAACATCCGAAGAAGGGTTAGGAAACACTTGCCAATTATCGTTCGTCTGAACGTCCATGTTTTCTAATCCTAAAGATTCCAATGCCAACTTAACAGCCAAACGAGCATTTACTTTACCCATTCCCCACTCCACGCTTCCTGGAGCTGAAATAACGCCTGTCTTATTATCTTGACGAGCAGTTTCCATGATGATTTGTTTCACTTGACGAGGAGACAAATATGGATTTGCTTCCCAAATCAAAGCACAAATACCAGCAACAGCAGGAGAAGACATTGAAGTACCAGAAAGCTTAGCAAAATCATAAGTCCTACCATTAAACGTTGTTGAATACATTGGTGTATAAGTGTCAGTTGTAAATGATGAAATGGAACTAATCACTTGAGAACCTGGCCCTGAAATATCCGGTTTGTGAATACCACTATACAAAGGCCCTATGCTAGAAAACGTTTCTCTTGCGCCACCTAATAAAGTGGTTCCATTTGAATGTAAGTATTCCGAAATATGCGCCGCTACTGTTAAACAATCTTCCGCACAAGAGGGTTCTCCAATACCATATTTAGCATCTCCAGCGATGTATCCAGCACCACCAGAATTAAAGCTTTGTCCCCAATTCCCCCCATTGGTTGTTAGTTCTACTAAATTCCAAAAATGCACTTCTCCACTTTGAGCTCGTACAACCAAGTCTATCAAATAATTGGTGTGTTTATTTTTAATGCGAAAACGCACAGTTGGTCGACCATTTTGAGGATGAGAAGATTGACCAGCAATATTATACCAAATAGTATCATTTATATTAACAACAATAAATCCTTCGTCATATCCATTCATCAACGTTGAAAAATAAGGAGTTTCTGCAATGTTTGTAATTCCTTGCTTTACCTGTATTTTCACTTCAAAATTCTTACCTACTTCACCCCAGCCATGAATGCTTTGTCCCCAAAGAGAGTCGTGCAAAGCATAATCATAAAAAGTAATGCGAGACTTAATACTATCATTATTAAATGTACGGTTAAAATGAAATTTCACACCACCATTATTGCCTGCTGATGAAACAAATAAAACACCTAAATCAGTGTATTCTGTAATAGCTTGACTTAACAATGAAGAACCATCGCTTGTTCCAAAATGATACAATCCCCAACTCATGTTGACTACTAAGTTTTTTTGAGCTTCATGTGCTTTATCATACAACCAATTCCACGAATCTAGTACAGCAGCTTCGTCAACTAAAATAGTTGTTAGCAAAAATTGAGCTTCAAAGGCCATACCTTTACTCATTACTCCTGCTCCACTTCCTCCTGCGATACCCGCCACATGTGTTCCATGCGTTGAATGATTGAGCTGATTTGTCGTGTCTGTTTGAGCTGCTAATAATGCTGCCGCAGTTGCATACTCTGTACCATAAGCGTAACCTTGTGGGTGCGGTCCTGAGCGTTTAAATTGATCCCAAGCGGCAAAAATGCGCGTTTGTTGCAACAACGTATCATAAAGCATTGGGTGAGTATAATCAAATCCCCAATCGTTGATCCCTATTAAAACATTTTTACCTGTATAAGCTCTATCCAATCCCAAGCCTGTGTGAACACTATCAACACGTGTATCAAACAATGCTTTATTTAAGTACGGTTTAATTTTACCCGCCAGTTCTAAATGAGATAACATCGAAAGCGAAGAAATAACATCCAACTTATCCAAACGAATGCGTACACTTCTAATTAATCCTTTACCTTGACCAATAATCACACCTTCTTTAGGTGAAATTGCATCATTCAATGAGCGTAACTTACCAACAAAAGACACATAATAAGCATTATCAATCAGCATAATTGGCAGTTCTCTAAGTAAAATTTCATCTTTTGGGATGAATGCTTTTGAACGGTTAATAGCATTGATATCTTGTAGTGATTTTTGAGAAATCTCGGGTGCTTGAGATAGCAAAACACTTGGAAACAACACCAATAAGAGGAGTATTTTTTTCATAGTAAAGTTGAATTTTTTGACTAATTTACAAATAAAAATCAAAAAAAATCTAAAAATAAGTTAAGAATAAAAATCAACAATTAAAAAATAGTTGACTATAAGTAAGATTCACTATATTTGTTCTTTTAAAATTTGAAACAAACAATACATGGAAGTTCTAATTATAGCTGCACAATTAATTTTATCGTTATCTATTTTAGTTGTTTTACACGAATTTGGTCACTATATTCCTGCAAAATTATTTAAAATTAAGGTTGAAAAATTTTACTTATTTTTTGATCCTTGGTTTTCCTTGTTCAAACGAAAAATTGGAGAAACTGAGTGGGGAATCGGATGGTTGCCATTAGGAGGTTATGTTAAAATTTCAGGAATGGTGGACGAGTCTATGGACAAAGATCAATTGGCTCAACCAGCAAAACCATGGGAGTTTCGTTCCAAACCAGCTTGGCAGCGATTAATCGTTATGATTGGCGGAGTGACAGTTAACTTCTTGTTGGCTTTGTTTATTTATTCCATGATTTTATTTGTTTGGGGCAAACAATACCTAACAACTGAGTCAGCTGAAAAATTTGGCATGGCTGTGGCTTATCCTGAATTAAAGCAATTTGGTTTAGAAGATGGCGATATTCCTTTAATGGTTGGCAACAAAAAAGTAGATAACATCAATAAAGTATTTTCAAGCATTGTTATCGAAGGAGAGCGTCAAATTACAGTAAAAAGAAATGGCGAAAACCACACCATTCAGTTACCTAAAAACTTTGATCAAATTGCGTTAAAAAACGGATATACTGATTTGTACGTTTTACGCATGCCAACAGTTGTTTCTAACATCCCTGATGGATCTAAAGCCTTAGAAGCTGGTTTAAAAGTTAATGACAGCATCATTGGCATCAACCAACAACCTACACCTTACTTTAATGACTTGCAAACAGCTTTAATGAATAATAAAAACAAAACTGTTGAAGTAGAAGTAGTCAGAAACAATGAAACGCATGTATTAAACGCTGCTGTTGATTCCAACGGTCACATCGGTTTTCAACCAATGGGATATAATTATTACAACATTCCTTATGCAACTGAAACGTACAGCTTTTTTGAAGCTTTCCCTGCTGGTGCAGCTTTAGGAATTGAGACATTGAGCAATTATGTAAAATCAATGGGATTGGTATTCTCTAAAGAAGGTGTTAAACAAGTAGGAGGTTTTGGTTCAATGAGCAAGATATTTGCTCCTGTGTGGGATTGGAAAGTATTTTGGTCGGCTACTGCTTTACTTTCTGTTATTTTAGCTTTTATGAACATTTTACCTATTCCGGCGTTAGACGGTGGACATGTTGTTTTTCTTTTATACGAAATCATCACAGGGAAAGAAGCTCCTCAAAAAGTATTAGAATACGCTCAGTATGTTGGCTTCATTCTATTAATTACCTTAATGGTTTATGCAAATGGAAATGACATTTATAAGTTCTTTTTTAAATAGCAATTTAGCTGGACTTTGATTTAATTAAAGAGCTCTTAGGGCATAATAGTCTCAATACAACTCAAATATATACACACGTATCTCAAAAATATATTGAAAAAATCAGAAGCCCATTTGATGATTTATAAGTTTTTTTATGTATTATTGTAAAATGAATAGGCGAAACATTTTATCCCTTTAGAAAGGAACTTTTAGCTAAAGGGAAGTTTTGACTGAATATATAAAAGAGTTATG
>CAZOKJ010000010.1:0-75221 GCA_964580465.1 uncultured Fluviicola sp. | reverse complement strand
TATTTGTATATTTTTGTGAATAGTTTGTTTAAAAAAGAAGTTTTTAGACAGACTGACGTCATTAATAAAAACAACAGAGGCTACTTGAATCAAGTAGCCTCTGTTGTTTTTAAAGAACTCTAATTATTTATTTTCAATCGCTTTTAAGTAATTTTTCAACTCTTGTTCATTTGAATTTTTCAAAATCATCAATACTCCATCTGCTTCAACAACAATATGGTTGGACAAACTGTCAATTAATACCAATTTGTCATTTGGCATGTTGATCAAACAATTTTTAACATTAAAGGTATGAACATTGTCGCCGATGATTGCATTGTTAAACGTATCTTTTTCCAAATGTTCATTTAAGCTTTTCCACGTTCCTAAATCACTCCAATCAAAATTAGATAAAATAACATCTACATTGTCCGCTTTTTCCATTACAGCGTAATCAATAGAAATATCTTGACACACAGAAAAAGCGTTGTTTACAAAATCTTGCTCGTTATTTGTGTTGTATGCAGCAGTATTTGAGCAAAACAAGTCATACAAGTCTAGTTGATATTTGCTTAGTGCTTCTAAAACTACTGAAGCTTTCCAAACAAAAATACCTGAATTCCAATAAAAATTACCTGATTTTACGAATAATTCGGCTGTTTCTAAATTTGGTTTTTCTCTAAATTGTAAAACTTCTGTTACTTCACCTGTTTGATTGATCAATTCTTTTGAAAACTCAATATAACCGTATCCTGTATCAGGTCGAGTAGGCTTAATTCCTAATGTTACAATTTTATCATTTTTTGTAGCATTATCAATGGCCTTATTCACCGTTTCTCTGAAAGCTTTTTCTTTTAAAATCAAATGATCTGAAGGGCAAACAATCATGCAAGCATTTGGGTCAATAGCATATATCTTTGCCGCTGCATAAGCGATACAAGGAGCAGTATTTTTACGTTGAGGCTCTGTCAAGATCGTTCCTCTTGCCAATTCAGGCAGTTGCGTTTGAACTAAATCAACGTATTTTTCATTTGTCAATACAAACACATTTTCTTTTGGAACCAATTGAATCAATCGTTCATAGGTCATTTGAATAAGCGTTTTGCCAATGCCTAACACATCAATAAATTGTTTTGGTCTGTCAGGAGTTGACATAGGCCAAAAGCGACTACCAACGCCGCCTGCCATAATAATTGCATAATTAGATGTGTTCATTTTCAATTCGTTCAACTGTTGCTAATTTATATACAAGGTATTGTTTTCCAGATGTCAATTCGGTACACATATAACGTGTTCTTCTTAATTCACCTTTCTTAAAAGCCTTATTATTTAATACAAAAATAGTATTTTTTGGTAGTTGTTCTAATAAAATGCCATTTGTTTCATTGACATCGTATTTTTTTAAAACACGATTTAACTGTACATCACTACAAGATGACGCCTTAACGTTCATAAAAGAATTTAACAAAGCTTGTTCAATGTCTTTAGGTAAACAATTTTTCTGAATAACTGGATACATCAACTCAATGAAATTCTTTTTCCATTCATTTCCATGAGGTTTAACACTTCTTCCATGCTCAATCCACGTTTTTAAATGAGCAAATTCATGAACGGTTGTCACTAAAAATGAGTAAGGATTCAAATCTCCATTTACTGTTATTTGTGGCTGTTCTAGTCCATTTACTCTAAAATCTCCTAACTTTGTGGAACGAGGTTTTACAATTTTAAAAGAGACAGAAAAAGATACAAACAATGAAACAATGTAATCTTCTGTACCTTCAGGTAGGTATTTTTTCAAAATTGTTTTTATTTTTGCAGTCGTTTCCAATTTTTGAACGTTATTTTAGAAATAAACTACAAAAAAACGAAATTTTATATTAACTTAGTGCTTTGTGATAAAAAAACTATTTGAACATATCGGCAGATACTTCCAAATGCTTGGAATTGTTTTTGCTAAACCAGAAAAATGGAAGGTATTCCGTATACGCGTTTTTGACGAAATCCAGATTATTGGTATCAATTCAATTTCGATTGTTGCTATCATGTCTGTGTTTATCGGTGCAGTTATTGCGCTTCAAATTTCATCAAACATTGACAACCCATTATTACCTAAATACACTGTTGGGTATATTACGCGTTCGACAACGATTTTAGAATTCTCACCAACAATTATTTCTTTAATTCTTGCTGGTAAAGTGGGTTCGAACATTTCTTCTGAAATAGGAACAATGCGCATTACAGAACAAATTGATGCCTTAGAAATCATGGGGGTTAATTCATTAAACTATTTAGTATTGCCAAAAATTATTGCAGCTGTAACATTCTTTCCTATTTTAGTTATTATTTCCATGGCGCTTAGTTTAGTTGGTGGCTGGGTTGCTCTTGTTGGCACAGGATTAGGCTCTACAGAAGATTACATTTACGGTATTCGTGCTTTCTTCCGACCTTTTGAGGTTACTTATGCTTTGGTAAAAACATTGTTCTTTGCTTTTACAATTGTTTCTATTGCTTCTTATTATGGATACTACACTAGAGGTGGATCACTTGAAGTTGGTAGAGCAGCGACAGAAGCTGTTGTGACAAATAGTATCACTGTGCTGGTATTGAACTTAATATTAACTCAATTATTGCTCCTCTAATGATTGAAGTAAAAAACATCAACAAGACCTTTAAAGGTAATCATGTCTTACATGATATCAACGCAACGTTTGAAAAAGGAAAAGTCAATCTAATTATTGGTGCTTCTGGTAGTGGAAAATCTGTTTTAGCAAAAAACATTGTTGGACTACATACCCCAGAAACTGGTGAAGTATTGTTTGATGGACGTAATTTCTTAGAAATGTCACGTACCGAAAAGACAGAAATTAGAAAAGAAATTGGCATGCTTTTTCAAGGGTCTGCCCTATTTGACTCCATGACTGTAGAGGAAAATGTGATGTTTCCATTGCGTATGTTTACGAAAATGTCAAACAGTGAAATGTTGGATAGAGCCAATTCTTGTTTGGAACGTGTAAACTTGACAGGTAAAAATAAATTATATCCAGCAGAAACAAGTGGTGGTATGCAAAAACGTATTGCTATTGCTCGTGCCATTGCAATGCAACCAAAATACTTATTCTGTGACGAACCAAACTCTGGCCTCGACCCCAAAACCTCTATTGTAATTGATGAATTAATTCGTGAGTTAACGTATGAATTCAACATGACGACCATCGTTATTACCCATGATATGAACTCAGTTATTGAAATTGGAGACCGTGTCATCTTTATTCATAAAGGGCAAAAATGGTGGGAAGGTGATCGTAATTCAATTATAACAACAGATAACCAAGAAATTTTAGACTTCGTCTATGCCTCTAGTTTCATGAAAGAAATTCGTGAAAACATGCAAAGTAAACGCTAAAAAATGAAGAAAAACTTATTACTTGTTATCATTGCTAGTTTTGCAATTGCTCTTTCTAATTGTAAGAAAGACGATGAAGTGTGTACAGAAGAATATCGCTTAATCACGCTTAAGGTCAATGGATCAGCTTTGGATAGCACCTATTCTGTCGTTCAAAGTACTGGAGAAAAAATATACTTTGAAAACCCAACTTTTAACGAGAACAATTCTTATATTGTACTAGAAGACAATCATTTGAACTACGTTAGAAACAAAACAGAAATTATTTTGTTCAAAGGTTTTGCAAATGGACAAAACGTCGTTTCAGAAACGTATGAAATAAGAGGAGACAATTGTCATATTAGCTTAATAAAAGGAAAAACAATACTTAATTTATAAATTACTTTCCTTCTTCTTTCCATTTTTTAGCCAAATCTTTTCTCACACGACTTAAACTTTCTGGTGCCACACCCAAATATGAAGCAACCATCCACTGAGGTACTCTCAATAAGATATCTGGATACAATTCAACAAAATCAAGATAACGTTCTTCAGCTGTAGCACTTAGCAATTGTGTGATTCGTTTTTGTAAGTGTCGAATATGTTTTTGAAGTAACAATTCATTCATTTGATACGCCACTATGGCATCTTTTGAAAAAGAAGAAAAGAAATCACGTTCAAACAAAATAATAACGCTATCCTCCAACGCCTCAGTGTAATAAGAAGAAGGGCTATTAAAAAACAAACTATCTCTATCGGCTAAAAACCAACCTTCAGGTGCAAAATGCAAAATGTGCTCCTTCCCTTTTGTATCAATGGAATAGTAACGTAGCAAACCACTTTCAACAAAAAATGAATAACGACATAACTCCCCCGCTTGTAACAAAAACTCTCCCTTTTTAAATTCTTTGCGTTTGATTTTTCCGTCTTGTTTACACAATTCTTCATCAATTGCAGCTTCGTCTAATTGGCTGTTTTTTAATAGAAAATCTTTTAGTGTTAACCGTTTCATAGCTGCTTAATTGACATAAGTATAAGTAATTGTTCCTTCTTGAACTCCTACATCTGCTTTGTAACTAAAGCGGGACTTGTAAGCAAACTCTAATGCATAAGAAACCATGCACTCATTATTAGAGGAAGCGGAATTCACCTTGGCATCTATCACTTTTCCACTATTATCAACTTTGATGTTAACTATTATTTTACCCGTTGTACCTTGTGGACACATATAACCAGGAGCAGGCACATACTGACCAGATCTATTTTTTAAACTATAGCTCACCAATACATTTCCTTTCACAGAAGTTCCAACACTGTTTTGACCACCGCCTTTTTGAGTTGTATTTGTTTCGTTTTTTTGTTGTTTTGCTTCTTGCTCTTTTTTGCGTTGATCCATTTCTTTTTGGATTGCAGCACGTGCCTGGGCACCTCCTGTTTCTTCAAAAAAACTACGCTCTAGTTCATACACACTATTTTCAACATCCTTTAAAGAACGTGCCGAAGTATAGCTTTCAGGTGTAGCCATGTTTCCACCACTACTACCTTTTCCATTACTATTTTCATCATTAACCAAATTTTGAACAGCTCCAGAAGCAGCTATGCGTTCCTCTACCATTTCTATCGGTTCGATTTTCAATTCTATTAGATCATCTTGTTTGGTATTCAAAATTTCTGCCAAATTAGGACGCTCAACAAACCCCGTTTGAATTCGAATCATTGAAAAAGCAACAAAAAATACCACCATGACAAACATGCCATATTTGTATTTTTCCAAACGTGCTAAAAAATTATTCATTTTCGTTTAATTTAATCAATGATTGGTTTGATGTATCAAAGTAAGAAATCCCTTTTGAGTCTGTTAAAATTAATAATTTTTCATCAAATATACGAATACTTTGATAAGTCATTGGTACAACTAATTGTCCATTAGAAGCGACAACGCCATACAAAGCACCATTGTTCACTATAATAAATTGATTTTTAGTAAACTCAACATTGGTATAACCTGTTTCAACAATTTTTGTTTCTTTTTTATCAATCACGCCAAAAAGAGACATTTCTTGTACCATTGCCAAATTGCCTACAAAACTTTCAGCAAAATCATACTTTGCTGGAATAAGCAATTGGTTCGTTTGATTGACAAACCCCCATTTTTTCTTGCGTTTAACAGCTATTAAATCAGACCATTTACCAACATCTTCATTTTTCAATGGAATTACTTCTTTTCCTTTGGTGTTGATTATGCCAAAATTATTGTTCTTAGCAACGATGGCTACTCCTTTTTTAAAGCTAGAACGCTCCATAAAATTTGGAATCAAATCATACTGAGGCGCAATCACTTCTTCGCCTTTACTATTGATATACCCTAAGTCACCATCATAAACAACGACAGCCAATCCTTCTGATAACTTCCCTATTTGGTCGTATTTCGCTGGAACCACAATCTGACAGGAACGCTTCATCAATCCATACATTTCCCCATCGCTAAACACAAGTAATGAATCAGTAAAAAACTCAATTTCTTCAAAAGCTGGAAAAACAACATATTCACCCTGATTATCAATGTAAGCCTGCAAACCTTTCTCTTCCACTTTTGCCAATCCTTTCGAAAAAGAAAACGCCTCTGTAAAACGATTTTCAATGATTTGCTCTCCAGAACTAGAATAATAACCATAAAGACTATCTTTCAACCCAAATAAAACGCCTTCTGAAATAGACCCTAACTCTTTGAAAACAGGTTCAAAAACAACGATTCCAGAGCGGTCAATCATTCCATAAAGGTCCTTTTTCTCAACAATAGCTCTACCCTGCTCAAAATCATAGCCTCCATCAAAAAGCATGTCAATAACAAGTTCGCCTTTTTTATTGATATATCCATATTTATTATGTTGAGAAACCAATGCCAAACCTTCTTTGAAAAGTCCAGCTGTCTCATATTTTGCAGAAATTACCTCTTTTCCTTGAGCATTCATATAGCCATAAAATTGCCCTTTTTCAAACGGATACAATTCCAATCCAATGGATTCCAAATCCGTTTCCAATTGCTCCATCATTGGATAGTCAGGGTATTTCTCTGCAAAAGCACGAATAGTTGCTGCTGAATAATCATACATGCTCAACTGATACAAACGCTCCCATGCAGAATTACGCATGTGATTGGTAGGATAACTTGCTAAAAAATGTTCTATCGATGCTATTGTGTTGGGCTTTGTTACCAATTCATATAGCATCATTTCAGCTTTCGCGTGATTTTTATTAGTTGGAAATTCTGCCAAAAACTGTTCGTAACTTTGAACAGTGCGATCTTTAGTTGTCTCTTCATATTGTGCATCCATTAACAAAGCTGTAGCCTCAGCATGTAATTCACTTAAAGGATATTCTTCCAAAAAATGAGCAAATGCACTTGAAACGTCTTGTTTTTTTGCTTTATCCAAAGCAAGACTATCTCTTAAAAACACTGCTCTTTTAAGTTCATTCGCCCAATGATGATTGGTAATAAACTGCTGGTACGCTTCAACCGTATGTTCTTGAGTTGCCATTTTAAAATAACGAGTACTCACCTCTTGACGCAAACTATCTATTTTTTGCTGAGAAATAAACGATTGATATTTTAGCTGCGTTTTTGGTTTTAGTAACTCATAGCTATTTTTAGATTTATTAATGTAAACATAAGCTGAATCTAGCGAATGAAAAGGATTGTCAGTGCGAAAAAAAATAGTCGCTAAACCAAATGAGCCAATGCTTTCATTCTTTTTTAAAAGCTTAGTAAAAGACTTTTTAGCTTTGAAATAATCATACATTTTCAAAGATTCAAAAGCACGTTCAATTCCTCCTGCATGTAAAACCGAAGAAGAAATGGCAAAAAGAAAAATTAGTACAATAAATTCACGTCTTTTCATAAGAACAAAAGTAACTAAATTCGTGCCAAAAATTGACTTTTTAACAATGATTTGTTTTTTTTCTTATCAACAAAGCAATTGCTGCTCTCTTTTTATAAAAATGATTATATTTGTTAAAACAACCACTTATGAAGAACAATAATATTTCAGAAGAAGTTGAACAGTATCACGATGAACTTAGAGTAGAATTAGCTTATCGAATTTCCTATGCGTTTTTATTCATTTTTATCGCTTTGACATTTGCATACTACTTTGATTCCATCGAAAGTACTTTATCCATGACTGCAGGCCTGCTCATCAGCCTCTACAACATCATTCACCTTTACCTAAAACGCAGCTATAAAACAGTTTTTTTGCTTTACAGCATCACTGGTGTTATTGTCTCTTGCATTGCCCTTGTTTTTTTTCACAATAACAATCACATCGTTGATTTTGTGTGGATTTTAGCATCCATTAACCTAGCTTATTACGGTTTAGGTAGAAAGGCAGCTTTGTTTTTATTATGCTTTAGCATTGTTTTTATTATCCTCTTTGTTTTCACTGCTTTAAATGAAAACACAGCTAGTTTAGTGCCAAAAACAGATTATCAAAAATTTACCTTTTTGCTTGAATTACTAGTTGGTATCATCCTCAATTTTTATTTCTTTCATATTTTTACGCAAATCAATCAGTTTTCAGACCAAAAGCTTCGAGAAGCCAATGAGCAATTAACAACTCAAAACACTCAAATTCTTACTCAAAACAATGAAAAAACTATTTTAATTAAAGAAATCCATCACCGCGTTAAAAATAATTTGCAAATTATTGTAAGTCTATTGCGTTTGCAAAAAGCTGAAATTGAAAATGAAGAAATGCAAGGTTACTTACAAGAATCCATCAATAGAGCAATGGCCATGTCATTGATTCATCAAAAATTATATCAAAATGAATTGCTTTTAGACTTGCGATTAACAGATTATTTGAATGAATTAATCACAACCATTATTGAAGCCGACAACATCTCTAAAAAGGTAGAATACTCCATCCAATCAAACATTGACAGCATCTCAGGGGAAGCAATTGTTCCGTTTGGTTTAATTGTTAATGAACTTGTGACAAATTCTTTAAAGCATGCTTTTACAGAAACAGATAAACCTTTTATTGAAATAAACATCAATAAAAATCAAATAAACAACGAATTAAAAATAACTTATCATGATAACGGAACTTGGAAAGAACAAATTAACACGAATAGTTTTGGTTTGTTATTGATTGAAACATTAACAGAACAACTTTCTGGTAAAATGAATTTAAGTCGTGATTCAAATGGCACAACTTTCTCATTTGATTTTCAAGATATTGAAAATTAATTTATTCAAAAAGAGGACACTTACTTGTTGATGTATTAACAGGACGACAAGTTAAAAAGCTAATACCTACTTCATGTGTATGATTACTCACTTTATTCAATCCACTTACCGTGTATTCAAAGGCATATTGAATTCCAAAACGTTGACTAATTTTAAATCCAGCTGAAATTAACAAAGCATCTTGTGTACGATACCCCACGCCTATTGTAACAATATTTTGATAATCCATGTGTAAATTAATGTCCGCATTTGCTGGACCGATAATTGGAATACGAAACATCAAGCTTGGAATCAATGTAAAATTCTCATTAATAGCATAACGATACGCACCATTCAATGCAAAATTTAATCTAAACCTTGAGTCATCACCTATTTTCCATTTAGAAACAATCAATTGATTGGCCATGAATCCAATGTAATAGTTTTTCCCATTCCACCAAGCTCCAAAATGAGCATCTGGACGAATCAAAACCATTTCACGCATAACAGTTGGGTCAGGTGTTATTGTGGTAGCTTCTCCATGATTAAATCCAAATTGTAAAATTCCAGCATAAATCCCCAAAGACAAGCGATTGTACTCACTAAAATTCATGTGACTGGCATAAGCTAAATTAACGCGATTAGCAGCAAATTGACCTATTCGATCTGCTTCAAATTTAGCACCTATACCATGTCGGTAACTTAGGTATTTATCACGCTTACTTTTTAACGGCACGCTAGCTGTGACAAATCCGCTATAAGGCGCACCTTTTATACCAACCCATTGCGCTCTAAACACACTGTGCAAATCTATGCAATCTTTAATGCCTGCATGAGCTGGATTCACTGCAAATTGATGAAAATTCCATTGCGCATACTGAGGAGTTTGCTGTGCGAAAGGAGCAAACACGACGAAAAACACAAACAAAATCAAACTAGTAATTCTCATCATCTAATCAATGTTATGGTACCTTTTAACGTTTGTTTGTCTGCGTCATTCAACTCAATGGCGTAGAAATAAACTCCTTCATTTAATTTCCCAATCTTTCCCTCACCATTCCATGCTTTTTGAACAGGATAACCTGTTGAATAAAAAACAGGCTGCCCCCATCTATCATAGATTGAAACCTGACAGTCAGGATATTTTTCAATTCCTAAAATGACCCATGTATCATTTTCTCCATCATTATTTGGTGAAAAAGTATTGGGAATAAACAAAGATTTATCAACAAAAACAGTAACATAATCATACGCTGTACATCCCGATATTGTATCTGTTACCGCCATCATGTAAGTAGTTGTTTCCAATGGATTAGCGATTGGATAACGAATATAAGGATTATTTAAGGAATAACTTGGGCTCCACTCAACGATGGAATGAACATCCATTGCTCCTTGCAACTGAACCGTTTCTCCTTCTCTAATTGTGACATCTGTTCCAGCATCAGCCAATACGCTCGTCACTGTAACTGGCGGTAATGTGTTCGATACAGTTACTAAACAGGTAGAAAAACAGTCCGTTTCTACTGAAATAACATCTCCTGTTTGAAGAGTACTCGACAAAATGATTGAATCGTTGGTCGATTCTGCAAAAAGTGTCCCATTAACATACCATCTAAAATTTCCTGGCTCCTCACAATGCAAACGATCCGCCATAATAGCAGCTGTTTGATTGGCACAAATTGTAGAAGATACACCTAAGTTAATATAAGGAATCGGTCGATCAATAGCTGTTCCGGAAAGTTGAACATTTAATGAAAACTCAGCAGGCAAAGTAGCAGCACCGGTTTTACCACCACTCAACACCAAGTAATAAGTTGTCAAAGGCGCTAAATTGGTAGCATTGATTTGTTGATTTCCTGTAACATCCGACAAGCAATTACCCAATTGTGTATAACTCACTGAATTACAAGGAACATTAGCTTGAATAAGTGCCGCATGGTAAGTGGATCCTTGGTTGGGTAAATTCAAAAACTGAACAGTTGAAAATTGTATGGTAATCGCTCCACCGTTTGCATTTGTTTGAAATTTAAGCCAAATTGTGTTTTGCCCCACAAAGCAATAGTTAAAATCATCTTCGCAACCATTACAGAGTGTTTTATTTGCTTGATGGTTATTAACAGTATAAACAGTGTTTGGACAAAGTTCTAAGGCTTTATCACAAGCATTGTAGGCCTCTTGTGCATTTGACAATGAAGCTAAAAAGGAAAAGATATAAATCAACCACCATTTCATCTAGTACAAAAATACATTTTTTTATGCAATCATTTCACTTTCTATTAAATAACGTAATTGATTCAAATATATTTCATTATTCCACTTGAATCAATAAGGTCATTCTATTTTTTGTTATTTTTGTACCATGGGAGCAATAGGCGTTTTTGATTCAGGATATGGAGGATTAACCATTTTAAAGTCACTTTTAGGAAAACTACCTGAATATGATTTCATTTACTATGGTGACAATCTTCGAGCTCCTTATGGCACACGTTCATTTGAAGAAGTCTATGAATTCACTTTGGCTGCTATTCAAAAATTGTTTGACCTTGGATGTCCATTAGTTATTTTGGCTTGCAACACTGCCTCAGCAAAAGCACTCAGAAGCATTCAGCAAAATTACCTTCCTAAACACGCTCCTGACAAAAGAGTTTTAGGTGTCATTAGACCGAGTACGGAACTTGTTGGAGCCATGTCCAACTCACATTCCATTGGACTTTTGGCTACTGAAGGCACAGTAAAAAGCGAATCTTATTTAATTGAGTTAGAAAAATTCTCTCCTGAAACAACACTTTATCAGCACGCTTGTCCAGCTTGGGTTCCACTCATTGAAAATGGCCAACATGAAACAGAAGAGGGAAAGAAAATCATCCAAAAAGACATTGAGTTATTACTAGAGAAATCTCCTAACATTGATACACTTTTATTGGCTTGCACGCATTATCCAATTGTAGAGGAATACATTAAAAGTGTGGTAGGTCCAAGTATTCAAGTCATTTCTCAAGGTGACATTGTAGCTAGTAGTTTAGTCGATTATTTAGAGCGCCACTCTGAAATGAAAAATCGCCTAACGAAAAATAGCTCTATCAACTATTTTACATCAGGCGAACCTACATTATTTGATGAACAAGCTCAGCGAATTATCCACATGGAGACTCATTCAAGATTGATGATTTAAGCAGTTATATGCTCTATTTTTTCTTTCTTTTCTACAAAAGCAATTCCAAAGTGCTCTAATTCTACTAAAATAGGATCATATACCTCTTTTTTAATAGGCAACATCACACCTCTATCACTAATTTTATTGTTTAAAATTAATTTTGTGCAAATAGCCACAGGCAATCCAACAGTATTTGACATGGAAGTATACACTTGATCTTCTCCGATATTTACCATGCTTGAACTGATTTTGAACAATTCATTATTTTGTTCATATTCAAACTCGTGAATCATAACAAGCATGTCTTTATCTTCTTTGTTTAACACCCATTTTCTCACCAATATCTGTTGCAACAATACAGCTGGAGTTGGGTTAGTACTTTCCAATAAAACATCATTTTTAAACAAGTCTAGCCATTCAAACTTAGAATAAAGGTACTCTCTATCGGGACGTAAAAACTCGATAAACTTCTCCTCCACTGTTTTTTCTGGGTGATAAGGTAAAAAAGCATTTAAAAATGCACGTGGAGAACATTGTTCCATATCAATCATTTGATAGGAATCATCTGTCATACCAAGTTCCACAAAAACATTCCAAGCCTCACAAAAATCTGGTCTCCTTAGCGTACCTCTATAAATAGTGGGAATGTTATCCAATCCATAAATCGCTCTATACGACAAAGAATCTCTATTTGGATAACCAGTAAAATCACCAAAACCTTCTACATGAAGATGATCTAGACGATCAAATAAACGATGATAAGGAATGTATTTGTAGCGACCATTTCTGATAAAACATGCAGCACTTCCAGAACCAGCAATGACAACATTACGAGGATTCCATGTGAATTTGTAATTCCATGGGTTATCATCAGATTCAGGAGCAATCAAACCACCACAGAATGATTTAAAACTTTCTAATTTTCCATTTTTTGCCTTAATTTCATCAATGATTTTCATTGCACTCATGTGGTCAATTCCAGGATCCACACCAATTTCATTCATGATAATAATTCCAGCATCTTTCGCCGCTTGATCTAAAGCTTTCATTTCTTTAGAAACGTAAGAAGGAGTAATCAAATGTTTTTTCAAATCGATACAATCCTTAGCTACTTCTATGTGAAAAATGGCAGGCAGCATGGAAATAACAATGTCTGCTTTTTCTATTTCTGGACGACGCTCATCAGGGCTCAACGCATTGAAATTCAAAGCAACAGCTCTCGAATGTCCATTGATTTTAGCTTTAACTGTTTCAATATTTTGATCTGTAATGCGTAAAAACCAATTCTGTTCTTCTGCATTTGCAAGTAAATACCTAATTAAGGAAGACGAGGAGAGTCCTGCACCAAGTATTAAAATTGTCTTCATTTTCTAATTTGTTTATATGCAAATGTAGTTAATTCAAAGATTGCATTGTTGAAAAACTAACAAAAAAATGCGTTATATTTTAATTAATAAACATTTTTTTTTAACAAATCACAAGGATTAAGCGACGTGTATGAATCTCATAACGTTAAAGCACAAATTAGTGAAGATTAACTTGGGATTTGCATTTCTTTCAATATAGTAATGTGCATTGTTGAAATTTTCATAAAAAGGAATGATGTTATTCCCAGTTACAAAACGAGCAAACTTTGACAAAAATTCAGCTTCTTCATTAGAAACACGCAACAAAACATCTTTCGTATAATTTTTAAGTAAACTTTGTCTAAACATGTGTAAGCAATACAAAATGAAGTTTTTTTGTCTGTCTTTTGTTTCGCCACTAATTTTCTCAGACCAAGCAATCATTTGAGGCACATCCTTTTTGTAGCAAACACGCATTAACTCAATAAACAAGTCTCTATCACTATTCGCCTGTGGATTGGCTGTTGCAAAATCAATGGCTTCAATTAAGTTACCCTCACTTCGAATAGCAATAGTATTGGCATTCGCCAAGTTTAATTGATACTTGCGCATTAAAAACTGGCTAATATCTTCCACTTCAATTCTTGGTACACGTGTAATTTGCGTACGTGATAAGATGGTTTGAAGAAACTTATTTGTTGAAGTTCCAATAAGTATAAAAATAGTTTTCGCTGGTGGTTCTTCTAAAATTTTTAATAATTTATTAGAAGTTACCGTGTTCATTTCTTCAGCTCCCCAAATTAACATTACCTTGTATCCACCTTCAAATGATTTGAGCGACAATGATTTGATAATTTCTAAACCTTCATCTGTACCAATCACAGGTACACGTCCTTTTGGATCAATGTGGTTGGTCCACATGGTTAAATTAAAATAAGGATTTTCATGAATGATACTTCTCCATAAAGGCAACACTTCTTTGGATGTCTTTGCTTCTTGTAACACAACTGGATAAGAAAAATGCAAATCTGGATGTTGTAAATTAGTTACTTTCACACAACTATCACAAGTGCCACAGCTATCTTTTTCTTGTTTATTTTTACAAAACAAGTACTGCACAAAAGCAAGTGCTAATGGAAGAGTTCCGTATCCACTCTCACCGACAAACAACTTGGCATGACTAATCTTGCCACTGTTTACTTCCTTTATTAATTGTTGCTTCAAAGCAACTTGTCCAATTATTTTTGAGAATTGCATGAAGTAAAGATAATTATTTTTGGTATAGTTTTTGCGATTTGGTTGTTAATTTAAAATATTTTTTATAATTTTATAGAAGAAAATTAAACATCATGAAAAGACAATTTATTTTGGTAGCAATTTTAATTGCTAGTTTAGGTACCGTGACTCATGCTGCGACACACGCAACGAAACCTATTTTGGAAAATTTGCAACAAGAAGCGATTAGTGTCACTTTAACGGTAAAAAGTGATAAGGGTCAAGCTGTTGCAGGTGCAATGGTAACTTTAAAGGCTCAAGGTATTACTCTTGGCTCAGGTGTTTCTGATGCAAATGGAAATGTAGCAATTAAAATTCCAGTTTACAACAAGCAATTAGTACAAATTGAAGTTACGCATGCATTGTACAAAACAGAAAAGTTAGTCGATGTTATATTAGAAAACAATAAAGCATTTGAATTTACTTTGCGCTCTAAAACTGAAACAGTCGATGAAATAAAAACACGTGAAGCAGAACAGGCTGCTCGTGAAGAAGCTGCTCGCAAAGCAAAAGAAGAAACCAATAAGCAAAGAGAGGAAATTCAAAAAACAACTGAAGAAGTTCGAAAGCAAGCTGAGGAAACAAAGCGCCAAGCAGAACAAAAAGCAGCCGATGCAAAAGCGACTCAAGATGAAGTAACAGCCAAAGCAAAAGAGCAACAAGAGCGTTTAGCAGAAGAAAAAGCAGCACGTGAAGCAGAAATAAAGAAACAACAAGAAGAGGCTGAAGCTCGTCGCAAAGAAATTGAAGCTAACCGTTTAGAAGATGCTAAAAATGAAGCGAAAATCACAGCTCAAGATGCCAAAAAAATGCAAGAAGAACAAGCTGCGAAGTTAAAAGCTGCTGAAGCAGAAGCAAAAGCACAAAAAGAAGCGGCTAATGCTGAATTAAAGCGACTAAAAGATGCTGAAAAAGCTAAAAAAGAAGCCGAAAAAGCTCAAAAAGAAGCAAAGAAAGCTCAAAAAGAAGCCCAAAAATTAGCCAAACAATCAGAAAAAGAGGCAAAAGAAGCTGCGAAAGCACAAAAGGCTGCTGAAAAATTGGAAAAAACAATCAATAAATTAGACGCAAGCCAGAAGAAAATTGATGATTCAAGAGCTAAGTTGACAAAGCAAGCTGACAAACTTAAAGCTGATTTAGAAAGAGGTAAAGGCGATGCGGCCAAAATTCAAACAAAATTAACTGCCATCGATTTGTCTTTTGCTAAATTAAATGAACAACAAATCAAATTGGATAAAAAACGTGAAAAAGCGTTGAAATAGTCCAATTTATCCATACAAAAAAAGCTGTTTTCGTTTGAAAACAGCTTTTTTTATATCCTTTTTATTAACTTAAAGTAAGTTTTAGATTCGAACTCCAACTATTATTTTCCTTCGTACTCTACCCAATTATTTTCTGTTTCTGACAAACGGACCATTAATTTGTATTCAGAAGGAATATGCTGTCTTAAAATATCCCAAATAACAACTGCGATATTTTCTGCAGAAGGAGTTCTGTCTTTAAACTCTTCGCAATCCAAGTTCAAATTGCGATGATCAAATCTTTCGGTAATTTCTTTTCTAACCAAACGCTTTAATTCACCTAAATCATACACGTATCCAGTTATAGGGTCTATTTCTCCTTCTAACCATGTTTCCAAAACATAATTGTGTCCATGATAGTTAGGATTGCTACATTTACCAAAAACGGAAAAATTCTTTTCATCAGACCAATCTTTTACAAAAAGTCTATGTGCAGCGTTGAAGGTTTCTCTTCTACAAATTTTCATTGTTTTGTTGATTTGTTTGTTTCTTACAAAAATAACAGATATATCTGTATTTTGCTAGTTTTATTTCACATAAAAAGGAAGTCTAGCTTCCTTTACTGTTCAGTCTGCTAATTTTCTTTTGTGTTATTTTTTCTTAGCTACTTTTTTCACTTCAAATTTCGCAGGGAATTGAGTAATCCAACCAGCTGAAAGTTCTTCTGACATCAATGACATGTGAGCAAATGCTTTGTCAAATTCTTTAACTGTTGATTCATAATCTTTTTTCAATAAATGTACAGCATACGTTGTTGTTTGATCAATATGTCCTTTCATCATTTCACGCATCATATCTTACTTCCATGCTTTAGGATTCGCCGCTGATAAGAAGTCTGCAATCTCTTCTGCGTTTTTATACCATGCGTCTAATGCTACTTTTACCCCCTCAGAATCTCCGTTTTTTGCTACTGTTAATACTGGAACAGCACCTTCAATATGCTCTTTCAACAATTTAGCTAATGCATCTCCTCCAGCTTGCCCATAGAAAGGAACAACTGCAGCACCTATGTCTTTTTGATTTTGTAACAATCGACCAAGTTGTGAAGACAATCCGTCTGCATTATTAAAAAACGCATCAACTGTTGTGTAAGTCCACATCATGTGATCTGCCCATAATTTTTGCATGGTATTTCTCAATTCTACTTTTGGATCATTTTTACCACAAGCATCACATGCTAATGCTGAATTTCCTGTTGCTATTGTAGCTACAAATAGTGCTACCATCATTGCTATTTTTTTCATTTTTTAAAAATTTAATTGGTTTATACCCTTTAGAGCTACCCGGGTAACAAAAGGTTACAAAAAAAATTAAATTATTTTTCAAAAAAAAAATTAAACAACTGAAAAAAAATGAATTAAAATTATTAGTTTTTTTTTTAAGATTCAATTCTAACACCTAAAACAGTAACATCATCTGTTTGTTCCACACCTCCTTTCCAATGTATGAACTCATTTTCAAAAATATCATGTTGGGCAGATAATGGCAAACGGATGTTTTTATCAATTAATTCAATAAATCGTTTAATTGAATAGCGTTTCATGTTTCTATCTCCTATTTGTTCTATGTACCCATCAGTGAATAAATACATTGTGAAATATTTACTCAAAGGAAAATAATGCATTACATACGTATCAAAATTAGCTCGCTCCACCCCTATTCGCTTACTATCCCCCTTACGTATGATTAGTTCATTCCCATCATGCGTAACAAGTCTTCCACCTGCACTAGCATATTTGAATGATTTTTCTTCTATATTAATACAACAAACTGTCATTTCAATCCCTGCTAAGAAAGCATAATTATCTGGGTTATTTTCAATTGTTTTAGTTAATTTGGTATCAATTTTCTGAAGAATAACAGATGGATCTTGAATAGTTTTTTCGTTAATTGTACTATATAGTAAACCATTCAAATACAAAGAAATCATAGCATTTTGCAAGTCGGTTCCTTTAGTTTCACCTACAATAATCATCAGATTTCCATCAATTTCAGTAGACCAATAGAAATCACTTAAATTATTCTTCTTAGGCATTTTTAGTACAAAACACTCATCAAAATACTGCCGCAATGGCTCTTGATTAAGCAATGACAATTGTTGTACGTTTTCAACAGCTTTACTATATGAATCAACCGATCTTTTTAACTGAAAAATTTCTTTTTTATTTTCAACTTCTTCAGTAATATCTTTAGCAATCACCATTAATCCAGAAGGCTTATCCTTTTCAACGAGGTCAAAAACTAAAAAAGCTGATTGTCTAATCCACATACTTCTTCCATCTGGATGAACTACTTTCATTTCAAAGTAAGTTCTAGGAATTCGTTCATTGATTTGTTTTGCATAAAACAAACTCGCTTCTTTAATGACACTTTTTTCAACCCAATTGACCATGTATTGACCTATGTAACTATCTGCGGGTTTACCTTCATCAAAAAACCAATGATTTACAAATTCAATTTCACCACTCAATTTTGTTTTATATATAACATCTTTCGATTCTTTAAAAATAGAATAAAACATATTGGTAAAACTAATTTTATCAGACACTTCTTGTCCAATTAACACAAACAAATCATTTTCATAATATTTGCACACCCAATCAAACCAAAACACTTCCCCCTTTTCATTTCTAAATGGTGAAGTAAATCGTTTTCCATCAAAGAATTCATCTTTTAAATTCATTGCGTGTGTCGCTTCTGTTTCTGGAATAAAACGATTAATTTCATTGATAGATTGGTTCACTAAATCAGACGCATTTAATTCAATGTACTCTCCAATGTTTCGGCTCACATACTTAATCACTGATTTTGAGTTCATTGCAATAGCCACTACATTACTTTTATTGATAATTGAGGATATGAGTGATAGTTGTCGAAAATTCTCATGACGTGCAACGCTGATAAATAAAGATAACACAACCGATGAAACAAGCATAAAGAGCAGTAAATACTTATCATAATGTGTGTCTTCTGAAAAATAAGTCAGTAATGCTGACAAAACAATAATCATAAAAGAAAACATCATTACATGCTTCGTCTTAAAAAAGATAAAAGGAGAAACGGCTAATGAAAGAACGACAGGATAACCATAAAACGGGTGTAGCGAGTTTACATACAAGCCATACAAAAAGTAAGCGATTAAAACGATATAAGAAACAATGATAATTCTATTAACAGAAGCATGATTTTTAAGTTTTGATTGTTTCGATGCTATAAAGTAAAATGCAAAAAACACACCTGAAATTAATATTTCTAAAACTACATTAATTTTCACATCAATTCCCATGTAATAAATAGCTACATGTGTAACAGGTTTAGCAATAGCAACAAACAGAATCAAGGAAGGAAGAGATTTGGAATAATGAGCAGTTTCTTCGTAATAAAACCCTTGATTAACTGTGTCGTACTTTGATTTAAATGCTTTATAAATCAATAAGAGAACAATAATAGAAACAATGGCAATCAACCAAAGATATTCTGTATAAAAAGCACGTTTAACAGTAAAAGAATAGCTCGCCACTGGGCCAAAAACACTTCCA
Organism: uncultured Fluviicola sp.; assembly: GCA_964580465.1. Lineage (GTDB taxonomy): Bacteria > Bacteroidota > Bacteroidia > Flavobacteriales_D > Crocinitomicaceae > Taishania. The sequence continues at coordinate 56,015 of CAZOKJ010000010.1, read as the reverse complement.
TTATATGAAGACCTAACTTCTAATGTATATTCACCATTAGGCAAATTTTTAATGGTCAACCTATTGCTGGATGTTGATTTAGACCATTCAGTTTCTATATTTTGTTTATAGCGGTACTGGTAAATTACATTGCGCAACAAAGGATTTTTGTCCACAAAAACAAATTGAAATTCTTTTCCTTCTTTGTCTTTGGAAACTCGTAGCTGCTGAATGCTTGGTGCAATGGTTGGAATTAAGTCATTTAAAACCTCATAATCAACAACATACATCCCTTCAATTGTTCCTAAAAATAATTGAGTAGTTGTTTGAAATGACGCTCGCATATTTGTTTCATAACCCTCAAAACCTGTTTTGGATGAATAATTGTTTTGGCTAAGAACCTCTCCTTTTTCATTCAACTGAATGGCATTAATTCCTTTGTTAGTTCCAATATATAGCTTTCCATTTTTATCCGAATTTAAAGTGTAAAACAAATAAGTTGAAAAAATACTTGGAGCATTTAACACGATTGTCTTTCCTTGTTTTGTAAATCCAATTATTCCCTTATCCAAAGTAAACCAACGGGTATCAAAGGCGTCAATGGTGGATAAGCCTGAGTAAAATCCAAGTGAGTCATGACTTAATTTGGTTACAGTATGATTTTTTAAGGTAATTTTCTTTACACCTGTACTCGTTCCTATCAACAATTCATCTCCTTTAATAGCGGGTTGTCCAGTGTAAACAGTGCCTCCAATTTTTTCATTGGTATAGGTATGCACTAACTTTAAATCTTGTGTATATTGGTACAAACTCGGATCATCGGTTGAAAGCCACAAAAAAGGTTCATGATAAGACAAATACCGAACAGTTGATTGATCTTTTAAGTTAGGTAAGTTAATTTTTTGAACCGTTTCATTTGTTTCATTAAAAAGATAAACGCCATTTTTCGTTCCTAATAACAATTTTTCACCCAAGTATGTTGCAGAATAAACCGTTAAATCAATGTCTTTTACAGCATTACTTGTCAAGCTTCCAATGTATAATTTATTGGTCGTCGCTGATGAAAATAATAATTTTTGCTGCTTGGTTTTAAAAACAAACGAGATGTTTCCACCTTCGTAGGCAGTATTCAACTCAATTTTAGTGAAAGGTCTTACTCCGATTTTAAAAATACCTTCTAAATTACTTGCTAACCAATAAAAACCGGCAAAATCACACGTAACAGAATTTAATTTTAGGTTAGTATTGTCGTAATTTTTAGAAGCTTCGATCAACTTACCATCAACATAATCATACAAATCTCCATTTTTATTAGAAAATAGCGTACTTTTCTTTATTGGATTGTAAGTAACTTCATTAATTTCAGATGGAAAACGCTTAAAACTAGCAGGTTGATGAATTGGTTTAGTCGAAAATTGATACTGGTCTTTTACTTGCTTAATGACTAATTCATTTTTTAACGACGAATCATATAAAAACAAGGAATTGGAGTGAAAACTTGCCACATTAAATCCTGACAAATCACCTCTATTGAAAAAACTTTCAATTGATTGTTCTTTTCCATTTTTAAAAATGCTAATTCCCGTTTGTCTAACTAACAATAACTCATCAAAAGCAACTACAAGTTGATTGACCAAGGATTCATTAGTGGTTCGTATTGAAAAAAATTGTTGTTTGTTTGTTTGAATGTTCCAAATTAAAATTCCTTTGGAGGTTAAAATAAATAGTTCATTTTTTTTGGCTATCATTTTAAAATATTCGCCATAAGCAGAGTTTAAATAAAGACTTTTAATTTCTTTATTTTGGTTAACTTTATAAAGCCCACTGTATTTAGAGATAAAATAAATGGTGTTATCAACTGAAACAATATCAGACACAAAAAGATTTTCTCTTTGTGTTTCACGCACATATTCTTTAAATGAATAACCATCAAACTCAATGATTCCTGCTCCGTTTGTTCCCAACAACAACGAACCATCTTGTTGCGGGAAAATACTGAGTACAGCGTTTAATTGCAATCCATTTTTATGATCAAACTTTTTGAAAGAATAAAGTTGACCAATTCCTGAAAAAGCAAAAAAACAAGTTATTACAATAAATAGTAAGTTTTGAATCAATCGTTTCATTCTACTAAATTAGTAAAAAAAACAATAGGATTTAAAAAAATAATCAACAAAAGTTTAGTGGTGTTAACTCCCCCCTATCGAGCAACCACCTTAATTTTTTGAAGGAGATTTCGAGCAATAACTTTAGCTTCTTCTAAGTCTGTTAATGCGACTGTTATGTGCCCCATTTTGCGATGTGGTTTGGTTTCTTTTTTGCCATATAAGTGGAAGTAAACACCTTTTTGTTGCATGGCTTTTTCCATTCCTTCAACAAACGCATTTCCTGTGTGTCCAGGCGCTCCTAAAAGGTTAATCATAACACCGGGCAAAACAATGTCCGTTGCTCCTAAAGGCATATTTAGAATTGAACGCATGTGCTGTTCAAACTGTGAGGTGTAATTACACTCAATGGTATGATGTCCACTATTATGAGGGCGTGGAGCCACTTCGTTAATCAAAATATCGCCATTTTCTAACAAAAACATCTCAACAGCTAAAATTCCAACCATGTCTAATTTTTCAATCACTTGAAGCGCTATGTTTTTAGCCTTTTCTTCAATTTCTGGTGAAATGGAAGCTGGGGCGAACAAGAATTCAACCAAGTTTAAGGTTGGACTGAACTCACATTCTACCACTGGGTAAGCAACAGTTTGTTTTTGTTCATTTCGAGCTACAATCACTGATAATTCTTTTGCAAAAGGTACAAATTGTTCCAACACACCCGGTGCATCGAAAGCTTGACTTAAGTCAGACTCAGATTTTAAAAGCACCACTCCTCTACCGTCATATCCTCCTGTTCTCAATTTGTGTGCAGCAGGCAAGAAATTTGTGTTTGATTCAACTTCTTTTTTGTCCTGAACCAATAAAAATGGAGCCGTTGGCAGTCCATTATCAGCATAAAATTGTTTTTGTAAGCCTTTGTCTTTAATGATTTTCAAAACTCTTGGTTGAGGAAACACTTTTTTTCCTTGTCTCTCCAACTCTTCCAAAGCTTCAATGCTCACGTTTTCAATCTCAACTGAAATAACATCTTTATCAGCACCAAAAGCCAACACCGTTTCATAATCAGTAATGCTTCCAACTTGGAAAGTAGTGGCTATATTTTTACACGGAGCATTTACATCTCCATCTAATATATGCACATCAACGTTATATGAAATGGCTTCTTGAATAAACATTCTGCCTAATTGACCACCTCCTAATATTCCAAGTTTTTGATTCATTTGATTGTAAATTTTGGATACAAATATACGTTGATTTTTCGTCTAAAGCAAAAATAGACTGCAATTGAGCAATAAAAAAGCCGCTCTAAAAAGAACGGCTTACAGTTTATTTTTTTCTATTTTTCATTTGCTCTTGTTGCACTTTTTGCATTTGCTCTAAGCGCTCTTGAAATTTCGATTTTTTCTTTGGAGAAGTTGCTGCTTCTGCTTTTTTAGCAGCCATTTTTGCTTTTAATTTCTCTTCATCAACGAAGAATTTTTTAATTACTAACATCAACAAGATGGAAATCAACGTTGAAATAAAGTAATAGTAACTCAAACCTGAAGAATAGTTATTAAAGAAGAAAATCATCATAATTGGCATCATATAAATAATGACTTTCATGTTTGGCATTCCTGGTTGTTGAGGAGTTGACATATTACCGCTATTCAACATAGTATAAATAAGCGTTGTACCTGCCATCAACAAAGTAAACAAAGAAACGTGATCTCCGTAGAGCCATACATTGAATCCAAAATCCCAAATAGAGTCATAAGAAGATAAATCTTTAGCCCACAAGAACGATTGTTGGCGCAATTCAAATGTAGTTGGGAAAAATCGGAAAACGGCTAATAAAATTGGCATTTGAATAAGTGATGGAATACATCCAGAGAATGGGCTTGCCCCCGATTCTTTGTAAAGCGACATAATTTCCATCTGCTTTTTCATTCCATCTTCTGGCTTGCTGTACTTCGCATTAATTTCATCAATTTCTGGTTTTAAAATTCGCATTTTAGCTGATGAAACATACATTTTCCATTGAATAGGCATTAAAATAAATTTCAATACCAATGTCAACACTAAAATGGCAATACCACCTGAAAGTAGCATGGAATTTGACAAGAAATTAAACACAGGTTGAATCGCATATAAATTAATCCAACGGAACAATCCCCAACCGTAATTTAAAATATGGTCATAACCACGATCATAAGATGCTAACAATTGATAATCATTAGGTCCAAAAAACCAATCAATTGAAAAAGAAGCATTGTCAGTGTTACCCAAATCTAAGGTCATCGTTGAAGAGAAGTCTTTTAAATTCGTCCATTCTCTTTCATCACCTTTTTTGTAAGTAGTTACCTTAAATTTGGTTCCTTCCTTTAAAAATGGTTTTTCTGGACGCATAAAAGAAGAGAAGTAACTTTGTTTGTAAGAAACCCACTCCACGTTATCTTCTGCATCTTCCTGGTCATCAGCCATTTCTTTTAAGTAATCAAATCCTTCTTTCGAATAATTCATACAAATAGTAGAAACACGACGCTGTTCGCTAAATAAACGTTCTGTTTTTCTATAAGCTACATCCCAATTTAAAGCAACATTTTTAGGATTAACAACATCACCTAAACCTTTAAAATTAATGGTATAGTTTAAGTCAAATGTATTGGCTGATAATGTATATTGGTTTTCAATTGTTTTACCAGGAGCAATTTCAGTTTCAAAAACAATTGATTTGTCAGTTTGAGTTTTAATCGTAAACGGCAATTTTCCAGTTTTCACTTTTTTTCCATTCACATCAAAAACCAATTGATTGACAGCATCCCCGTTTTTGAACAAAGTTAGAGGCGTTATTTTACCATCGTCTTTTGCAAAATCTTGGTAAGTTTCATATTCTTTCAACCAAACACCAGCTACAATCCCTCCTGTTGTATTGAAGGCCACGCGGTATTTGTCATTTTCCATATAAACCAAAGAATCCTTAACCGCTGTTGCTGTTTGTTTTTTTGCAGTCAAAGAAGAATCAACAACTTCTGTTTTTTTCTCTGTTTTCTTTTTAGATTCAGTAATTTTAGCTTTTTCATCAACTAAAGCTTGCTGTTCCTTTTGTTTAGCAGCAATTTCTTCTTTTGATGGTTGATTAAAAATAGTAAAAACGGAAAAAATTGTTCCAATCAATACCAATCCAATAAGGGTTTTCTTATCCATTCGTTTGTTTTCTTATTATTTTCGATTATCAATAGCAGCTTTAACGAAAGCTACAAATAAAGGGTGTGGGTTTGCTACTGTACTTTTAAATTCAGCATGAAATTGAGTTGCAACAAACCAAGGATGTGTTGGCAATTCCATAATTTCCACCAATCCTTTTTCTTCATTTTTACCCGTAACAACAAATCCAGCCTCTTCTAATTGTGGCACGTATTCGTTATTTATTTCGTAATGATGGCGATGTCTTTCGTTAACAACATCAGAATTGTAAGCCAACATTGCTTTAGAGTTTGGTTTTAATTGGCATTTATAAGCACCTAAACGCACAAACTCACCTTCATTTAACGTTCCAGTTTGTTCTGTTGTTTGAATCACTACAGGATGTTTAGACTCAGCCGTAATTTCAGTTGAATGCGCATCACTCCATCCTAAAACATTGCGAGCAAATTCAATAACAGCACATTGCATACCCAAGCCTAATCCAAAGAAAGGAATTTGATTTTCACGTGCATATTTCACTGCTAAAATTTTACCCGAAATACCTCGTGAACCATAACCTGGTGCAACTAAAACACCATCCAATCCTGCTAATTCCTCTTGAAGATTTTCTTCAATTAATTGTTCAGACTGAATCCATTTAATTTCAACTTTAGCAACATTTGCCACTCCTGCATGAATAAATGCTTCGGAAATAGATTTATAAGCATCTTTAAGTTCAACGTATTTCCCAACCAAACCAATTTGAACAGTTGTTTGAGGATTTTTAAAATTCGTTAAGAAATTTTTCCAAGAATCTAAATTAGGATGATTTTTAGATGGAAGTTTTAATTTTTCCAACACTACTTTATCCAATTCTTCCTCTTGCATCATCAAAGGAACATCGTAAATTGTTTCAGCATCGATGGATTCAATAACAGCATTCATACTTACGTTACAAAATTTTGCTACTTTGCGACGTAAATTCAAATCCAATTCATGTTCTGTTCTACAAACCAAAATATCAGGTTGAACTCCTAATTCCAATAATTGTTTTACAGAGTGTTGTGTCGGTTTTGTTTTTAATTCCCCAGCTGCTGAAAGGTATGGGATGAGCGTTAAATGAATTACAATGCAATCATCTTCTAATTCCCACATCAATTGACGAACTGATTCCACATAAGGCAAAGATTCAATATCTCCAACTGTACCACCAATTTCAGTAATTACAATGTCGTAATCTCCTTTTTTACCTAATAACTGAATGCGATCTTTGATTTCATCCGTAATATGAGGAATGACTTGAACAGTCTTACCTTTGTATTCTCCTTTGCGTTCTTTTTCGATGACTGACTTATAAATACGACCAGTAGTTACGCTATTTGCTTGAGAAGTAGGAACATTTAAAAAGCGTTCATAGTGTCCCAAATCCAAATCCGTTTCAGCACCATCATCAGTTACATAACATTCTCCATGTTCGTACGGATCCAAAGTTCCTGGATTGATATTAATATACGGATCCAACTTTTGAATCGTGGTGGAATAACCTCTTGCTTGAAGTAATTTTGCTAAAGATGCGGAAATGATTCCTTTACCTAGTGAAGATGTAACACCGCCTGTTACAAACACATATTTTGTTGAATTTGACATGAGAAAACTAATTGTAACTACGGGACGCAAAGTTAATACAAAATTCATTACACAGGAAAAAAAAATAGGTTTTTAGCTTTTTTTTTGAAAGTTCAACAAAAGAAAGCTCTGAAAGAGAAATAATAAATAATTCATTTATATTTGTAAGTTCAACTTAATGAATACCAATGAACACAGTCATTTTTCAAAACAAAGAATTTGTTCCTTATATCGAAAACAATCAAATAGGCCAACGAATTGAGGTACTTGCGCAACAAATAAATGAAGAATACAAAGGTGAAAAAATTTACTTTATCATTGTTTTGAACGGTGCTTTTATGTTTGCTAGTGATCTTCTTAAGTCGATTAACCTTCCTTGTGAAACGCTTTTTATTCGTGTTCAATCATACGAAGGCCTTACTTCATCAGGAGAAGTAAAATCAGTTTTGGGACTCACCTCTTCAATTGAAAATAAGAACATTATCATTATTGAGGACATTGTCGATACAGGTACCACCGTCGATTATCTTTACACTTATTTACAAAAAGACTTGCCTAAATCAATAAAAGTTTGTACATTGCTCTACAAAAAAGGTGCTCATCGAGGTAAAATCATGCCAGATTACGTAGCTTTTGAGATAGAAAACAAGTTTGTAATTGGTTATGGGTTGGATTTTGAAGGTGAAGCACGAAATTTAAATGCTATATATCAAATAAAATAATTAATTTTGACACTTTAAAAAAAAATACAATTATGTTAAACATCGTTTTATTCGGTCCTCCAGGTGCAGGTAAAGGTACGCAATCAGAACGTATCATCGAAAAATATGGTCTTGTTCATCTTTCAACAGGCGATATTTTCCGTGCTAACATCAAAGGGGAAACAGAATTAGGTAAGCTTGCTAAAAGTTATATGGATAAGGGACAATTGGTTCCAGACGAGGTTACTATTCAAATGTTGCAATCAGAAGTTAAAAAAGTAAGCAATCCTAAAGGATTTATTTTTGATGGCTTTCCTCGTACCAATGCTCAAGCTGAAGCGTTAGATGCTTTCTTAACATCAGAAGGAACTGCTATTTCTGTTATGTTGGCCTTAGATGTGGAAGAAGATGAATTGAAAGAACGTTTAAAAAAACGTGCCGAATATAGTGGTCGTCCTGATGATGCCAATCCAGAAATTATTCAAAACCGTATCAATGTTTACAAAGCTGAAACATTGCCAGTTAAAGAATACTACCAAAAACAAAATAAATTTTCGGAGGTAAACGGCATCGGTACAATGGATGAAATCACTGAGCGTTTGTTTAACGTTATTGATGGACTTTAGTCTTCAATAAATGACAAAACTCGAAGGTCTCGGTTATTCTATTGAAATTGGTTCTTTATTGGAATCAAGCATAGAATCTTTTGTTAAAACTAATTACGCACAGTCAAAAATCGTCATTTTAGTTGACGACAATACGCATGAACATTGTTTAAGCAATTTAATTGCTAATTTTGATGTATTTGCGCGTGCAGAGGTAATGCTCATTCCAGCAGGTGAAGAAAATAAAGTCATCGATATTTGTATTCAAGTCTGGGAAGCTTTATCTGACTATGAAATTGGTCGAAAAGATTTAATCATCAATCTTGGTGGTGGATTGGTTACTGATATGGGTGGTTTTATTGCTTCAATCTTTAAAAGAGGAGTAGATTTTATTCATGTTCCAACTACCCTACTTGGTATGGTCGATGCTTCAATTGGTGGCAAAAATGGCGTTGACCTCGATAGTTATAAAAATCAATTGGGCGTTATTCAAATGCCTAAAGCTATTTATGTTGACACTTCTTTCTTAGAAACACTCGAAGATGAAGAGATTGTTAATGGTTTAGCTGAAATGTTAAAACATGCGCTCATCAGTGATAAAGATCTTTGGGAAGAATTAAAAGAAATTGATGATTTGAGTGATCTCTACACAGAGGAACTTTTAAGCGAAGTCATTTCTATTAAGCTCAATGTCGTAAACGAAGATCCAACAGAAAAAAACAAACGAAAAATTCTCAACTTTGGACACACAATAGGCCATGCTTTGGAAGGTCACTTTTTGTTTAAAAATCCTATTTCTCACGGTCACGCTGTGGCAATGGGGATGATTGCAGAAAGTTATATTTCTTTTAAAATGAACTTATTGTCTGAAGAAGAATTTAAGGATATTGCAAATACAATTCTTCAATGGTTCCCTATTCCTTCCATTCAAATGGATGACATTGACAACATCGTTTCTTTGCTGTACAATGATAAAAAGAACCATTCAGGGAAAATTCAAACCTGTTTATTGGAGGCAATTGGAAGTTGCATTTATGATCAAAGTCCAGACGATTCTTTGTTTACAGATGCTATTTTATACCTTATAACTCAAGGAGTATCAAAAAATTAAACACGTTTTTTTGGCATTCTTTTTGTAGTATTTAGATTAAACAACAATAACATGAGACAACTCATTCTTTTAACATTGCTTTTAAGTTCAAATTTTATTTTTGGACAAATTCAATCTTTAAAAAAAGAGAAGGAAACACCTTGCTATGAAAAAGCAAATGAATTAAGACGTAAAGGTGTGAGTTTATTGGAGTGCGGTAAAGTGGCAGGTGTCATCAATTGCAATGAAGAATTAGAATACGATCAAGAGAACGACTTATTTTTACGTAAAGCTAAAAACTTTGCCAATCGTGATGGAGCTGGTAAACCTTTTACTGGCACGTGTGAAACTTGCTTTATGAATGGGCTAACGGAACGAAGAATCAGCTTCGTAAACGGAAAAGAAAACGGAATAGACACCACCTATTACGCAGATGGTTGTATCTCAGCAATCCGTTCACATATTCAGGGGTCGGAGTCTGGTTCTTGGAGTAAATACTATGATTCTACTCAAATTCAAGCGTGGGAAATGAACTTCTATTTAGGTGAAAAACATGGTAAACACGTGTTCTTCAAGGAAAATGGCGATACCACAAAATTAGAATTTTACCAAAACGGTTTGTTGCACGGAGTAAGAAAACAGTATTATAAAGGAAATAAAGTTTTTAAAATTATCAACTATTCTCAAGGTTTATTAAACGGTTCTTCAAAGATGTTCAATCCGCAAGGAATCTTAGTGGAGGAACTTAATTTTGTCAATGATAAACGTCATGGTGTGCAAAAATACTATTACGATGATGGCGTTTTACTACGCACCGAAAATTGGGAAAATGGCGTTAAATCAGGAGAATTTAAGATGTTTTATTATCAAGGATTTGTACAAACACTTGAAACCTATAATAAAAAGGGTCAAAAAGATGGTAAGTTTGAGGAATACTACAATGACCAACGTCCTAAACGTTTAGCTGTTTATGCGAAAGATGTTTTAATAGAAGACCATCAATTTGATGAACACGGCAATGAAACCTATTCTTTTGGTGCACCAACACAGTCAGATAAAGAAGATGATGAAATCATCAAATCTAAAAGCAAGAAGAAAAAATAATGGCTAGTCCAACTATTGGTTTGTATGACGTTGTTGTAATTGGAGGTGGGGCCGCTGGCTTTTTCGCTGCAATCCATGCAAAAACAGCCCACAACAAAGTAGTCATCATTGAAAAGTCAAACAAGTTACTTTCTAAAGTTAAAATTTCTGGCGGCGGTCGCTGCAATGTTACACACGCTTGTTTTGACAATACAGAGTTTGCTCGATTTTATCCAAGAGGCGAAAAACAATTGCGCAAAGCTTTTTATCAATTCAATTCACAATCTACCATTGATTGGTATGAAAAAAGAGGGGTAAAATTGTACGCTCAAGAAGACAATAGAATGTTTCCAACAACCAATGATTCTCAAACAATTATTGACTGTCTATTGCAAGAAGTTTATTCAAAAAAAATTGAGATTTTAACCCAACACGATGTCAATTCACTTAAAAACAAAGTAGAACATTTCGAGATTACGACTTCAAAAGGAATTATTTCAAGTCAAAAAGTAATCTTAGCAACGGGAGGTCAACCTAAGGACATCGGTTTGGAATGGTTGAGAGAGTTAGGATTGAGCACAGTTTCACCTGTTCCTTCATTATTTAGTTTCAATATCCAAAATAATGCTTTAAAGAATTTAATGGGCAACAGCGTAGAACAAGCTACGGTTAAAATTGAAGGGATGAAACTTGTTGGAAAAGGTCCTCTATTAATTACCCACTGGGGACTAAGCGGACCTGCTGTTTTGCAATTATCCGCATGGGGAGCACGCATTTTAGCGGACAAAAACTATCAATTTAATTTGTTTGTTAACTGGCTTTCAGAAATGAAAGAAGAAGAATTGCGTCAAGAAATTGCGAAAAATCAGAAATTACAGGGCGAAAAAATGGTTCACAATTCCAATCCATTTCCAATTACGAATAAAATTTGGAATTTTTTACTGGAAAAACAAGAAATGCCACAACAAGTAAGATGGAAAGATATTACAGGAAAGTTAGCCAACAAAATGGTTACTGCTTTACTGTTTGATCAATATGCTGTAAAGGGCAAAACAACTTTTAAAGAAGAATTTGTAACAGCAGGTGGTGTTTCATTGAATGAAATCAATTTTTCTACGATGGAATCAAAAAAAATCCCCAACTTATATTTTGCTGGGGAATTGTTAGATATCGATGGAATAACTGGAGGATTTAATTTTCAAGCAGCATGGACAACAGGTTACATTGCAGGAATCAACGCTGCTAAATCCGTCTAGTTACTTGATTTTATCCAAACATCTTTTTATCATTTCAACTGCTTCATCTATGGTTTCTTTTTTGGTTCTAAATGCCAAAACAGCCATGCGAATCACAAAGCGGTTATCAATCATGGAAGAACTTAAAAAAACGGATCCATCTTTGTGGATTTCATTCATAAGCAATTGATTTTTTGCGTCTTCGTCTCCCCCAAATGGATACCAAAAATAGCTAACTGACAAATCTGGCTCTGGACCAACTTTAAATCCTAAATCTATTAATTGATTTCTAAAATAATGTACTAAAAGAAGTTTCTCTTCTAATGTAGCTACAAAAGGCTCTACACCATGTAGTTGAAGCGGCATCCAAACCCGCAATCCTCTAAAGTGCTTTGTCAATTCAGGAGATAAATTAGCGGGACTTTTAAGCAATTCTTCATTTTGACCATCTTGCATATAATTTGCTGTATAATAATGGGAATGAAGAATGGCATTGCTATCTCTTACCAAAACAGCCCCCACTCCGTAAGGCAAAAACAATCCCTTATGAGGATCTACAATCATAGAATCTGCTCGTTCAATTCCTTTAAAACGTTCTTTCTTAGAAGATAAAATAAAGAAACCACCATAAGCACCATCCACATGGAACCACATTTTTTCATATTCAGCGATATCTGCAATGGCATCCAATGGGTCGATGGTACCGGTGTCAGTTGTTCCAGCGGTTGCTACCACCATAAAAGGATACAAGCCATTTTTCTTATCAATTTGAATCAATTCTTGCAGTGCATCAGTCTTTATTTTATGATTAGCATCTAAGGGAATGTAACGAATTTGCACATCTTCCAACCCGATTATTCTCAATGCTTTTTGAGTAGAGTGATGCACTTGTTCGCTTAAATAAACAACACTTTTAGTAACTTTTTCATTTTTTACTTGGTGCTTATCTCTTGCTGCTGTGAAAGCGATAAGAGTAGAAATAGAACCACCTGAATTAAGGCATCCAGCAGATGATTTCGGGAAGCCAAACACATTTTTCAACCATTCTATAACTTCATTTTCAATAGTTGCTGCTCCTGGCGAAGCAAAATAAGCACTTGCAAAAGGATTTGTGATAGCTGCAATGTAATCAGCCAATGCAGAGGTATACACTCCACCGCCTGGAATGTATCCCAAATGCTTAGGAGAGGCTGCATTAATACCATTTTCAGCAACCTCAGATTGATACAATTTAAGCAAGTCAGCTAACTCCATTGGGTTATCTTTAATTTCTAAGCCTTTCGGTTCTTTTTCGATAAAGCCTTTGATAGAAGGCAACCCTTCAATGAACTCATTGCTGTAATCAGCAACTTGCTTCAACATTTGATTTCTTTCATCCAAGGAAAGCTCCAATTTTTGGCTAAGTTCTCCTACTTTATTTAATTTTTCAATTATTTCTATTTGATTCATAAGACAATTTTATAGTTTCAAAAGTACAAAAAATTGACTGAAAAAGGAATAATAATTTGTGGTAGATAGTTCAACTCCTTCGGTGTTGCTGAGCTGGGGTGTTTTTGCTTCCCCGAACTTCGTTCGAGGTTATAAATATTCAACTCCTTCGGAGTTGTAAGTTATAAAGTCATTTCGTCATAAAATCACAGATAAAAAAAAGACGCAACCACTTGCGTCTCTCAATTGTGCCCACGACTGGATTCGAACCAGCACACCTAGTGGCACCACCCCCTCAAGATGGCGTGTCTACCAATTCCACCACGTGGGCATTTTTTCGATTACAAATATACGTTTTTCTTGGTTTTTCACGTCAACTGTTCCAAAAAAAATAAAATCCATCTCATTCTCATTGAAAATCAGCCTTTAAACTCATATCTAAACTTTTAAAAGAATGAGTTAAAGCGCCAACAGAGATAAAATCGACACCTGTTTCAGCAAAATCACGAATGGTATCAAGCGTAATACCGCCAGATGCTTCCACTTCAAAATGGTCAGGTATAGAAGGAAGGACAGCTTTGATGCGTTCAGGTGTAAAATTATCCAACATGATTCGATCAACTTGGCCTATTTCCAGTACTTCTTTTAATTCCTGCTCGTCCCTTACTTCTACTTCTATTTTAAGCGATCGATTTGTTTCTTTTAAGTACTTATTTGTTCTTTCAATTGCTTGTTTGATTCCACCTGCATAATCAATGTGATTATCTTTTAACATAATCATATCGTATAATGCAAAACGGTGATTGTGTCCACCTCCAATTAAAACTGCCCATTTTTCTAAAAGTCGAATTCCAGGTGTGGTTTTTCTTGTGTCCAACAACTTGGTTGAAAGCCCATCAATTTTTTTAACAATTTGATTTGTTTGAGTTGCAATTCCACTCATTCGCTGCATAAAGTTCAGCACCAAACGTTCCGTAGCTAAAATGGAGCGCGATTTGCCTGTTACTTCAAAAGCAATTTGTCCAGGTTGAACAAACGCACCATCTTGAATAAACACTTCAACTTCCATTGAAGGATCATACAGCTTAAAAATACGCTGAGCTAACTCAATTCCAGCTATAATTCCAGTATCTTTAACAAGTAATTTTGCTTTACCTTGAGCATTTTCTGGTACGCAAGCTAAGCTTGAATGGTCTCCATCGCCAATATCTTCGTGCAATGCGTTTTTTATTATTAAATCTAAATCGTTTAATTGTTCTTGAGTGAAATTCATTTTAATCCTTTTCTATTGTAATACTTTCAATTTTAAAATCATCTCCTGCATTTTTAAAGTGGATGGTTACTCGGAACTTCCCTGCTGACGATGTGTAAGAACCAATAGCAAAAGCTCCAGAACTAGATTCATTTCCTTTAAATGTGAAATTAAAATTGGTATTTGATTTATTGGCAAAAAAGTCTTTTAATACTAAAACAGCTTGTGATTTAGAGTAAGCTCCTTCTTTTCCTAAAACATTGATTAATACTTTTTCGCGCGCAAAATTCACCACTGCTTCCGCATTTTTTTGATCAAAAGCTGTATCAATAGCAGAATAAGGAACCCCTTGTTGCTGAGGATTCAAAAGCATTAATGCTACATATATTGATAAAAAAAAGTTCATAATTTGTTTTTTAGTAAAAGCTTACAAAAATCATGCCGTTAATTTTTGTTAAAACAAATTTACATTATTTTTGATTTTAAACACATTTTTTTTTGAATATATTCTATTTATTTCATAATTTTACACCCAACTCTTTAATCCTTAATAAAAACTTATGAAGAAAATAACTTTACTATTAGCTTTGTTTGGGGCTCAATTAGTGACTTTTGGGCAAGCCACCAAATCTTTTTCAGTTGCATTACCAGCAACTAAGCCATGTGCACAGCATGAAGTAACATCGTACATGCAGCAAAATGATCCTCAACGATACGCTGAATATGAGCAGGCTCGTTTAACAATGAATCATGAGGCGCATTCGGCTGTTGAAAAAGCAGGAACGGTTTATACCATTCCAGTTGTTTTCCACATTCTACACAACAACGGTTCTGAAAACATTTCAGATGCTCAAATTCAAAACGCATTGAATATTTTGAATCGTGACTTTAGAAAACAAAACACTGACGTTAACAACGTAGTAGCTCAGTTCTTACCTTTAGCCGGAGATGTTGAAATTGAATTTGCTTTTGCTAAAGTGGCACCAAATGGTACGTGTTTTAATGGGATTACTCGAACACAATCTACTCAAACGAACAACGGAACGGAAGATGGCGGACTTGCTCAAGTAAACGCTGTGATAGCAGGTAATAATGTCTATCAAGGTGTTTGGCCTCATAATAAATACTTAAACATCTTTGTTTGTAAAAATCTAGTATCTGGTGCTGCTGGTTATACTTTCCTACCAAATGGAAATAGTGCAGCTACTGCAGAAAACATGTATTATAATGGAATTTTCATGTTGCATAACTACACAGGTTCTATAGGAACATCAAGCGTTTATACAAGTAGAGCATTAACACATGAAGTTGGACACTGGTTAAATTTATCTCACATTTGGGGAAATGGAAACATTGGCACTTGTGGTGATGATTTCGTAGCAGATACTCCAAAAACCAATGGTTCTAATGGGGTTTGTACGTTAACTAAAACATCTTGCGACGCAAGCCTAGACAACGTTGAAAACTACATGGATTATTCTTATTGTTCAAAAATGTTTACAAACGGTCAAGTAAGCCGTATGCGTTCAGCAATCACAAGCTCTATTGCTGGTAGAAGCAACATTTGGACACAAACGAACTTACAAAACACGGGGGTTATCCCTGGTGGTTCTAGTGCTTGTTCAGCAGGCATTCAGGCAACTCAAACAGCTATTTGTGCAGGAACATCAACCAACTTCTCTGTTGTGAACGTTAGTGGTACAATTACATCTTATGCGTGGTCATTCCCTGGTGGTTCTCCCGCAACATCATCACAAGCAAATCCAACTGTAACGTACAATACACCTGGTACTTATAATGTTAGTTGTGTTATCACTATTTCAGGAAACAACACGACCATTACACAAAACTCATACATTACGGTAGCTTCAAGCTCAACAGGACAATCATTACCTTTCACAGAAGGTTTTTCAAGTACAAGCTTCCCTCCTACTAACTGGACACTTGATAATGGTGGAAATGCGAGCGTTACATGGAAAAGAAATAACGCAGGAAAAGCTCCTTCTGGTGCAGGATCTGCGGTTATAGACAATTACACCAATGATACTTCTGGAGATGTTGATGACTTAAACTCACCAGCAATAAATTTAACTGGTGTTACAAGTGCTACGTTAACATTTGACGTTGCATACAAACCATATAGTTCTTCCTACGCTGACAAATTAGAAGTATTGGTAGCAGCAGGATGTGGAGCTTCCTACACAGTGGTTTATTCTAAAGCTGGCACTGCTTTACAAACAGAAACAGCTAATCAAACAGCTTACACCGCTCCAACAACTTGGAGAAACGAAACCATTGATTTAACACCTTATGTTGGAAATAATCAAGTTAAAATTAAGTTTAGAAATACATCAGATTGGGGAAATTTCATTTACTTAGACAATGTCAACGTAACAGGAGCAACTGGAGGCGCTGCCAATGCTAACTTTACACCTTCGGCAACCTCTAAGTGTGAAGGACAATCCATTACGTTTACAGATGCATCTACAGGTGCTACTTCATGGAGTTGGAACTTTGGAGCTGGTGCAACACCTGCTACTGCCACAGGAGCAGGACCTCACACAGTTACATATTCAACTTCAGGTACAAAGACAATTTCGTTAAGCATTAACAATGGAGCTTCTAGCAGCAATCAAAATGTTGTAATCAACGCTAAGCCTAGTGTTTCATTGGCAAATTTACCAACTGTTTGTATTAACCATGGTGCAATTACATTGAATCAAGGTTCTCCAGCTGGAGGTTCTTATAGTGGACCTGGAGTTTCAGGCAATCAATTTAATCCTGCAACAGCTGGCGTAGGTTCAAAAACAATTACATACACATACACCAATCCGCAAGGTTGTTCAAACACAGCTTCTAAACAAATTTTGGTTGACCAATGCTTAGGATTGGAAAATGAAGAAGGAAACTTCCTTTCTGTTTTCCCTAACCCAACTAGAGAAAACGTGCATATTTCAAGTTCCATAGCAATTACTTCGGTGCTTATTACAGATAATGTTGGGCGTATCGTTCAAGCAATCAACAATATTAACGCTACTGATTTAACCATCGATTTAAGTAATTTAGCTACTGGAAGTTATCATTTACACACGCAACAAGGAAATGAAATTAAAATGACTAAGTTAGTTGTACATTAATTTAAAGATCCTCTATAAAAGCCTCAATTTGTGAATTGAGGCTTTTTTATTTAACAAATTATTGACATTTTCACACAAAAAAGCTTATCTTTGCAAAAAAAAAAGACAATATGAAAAAGATTTTATTAGTAGTTTTAGTTTCATTATTAGGCACGTTTGCCTATTCTCAAGTAGGTGTTAAAGGTGGTTTTGATGCTGGTTTTCCTGTAAATGGAAACAACGACAAAGCTAAAGTTGGTTTTTATTTCGGATTAACCTACAACTTCAATGAAAACATGCGAATTGAGTTTTTACAAGACATTTTATTTCAAGGTCAAACGAACACTGGCATAGCTGTTCACAACAACCTATATGGTTCTACTGTTGGATTTGATTATTCATTTGTACTAGGCTCATTTCGCCCGTACCTTGGTTTAAATTTAGGTTCATTTACCTTTCAAAGCGTGGTGAATTCTTCTTTTGGAAAAACAAAAGCAACGAGTACTTATTTTGGTTTAGTACCTAAAATAGGATTAGACTATGCGATTAACGATAATTTATCTGTTGGATTTGCTGTTAAACACAATTTAATTGTTCCTAACAATAAAAATGGCAATCTATACAACATGGTAGGATTAAACGTAGGTGTTGCTTATAAAATGTAATAAAAAAAAATTGTAAGAGTCATTCTTTTTTAGTAACTTTAGGGGGTGTCTGAAAATTCAGACACTCTCTTTTTATTTTAAGATGTTCAAAAATGAATGAAATGCAAGGCGTTGAAAATGAAGAAAAAGGAGTGTACTAGTGTACATGACTTTTGCTGATATTTGATAACAACGCAGCAGTTCGTCACTTTTTGGACATCGCCTTTTTTTTGTGCTATGAAGAACATATTAATTACAGGAGCAGCAAGCGGATTAGGATTGACAACTGCAACACATTTCGCTTCCAAAGGTTGGAGGGTATTTGCTTTGGACTTTCAAGCAACATCAATTCCTCAAATGGAAAATATAGTTCCCATTTTTGTTGATGTTAGCACGGATGAAAGCGTAAAAAACGCTATTAACGAAGTTAAAAAGCATTGTTCAAACTTGGATATCATTGTCAATTTTGCAGGAATTTTGCAATTAGGATCAACAGTTGAAGTTGAACCTGAAAGTATGCAACGTATTTTAAACATCAATGTTGTAGGAACTTATCGAATCAATTATTATTGCTTTCCTTTGTTTCAAAAAGGAAGTCGAGTTATCAATATCTCCAGCGAATCAGGCGTGTTGAGTCCTCCTCCATTCAGTGGTTTTTATTATACTTCAAAGCACGCCATTGAATGTTACACTGATGCCATGCGTAGAGAATTGCGCTTTTTAGACATTCCTGTGATAAAAATTCGACCTGGTGCTTTTAAAACACAAATGCAAGGAAATGCCCTTAAACGGTTAGAAGAAATAGCAACAAATAGTCAGTATTTTAAACAACAAATTGAAAAAGGAAACTCAATGGCAGAACGTGGAACGGGCAATGCCAAAGAACCTGAATTATTAGCTCAATTAATTTTTGAAGCAGCAACGACCAAACACCCTAAAATTGCATACAACATCAATCGAAACAAATTATTTATTCTTTTATCATGGCTACCAGAAAAATGGCAAGATTGGATTTATTTTAAAACATTGAAATAAAACAAGTGCCGTATTTGCAGTGCTTATATAAAAAAATGATGTTTCGTCAAAAAAAAATTAAATTTTAAAATTCATGCAACGAATTATTTATTAATTTCGTCTTACTACAAAGAAATAATTCTTTACTCATGAATAAACTACTTATGACTCCCTTTTTATTGGGGCTATTGCTATCTACTGCTGAAACTAGTTTTACCCAAACGATGGTTTCTAATGGAAGTACACTTTTTGTGAATGGTGGTACTGTTTACATTAATGGTGGATTTTCAATCGAAAATTCATCCAACGTTACCAATAATGGTTTTATCACTACCTCTAGAAATTCTACCTTTAATTTACCTGGAAATTTTGAAATCACAACAAATTCAACTGTTCAAGGGAATGGAACCTATTCAGTGGAACAAGATTGGATAAACAACGCCACATTTAATGCAGGAAACAGTGAAGTAGTGTTATTTGGCAACTTAGAGCAATTCATTACATCCAATAACGGGACAGTTACAAATTTTAATAACCTTACATTAAACGGCAACGGTGTAAACAATAACAAAAGAAAAACATTGGTTGGAGTAAACGCCTCAACAAGTACAAATGGCCACTTGATTTTAAACAACAGAGAATTAAATACTGATGTAAATACATTTTATGTAAATAATGATGCACCAAATGCTATTTCAAATTCGATTATCTTCGACGATGAAGGTTTTGTAAGCAGCATGCCGAATGGTTATCTAATAAGAAATACGAATCAATCGAGCGATTATTTGTTTCCTGTTGGTTCAAGCAATGGGACAAGAAGGTACAGACCTGTTGTTTTAACACCAGAAGCTACTACAACAAACGCTTATGCTGTAAGGTTTAACAATTATTTAGCTGACAATGATGGATTTGCTATTTCGCAACACGATTTATCAATTGAAAATTCAAATGACAAATTTTATCATTCTGTGAAACGTGTTTCAGGCACTTCGAATGCAGCGTTGAGCATCTATTACCTTACCACAGACGATGGAGAATGGGATGGTATAGGTCATTGGTATCCAAGTAATTTGCAGTGGAAAGATGTCAACTATTCAACGAGTGATGCAGTATCAAATTTTAGTATTTTGACAAAATCAGCTTGGGATTTTCCTACATCTGGAGATGCATACATCTTAACGAAAACAGCTAGTCCATTTAGTATTCCAAATGTATTCACACCGAATGAAGATGGAGTAAACGACGTGTTTTTTATTACTTCTACTAATCTAAAAGACTTTGATTTAGTCATTGTAAATCGATGGGGAGAAGTGGTTTTTAAAACGGATGATCCAAACCAAGGATGGGACGGTACATCCAACGGAAAAAAGTGTACTGAAGGTGTCTATTTTTACACTTTAAAAGCAAAACAAGGTGATAATACAATCGCCAAACAAGGACACATTACATTAGTTGGTAAATAATTTTTAAGCAAAAAACCATGTACAAAATGAAACTATTACTCGGAACATTATTAATTGGAGCAATTTCCTTTTCAGGATTTTCTCAAAACAACGTAGGGATTGGGACAACGACACCAAGTCCTGACGCAGCTCTTGATATTCAATCGACAACGCAAGGCCTATTGGTACCCCGCATGACAACCGCACAAAGAACTGCTATCTCATCACCCACTAATGGTTTGTTAGTTTTCGACACTAATGTGGGATGCTTCTTCTTTTACGAAGGAACAAGTACTTCTTGGCAAAACTTATGTACAGCAGGGCCTGCTGGACCGCAAGGACCTGCTGGG
Organism: uncultured Fluviicola sp.; assembly: GCA_964580465.1. GTDB lineage: Bacteria > Bacteroidota > Bacteroidia > Flavobacteriales_D > Crocinitomicaceae > Taishania. Next base: position 35,177 of record CAZOKJ010000010.1, on the reverse strand, counting down.
CCACAAGGACCTGCCGGAGCGACTGGAGCGACAGGTGCTGCTGGACCACAAGGACCTGCCGGACCACAAGGACCTGCCGGAGCGACTGGAGCAACAGGTGCTGCTGGACCTGCGGGAGCAACGGGACCTCAAGGACCACAAGGCCCAGACGGTGTTGTTCAAAAATACCATGTTATTGGTACAGGAGGTAGAACAAATGTTACTAGCAACACACATACTGTTCAGCCTGGGATGTCGCAAACTTTTACCTTAACAGGTACAAAAACAATAGTTGTATGGGCAAATATTGGAGGTAGAACAACTTCTTCTTCTACAGGGCAATATGCAACTGTGGACATGGTTCTTTATGTGGATGGAAACTTTTTACCATCTGGTGGATGGAATCGTTTTAACATTGTGAATCCAACATTGAGCAACTCCTTTGCTATTGGAACGATTAACACCATGTTTACATTACCAGCTGGAACTCATACGATTGAGTTACGTACTTCACGATTAAATGGCACATCAAGTGTTGATATTGGTGGTAATGGTGCTATTGACACGAATCCAGGTGAAATGACAATAATGATTTTAAATTAATGTATTATGAAAGCAAGTTTGACCATCATTTTTATTTGTTGCTTGTCCCATTTTTCATATTGTCAAGTGCAGTCTTCTTCTAAAACACCTATTTTGGAAAATGAGAATAATTCACAACAAAACGTTGTAAATGAGAATACTGAAACAGTAATGTCTTCTCATAAAAATGCAAAGATTGGAACAAAGACAATTGAAAGTAGAGAACAAAAAGTTTCAACTAAAGAGGAACATTCGCAATCTATAAAGAAAAGATAATCCATAGTCCTGCTTATTTCATCAACAAGCAGGGCTACCCTACTCCTCATACTACCTAAAAGAAAGAGGGTGTCCGAATGTCGGACACCCTCTCTATTATTCGTTTATTTTGAAAAATTATTTCACAATCACTTTAACAACAGCTAATTTAGCAGAAGCATTGAACAACTCTGCAAAATAAACTCCTTGTGGTAAGTTTGCTACGTTTAAAGAAGTTGCTGTACCAGAAACTGGTTGTGACAACACAACAGCTCCAGAAGCATTGATTAATTGAACTGAAGTTGCAGCAGCATTATTTTTTGATGAAATAGTTACCACATCTTTCGCTGGATTTGGATACACTTCAAACAAAGAAGAAGCATCTACTTTAGCAATACCTGCTGTACTTCCTTTATCACCTGCCTTAATTCCTAAGTTTGGAGTAGCTTGGTAAGCGTGATCTTTATATGTCACATTGTAATTAGCAACCATTGAAAAACGAATCCAACCATAATGAACGTTTGTACCAATGTTGAAACGAACAGCCAAGTACTCATCAGCACCAATTGTAATAGTAGGATTGTCATCAGACACTCCAGAAATCATTCAGTCACCTAAACCTTCCCAGTTTCCTGATGCATCAACCATAAAGCCTGCATCTACACAGTTAGGAACATCCCAGTCAGAACCGTTAACATTGTTAAAGCTACCAATAGCATGAACGTTGTTATCTGGACCATAAGAATTGTAATCTTAATAATCTCCAGTACCAAAGCCATCCATAATATCAAACTCAAATGTGCCATCAGAATTAAAGTCAATTCCTGCAGGAACACCATCTGGAATATCTTTGATTAGAAATTTAACAATTTATTTTTTAACTACTAAATATCAATCATTTACACAATTACAAACAGTAAATAAAAGTTCAGTTCCAGCACGTGCAGGAATGCTATTGGTACATTTTTCAAATTTACGCGTGTTAAAATGCGGTTTAAACAATGTTTCATATTCCGTCAAATCGCCACCAAAAGGAGGAAAAGAATTGCCAAAATCACGATCAAACAAAAGTCCTACTAATTGACCGTTTTGTTTTAAAAGGCGAGCCATTTTAGCAACATAATCTTCACGTAATGATGGGTCTAAAGCACAGAAAAATGTTTGTTCAATGATGTAATCAAATTGTTCTTGAAGTTGAAAAAAATCAGCATTTACCACCTTAATTGCCGGCGTGTTGTTGTATTTTTCTTTCAATTTATCGGTTAGCGTTTTAGAAATATCCACCAACGTGATATCGGTATATCCCAATAAGGCCAATGCTTCGGCTTCATACGCATTTCCACAGCCAGGAATCAGAATACGTGCATTCCAATCAGCTTTTTGTTCAAAATAAGAAACAAGTGCAGGAGAAGCATAACCAATATCCCAACCTGTTTGATTTTTTTTCCATTTATTTTCCCAAAAATCAGCATTCACATCCTTTGTATGATTCAAAAATTGACTATTTATATCCATTGTGTATTAATTATAAAAATATTCATAAATTGGTAGCTGTGGCCTGTTTTTGATTTCTTCAATATTCATGTCCTTAAATTCAGTAACTATTTCCTCCATTTTCGTTTTATTCCATGACAATCCCCAATTTGGTACAATTATAGAAGTTGCTAATCTTTCAAATTGCTCATTTCTGGATGATTCAAAAGTCGCATGAATTTCTAAAATATAAAAAAGACTTGTAACTCTCTTATAGAATCGAATTTTATCCATATTGTATTGAAGAATTTTTCTTTTCTTATGTATTACCAACATCTTATTTTGCAAATCTATTTTAAGCATTTTGGGCACTTTTCGAAAATACACCCAAACTGGAGACATAAAGAAAAATAAAAGACCGAATGTAAATAAGAAATTCACTGGATTTTTAATGGATTCAACTATACTTTCATCATATTTTATTGAATGTCGAATAGCTGCAATAATATGAATACCAATAGTGTACAACACAAAATATAGAAGTACTAACAACAAGTCAGACGATTTACCTTTCCAAATTTTTATCATAAAACTAAATTCACGAGATTGAAATAGTTACACTTAACAGCAGTCTACTTAAACTACGAAGAAGCAGCGAAACTAAACTTATCATTTTTCTTAATTTTACAATAAATTTACGCATTTATTTTCACTTTAAACTACTTATTGTTACTTTTATAAATAACTATATTAAGTTCTAAATGCGAAACTAGCTTAATTTCTGTAAATAAGTTTTCAATTCCTCTGTGGAAATTTCTGAAATAATTGCACTTCTTAAAACATTTAACTAACTGCAATAACACAGTATTTAGAGATTTTTCCTAAGCATATAAAAATCAACAAATTACACTACACCGTAAATATTTCCGCTTGAATCCAGCCCGCATAAAAATTTGCAAAAGTAAAAAACTTAGACTGTATATAATAAGCTAATTGATTTTTTAAAAAGTGATTTTTTTAGCATTTGGAGAAGATTCTATGATTTTATCTATCAATTCAGAATAATTTGTAGTGATAGTTGGAATGAAAATTACATCGGGTTTACCAACGGCAAAAGACCCTCTTCGTTTTGGTGTAGAATAGTCGAATTTTGTTTCATTATCTCCTCTAGCAATTGTTGTTCCAAGTTTAGTTGGGTGTATTACAGCAATTTCATCCAATTTAAAATCTCTTGAAAATTCATTATCTATCGATTCAAACTTTAAAGATGAATGATCTATAAAATACTGGCCACCTGAAAGCTTTCTTGTCATATTGACAATGTTTAAGAGGCTATAACGATAAAGGAGTTGAAATCCCCGAAGAACAATAGCTAAAACAATTACAAGAACCCAAAAAGAAATCTCTTTATAATCAAAACCTAATACGCTAGGTACTAATAAATAAGAATTTTATCTTTCATGGCATAGAAGTAATCAAAAATCTCTTTGTTTTCTTCTTTACTTCCACGATTAATAAAGACTTCTCCACGACAATAGCTACTAGTTGCAAAATCTTCAGTGTCTTTTGTTGGTAGAATTTGTTCAACATTTAAAAACAGTTGGTCTCCGAAAGAAAAAGGTGTTACTTTGAAACATTGAAGTCGAATTTTAAAGTTCATTAGCCACAAAACAGTTGAAGTAACTTCTCTTCTAAAATTTGCTGCTACAAGAATAAGCCTTTGTGAGTTTAAGCCTTGATTTAAAACAATTTCTGATATATCCTTATTATCGTAAAACTCTGAAATTTTGTCTTGAGCAATTGCTGATGTACCTAAAAAACTTGATAAATTTTCAATATATCTTGTTTTGTTAAACTGGCACGATAAGTAGCGTATTTAATTACTTGCCAAGTAACATCCTTCCCTGAGTCATCAAGCTTATTTTCAATTATTACTAGGTTTCCAAACTTATCTAATGCAAGAAGGTCTAGGCGTTCGTTAGTTTCGTTGAATCCACTAAACTCTTTTTGAATGATAAGAAGTTCTTCGCCTAATGAACTAGGATTATTTGTAATCCATTCCTATAAATGCTCTCTTTCTCGAAATTTCAGTTCAGAAAAAGTCATTTGTTTTAATTTGGAGATTCTATTATTTTCTTTATCTATTAGGTACATTGTGGTCGTTTTTGTATTATGTGTGGTGACTCATTTATAACCTGTCAAAAGGTTTGATTAGTTGAGAAAACCTAACCTTATTGGCAGAAAGTTTTCAGACAAATATAAACATAAATCTTTACAAATTATCAAACAAATTCGGTATCTTTTCAATTCTAATTCTTGCTGGTCTTTTTCTGCCACAAACAGTTGCAATAGCCCTTAAAAAGTCAAAGACTTTGTGTTAAAAGCAAATTTATTGAATCATAATTGTTTTTTTTAAGATTAAAATTTTAATTTTCCTTACCTTTGCGGTTTATTACAAAATAAATGGCACATAAATCAGGTTTCGTAAATATCGTCGGAAGTCCCAATGTTGGTAAGTCAACTTTGATGAATCGATTGGTCGGTGAAAAACTTTCAATCGTAACGTCTAAGGCTCAAACAACGCGCCATCGCATACTTGGAATAGTGAATGAAGAAGATTATCAAATCGTTTTTTCTGATACTCCAGGGGTGGTGAACGCTGCCTATAAATTGCACGATCAAATGATGGAATATGTTAACACTTCCCTCAAAGATGCTGATGTATTGCTGTTTATTACGGATATGCACGAAACAGATATGAATCACAAAGAGACATTGGAACGTATCAAAAAATTACAAGTTCCTGTGCTTTGCTTGATTAATAAAGTGGATTTGGGTGACCAAGAAAAGGTTATCGCTCGTGTTCAATACTGGCAGGAAAAACTTCCAAATGCCTTGGTATATCCTATTTCTGCTTTGCATAATTTTAACATTGATGCTGTGTGGGAGAAAATTTTGGAATTAACTCCTGAAAATCCAGCTTATTACGATAAAGAATCATTGTCCGATCGACCGATGCGTTTCTTTGTTTCAGAAATAATTCGTGAGAAGATATTCCTACATCTGCAAAAAGAAATTCCGTACTCTTGTCAAGTGGAAATTGAAGAATACTTGGAAGAAGAAGATATTACTCGAATCCGTGCATTAATTATTGTGGAACGAGATTCACAAAAGGGAATTATCATTGGTCGTCAGGGTACAATGCTAAAAAGAATTGGCCGCGAAGCTCGCCTCGAAATTGAAAAATTCATTGAAAGCAAAGTTTTCTTAGAAACATTTGTCAAAGTGGATAAAGACTGGAGAGCTTCTGAATTCAAATTAAAAAAATACGGATATTAATAACTTGTTGGGAAACAACACTAATACACAAATAAAATGAGCAATATCGTTGCAATTGTCGGAAGACCAAACGTAGGAAAATCAACTCTTTTCAACCGATTAACAGAATCAAGACATGCAATTGTCAAAGAAGTGAGCGGTGTTACTCGCGACCGTTTATATGGCCGAGGAGAATGGAATGGTTATGAATTTTCTGTCATAGACACGGGTGGTTATGTGCGTGGTTCCGACGATATTTTTGAAGGCGAAATCAGAAAACAAGTGGAAATCGCTATTCAAGAAGCAAGTGTTATCGTGTTTGTTGTAGATGTTACTACTGGAATCATTGATTTAGATGAAGCAGTCGCTAAAATTCTTCGCAAAACAAAAAAACCTATTTTTATCGTTGCCAATAAAGTTGATAATACCCAAAGAATTGGTTTGTCTGCTGAGTTTTATTCATTCGGATTGGGTGATGTATATGACATTTCAGCTGTAAGTGGAAGTGGAACAGGTGAATTGTTAGATGATTTAGTTAAAAAATTTGACAAAGAAGATAAATCGGTTAATGATAAATTAGACCTCCCTCGCATCGCTATTGTTGGAAAGCCAAATGTTGGAAAATCTTCGTTAGTCAATGCTTTAACTGGTGAAGAACGCAACATTGTTACCAACATTTCAGGTACTACCAGAGATTCAATCGACACGCGATACAAAGCTTTTGGATTTGACTTTTTATTGATTGACACTGCTGGTATTCGTAAAAAAGCCAAGGTTACAGAAGATATTGAATATTACTCTGTATTGCGATCAGTTCGCTCTATTGAGGAATCAGATGTTTGTATTTTCATGATAGATGCTGAAGAAGGTTTGCAAAAACAAGATTTGCACATCTATTATATCATCGAAAAAAACTCGAAAGGCGTTGTTGTTTTAGTAAACAAATGGGACTTAGTGGAAAAGGACCAAAACACAATGAAACAATACGAAGATAAAATACGTGAACAATTGGCACCATTTAATGACGTGCCGATTATTTTTACTTCAACAATTACAAAACAACGTATTCATAAGGCTTTAGAAACTGCCATGGAGGTTTATGAAAACAGAACTCGTAAAATTTCCACTTCAGAATTAAACGAGGTCATGTTGGATATTATTGGTCAAAACCCACCGCCTGCGGTTAAAGGAAAGTACATTCGCATTAAGTATATTCAGCAATTGCCTACTCACACACCTGCTTTTGCGTTCTTTTGTAATTTGCCTCAATATGTGGCGGATTCTTACAAGCGTTTCTTGGAAAATAGATTGCGAGAATTATACAATTTTCAAGGTGTTCCAATTAAAATTTTCTTTAGAAAAAAATAAACGAAGTGAAATTTGGTGCCATTGACATAGGGACAAATGCTGCTCGTCTTTTAATCGGTGAAGTAACACAGGAAGACGGTAAAAAATTTGTCAATAAAATTTCATACACTCGCATCCCTTTGCGATTGGGTGAAAGCGTGTTTGACACTGGACGCATCAACAAAAAGAAAGCCGAACAATTTGTAAAAACAATGCATGCTTTTCAGTTAATTTCTGAATTATTTGGAGTTAAAGAACTGCGTGCTTGTGCTACTTCTGCTATGCGAGAAGCTAGTAACAGTGAAAAAATAAAACAAAAAATTGCCGAAAAAACAGGTATTCACATTGACGTAATAACAGGTGAAGAAGAAGCAGACTTAATTTTTGGTACTTTTTTCTTGATGGACATTGACAAAACAAAACCTTTTATTGTCGTAGATGTCGGTGGTGGTAGCACAGAAGTAAGTTTGTTTAGAAATGGAAATAAAATGCAATCCAAATCGTTTGAAGTTGGTACATTGCGTTTATTACTCGGAAAAACGGAGGATACTATTTGGAATGAAATAAAAGAATGGTTGAACCAAAACACCTCTTCTGAAGAAAAATATACGTTTTACGCAACCGGAGGAAACATCAACAAAGCACACAAAATTTTAGGTGCAAAAAACCTAAATCCTATTTCTTTTGAATCATTAGAAGGTTTAAAAAATGACCTCGAAAAATTAAGCGTTCGTCAACGGATGGAACAATACCAGTTAAAACCCGACCGCGCTGACGTCTTGGTTCCTGCACTGAATATCTATTGTACCATTATGAAGCAATTAGGCTGTGAAGAAATCATTGTTCCTAAAATTGGTCTATCTGACGGCATAGTCTATGACTTGCATAACAAACATCGAAAAAGAAATGCTCTTTTGCTAGTTCAAAAAGACTAAGCAATCAAAAAAACAACTTATGAAAACTTTTATCCACTTGCTAAGTATTTTAGTATTATCATTGACGAGTTGTAGCTTGAATAAAATGTTTCTTCGACCTCAAAAAATTCCGGTTACAGACAAAAAACTACAAATTGCTTCAGAAAAAGATACCATTTACGCTCAATTTAGCCAACCAACGCATCAACCATTGTTTTTCGATAAAAATAATGACACCATTCATTTAAACTTTATACTAAAAAGTGTTGTTTTTAAAAGTGAAAGTGGAAATGAGTTAAACGGTTGGTTATTAACTCCAAAAGACAAAACTCCAACTGTCACCCTACTCCATTTTCATGGCAATGCAGGTAATTTAATCAGTCAATACGGAGCTATTTCTGAATTAACAAAACACGGTTTTCAGCTTTTTTTGTTCGATTATAGTGGTTTTGGGTTTTCAACAGGTAAGGCTACTCGAAAAAATGTTTTAAAAGAAGGTAATTCAGCTGTTACTTTTGTGAGCAATATGCCTGAAACGCAAAATACAAAGCTTCTTATTTACGGTCAATCTCTTGGTGGTCACTTAGGAGCAGTTGTAGCAGCTGCCAACCAAGACTTTATAAATGGATTAATAATAGAAGGAGCGTTTTCTTCACATAAAGACATAGCCAAAGAAGTTGCAGGAGGATTTGGTAAACTATTTGTAAAAGAACTCTATGCAGCCAAACAATCTGTTCAAGAATTTCACAAACCTGTTTTAGTCATTCACAGTTCAGAAGACGCAATCATTCCAATAAAATTAGGTCAACGTATTTTTGATAATGCCAATGAACCTAAAGAATTTTACGAAATTAGGGGATATCACATTTGTGGACCACGGCTTTATACCGATAGCATTGCTGCCAAAATAACCTTGCTTTTAAGCAAATAAAATTCAATTTTTACTTTTCGAAGTACGAATAACTTCCAAATCGAATAACCATTAAAAAGTCAGTTTTCACGTCACGGATAATGATTGCTGTCATTAGTTTTGTTTTTTCATTGTACACAATTTGTGTATCTGAAATATACACACCGTCTTTATATTCGTGTTTTTCAAACAAATTTCCAAACTCGTCATACACGTATTGCACCTCTTCACTTGGATCAAAAGCGCTTCCTTCATAGGTTAATTTCTTCACCAAATAACCTTTTTCGTTGTATTCAAAAACCTGTTTGTTTGTTTTTCCTGTTCGAATAAATCGCTCTTCTTTTTCAAGTAGGTAACCGTTTTCATCGTAATAAATCATTTCAGACTTGTATGGCAAACCATAACTGTTTAGAGTCGTTTTTTTATGTTGCAATCCATAATCTTCGTACTTAATCAATTCAGAATTGAGAACAACCACAGAAAGATTTCCCAATGAATCAACAGATTCAGCTTTATGATCTTCGGCTACAATCCTTCCTTTTTCATCAAATTGATAATAAATACTTGTTTTGCCAGTGCGTGTTCCTTGTTTATGCTCCATCAATCTACCTGCGTCATTGTAGATGTATTCATTCCAAGTTGTATCAACCGAACCGTCATCTTTTTTTGTTTCAAATGTATTAATTAACTGACCTTTATCGTTGAAATTGTAAACGTAATAAAACTCAGTTTCATACATTGGTTTTCCCGATTTTTTATAGTTAAAACGACCTTTGATAGATTGAATGTTATTTTTTGCAATAAAAGTTGCATTAAAAAAAGGTTTATTAGAGAACGCATTTCCTTGAGAATTATCAAGGATTTGTGCGCTTCCCAATAAAGGCCAACCAATTAAAATGATATAGAATAAAAATTTCACTTTACAAAAATGGTTAAAACATTAAGTAGAATTTACAAGTGTTTTATCAAATTAATAACAATTCATTTTTAATAAGGTCAAAAACAATGCCAAAAACAAGGGAATAAAAAATTGTAAAATTTTAAAAAAAAACAAGTAAATGCTTCTCAAAAATGAAACAGTATTATTGATCATTTATTGAGTACTATCGAAAATTTTATCCGTTTCAACCTGAGTTCGGTTGTAAAATTAGCATTCAGGTTGAACTAAAAAACTATTAGTCAAGGCGTTTCTTTGAAAATTTAGCGGGCTAAATTGAAAAGAAACAACGCAGAACACGCAGTCTCACCGAAGGTAATAGTGTTTTTTTAGACAAAGAAAAGCTGTATCTAACTGATAAACAACACCACGAAGTAGCATCGCAGATAAACTACTTCACAAAGCATCCTCAATATATCCAGATACATTTTCGTTGCTTTATATCGTTTCTCACTGTTTATGAGCGGCCTGAATGTAATTTTAATAATCGAACACAGGTTTTCAGCTAACATTGCAACTAGTTTTTAATCGTAAACCTTTTAATTTACAAAAGATTTATCTAAATTTGCCTTTCTAAAAAAATATATAATTGTTATGAATCGATTAAAATTAGGTATGTTAACTTTAATCATCAGCTTACCAGCTTTTATTGCTCGTGCTGATGAAGGAATGTGGTTGCCTTTCTTGTTAGGTAGAAACTACGAAGACATGAAAAAACATGGTTTAAATCTTACAGCAGAGGAGATTTATTCCATCAATCATTCTTCCATTAAAGATGCTATCATCTCATTCAACGGATATTGTACTGGTGAGGTTATTTCTAAAAATGGTTTAATTTTAACAAACCACCACTGCGGTTACGAGGCAATTGCAGAAGCATCTTCTTCTAAAAACAATTATTTAGACGATGGTTTTTGGGCTAAAAATCATGGAGAAGAAATTCGCACGAATTTATTTGCAACTTTTGTTGTTCGCATTGAAGACGTTACAAGTCAAGTAGCAAAGCATTTCACTGCTGATATGAATGAATCTCAACGTGCTGCAAAAGCACAAGAAATCGGTGCTGCTATTGCTAAAGAAGCAACAAATGGTACACATTACGAAGCTTTCGTAAGAGATTTCTTTGATGGAAATGAATACTATTTATTTGTTACTGAGAAATTTTTAGACATTCGCTTGGTTGGAACACCACCACAATCTGCGGGTAAATACGGAGGAGATACAGACAACTGGATGTGGCCACGTCACACAGCTGACTTCTCAATGTTTAGAATTTACAGTGGAAAAGACAACAAACCAGCTCCATACTCAGCTGAAAACGTTCCTTTTACACCTCGTCATCATTTACCTATCTCATTAAAAGGAGTAAAAGAAAATGATTTCTCAATGGTAATGGGATTCCCAGGAAGAACTGACCGTTATTTGTCATCTTATGGTGTTGAACAAACTGTTAGCATTGAAAAACCAAAACGAGTTGAATTGCGTGCTATCAAAATGGACGTAATGAAAAAATACATGAGTCAAGATGTAGATGTTCGTTTGAAATATTCTTCTAATTATGCTTCTACAGCCAACTATTGGAAAAACTTCCAAGGTGAAATTTTACAAGTAAAAAACAATGGCGTTATTGCTAAAAAACAAGCATTGGAAAACCAATTTGCTGAATTTGCAAAAAACAATACTGATTACCAGTTTGTTATTCCTGCATGGCAAAAAAGCTTTAAAACATTGGAAAATGTAGCTATTATTAAGGCTTACCAATCAGAATTTGTTTACACTGTTGATGCTTCTGTATTGGCTTACCGCTTTAAATTATACAAAGATGCATTGGCTGCAAACAATGAACAACGTGCGAATGGTATTTTAGCTTTCACAATCAATGCTGCTTCGGAGTATTTCACAAATGCGGACATGAACATCGAATCTGAAATTGCTACTGAACTTTTAAAGCAATACATAAAAGACATTCCAGCTGCACAACAAGGAGCTTTGACAAAGAAAATTGCAGCTAAAGCGGCTAAATACGGTGCTTCTTTCAAATCTAAATCAATGTTCTTCAACAAGGAGAAATTTGACAAATTTGCTGCAAAACCATCTGTAAAAGCCTTACAAAAAGACCCTTTCTTCGCTATTATTGAAGATATTTCTATCGCTCATGATCAAGCATTAGCAACTCCAGAAATTCAACAAGCAACTGATGATTTGAAAAAAGCAAATCGTTTGTTCACAAAAGGAGTTCAAGAAATGCAGCCAAATAAGAAGTTTTACCCTAACGCAAACTCAACACTGCGTATGACTTACGGTCAAATTTTGCCTTATAGTCCTAAAGACGCAGTGAGCTACGATTACGTTACAAGCTTAGATGGTATGTTTCAAAAAGAAGATCCTACAAGCGAAGAATTTATCGTTGATCCACGCATCAAAGAAGTTTGGAAGAAAAAAGATTGGGGACAATATGCAGACAAAGAAAGAGGCCATGTAGTTGTTAACTTCCTTTCAAACAATGATATTACAGGTGGTAACTCTGGTTCACCAGTAATCAACGCTGATGGTCACTTGATTGGTACAGCTTTCGACGGTAATTGGGAAGCAATGTCTGGAAATATCTTCTTTGAAGACAAAGTTCAACGCACCATTTCTTGTGACATTCGTTATGTATTGTGGTTGGTTGACCGCGTTTACGGAGCTCAAAATTTAATTGACGAAATGACATTGGTGAAATAATCACTGAGATCAGATAATTACAAAGAGCCATTCACAACTGAATGGCTCTTTTTTTATATCTTTGATAAATTCATAACTGATAAACAATGCGATTTTTTATCATACTATTCTTTTTATTGTTATCCTATAGTCTTTGGTCACAATCTAAAATAAGACTTCACAAACAAGACAAAGTCATTTTGAACCTTCCTCATGCTGTACAAGAAACATCTAGTTTATTCTTCTCAAATGGTATACTTTGGACTCACAATGATGACAATGACAACAAATTATATGGCTTTCAACTCCCTGTTACGGATAATTTTACTACAATTACATTCTCAAAATTAAACGTAACTGATTGGGAAGAAACCAAAGAAGATGCAAACTATTTTTATATTGGAGATTTTGGGAACAATGCTCATGGTAATAGAAAAAACTTGCACGTACTTCGCATTCACAAAGAAACCAATGAAACAGATACCATTGGCTTTTACTATCCTGAGCAAACTAATTTTTCTAAAACTAAAAATAATAAAACAAATTTTGATTGTGAAGCCTTCTTAGTTGACAATGATTACATACACCTCTTTACAAAAGAATGGAAATCAAAACGTAGCACATTGTACCATATTCCTAATAAAGCAGGCTGGCATGCAGCTGAAAGAGTAAGCCAACTAAAAGCCAAAGGACTGATCACTGGAGCAACAGTGCATCCTTCAAATAAGATAGTTGTATTAACAGCTTATTCCAAATTATTACAACCTTATTTAGTTGTTTTATATGACTTCAACGGGAATGATTATTTCTCTGGAAAACATCTTTTTATCAACATTAAACAACCTTTTTCACAAATTGAAGGAGTAGCATTTTTAAATGCAATGCAACTCGTCGTTAGTAGAGAACGTTTTTATTTCAGTTTTATCAAACGAAAAGAGACTTTGTTTTTAATGGATTTAAAAAATACCTTTATAAAGCATCAGATATTTCAATAAATTTCTTGTTTTTAAACAGAAAAGCACTTAATTTTACAATTATGAAATCAATTACGGTTAAAGAATTAAAAGAAATGCAAGCAAGTGGTGAGTCATTTACACTCATCGACGTGCGCGAACAAGGAGAATACGACTCTACGAATATCAAAGGGAAATTGGTTCCTAAAAGTCAACTAGAAGACCGTTTTTCTGAAATTCCAAAGGAAGGGAAAGTGGTCATTCACTGCAAATCAGGAATGCGAAGTGCTAGTGTGATTAACTGGTTGGAAGAAAACCATGGTTATACCAATTTGTACAATTTACAAGGAGGCATTATCGCGTGGATTATGGATAAGCAACAAAAAAATCAAGATTGATGAATCGTTTCGGACGCATATTTTCAGTTCAAATCTTCGGTGAATCTCACGGTGAATCTGTAGGAATCGTCATTGACGGTTGTCCTGCTGGTTTAACCATCGATGAAGCACTTCTATTAGCTGATTTAGAACGTAGAAAAGGAGGCACGCAAAAAGGAACGACCCCGCGCAAAGAAAATGATGTTCCTATTTTCAAGAGTGGCATCTTCAATGGAAAGTCCACTGGTGCACCTATTGCTATCTTTTTTGAAAATAACAATACACGTTCCGAAGATTACGAAAAACAACGAAGTATTCCACGACCTGGCCATGCTGATTTTGTTGCTCATCAAAAATTTGGTGGTTTTGAAGACTTTCGCGGAGGAGGTCATTTCAGTGCCCGTTTAACCACTGGTATCGTTGCTGCCGGAAACATTGCCAAGCAATTGTTAAAAGACATCGTTATTAAAGCAGAAATCATTGAAATTGCTGGAGAAAAAGATCTTGACAAAGGTTTGCAAAAGGCAATTGACCATAAAGATACTATAGGTGGAATCATAGAATGTCGCGTTCAAAATGTTCCCATGGGACTCGGAGAGCCATTATTTGACTCCATTGAATCTGTTTTAGCACACGCTTTGTTTGCTATACCTGCTGTAAAAGGTGTAGAATTTGGACTCGGCTTTGAATCGGCACGTCGTTTTGGTTCAGAAAACAATGACCCAATTATATACAATGACGGTACAACTAGCACTAACAATTCAGGAGGAATTAATGGTGGAATTAGCAACGGAAATGAATTAGTAGTTAGAATTGCAATAAAACCAGCCTCTTCAACCCCAAAAACACAAGAAAGTTGGAATTGGGACACCAAAAAAATAGAAGAATTTTCTATAAAAGGCAGACATGATTTATGTGTTGCATTGCGAGCTCCAGTCATAGTGGAAGCAATGACTGCTATTGTATTAACTGATTTCATGCTCATTAGCCAACAATTAAAGCCAATTAATGGGTAAAATTATCTCGTTTATTTTACTTTGCTGGGGGATACACTCTTGTCAGCCACAGCAAAACACATCAACAATAAAAACAACAAATCACATGATAGAAGAGGCAACATTTGGAGCAGGATGCTTTTGGTGCATCGAAGCTTGTTTTAAAGACATCGAAGGAGTATTAGATGTTAAACCAGGATACGCAGGTGGGCACTTGGCAAATCCCACGTATCAACAAGTCTGTGAAGGTACAACAGGACATGCCGAAGTGGCACGCATTCGTTTTGATAAAACACAAATCAGCTATGACCGACTATTGGAAATGTTTTGGTTTGTCCACAATCCAACACAGTTAAATAGACAAGGAAATGACATTGGAGAACAATACCGTTCAGTTATTTTTTATCATACAGAAGAACAGAAACAATTAGCTGAATCCTATAAAGAAAAGTTGACATCAGAAAAAGTGTGGGATCAGCCTATTGTAACTCAAATAGTACCTATCAACAATTATTACGAAGCGGAGAATTACCACCACAACTATTTTGAGTTAAATCCAGAAAATCCCTACTGTCAGTCAGTAGTTCGTCCAAAGGTTGAAAAATTCAAAAAAGTTTTTGCTAAATAAAAACACAAGATTGAAAAAATACATTCGGTAGCCATTAGAGTTATTAACAAAATGACGAAAGGAGAGCTAGCGCTCTCCTTTCAACTTACCTAACTACTACTACTTATGAAAACTAACTTTTACTATATACTTTTTAAATTTACTCAGTGTTTTAACGCCTTTCATAGTAACTTAACGTTACAATACAAATATAAATCATTTATTTCAATCAAAAAAATTATTAACATTTTTTTAATGCAATTGTCTTTTTTTATTTATTTTTAATTGAATCGTCGCAATTATACCACAAATGTTCAATTACAGCAATTATCAATCTATTAAACAGTCTTTTACCAAAATATCTTCTATTTAAGCGATAGCAAAATTCATCTAAATAATATTGAAGGTATTTTTTGTTTATCATATGATAGATTCCTAATAAGTTTCTTTTAGCATTACTAATTGCAATATGCACCCATTTTAGTGTTGTTTTAGTTACTTCTTTGGTTGACTTTTCTGAAATATGTGTTTCGAACATTTGTGAAAAATCACTATAACTCGTGCTTCTATCTGTAATCAGTACAGAGGTTTTATTAACATTGTTTGCCAAGACCTTATTTATTTCTTTAGGATTGTGTGAGTGAACAACTTTCATTTTTGCATACCTAAAATGAGATTCTTTTTTGCCTGTCTCAATGTTTTCTAAAGGTGTAGATTCAGCCATTACAGCTACTTTTCCTTTTGCCTGACTACCACGCCCTCTCTTCAATTGGGTAGTGGATGGGGTTGCGGTAGAAAAATATCCTTCATCCATTTCTATAAAACCCTCTAAATTATATCTATCATCTCTTCTCCCCATTGCTGTTCGAATACGTTGCATTAAAGACCAAACTGTAGGTAACGAGTGGCTCCAAGCTGACGTTGCATCTCTAATGCAGAAATACCTTTTTTACTAAAACTCATAAGTGCCATGCATAGATACCAAGTCATAATGGGGAGGTTCGAATTTTCCATTATCGTTCCACTGCGAAGCGTTGTCCTAAATCTACAATTCGAACATTGCCATTGCCACTTAGACTTTAACCAGTAAACAAAAATCGAATAGGTAAACGTAATCTATTTACGGTTTACAAATTTTGTGGTATGAAAGCGACGATTCAAATTGTTTTAAAAGCGTTCGATAATAGAACGCTTTTTTTAATAAAAAAGAGTGCCTGACTTTTCGGGCACCCTTCAAAACTATTTGATTGTTTTTTTATCAAAAGCTAATGTTATTTTCTCTGATATAATCTATTTTACTATTAAAAATAGACGCCATTCTGTCTCCTTGTGCTTTTGCTTTTTCAGCATTTTCGCCAAAGAAATGGCTATCAACTGTGGCAAACCAAATACCTCTCCAGTGCTCAAAATGAAATTCATACAAATCTATTTTTGCATGAGGAACAAAAGGCGCACCATAATAGGTATGCTCATCTAAAAGTACAGTCTGCCAGAAACGATACATCTTCTCCAAATGCTCGTCCCATCTGTTTTGAATAATTGAATCAAAGATTGGACCCAATAACTCGTCTTCTCGAATTCTACCGTAGAAATCGTTCACAAGTAACTGAATGTCCTCTATGTTTTCAATTTCTTTCATGCTTAAAGCATTGCTAAACCGATAATGATAAAGATAGTGTTAACTACTAAACCAGCATAAAACGCTCCCATGCTCCATTTTGCAGGTGGTTGAGCAATAAATAATACCAATGAGGTCATAGAGAATACAGAAGTTAAAATTACTCCTGGATAAAAATCATTTCTTAAAGAAAGCATTGAACCAATAGCACCGTACACACTTAAAAATGACATCATTAACGTCATTGCTCCGATACGATATTTTTCGAACCATATTAGTTGCTTCCCATACCAACTTACATTTTCCATAGTGTCGAACTTAATTTTGTTATGTATAAACCACAAATATAAAGATTGTTTTAATACAAATTAAATTCCAAGTGGTATTTTTTGAATAAAATAAAATCTTTTTCAACGAAAATAGCCACCAATTCATTTCTATTACCTACTTTTGATTAAAATTTACGACGATGAATAATAAGCCTATTTCTACGTTTCTTGAAACGTATTTCTTACACTTTAATGCCGCTGCTTTAGTTGATGCTTCTAAAGGATATGTCGCTCATTTGAAAGACGGTGGTAAAATGATGATTACCCTTGCTGGCGCTATGTCCACTGCTGAAATGGGAAAAATTTTGGCAGAAATGATTCGTCAAGATAAAGTGCAAATTATTTCGTGTACTGGGGCCAATTTAGAAGAAGATGTAATGAACTTGGTAGCTCACTCTCATTATAAGCGTGTACCTAATTATCGGGATTTAACACCTGAACAAGAGCGTGAATTGCTTGATAATCATTACAACCGCGTTACTGATACTTGTATTCCAGAGGAAGAGGCCTTTCGTCGTTTGCAAAAACACTTGGAAGATGTTTGGCATCAAGCTGAGGCTAAAGGAGAACGTTATTTCCCTCACGAATTTTTATACCAAGTAATTAATTCTGGTGTGTTGGAACAATATTATGAAATTGATCCTAAGAACTCGTGGATGGTTGCCGCTGCTGAAAAGAACCTTCCAATTGTAGTTCCTGGCTGGGAAGATTCTACAACAGGGAACATCTTTACTTCAAATGTTATCAAAGGAAAATTAAAGGCTCACACTGTTAAAACAGGCATCGAATACATGGTCTTTTTAACAGAATGGTACCGCGCAAATTCTGGTGGTAAAGGAGTTGGTTTCTTTCAAGTAGGTGGTGGAATTGCTGGTGATTTCCCTATTTGTGTTGTACCAATGATGTACCAAGATTTAGAATGGGAGGATGTGCCATTTTGGTCTTATTTTTGTCAAATTTCAGATTCTACCACTTCTTATGGTTCTTACTCAGGAGCAGTTCCCAACGAAAAAATCACATGGGGAAAATTAGATATTGACACACCAAAATTCATTGTTGAGTCTGATGCTACTATCTGTGCTCCATTGATGTTTACTTACGTTTTAGAAAATTCTTAAACATTCACATGTTTCAACATACATAGAATAAAAGAAAAAATTGCAGCTAGTTATGGCTGCATTTTTTTTAGCATTGGCATGGTGTATTCCCACGCCTCATTCATGCGTTTTTGAGAATCTGAATCATATTGTGAGCTATTCATAAACTTAGCAATCGGTAAAACACGATAAGTCCATGTTGGTTTATCTTCTTTTTTTCGATATACCCAAGTTGGAATGTAATCAACATTCTCCAAAGTTGTTTTATTGATTGATTTTACTTTTTGAACATGTAAATTCACAATAACTCCGGTTTCTGTAGCTCCAAAATTGGCTCCCAACGTTTCTCTTCGTTGGTTAGAAATAAAATTACCCATGGAATAGATAACAAACGAACGTTTATCCTCTGTTTGAATAAAATCGGACTTTTGAATAACGTGGGGATGACTTCCCATAATAAAATCTACGCCTTCATTTGCTAGACAATTAGCGAAGTCAACTTGTCTTTTTGCAGGCTCTTTTTGATACTCATCTCCCCAATGCAAACAAGCCAAAATAGCATCAACTTGTTGATCTTTTGCAGCTTTTATATCTTTCGCTACTTGCTCTTTGTCCATTAAATTCAACAATTGGTATTGCTTTTCTGGAGTAAATGATTTTTCAATTCCATTTGCGTGTTCAGTATAAGCCAAAATAGCAATTTTAATTCCTTTCACATCCTTCACTATGAAACGATTATTCACCGTTGCTTCTGATTCATAGGTTCCAACAAAATCTAACCCTTTTTCCTTCGCTTTTTGAGCCGTTCTTCTTAACCCCTTTTCACCTGTGTCCAAACAATGGTTATTTACAGTTGTAATAACGTCAATTCCTGCATCAATGAGTGCATCAAACGCTTCATCCGGAGAGTTAAAATTAGGATAACCTGAATAAGGTCTTGAAGGACCTGCTGTAGTGGTTTCAAAGTTAGCAATAGCCAAATCTGCTGCTTTAAAAAATGGTTTTACTTCATCAAAAAACGGTTTAAAATTATACGTTTTTGAAACCGCATCATAACAAGCTGTAATTTGAGGAGTATGAAACATAACATCTCCAACTACACTGATGTTGATGGAAATAGTATCTGATTCAACTTCAACAATAGCGTCTCGCAAAAAAGTGCTTGCCTCCTCTTGTGCTGTGCTATTACTAAAAATCGTAAATGAAGTAGTTGCTACAACTCCACTAATGATAAATCCTATGTAGATTAAAAATGATTTCATACTCAATTAAATTCTGGTTAAAGATAACTTTTTTATTTAACCTTGCTCCTTACTTTTTGTAAAACAACCATTTTTCTTTTGAAAATGGTTTTAGAATTAAATCAATTGTTGTCTATGTCAATCTAAGAAAATGTGTTGTTATGGTTTATCGACTTTCTTACAAGTTAAAAAAATCATGTTTTTAAATCATGAAATGGAATGATTGAACATTTAAAATGCCCCAATGGACAAGTTGCGTATCCATGCAAGCCACATGGGCGACAGTCTAAACCATTTACTTCCAAAATTTGTTGATCGTCAGATAAAGGTCCAAACCCAAAAGCAGGAACAGTGGAAAGGAAAAAAGCTGTAACGGGTGCATTCATGGCCGAAGCAATGTGCAAAGGTCCAGAATCATTCACATAATTACGCTTTGCGTCTTTCATTAACGCAGCAGAGTCCAATAAAGAGAGTTGTCCAGCCAAATTAACAATTCTATACCCATTGTTTTCTTGAATAATGGCATTGCACAAATTTACATCATTTGGTGCTCCTAACAAATAAATTGGATGCTCCTTTCCTAAACGTTGAATTACATTTGACCATTGTTCTTTTGGCAGTTGTTTTGTAAACCAAACGGATGCAGGCGCAATGCAATAATAAGGCTCGTTTTTATAAGCACTAGTTTTCGTCCAAGATGATTCAGAAGGGTACAAAACTGGTTTTGCCTGTTGAGAAGCGCCAAACGATTCTAACATCAGCATATTTCTTGCAACTTCATGCATACCATTCCCTATTTCATGGTCAAATCGTTTTGTAAATCCCCATGAAAACGGATTTTTCTTAAAGCCAAACTTTTGTTTCGCTCCAGATAATAGCGTTAGAATACCAGAACTTCCAAAACGTTGGAAATTAAATACTCCATCATAATGTTGCTTTCTAAAAATACGAATTAATCTAACAATTTCTTTTAACTTATGGTGACTTTTATCAAAAACATGAACTCTATGAATAGCTGGATTATTAGCAAGTAAACCTTCGTTTCCTTTTTTTACCAATACATCAATATTAGCTTCTGGAAAAATGCGTTTAGCTTCTGCAATAGCTGCTGTAGCTAAAATTACATCTCCTAAAAATGCTGTCTGTATGATAAGAATACGTTTCAATGTTTTTTTATTTACAAATGTAGATTTTTTTATTTAGTCTTTTCTATTTTACTTCTTACTTTCCTTTATTTATGCATAATTTCCTTGAACAAACTCATAATTTCATCATTTGGTTCAATGCCACCATTTTCACTTTTAAAATAGTCAATAAACAACGGGACAACTTCCTTAATTTCCACAGCTTTATACGTATTTTCGGAACCATCAGCTATTGATTTAATTTTGGGAATTAAGTGAATAATCCCATCATGAGCCTGTTGGATTCTTTTTCGTTCTTCCGCCTTTAAAAAAGTATCTGTTTCAATCGTCAATTCCACCAAAGCTGTAGGGTTATTATTCAGCCATTCAACGGCTAAGTCAACCGAATCAAAAGTTACACGTTTTAACTCTCTTCCTTTAGTAAGAGCAACGCGCTGAATAACAGGTTCTTTTTGAGGTTCTAAATCAACCAAAACAACATATTTTTGTTGTCCAGCTTCAGAGAAAGAATAAGGTAAAATGGCACTACTGTAAATCACTGGTTGGTGATTCCCTACGTCTTGGTAGCGATGCAAATGTCCCAAAGCTGCATATTGTACAGCAGTTGGAACGCTGGATGAATCAATCAAATCAGCTGTTCCAATATTTAGCGGTTTCTCCCCATCAGGCTCTTCAATGATTTCATTTGAATTTTTAAGCATGTAAAGGTGCGTGGTTAAAATAGTTACACCTTTATCATCGCAGTATTTATCGACAAGAGAATTCCATCGATGGCTCAGCATTTCTTGTAAACCAATTTGTTTATCTTCTCCCAAGTATTCTTTCAAGCGTATTTCATTGGCAAAAGCAGTGTGAATAACACGTAGAGGAACTTCATTGTTAGGAAGTTTAATTTCAATAAATCCAACATCCGATCGAGTGATTTCAAATCCATTCTCCAATTGAATTTTTTTCACTTGTTCATTAGGTTCACCAATAAAAATAATTCCATTACTCAAAGCCAAAGCATCAACCATGTTAATTTTATCTGGAGAGTCATGATTTCCTGCGATGGCAATTACAGGGATTCTCCCATTTTTTGCTAATCGTTTTGCAGTAGTGTATAGCAATTCACTCGCTTCAGTTGGCGGATTAAACGTATCGAACAAATCTCCAGCAATGACAACTACGTCCACCTTGTTATCTTCCGCAATTTGGCAGATTTCGTTTAACACTTCCCTTTGTTCCTCAATGCGGCTAAAAAAATCCAATCGTTTTCCTAAATGCCAATCAGCAGTGTGCAATATACGCATGTTGTTTATTTAAAAGAATTTAAAGTTAAAGAAATAAATTATTATTTGCAAACCTTCCTGTTTTTTAAGAATTATATTAATTTTTTACTAAATAATTTTGACACACAAGTTATTGATTAACAAAAACATATTTAATTTTAAACGGTTACAAACGAATGTTAAACGAAAGCAACTAATTAAATTACGAATAAAAAATTCAAACCGTCTCAACTTTGCAGTGTCGATTCGATCATGGTATCAAATCAAGTAACAAATTTTTCAAACATTTAAAATTTTACATTATGAACAATTTAAGAAACAAAGTAAGTTTGATTGGACGCTTAGGCATGGAGCCTGAATTCGTAACAACAGAAAAAGGTCGTTTATTAGCACGCTTTTCAATGGCTGTTAATTCCAACTACAAAGACAAAAGCGGTGCATGGGTAACAGACACACAGTGGCACACGGTGAATGCCTGGGGGAAAACAGCTGAGCGTGTAAAAAAAGCACTAGCGAAGGGGCTGGAGATCGTCGTAGAGGGACGCTTGTTAAACAACTCTTACGAAACAAAAAATGGTGAAAAGCGTTTTTCGACCATAGTTGAAATGAATGATTTTTTGATTCTTTCTAGTAAGCAAAATTCTTAAACCACAAGTTCAAATTAGTAGTACTAACCAGTGGAGGCGAAACAAAAGCCTCCACTTAAAAACGAAGCCTTATGAATTACGTAAATTTAATTGGAAAAATGAGTTCTAAACCACAAATCATAGAACTTGAAAACGGAGGAAAAGTTGTAAAATTCTCCATGTCAACAGACGAAGTAATTTTAACAGCATCTGGAGAGAAAAAGAAACGAAAACATTGGCACCGAATGACCGCTTGGGGAAAATGGGCACGTGTAATGGAAGAACTCGGAACAACTGGGACAGAATTAGCCATAGAAGGAAAGCTAGTCACACGATTTTACAATAACAATGGCTTGAGAAAGTGTGTTTCTGAAGTGGAAGTAAACGATTTAGTATTTCTTTAAAAAAACGGATTATGACAACTATTAAAAACCACGTGACGTTAATCGGCAGCATTGCGTCCGACAAAAAAATAACACAATTCGACAATGGAAGTAAAGTTGTTCGTTTTGAAGTAGCGACTGACTCTGAATACAGAGCCAACAATGGGAAAATCAAAAAAGCAACAGAATGGCATAAAGTATTTGCCTGGGGTAACATTGCTTCTTTTATTGAAAAGTTTGGCGAAAAGGGTAAAAAAGTAGCCATTCATGGAAGGCTAGTCTCAAGAACATACTTTAACCCAGAAGGCATTCAACGATCCATAACAGAAATTGAAATTAAGCACATATTAGGATTATAAGATGCTCTCATAACCAACCTACCATAAACCTAAACATTCCTTTAAACTAGATTAACCAACGATTAAAACCTTTTTCGGCAAAAAACAAGCATAGTTGTAATAGGTAGGTATAGGTAAGTAATTGCTCCCGAACTGTCGGGAGCAATTAGATTTTATAGAGAATAGATCAAATTTTACGACTTTAAATTTGAAAATTTAACGTACATTTATAACCGAAAGTGATGTTATGGAAAAAAAGTGGAAATTAGAACCAATACCAACAATAGAAGCAGTTGAACGTTTGAGATCTGAATTAAAAGTATCTCCAACTATCGCAACCATTCTACTACAAAGAGGAATTACAAATTATCAAGAAGCAGAACGCTTTTTCAGACCTAATTTAGAACACCTTCATGATCCTTTTTTAATGAAGGGAATGGATAAAGCTGTTGAAAGATTAATCAAAGCTATTCAGAAAAAAGAAAATATTCTGCTTTATGGAGATTATGACGTAGATGGTACAAGTTCAGTCGCTATGATGTACTCCTACCTGTCATCCATACATCAAAACTTAAATTATTATATACCTGACCGGTACAAAGAAGGCTATGGATTGAGTAAGCAAGGAATAGATTACGCTAAAGAGAATAATTTTCAATTAATGATTCTTTTGGATTGCGGTATCAAATCAGTTGAACTGGTTGAATATGGCAAATCACTCGGAATTGATTTCATTATTTGCGACCATCATGAGCCAGGTGAAATTGTTCCAAATACAATCGTTTTAGACCCAAAACAAGTGGACTGTTCGTATCCTTACAAAGAACTGTGTGGTTGTGGTGTAGGTTTTAAATTAATCCAAGCCTACATCCTGAAAGAAGGTAAGACCTTAGACAAGCTATACGAGCTTTTGGACTTTGTTGCCATTGCAATAGGTGCCGACATTGTACCTGTTACAGGTGAAAACAGAGTACTTGCCCACCATGGCATGCGCATTTTAAATAATTTCACACGTCCCTCTTTTCAAAAAATGTTTGACATTGCCAATAGACCCAAGCCATACACATTAACAGACGTTGTTTTTTCTATAGCACCAAGAATCAATGCTGCTGGTAGGTTATACTCAGGAATGGAAGCTGTGAAAATCATGACAGCAAAAAGTGCTGAGGTCATTGAGCAGCTTGCTCAATCCATAGAACAATACAACATAGAACGTAAAGAATTAGACGAACAAACAACTAACGAAGCTTTAGAAATAATCAACAATGATGCATGGTACAAAACATCACATGCAACAGTGGTATATAAAGAAGATTGGCACAAAGGAGTAGTTGGAATTGTAGCATCTAGAATTATTGAAAAAGTGTTTAAACCTACGATTGTTTTAACTGAAAACAACGGTATGTTAACTGGTTCAGCAAGATCAATCAATCAATTTGATTTGTATAAAGCGCTAAGTGCTTGTGAAGATTTACTAGAACAGTATGGGGGCCACGCGTTTGCAGCAGGAATGACCTTAAAAAAAGAAAATTTCAATGCTTTTAGAGAACGTTTTGACGACATCGTGGGAAAACAAATTTTATTGGAAGACAAAACTCCAATTGAAAACATCAACCTCTCAATTGATTTATCTAAACTTTATGAACGAGATGAAGATCGATTGAAAGTACCTAAATTAAAACGAATTTTAATGGAGATGGAGCCTTTTGGTCCTGGAAATATGAAACCTGTTTTTCAGACTAGTAATGTTTACTCACAAGATATTCGACTATTGAAAGAAAAGCATTTAAAGCTAAAAGTTACACAAGTAAAAGAAAACGAAGAAATTGATGTTATAATAGATGGAATAGGGTTCAATTTGGGCAACAAGGAAAACATAGTAGCAAAAGGATTACCTTATGATATTATTTACACCCTAGAAACTAACACTTGGAGAGAAAAAACCACTCTTCAATTAAACATAAAAGACATTCGTTCAACCATTTATTGAACGAATGTCTTTGAAAAATTTATTAGAACGAATTAATCTTCAAAAAATTTTATTAGAACGAATTAATCTTCGTCCTCGTCATCATCATCGTCGTCGTCGTCGTCGCTGTCATCATAATCATCATCTTCATCATCATCAGACACATCGTCATCGTCTTCAACTTTTATTTCATCAGCAATTGATGAATCAAACAAATCATCATCATCGTCATCTAATGCAGAATGGTAAGCAGCTTTAGTAATTTTAACTAAATAGGTAATTTCTTCTGTTTCCCAAATAACAGCATCCATTTCCTCACCAGACGGTAATTTAATGGTAGTTAAGCTTCCCGAAAAACCTTCTGGGAAAGAATGCTCAAGGTTTCTTTTTTGCTCAAGCGTCAACTTCTCATAGCTAATAATCGCTCTTTTCTTCGCCATTTAATACTTATATTTCTAGTTTAACAATTCTATTGATAGGTATAAAAACGTTTTGTTTCAAAAGTATAAATTGTGTTCCAGCATCCCAAATAGTAGTATAAACAACTTTTGGTCCTTCATTATCGATAAAGTAGATCTTTACTTTGTGGTGCTCAATATTCCCCAAAGTATTTGCACGATCAAGATTTAATCGCAATTCTTTACGTTCATTATCACTAAGCTTAACATCCTCCTTTGGAAACTTTAAGCTTGCCACTTCCTCCTTCTCGATAAGTTTAAAATCAGTATTCATATCCATAATTTTGAACAAAAATAAAGTAATTGATGATTTGCAAGCAAATATTCTTAACTTTTTTTTATTTTTTTCGATTTATCGGCCATTTTTCAAGATTTAAGGCACTTTTACTACTTCTTTCATCTTAGAAATAACCCATTTATATCCAATAGAAGTAAGTACCAAAAAAAGAAAAGTGCTCGTCCATAAAACAGAATAATTGAACTTTTCAACAATTAACGTCCCTATGATAGGTGAAAAAATTAGACCAATTCCCATAGAAATGCCGTTTACCCCCATGTACGCACCCTTACTAGCTTCTCCCGATCTTAAAGCAGTAATAGTAGACATAAAAGGTAAAACTAATATCTCACCAATGCTCATCAAACTTATCGCAAAGTAAACAAAAAATAAAAAGTGATTTACAGAATACAAGTAAAAACTAATTCCTGTTATAAAAGTGCCCCAAACCATCACTTGAACAATTGATAATTTTTTCTCAACAAATGCGATTAAAGGCATTTCAATTAAAACAATAATAAATCCACTATACCCCATTAGCAGACCGATATCAGTTTGAGACAATTTCAATTCTTGTTCAAAAAACAATGGTAAAGTGTTTAACAATTGAAAAAATGCAATGGAAAAAGTAGCACAAAAAAAAGTAAACCATAAAAAGAGTGTGTCTTTATATGGCGATTTTAACGTTAAATCTTTCCCTTTTGCAGGCGTAGTTTCAGAAATAGAATTATGTTTCTTCGTTGAGAAAAATCGAATTAAAAACAAAGCAGCTACAACGCAAGCAATAGCATTCACATAAAAAAGCAAATGGAAAGAAATAGCAGATAACACCCCCCCAATAGCGGGGCCTATTGAGAATCCTAAGTTGAGAGCCATTCGATTCAACGAAAACGCACGTGTAATGTTTTCTTTTTTAGCAAAAAGAGTAATAGCAACTGAATTTGCTGGACGAAAAGATTCATAAACGATGCTTAGCAAAAACAGCAAGAAACTAATAGCATAAATATCTGTAAAATAAGGAATAATTATATAAAGAGGTGCACATAACAACAAACTCAATAGTTGTGTTTTGTAACTACCAATTCTGTCTGTTAATTCACCTCCAACCCAAGAACCAACGAGAGCTCCAACGCCATAGCTACTTAACACCAATCCGAGTTGACTTAATTCATACCCCAATTCTTTGTGTAAATAAATCCCCATAAAAGGCATCACCATAGCACCTGAACGGTTGATAAGCATAACTAAAGAAAGTAGCCAAGATTCTCTAGATAAACCTTTATAAGAACTTAAATAACGTTGAATAATTTTATGCATAACAAAAAAGGTAGGATGCAAAAGTAAGGATTCTAAAAAAGAAAAGTTCTTAAAAAATTGTTATTTTAAAAAAAGAGGTTATCCAAATGGACAACCTCTTTAGTATCGTGTAACTCCTAATTAGTATTTAGGAACTTTTTTAAATTCTAAAAATTTAGGGTCTGCTGGTTTAGCTGTTGCTGGATCGTAATCCATACTTAACACCTTACCTTCTGTACGACGGTTAAACTGGTGCAATTGATCAAACAATGCTTTGTTTGTTTTTTGGTAAGAGTTAATCAATTGTTCAGTTAATTTAACTTCAGACCAACCAGCTTCCATTTCACCATCAGCATTTCTTGGAGGAACCACAGCAAACTCGTCGCCTTTTCTGTACACTGTACGCGGCTCAGCTTTTCCTTTACCTACAGGAACGATTCTACGAGGATCTACGCCCTTTTCTTTTACTAAGTACTCGTAACATTTGTGAGCACGATTTTCAGAAAGAACTTGGTTAGATGCTGCAGAACCACGTGAGTCAGTATGTGAAGATAACTCCAATACCAATCCTGGGTTTTCCATCAACATGTTGTAAACAAAGTTCAAAGAGTCTTTTGAATTAATTGTTTCGTCCACTAACAAGTCCCATTTAGCCAATTCGTAACGAACTTCTGGCAAACGAATAGGTTTCTTAGGTAACATTGCTAAATCAACTACGAAACTTTGGTCATATTTCAAACCAACTGTTGTAATTTTAGAACCTTTTGCTTCATGGTAACCATCTTTAGCAACGCTAATTTCATACGTACCTTCTTCACCTAAGTATCTATCACCATTAGTTTTTTTATCCCAGAACACTACACCTTGCTTATTAGTATACCCTTCCCAAGTAGCACCATCATTTGCTTTTACAGTAACTTTAGCATCAGCAATTTTCAAGTTTTTCTCGTTCATATCAGCTACAACCACTTTCAGGTCATAGATATACGGTGGAATTTCGTATTTATAAATATCAGCTTGCTCACCGTTTTCATCTTTTCTTTCAGAAGTAAAATATCCAGTTCTATCAGTGTGTTCGATTAAATGATAATCATTGCTGTAAGAGTTGATTGGAGTACCCATGTTAACAGGGTTCGCCCATTTGTAGCTATCACCTTGTTTTTCAGCACGGAAAATATCTAATCCACCAACACCTGGTTTACCATTTGTCGAGTAGAATAAATCTCCATTTTTAGCAAACGTAGCAAACATATCATCACCTGGAGTATTGATTTCTGGCCCTAAGTTTTCAGGAGTTGACCAAGTTTTAGACTTTTTATTAAAAGTAGTCATCCATAAGTCACGTCCACCAAAACCTCCTGGTAAGTCTGCTGTAAAAACTAACACAGTACCATCTTCAGAAACTGCAGGGTGACCAACAGTTAAAGAATCATGAGGTTTCAAGTCTAATTTTTCTGGTGCTCCCCATTTATTTTGTCCTTTAGACTCAGACATCCAAATTTCACATCCTAAATTTTGTTTTTTAACATTTGGGCAACGTGTAAAGAACATTGTTTTTCCACGTCCATCAAACGCTACTGTTCCTTCATTATCTTCTGTGTTGATTCCTTCTCCTTCGATTAACACAGGTTGTTTCCAGTTACCATTTTTATCTAATTCAGCAACCCATAAGTCCATGTATTTTTCACAAGTACGAGGGTCTTTAGCAGAACCTGTACTTCCATCTCTACTTGAACCAAAATACATCAAGTTACCTTTTCTGTCACCAAAAGCTGGTGCCATGTCAAAGTTTTTAGAATTGATTTTTTGTTGGTTATCAACTTTTAATTTTGTTGATAAAGTATTAACATACGTTTCTCTGCGAGCAACAGATTCCATACCAACATCAGCTCTACCATCACCAGGAACTAACTTCTTATATTCTTGATAATTACGCGTAGCCTTGTCTTTATCATTCATCATACGATACATTTCCGCATTGTAAAAATACACTAACGGTTCTGTTTTGTATTGCTCTAATAAAATAGCTCTTTCATACCATTCTGCAGCATCTTTATAACGCTCCGTCATACGGTAGCTTTCTGCTGTTTTGTAAGCCATGTCAGCTTTTGTTTTCTTTGCAGTCTTCCCTTTTCGAGTAAGCTTCGTATAAGCTAAAGAACATTTGTCAGCAGCTTCACAAAACTTCTGACTTTGGAACATTTTCTCCGCGTCAACAACAACTTTGTTTTGAGCTAGTCCTGCAACAGTAATACCGGCAAACATTGCCGTCATGATGATTCTATTTTTCATAAAATAACGTTTCAACATAGTAATTTTTGAATAGCTAAGTTGCTATATATATTAAATAGCGACCAATCCACTTAAAAGGCGGATATAGTCAAATTGAGGGTAAATATAATATAATTAATTTTAAAAAACATAAAAAGACACATAAAAATATATATTGAGTTGTATCAAAAAAATATAATTAACTAAATATCAATTATTTACAAATATAATATTTTACAATTAAATCATCCCATTCAACTACTTCCATCGTTACTTTTTTCTCACACTCCATCTTATCGCTAAATAAATAATTAATTACGAAGATTTAATTTCCTATTTTTGTAAAAAATAAACGACAACTAAGATGACACATCATTTAATTCAAAATTTGAATTGGAGGTATGCTACCAAGAAATACAATGCGGATAAAAAAATCAATGCTGAAAACCTTCAATTAATAAAAGAAGCATTAAGATTAACTCCAACATCTTATGGTTTGCAACCGTTTAAATTTATCATTATCGAAAACAGCGATCTTCGAGCTGAGTTAAAAAAACACTCGTTTAACCAAGCTGCCATAACAGATGCCTCTCATTTAATTGTTTTAGCTACCTACACCAACATTGAATCAATAGATATTGAAAAGTACATGGAAAATACAGCTCAAACTCGTGGCTTAGAATTGGAGCAATTGGACGGATACTCCAACTTTTTAAAAAGCATCATCAACAACCAAAGCGAAGAAGAAAAGAAAACATGGGCACAAAAACAGGCATATATAGCCCTAGGTGTTCTTGTAGATGCTTGTGCTCATCTGCGCATTGACGCTACACCTATCGAGGGTTTTTTAAGTGAAGAGTACGACAAAGCACTCAACTTAAAGGAACAAAATCTTTCCGCTACATTAGTTGTTCCTATTGGATATCGTCACGAGGAAGATTTAACGCAACATTGGAAAAAGGTTAGAAAATCAGAGAATGAATTGTTTATAACCATCTAAATCGATGCTACGAAATCTAAATAACTTCTTTTTCTGTACTATTGTTCTACAAGTAGTACTTTTCTTTTCATTTTCAAGTATAGCACAATTAGGTTTTGAATACACTCCATCCATTCCTGTCAAAAAGAACAGCAGTTATCTTCAAAATGCTTGGGCTGGTGGATTGGATTATGCACAATTCTCATTAATAGACGTTGATTTTGATGGCAAACTTGATTTGTTCATTTTCGATAGAGCCGCTAACAATCCCCTAGTTTTCAAACACGTTTCAAATGGCATTACTTCGAAATGGGAGTTTCTACACAATGCTCATCTTCTTTTTCCAAATAATCTACTCTACCGTGCTACCACGTACGATTACGACAACGATGGTAGAATGGACTTATTCACCTATAGTATCGGTGGTTTAAAAGTTTATCGCAATGTTGGTTCGTTATCCACAGGTTTGCAATGGGAACTTAAAAAGGACATTGTTTATTCTAATTACAACGGTTTTGTAACCAATCTCTACGTTGCTTCGAGTGATATTCCAGCCTTAGTAGATGTCGATAACGATGGCGACATGGATGTTTTAACCTTCCATCAAAATGGACAGCATTTAGAGTATCACAAAAATCTGAGTATGGAATATTATGGTATTCCAGATTCTTTGACCTTTGAATTAGCCAATGAATGTTGGGGAAAGTTTTCAGAAAGCTCAACTGGCAATGCAATTATTTTAAATGAAACAAATTTTCCATGTGAAAACGGCTTGTTACCCAATCCAGAAATAACAGTTGCTCCTCCAAGCAATTCTACTCTTCACTCAGAGAGCGAACGCCATTCAGGTTCTTCCGTTTTGGCTTTAGATTATGACGGAAGTGGTGTCATGGATTTAATTTTAGGTGATATTTCTTACGAGAACTTAATTTTACTAATCAACGGTGGAACTGCACCCAATAGCAATTCAGCAATGAATTATGCAGAATACAATTTTCCAAGCAACACAACTCCCGCGCATTTAAAACTATTCCCTGCACCTTTTTATTTAGACGTTGATTTTGACGGAAAAAGCGACTTGATTGTTGGAGCAAATGCTAAAAACAGCTCAAAAAATGACAAGAGTATATTGTATTACAAAAACATTGGCACATCCCAACAGCCAATTTTTGAATGGGTAGAAAATGACTTCTTGCAGAATCAAATGATTGAACATGGATCTGGTAGCATTCCTGTATTTTACGACGTAAACCAAGATGGATTAGAAGATTTATTAGTAGCCAATTATTACACCTATCTATCCGAGAACAGTCGTCAAAGCACCATCGCTTATTATCAAAACACAGGAACGAATACACTACCAGAATTCACTCATATAACTGACGATTGGTTCGATTTGAGTTCATTACACCTTGGACTACGCTTAGTTCCAACATTTGGAGACATCAATGGTGACGGTCAAAAAGAATTAATAATTGGGAAAGAAGATGGTCAATTACTGGTTTTTATAAAAAATGGAGCATCCTTTCAATTACAAAATGAGCCTTTGAAAGACATCAATAACACGCCAATTCAAGTAAGCGGTGGTGCTTTTCCACAATTTTTTGATTTGAATAAAGATGGATTGATTGACTTATTAATAGGACAATCCAACGGAACAATTGCCTACTATATTAATAATGGTAATTCAGCAGAAGCAAAATTTGAGTTGCAAACAAATACACTTGGTTCTATTCAAATTCAAGACATCAATTATCCTTTTTCATACGTTGCTCCCCATTTTTTCAACTACCAAAACGAAACACACCTGTTCTTAGGAGCAACAGATGGACGTTTACATTATTACAAACAAATTAACACTCCCGATTCACACACTAATTTTGAATTAATCAACGATCAATTTCTTCAATTAAATGTAGGATCTTACTCCAGTTTTTTTGTCAATGACATCAATCATAACGGACAATTGAATTTATTTGTGGGACAGATATTGGGAGGAATCCACCATCTTGAGGTCAACCCGTCGAGTTCTGCAAGCATGGAAACAAAAGAAACAAAACAAACACACATTATTTATCCCAATCCATTTAACACAGAACTGCATTTAAGTACCGCATCACACGCAAAGCAGCAAATAGAACTCATTGATTTGGCAGGAAAAACATTAAAAGTTATCGAATTTACAGAACAAACAACAGTGCAATTAAACGAACTAGAAAGTGGACTCTACCTCCTTAAATGGACGGATGAACGCCAAAAACAGGAACTTTATAAAGTAATTAAAAAGTAGCGATCTGCAAAAAAAAGATATTATTCACAACAAAATGTTTGTTTCTTGAAAAAAATTAGTATCTTTGTCATCCAAATTTTAGAAATTAATTAATAAAAATAAGCTATATGTACGCAATTGTAGAGATAGCAGGGCAACAATTCAAAGTTCAAAAAGACCAAAAAGTGTATGTACACCGTTTGGATGCTAACGAAGGAGACAAATTAACATTTGACCGTGTTTTGTTAGTTGACAATGGAGGTAAAATTACTTTAGGCGCCCCAGCTATAGAAGGTGCAAATGTAACAGCGGAAGTTGTTGGGCACGTTAAAGGTGATAAAGTAATCGTTTTCAAAAAGAAAAGAAGAAAAGGTTACCAAAAACAAAATGGACATCGTCAATGCTTTACAGCAATTACGATTACAGGAATTAAAGCGTAATTAAGAACTATATCGGACAATTGTCCGGTTTAAAATTTTAAAAACATGGCACATAAGAAAGGAGTCGGTAGTTCTAAAAACGGTCGTGAATCTCAAAGCAAGAGATTAGGAGTAAAAATTTTTGGTGGACAAGCTGCTATCGCAGGTAACATTATCGTTCGTCAAAGAGGTACTCAACACCACCCAGGTCAAAACGTAGGTATTGGTAAAGACCACACTTTATACGCATTGACTGACGGTATCGTAGAATTCCGAAAGAAAAAAGACAATCGTTCTTTCGTATCAGTTGTTGCTTTCGAAACTGAAGCATAATTGATTAAAAAAGATTTAAAAAATAAGCGAATCCAATTGGGTTCGCTTTTTTTTTGTTTTTAAATTATAGTGAGCTTTTCTATTTTGAAATAGCTATACGCACTTTTTGGTTTTTGATTTTATGCTTGCGTAATTCTACCAAAATTTTTGGTAATAAATAGGAGCGAATCGCAACATAAGAACTTGTATCTAACACAGAAATCATACCAATATCAGCTTTATCAACTCTACCCTTTTGACAAATAAAGCCTACTAAGTCAATCTTGTTGATTTTATCTTTTTTTCCAGCACTAAAATAAACGGTGGTCCACTCTGGAGATTTATACAAACAATCTTTAGGCAAATGAAGCAACTCAGCACTTGGTAAATCATACGCTGCATGTTCACCTTTAAACCAATAAACAATCCCTTCCGCATTCATACGTGCTGTGCGACCATTCCTATGAACAAAGGCATCTTCTTTTTCTGGAAGCTGGTAATGCAAAACATGTTTCACATCAGAAATGTCCAATCCTCTTGCTCCTAAATCCGTGCAAATTAAAATGGGACAACTTCCATTGCGAAATTTAATCAAAGCACGTTCACGTTCATCTTGTTCCATACCACCATGATAAGCAGTTACTGCATAATCATTTGATTCTAAATACGTCGCTAATGCATCAACATCATCGCGAAAATTTAAGAAAACAATGCATGATTCTGGAGAAGTACAGTCTAAAAAACGACACAAGCTCGAAAGTTGATTTTCACCTGAATCAATTTGTTTGAAATCCATTCGAACAGGCACCTTAGATGCTAGCAAATTAATTGTTTTGTGATTGTGAAGTTGCACAAAATCCGGAAAATCATCTAGTTGAGTAGCAGAACAGTAGATTGCCTTTTTAAGAGGTTGACACGCTGAATAAATAACGCGAATTTCTTCTAAAAAACCGATTTGCAAACACTTATCAAATTCATCAATAATCAAGTAAGAAAAATTATTAAACTCAACCGTTCCTCTACGTAAGTGATCTGCAAGTCGGCCAGGTGTTCCAATTACAACATTAGGTTTAGCCTGTAAATTGCGAACTTCTGTTTTCATCGAATGACCACCGTAACAAGTAGTAACAGCTACAGCACTCTTTAAAGATTTAGCAACTTGTTCAATTTGCAAAGCTAATTCACGAGTTGGCGCAAGTATTAAAGTGGAAAAAGGAAGAGGTTCTCCTCTATTTAGCTGATCAAAAACAGGCAATAAATAAGCCAAAGTTTTCCCTGATCCCGTTTCTGCATACAGCGTAAAATTTTCATACGCTTCAAAACTTGAAAACAGTTGTTGTTGAATAGGTGTCCATTCCTTTAGCGCTAATACCTGGCGTGTTTTTTCAAAAAAATTCATTTTGCAAAGAAAAGGAAATAAATTCATTCTAAATCAATCGACTATAAATTATAAAGAACAATCTATATTCAAAAATGAATCGTCGCAATTATACCACTAATTATCAATTACAGCAATTATCAGTCATTAA
>CAZOKJ010000009.1:47997-75871 GCA_964580465.1 uncultured Fluviicola sp. | reverse complement strand
TAAAAGACTAGTTGATTGAGTTGAATTCCTACGAAAAAAAAGATTTCTCGCTTTGATCGAAAAGACATTTTCATAATGGGACATAGGAAGTGACGATAGCTGTCACCTCTCTCCCACTCACAAAAAACTGTCATTTCGAATGCAATGAGAAATCACTTTGCGGTCTTTGCGTCTTCACTTCGGTAAGCTTAGTACAACGCTTTGCGTGAAACACCTCTGTTCCACCCAACAAAAAAGGAAGCTATTCGCTCCCTTTCTCTGATGATTTATCAATCTTTTGAACTGCTTTAGGTTTACCAATATAAACTCCTAAATTAATTTCATGTGTACCGCTCTTTGCATTCACTAAGCGCCCAAATGTATAATCATACGCATAGCTGATGTAGATGTTTTTAATCAGATTTGCTCCTAATTGGAAGGCTACAGCGTTACCTGTTCGTCCGTAAACACCAAACCAAGCAGCATTATTATAGATATAACGCGCACCAAAATCAACACTTACTGGCGCTTTTGCTGTTGCTTTTAAAACCACAGCAGGCTCAATGGCATGCATGCCAAAACGAATTGCATAAGCTAAATTCACATAATAATGAGGTTGATATCTGCTTTTTAAGTTAAAATCGTGGAATTTCGCTTTATTGTTAAACAACTGAGAAAAACTTGCTCCAACGAATAAACCTTTTCCATAGAATACTAATCCGAAATTAGCTCCCAACATGTTTTGCTTTGCTCCATTGGCAAGGGCATTGGTGTAAACTTCATCAGTTGCATCGTAGATAACCACACGTTTGTCATTAATAGAATTTCCATGCCAACCTAATCCCAAGCCTGCGCCCACATTAAATTCTTTGGTAACTGGAAGATGAATTGCATAATTTGCCTGAACTTTTGTCGTTTGAAAAACACCTATTTGATCAGAATAAACTTGTCCACCAACTACATGCTTCAATGCTCCTACAGTTACTTCAGGGCGTGATCCTAAGAACTTTTTGTCATTCTCTAATTCTTGTAAATGAGCACTATTTCCAATTCCAATGACAGAGTTAGCCATTAAATTAAAGGTAGTTGGCCCTTGACCAAATCCTACCCATTGTAAACGAGAAGCTAGTTCAATGTTGACCGCACTTGCTAAACCACCCGCTGCTGGGTTGTATTGAAACGGGTTATTGATTGAAGTTATAAATTGTGATTCTTGTTGAGCAAAAGCCGTTCCACTCATCAACAATACTACTAGTATATGTATTTTTTTCATGGTAGTCAGTTTAATTAACGAATAATACTAATTGTTCCGTTATACACAGTGTTGCCTGAGTCATTTAATTTCAACTTATAAAAATATGCCCCCATAGGAAGTTTTTCTCCTTTAAAAGTTCCATCCCAAGGATCTTTGTATCCAACCGACTCATAAACGACATTTCCCCATCTGTTGAAAATAATCATTTCGCAATTAGGATATAAATTTTCTAAGTTGTAAATCGTAAACAAATCATTTTTACCATCTCCATTTGGAGTAATAACAGTTGGAAACTCAGGTTTAAAGTCATCACATGGTGCAACGGTGATTTTCAACGTATCAACCTGTGTAGGACACAAACTATGTGTTACTTTAAACAATAATTGATTTTCACCCATTTGCAAGTTCGCAACATCCGTTACGGTAGAAGATGGTGTCAAAATATCGCCTCCTCCTTG
This sequence comes from uncultured Fluviicola sp., assembly GCA_964580465.1. Lineage (GTDB taxonomy): Bacteria > Bacteroidota > Bacteroidia > Flavobacteriales_D > Crocinitomicaceae > Taishania. The sequence goes on along the minus strand of CAZOKJ010000009.1, from coordinate 74,179 downwards.
GTAAAACATCCATGTAAAGTTTTGCATTGAATCAACCGGCATTGCCTCAACGTGGACAATTGGATTTGTTTCAAAACACACCAGTGTATCAGCTGTTAAGATTTTCTTTCCATTGCTCTTAAACACATGCATTGTATCAGACTTAGAAGGGCAGCCAGCTGAAGTAATGGTCCACACATAAGAACTCCATCCGCTTGGCACATTGCTCAACGTTGTTGCTGGTGAAAGTGGGTTTTCAATCGTTGCTCCACTCGTCGTTGACCAACTACCTGTTCCGGATATAGGCGCAGCTGTAGAAATCGGTAATACATCTTGTGCACATGCAAAAACTGTGTCTTGAACATTTGCATTTGACGGCGCTGCAGCGTTAGTCACAATCACCGTATCATAAGACGTGCCACAAGTTGGAGAAGTTACTGTCCACACAAATGGGAATGTTCCGTATCCTAAATTGTTTAAACCTGTTGTGCTTGCATTTGGATTCGTAAAGTTAGCTGAAATAGAACCAGGACCAACATAACTCCAAGAACCCGTACCTGCATAATGTGGATCGGCTGTTAATACAGCTGTCGTTTCATTACACAAAGCAATAGTATTAGGTGAAACAGAAGCCACTGAAGGTATTCCAGTCAACACCAAGTTATCAATCGCTAAGGGATCACCAGTTGGTGCATCTCCATTATATTCAAAACGAAAACCTACTAAGAAGTCTTTGTTATCTGTTTCATTATCTAAAACAATTGTTGTCGTTTTCCACGTTGGACTTGCAAACAACGTATCTTGTTTGTACCAAAATCCGCCACCATCTGTGCTATACACCACATAAGCCATTACATTTGGGCTTGTAGGATTTAACTTATAATCCAACGTAATGGTATGCGTATGCGTACATTTTCCATCCACAGAAGTGTAGGCAGTGATGCGTTGCAAAGTGCTTGGAGGAGCAGCAGCAAAAGCGTATTGATCTTGTCCATTGGTTCCACATCCTGGAACAGCGCCACCTTTAGAAACGTACAATGCAGTGTTTCCTGGCTGGCTATCTCCATTTCCAGCACACGTTCCTACTCTCCAAGAATTGACCATTCCTGTTTGATCAAACAAAGGAGTTTGTCCTTGCTCAAAATCAATACTTTCTAGCTGAATGGCTTGAGAAAAAGCACCAAAGCTTAGCAAAGAAAATAGAGCGATAATTGTTTTAGTCATACCTATTTTATTTGGGTGATTAACATGGATATGTCGTCATCAAACACAACGTATTGTGCGTAGTAAAAGTTGTTGTATTTGAAAGCTTCATATTTCATAAGTTGTTTTAGCAGTTTGCAAATATAAAAAAAAAAGCATTTATCACCCTAAGTAATAAATGCTTTTTTTAAGTGACGCTACTAAAAACCTCAGTTCGATTTATAAATTGATATTCAGATTGAACTAAAAACTTGTTATTCAAGACATTTCTTTGAAAATTTAGCGGGCTAAATTGAAAAGGAATAACATAGAAGAACGAGTTTTTAGTCAAAGCAAAATTGCACTCCGCTGATAAACAGCAATCTACTTCATAAAGTTTTCTCAATGTATCCCAATACATTTGCGACACTTTATATCGTATCTTACTGTTTCTATGCGATCTGAATACAATTTTCATAATCGAACTGAGGTTATTAATAATTTAGCAAATTCACCAATGCTTTTTCAACTTTTTCTGCATTTGGCAATAAAGTAGCTTCTAAAATCGAGTTTAACGGGATAGCAGGTGTATCAATTGCACCAACAATTTCAACCGGTGCGTCCAATTTACGGAAATTATCACGTTGAATTCTTCCAGCCAATCCTAAAGTGAAAGAAGCCTCCACTGACTCTTCTGTAACCAACAACACTTTACCGTGCTTAGCTGCTCGCTCGTTGATTAATTCAAAATCCAATGGGTGCAATGTTCTTAAATCGACAATTTCCACTTTTTCTTTCATCGACTGAGAAGCTTCTAGGGTCCAATAAACACCACGTCCGTAAGTAATGACAACACAAGAATCTCCTTTATTAATCATTTCCTCAGAAGCATGTTGAACGATTCTTCCTTTACCAATTGGCACCACATAATCTTCATCTGGTTCAATTGACATTGCTCCTTCTGTACCTTTTATTTTAGACCAATACAATCCTTTATGTTCCAAAATAACCACAGGATTTGGATCATAAAAAGCAGCTTTCATCAATCCTTTTAAATCTGCTCCTGTTGAAGGATAAACTGTTTTTACACCTCTAATATTTGTCAAGACAGATTCTACACTTGAAGAGTGGTAAGGTCCACCTGAACCATAAGCACCAATCGGCACACGAATCACACAGCTAACAGGCCATTTACCATTGGATAAGTAATAAGAACGTGAAACCTCTGTAAACAATTGGTTCAATCCTGGCCAAATATAATCTGCAAATTGAACTTCAACAAAAGGTTTCAAACCTACAGCCGACATCCCTACGGTAGAACCGATAATGAATGCTTCTTGAATAGGTGTGTTAAACACTCTGTTATCTCCAAATTGTTGCGCCAAAGTTGCTGCTTCACGGAATACACCTCCCAATCTACCACCAACATCTTGACCATATAACAACGCTTCTGGATGTTTTGACATGATTTCTCTCACTGCAAAAAGAGCAGAGTCAACCATTACTGTTTTCTTTTTCCCTTTAGGTTCGCGCTCTCCTTTTTCTTCCGTAATTGGCGTTGGTGCAAAGATAAAATCTGTTACACTTTGAGGAGTAGGTTCTTCTGCCTCGTAAGCACGAACATAATCGCTATCAACCAAGGCCTTTGTACGAGCTTCAATCTCATCTAATTCAGCCTCTGTTACACCCAATTCCATTAATTTAGCAACTAATTTTGGATAAGGGTCACGCTTCGCAGCTTCCTCTAAATCATCGCGATACCATTCTTTACGTACACCAGAAGTGTGGTGACCCAACAAAGGCACTTTCGCATGAATAATGAAAGGACGGCGTTCTTTGCGCACAATTTCGAACACTTCTTTTACCGTTTGGTAAGAAAGATCAAAATCAGCACCATCGATAGAGCGAACCTCCAGACCATTGAATCCACGAGCATATTCAGCAATATCTTGTGCACGTGTTTCAGCAGCATTTGCCGAAATGTCCCAGCCATTATCTTGCACTAAGAAAACGATCGGAAACTGTTTCAAGGCAGCCATTTGTAAAGCTTCAGAAACCTCACCTTCTGTACAAGCAGCATCACCGATGGAACAAACAACCACAGGATTTTGTCCACCAAAATCTTCTGCAAGCCCTTGTTTTTCTTTGTATTGAATTCCCATTGCAACACCAGCCATTGGAATAGCTTGCATTCCAGTTGCCGAAGATTGATGAGGAATTTTAGGCATATCATCACGTTTCAATGAAGGATGCGAATAGTACGTTCTTCCTCCAGAGAAAATATCGTCTTTTTTAGCAAAAACCTGCAACATTAATTCATAAGGAGTAATACCAATACCCAACAAAATACTATCGTCGCGATAATAAGGCGCCACCCAGTCTTGTCTTAACAATTGCATTCCCACAGCCAATTGAATAGCTTCATGACCACGAGAAGTTGCGTGTACATATTTTGCTGTTACTTCCTTATTCGCTTCGTACTTTTCTGATAAAGTCTTTGCTGTGCTCATTAACTCAAAAGCATTCAACAAAACTGCTTTGTCTGTTTTAACACCTTTTACAGAGGATTTATTCGTGTTTGAATTTTCTTTTTTTACTGTTGCTTCCGCCATTATTATTTAGTTGATTTTTTCAGTCTCAAATTTAAGAAAAAATATTGACATTTCCTTATGATAGGGTATTTTATTTTTTGATTTTTAGAATATGCTTATTCCCTTTATAATCCACCAATTGAAGAAGATAGATTCCTTTTACCCAATTTTCGGTGTTAATTGAATAACTACTTGTGTTTTCAATGTGAAATAATTCATAGATTTCTTGTCCTTGAATGGTTAAAACTTGTCCTGATATAAGCTGGTTATCTTCATTCTGAATGGTAATTGTTTCATTAAATGGATTGGGATAAACCGAAAAATGAATTGTCTCATGGTGCATTGCGCTTAAATGGTCAATAACTAGGGTTTGAATATTGGTATTGCTACATCCAAAACTGTCAAAAATAGTCAACAATACTGTGTATGTCCCATTGGTTGTATACACATGCTGTGGATTTATTTCATTGCTTGTTGTTCCATCTCCGAAATCCCATAAACAGCTCGTATAATTGGAGCTTGTATTGGTAAATTGCACATTCGATTCAGTTGAAATTTCATGATCAAACTGCGCATATAGCGGATTGTTTTTTATAATGTTAAACCAAAGTGTATCACTTGAACAAACAACTTCATTAAAGGCAATGGAAGCTAAACGGTAATGCCCTGCATTAGGTATATTTTTAATCAAATGATTGGAATGATTGTTCAATTCCACTGTGTCTGTATCAGAAAAAAGAATCCATTTATAATAATGAGAATCATCTCCATTTAATGCTACATTGATAGGTTGTTCATAGCAAAGAAACAATGAATCTGAACCAATGATTGAGGGGGTTGGTTTGGTCATTTTTACTAAAAAATCGGTTGTTCGAGGCAATAAAGTGTCGTACCAAAAAGAAATAGGAGGTGAATTGAATGTTCCGTTGCTACTACCATCTAACATGTGTAATCCTGGACGCTCAGAAATATACATTTCGTGATAAACACCTACATTTTCTAATCGTTCTCGTACGGGTTTACTACCATAGACATTCGGAAGAGTAAAAAGGCCGAATGGATGGCCATATTCATAAGGTACAGTAGGATCTGTTGTTCCATGCATCAACAAAAGCGGTGTATCGTTCGGAGCAATGTTTAATGTATCTTGAATAGCACCCCAGTAATTGATACCTGCTCTAATTTTTGAGCTCTGGGGATAGTTGTTTCCAGCACAATCTAGGCAACCTAAATCGTTGACTGTTCCACCGCCGTACGTACTATTAGGGCGCTCACTTTCTAAGTCCATATAAGCAACATGTAAAGAAATAAAGCCACCAGCAGACATCCCTCCGAAGTAAACAAAATTAGTATCTATTCCATATAAATTAGCGTTATTTTTAAAAAATCTAACCGCTGCTTTTCCATCTTGTATCCCACGATAAACAGCCCTTTCGGCACTTTCAGCATCCAGAGGATTAAATCCTTTTCGGTAATCAATAGAAGCAGTGACATAGCCTTTTCGCGCAAAAGAATCACAGATAGCAATCATGTTGTCAACTGTTTTAGATCCATTTAAAAAGCCACCAGCATGAGCAAAAATAATCAATGGCCGATTGGTATTGACATCATTTAAAGGCTGGTAAACGTCTAAATAGAGTTTTTCATTGGTATAAGGCCACACCCATTGAGGAGCTTGCCCGTATTGGATATTGGATGTTACAGTTACTTCATCAAAAATAGCATACCTGTAACGCATAACATCGTAAAGTTCTTGTGCCATTAAGGTTTGTACAAAGAAAAAGGTAAAAAGGACATGTATTAATTTCATAAAATAAAAATTTACGTAAAAATAGGAATAAAAAATAAAACTTAAAAAAATAAAAAATAAAGAGATGAATGAGACGCTATTAATTCAGCGTTGAAAGTAGGGTTAATTCTTTTGCTTGATGAATATGGTTATCCACCAGTCGAGCGTGATGAAGTGTATGTTGAGATATTTGAACAAGCAGAGAATTTTAGAAGAATAATTAATTCACGCTGTTGTCAAATAAATATATTTTTACTCAGATTACAATTTTTTAATTATTTTTGTTTTTCGCTGTAAAAAACGCAGCTTTTAACGATTGAAAATTAAAGCATGTCAGAGCAAAAAAGAATACTTATCACGGGTGCAGCTGGATTTTTAGGTTCGCATCTTTGTGACCGTTTTATTCGCGAGGGATACCATGTAATTGCCATGGACAATTTAATCACTGGACGATTGAAAAATATCGAGCATTTGTTTAAATTGAGTAATTTTGAATTCTACAACCATGACGTTTCAAAATTCATTCATGTTCCAGGAAAATTAGATTACATTCTTCATTTTGCTTCTCCTGCTTCTCCGATTGACTATTTAAAAATTCCTATTCAGACTTTAAAAGTTGGGTCATTGGGCATTCATAACTGTTTAGGTTTGGCAAGGGCAAAAAATGCACGTGTGTTAATTGCATCCACTTCAGAAGTTTATGGTGACCCTAATGTTCACCCTCAAACGGAGGAATACTGGGGAAATGTAAATCCAGTTGGTCCGCGTGGTGTTTACGATGAGGCTAAGCGTTTTCAAGAAGCGATGACAATGGCTTATCATACTTTTCACGGGTTGGAAACACGCATTGTTCGCATTTTTAATACTTACGGACCTCGCATGCGTTTGAACGATGGTCGTGTTTTACCTGCTTTTATTGGTCAAGCCTTACGTGGCGAAGATTTAACCGTTTTTGGCGATGGTTCACAAACACGCTCTTTTTGCTATGTAGATGATTTGGTAGAAGGGATTTATCGCTTACTTCATTCGGATTATCCGTATCCAGTAAATATTGGGAATCCAGACGAAATCACGATTGCTGAATTTGCTGAGGAAATCATTCGTTTGACAGGCACTTCTCAGAAAGTAATTTACAAAGACTTGCCAGTTGATGACCCAAAACAAAGACGCCCAGACATTACCAAAGCTAAAGAAATACTTGGTTGGGAGCCTAAAGTTTCAAGAAGTGAAGGATTAAAAATCACTTATGAATACTTCAAAAGTCTATCTCCAGAGGAATTAAACGAGGTAGATCATTACAATTTTGATAAATACATTATTCGATAATATATGAGCGATTTTTTTGCGCACGAAACAGCAGTTATAGACGAGGGTTGTAACATTGGAAAAGGAACAAAAATTTGGCACTTTTCACACATCATGCCTAATTGTACTATTGGAGAACGTTGCAACATTGGACAAAACGTAGTGGTTTCGCCTGATGTTGTGCTAGGTAACAACGTAAAAATCCAAAACAACGTATCTATTTACACAGGTGTCATCTGTGAAGACGATGTTTTTTTAGGGCCTTCAATGGTTTTTACTAACGTTATCAATCCACGAAGTGCTGTCAACCGCAAAGATCAATATGCCAAAACGGTTGTTAAAAAAGGGGCATCTATTGGTGCCAACGCGACCATTGTTTGTGGTCATGACATTGGTCGTTATGCATTCATTGGCGCAGGAGCTGTGGTTACAAAACATGTTCCTGACTATGCACTTGTAGTGGGAAATCCTGCACGTCAAATGGGGTGGATGAGCGAGTATGGCCACCGTTTGGAGTTTGATGTAAATGGTTTGGCTACGTGTCCAGAAAGTGGAGACATTTATCAATTAAACGACGGAATTGTTACTAAAAAATAAAGAATAAAACGCGATGATATCATCAAAAATAAAATTTGCTGTTATTGGAGCTGGCCACATTGGGAAACGCCATGCTGAAATGATACGCCGAGAGGAAGAAGCTGAATTGGTTGCAATGGTTGACATTCGTTCGAAAGAAGAGTGTGGAGCACAAGATTTTGACGTTCCTTTTTTCTCTTCTATTGAAGAATTACTTGCTTCAGGAATTGAATTTGACGTTGCCAATGTCTGTACACCAAATGGCTTACATGCATCACAAAGTTTAAAAATGTTGGAAGCAAAACACCACGTAGTTTGTGAAAAGCCAATGGCATTAAAAAAGAGAGATTGTGAGGATGTTATATACAAATCTTTACAAGTTTCAAAACAAGTATTTTGTGTCATGCAAAACCGTTATTCTCCACCTTCAGCATGGATTAAAAACATTGTTGAAGAAGGAAAACTAGGAGACATTTTCATGGTTCAATTGAATTGTTATTGGAACCGCGACGATAGGTATTACAAACCTGGTGGATGGAAAGGTAGACAAGATTTAGATGGCGGAACGTTGTTCACTCAATTCTCTCACTTCATCGATATCATGTATTGGTTGTTCGGCGACATTAAAAACATTTCTGGAAAATTTGCTGATTTCACACACAAAGATTCTACTGATTTTGAAGATTCTGGAATTGTCAACTTTGACTTTATTAACGGAGGAATGGGATGTATCAACTACTCTACCTCAGTTGCAATGCAAAACTTGGAAAGCTCCATTACTATCATCGGTAAAAAAGGTAGCGTAAAAATTGGAGGTCAGTACATGAACGAAGTAGAAGTGTGCAACATTGAAGGATACGAAATGCCAGAATTAGCACCTACCAATCCTGGTAACGATTATGGGCCATACAAAGGATCAGCTGCCAATCACAATTATGTTATTCAAAACGTTATTGATACATTAAAAGGAAGAAACACAGCAACAACAAACGCATTGGAAGGTTTGAAAGTTGTTGATATTATTGAACGAATCTACGAAGTAAGAGATGAAAACAATTTACGATAGACTATTATCAAAAGAAAGTAAACTTGCAGTTATTGGTTTGGGTTACGTTGGTTTACCTATTGCCTTGGAGTTTGCAAAAAAAATTAAAGTAGTTGGTTTTGACATCAACCAAGCGCGAGTTGACTTAATGAAACAAGGCATTGACCCGAGCAATGAATTGGAAAAAGAAGCTTTTGAAAACAGTGACATTCTTTTCACAGCAAACTTGGAAGATTTGCGTGACGTTGAGTTTTTCATTGTGGCTGTTCCTACTCCAATTGATGACTCCAACCTACCCGATTTAAAACCTTTATTAGGTGCTTCTTCAACGGTTGGAAAAGTATTGAAAAAAGGTGATTATGTTGTTTTTGAATCAACTGTTTATCCTGGTTGTACAGAGGAAGATTGCATTCCAGTATTGGAGGAATTATCAGGTTTAAAATTTGTTGAAGATTTCAAAGTTGGCTATTCACCAGAGCGCATCAACCCAGGAGACAAGCAGCACACACTACAAAATGTAGTGAAAGTGGTATCGGGATGTGACGATATGTCGTTGGATCAAATTGCGAAAACGTATGAATTAGTTGTTTGTGCTGGCGTTCACAGGGCAGCATCTATTAAAGTAGCAGAAGCAGCAAAAATTATTGAAAACACACAGCGCGACGTTAACATTGCTTTGATTAATGAATTGTCGATTATTTTCAACAAATTAGGCATCAATACCTTTGACGTATTAGAAGCTGCTGGTACAAAGTGGAATTTCTTAAAATTCTCTCCAGGATTAGTTGGTGGACACTGTATTGGAGTTGACCCATACTATTTGACACACAAAGCGATGCAAGCTGGATACCATTCAAAAATCATCACAAGTGGTCGCTATGTCAACGATTCAATGGGATTTTATATTGGTAAACAAACAGTGAAAAAGATTTTAACAAAAGGAAAAAACATTCAAAATGCTAAAGTTTTAATCATGGGAGCGACATTCAAAGAAGATGTGAGCGACATTCGCAACTCTAAAGTCATTGATGTTGTTAAAGAATTGAATTCTTTCCAAGTAAAAGTAGATGTGGTTGATCCACACGCTTCATCAACAGAAATGGAACATGAATACGGTGTTAAATTAATTGATCAGCCTACAAATGATTATGACGCTGTAATCGTTGCAGTTAACCACAAACAATACTTAGGTTTAACAGAGGCAGATTTCAAACGCATGATGAACAACGATTCCAATGGAATTGTAGTTGACGTGAAAGGAATTTACAAAACACCATTCCAAGAATTAGAATACTGGTCATTGTAATTTGACCTATCAATATTTAAAGGTGCTTAAGAAGAGATTGATAAACAAACTTTTTTTGAGCACCTTTTTTAGTGTTTTTTATTTTTTGAGCAACAAACTTTTTAGTTCACTGACTTCTTTTTGTAAATTCTGAATAGATTTAGACACGCCATCACTATCCAGAGCCACATTTGGCAGTTCAGGTGAAATATAATTGACAAATTTCCACACCTCTAACAAGTCGTTTACATGGACTTTATAAGGTTGATAAAAGGTATTGGTAGAAATCAATTGCAGCGATTGTTCTTTTTCCAATAAGTTGTTGACAATTTTAAACACGATACCATCGTCTTTTGTTACGATGATATAAGGCAAACCATCTCGAATAGTCATCCAATTTTGCACAAATTCAGCTACAACGTACGAGCCTTCAACCACTGGTGGCATTGAATCACCTTTGATAGGAAAAGAACGGTATTTTTTTTCTTTTGACAAAAAAGGCAAGGTAAACGTTGGCAACACTCTCAAATAATCAGGATCAGAATAGCCTGCGGTGTAACCAGCAGAAGCTTTAAGAGGAATTAATTCGATAAGTTCTTCATTTTCTTCGTTCACCATTGACGTTAATACGCGCAATTTTGAACCTTTCGCATCGGTGTAAACACCTTTGTCAATTCGTTCCCAATCAGCATCTGAAAATTGTTCAAAATCACTTTTCAGCAAGTCATCAATTGACACAGCATGAAAACTTGCTATTGCAATCAAACTTTCAATATTTGGTTGTGCCACCCCGTTTTCATAACCGCTATAAGTTGAACGATTCAAGCCCAATTCAGCTGCCATTTCCTCTTGAGAAAGACGCTTTCGCTTTCGAAGCAATTTCAAATTAGTTCCAATATTCATGTCCAAAATTTTAGGTAAATATATAAATAAATTAAATACTAATCAATTAAATGACAAAAAATTAATCATCTTAAATTAAAAAGCAATTTTTATCTTATTAGTTCAATCTTTTTTCTTACATTAGCCTGAATTATGGCACAGAAATTGTACTATAAATAAAGTATTTAGCATAATTGGGCAAATGAAAAACATTCTTTTAATCCTTAGTTTATCCCTTGTTTATTTAACGCAAGCACAAACAACAATTGTTCCTTTTGTTGATTTTAATAATTGGTTTCGTTCAGTAGAAAATGGTGAATTTAAGTACATTGACATGCAAGAAATCAAAGGTTACAAAGCTGGAGATTATGTTGTCGCTTACATTGACATACGTGGAAATCTTCGTGTGTACGACGGGACGAAACGTTATGAGATTTCCAATATGGAATTGAATTATCTGGTATCCGACAAATTGGTTGCTTGGAATGTTGGTACAACTTTGGGTGTTTGGAATGCAGGTAAAACAAAAATACTTTCTTATTTTGGAGGACCTTACATTGTAAAAGATGACATCGTAGTTTACGTTGACACCCGATTTAATTCCATGATGGCTCATTGGAACGGAGCAGAATATCCAATTCAAACAAGCACAACTGACATCGTATTAAAAAACAGTTCAAAAATCGGCGAAAACATTCTTGCTTACGCTGATAATGGTGGATTGTACAAGGTTTTTTACAAAGGCAACTATTACGAAATTGGCGTTTGGAATGGTGATATTGACATTCAAAGCGGTACGGACGTCGTTGCATTTAACGATCCCAACACGCGTACATTTGCTGTTTTTGACAAAGGGCAATTCATTGACATTGAAGATCAATGGGTAAAGAAGTACAAAGCAGGAAGAGGATTTGTTGTTTACGAGGACATAGCAGGAAATGTAAAAGTTTACAGAAATGGACACGTTTTCGAATTGAGCTCTTTTTCTACCAAATGGGATGTTGTGGATGATATTATTTTATTTGAAGACAATGGATATACTTACTGTGATGTCAATGGCACCAAGACATTGGCAGCAAATTACCGATTAACTGAGTATAAAATTAAGAATGCTACATTAGCATTTCGAAATTCCATGAATGGTGTTTCTGCTGTTGTTGATGGACAAGTTGTAGATATTAGCAACATGCAAAATGGGGAATTTGACATTTTTGGCAATTCTGTTTTGGTGAAATTATTCAACAAGAGCTTTATTGTCTATCAAAATGGAAAAAATTATCGATTGTAAAGCTATTGAGCACAATTATTTGGCATAAAAAAAGGTCGTTTTCTATTGAAAACGACCTTTTTTATTTGAGCGGGAGACGAGATTCGAACTCGCGACCCTCAGCTTGGAAGGCTGACGCTCTACCAACTGAGCTACTCCCGCTTATTCAAAAAAAAAAAAGTAGTCGAAACTACTTTTAAATGGAGCCGATGGAGGGATTCGAACCCACGACCTGCTGATTACAAATCAGCTGCTCTAGCCAACTGAGCTACATCGGCGATTTTTTGTCTTTAAAAGAACGATCAAATTTTCATTTGCGAGTGCAAATATAATAATGAAATTTATATTTCAAAACGAAAAATTAATTTTTTTTTGCTCTTTTTAGTAATTAATTGATTTGCAAAACTATTTTTCAAAAGAATTAGGTAAAAAAGTCATCACAGGTCTAAATCCAACCAGTGGACTAGCTTTAGTTACTTGCTTAAAACTCTCGTTTCTTACATCGTATCCCCCGCTCATCCAGTCGCCACCGACAACCATGTCCTTTTCATGTACCATTTCTGCAACGTTTCCGTTTAGATTGTACAAGCCATAACTATTAGGTTGGAAAGATTTTACTGCTGCCATCAAATCAGTTATTCCTGTTGATTTTTCAAGCTCGACAAGTTCAGCTTGTTTTCCTCCATTTAACAACTTTATTCTTTTTTGATCAACGGAATAGAAATTACATCTTTTGTTTCCTTTTTTGTCCATTAACTCATCACCTTCCCATGCATAAGGGCGATTGGTTGCATTTGCTGTTGCTGCTAAAAATTCAGCTCTTAATGGCAAACGGAATCGTATGTTTTTATTTCCTGTATTTTCCTGCCAAATCATCGTCAACCAATCGCAATATTTTTCAGCTTGTTCTCTAGAGATATTTACCACGGGAAATTGGTTATACGCAGGATGATTACTATAAATATTAGAAAAATGAGTCATATCCTTACCTAATTCACTCCAATTTGCGGTATCTGGTAACGCTTGTTTGTAAGCTTCTAGTTGGTTGTTATTTTTTAGCCAATAAAGATATTCTTTATAATCCATGTTGCTAACTTCAGTTTTTCGCATAAAAAAACCTTGAAAACTAACTGTTTTACCTTCTATTTCAACTGTATTACTTGGTATAAAAACATAACCTGCCTTCATTTTCTTTTTTAAGTCTTTGAGTTCGGTTGCAGGTTTTTGTGTTACAATCATGGAGGTCAACATTATCAAAATGAGACCATTTAATAAAACAATTGTAAAATATTTCATATTTTCTGTATTTATATAATATATAACAACTTTCACATCAAAGGTTACAAAAAAAGGTGTTTGCAAGCAAACACCTTTTTAAAAACTAAGTAAAAAATATTGTATTACTCTACAAAAGCGTAAGATTCAACGCTTGGGCAAGTACAGATTAAGTTTCTATCACCTAAAGCATTGTCCACACGTCTAACTGGCACCCAATACTTAAATTCTTTCAAGTATTCTACTGGGTAAGCAGCTTCTTTTGGAGTATACGGATAATTCCAGTCCATATTAATAATGCAATCAGCAGTGTGAGGTGCATTTTTCAACAAGTTATTTACCTTATCTGCTTTACCTTCTTCAATAGCGCGAATTTCTTCACGAATTTTAATCATTGCAGTAATGAAGCGATCCATTTCTCCTTTATCTTCCGATTCAGTAGGCTCAATCATTAATGTACCAGCTACTGGGAAAGAAACTGTTGGAGCGTGGAAACCGAAATCGATTAAACGTTTAGCGATATCAGCTACCTCAACATCAGATGTTTTCTTCAAATCACGGCAATCCAAAATTAACTCATGCGCAACTGTTCCGTTTGCGCCTGTATAAAGAATTGGGTAATGTTCTTTCAAAGAAGACGCGATATAATTAGCATTTAAGATTGCTGTTTCAGTAGCTTGTCTTAAACCTTTAGCACCTAACATTTTGATGTATCCATAAGAAATCAACAAAATCAATGCACTACCAAAAGGAGCAGCAGACACACCATGAATTGCTTGATCACCACCAGTTGCAACCACAGCATTTGTAGGCAAGAATGGCACTAAATGAGCAGCAACTCCAATTGGTCCAACACCAGGTCCACCACCACCGTGAGGAATAGCAAATGTTTTATGTAAGTTCAAGTGGCAAACGTCCGCACCGATATTTCCAGGATTTGTTAATCCTACTTGCGCATTCATGTTTGCACCATCCATGTACACTTGTCCACCATTTGCGTGGATAATTGAAGTAATTTCTTTGATTCCCTCCTCATAAACACCATGCGTTGAAGGATAAGTAATCATCAAACCAGCTAATTCATCTTTCAATTCGATTGCTTTCGCTCTCAATTGCTCGATATCCACGTTACCATTTTCATCACAACCAGTAACTACCACTTCAAATCCAGCCATTACAGCAGACGCAGGGTTTGTACCATGTGCTGAAGAAGGAATAATCATTTTTTTGCGATTAAAATCACCTCTTGATTCGTGGTAAGCTTTAATCACCATCAATCCAGCGTATTCACCTTGAGCACCAGAATTTGGTTGCAAAGAAACACCTGCAAAACCAGTACAAGCACACAAATCTTTTTCCAACTGCTCAATCATTTCAAGCATACCGCTTACTTGATCTTTAGGAGCAAAAGGGTGTAAATTAGCAAATTGAGGGTTTGTAATTGGCATTAATTCAGAAGCAGCATTCAACTTCATCGTACAAGAGCCTAAAGGAATCATTGAGTGTACCAATGATAAATCTTTATTTTCCAAACGTTTTAAGTAACGCATCATCAATGATTCTGAGTGATAAGAATTGAATGTAGGATGCGTCAACACTGCGTCGCTACGCAACAAATCGTTTGTCAATGGAGAAGTTCCTTTAACAGCATTTGCAGATTTTCCTGTTGCCTCAGCAAAAATAGCTAAAATTTCAGCTACATCCGCTGCTGTATGTGTTTCACCAAAGCTAATAGTCAACTCAGAATCAGAAACATAGTTAAAGTTCATTCCTTTTGCTTCAGATAATGATTTAATTTTTGCGCTATCTACGTTTTTCAACCAAATTGTATCGAAGAATGGAGCATCATTCACCTCAACACCCATATTTTTCAATCCAGCAGTAGCATCTACAGCCAATGTATGAATGTCTTCCGCAATTTTTTTCAATCCTTTAGGACCATGATAAACAGCATACATACTTGCCATAACAGCTAATAAAGCTTGAGCTGTACAGATATTTGAAGTAGCTTTGTCACGTTTAATATGCTGTTCACGTGTTTGCAATGCCATTCTCAAAGCCACGTTATCGTCAACGTCTCTTGACACCCCGATAATACGACCAGGGATATGACGTTTGTAATCATCTTTTGTTGCAAAATAAGCAGCGTGAGGTCCACCGTATCCCATTGGCACTCCAAAACGTTGAGTAGAACCAAACACGACTTCAGCACCCAATCTACCTGGAGATTCCAACAACACTAAAGACATAATATCAGCACCAACTGCTACACGGATTTCATTTTGTTTTGCACGGTAAATGAATTCTTTAATATCAGAAATTACTCCATTTTTAGAAGGGTATTGAACCATTGCTCCAAAGAAAGAAGCATCACCTTCAAATGTATTGATATCACCTTCTACCAATTCAATTCCTAAGTTTTTTGCTCTACCTAGAACAACATCTTTCGTTTGAGGGAACAAATCAGAAGCGATGAAGAATTTATTAACACCAGCCTTAATTTGATCTCTTGTTCTAGAGTTGTAGAACATAATCATTGCTTCAGAAGCAGCAGTTGCCTCGTCCAACAAAGAAGCGTTTGCCAATTCCAAGCCAGTTAAATCCAAAATCATTGTTTGGAAATTCAACAAAGCCTCCAAACGACCTTGAGAAATTTCAGCTTGATACGGAGTATAAGCTGTGTACCAACCTGGATTTTCAAGTACATTTCTTAAAATCACAGATGGAGTAATTGTTTCATTGTAACCTAACCCAATAAATGATTTAAATACCTTATTCTTATTAGCTAATTGAGCGATATGCAACAAATATTCTTGTTCAGATATTGCATTATCAACAGCTAAATCACCACCTAAACGAATGTGAGAAGGGATTGTTTTACCAATCAATTCATCAACAGACGCTACTCCAATTTTGCCCAACATAGCAGATTTTTCTGCTTCATCTGGACCTATGTGTCTACGCGAAAATGTACTCATTTCAAGCAATTTTTATATTATTTTTAGAATGCAAAGATACAAAATTAAGTCGTTAAAATAACACGTCTATTTTTAAAAACTGTCAACAATTTATAAACAACATCAATAAAACATTATTCCATGACCACAAACCTCATAAGACACTAATAATCAACTCACAACATACTTTATATTCATTCAAAACCACCATTTATTCATTGGAAAGTACATTATGATAATTTAACAAATTTTTAATGTAACTAAAAAGAAACTATTTCATTATATAGTTGGTTTCATAAGAAAATTAATTTTTTCATCTTCAAAAAGGCTGTCAGGTGGTTCTGCCAGCCTTTTTGTCTTTTTGAGGGAAATAGCATTTTACATTAACAAGATTTATCTTTTCTCAACGTTTGCCCAAGGCAAACACTTTGTGTTTCTTTGTGGTTAAAAAACTTTGCATTTTGTGCTTAATTCTTCTTTACTTTTTCTAGCGATAAAAAGTAAACAAAAATCGCTGTGTCGCTAGACTTTTTGTCCACCCAAAGTAGCCTTGTTTCCTACAAAAACAAAACTCCTCCTGCGTCGTCAAACAGTTGTTTTTGTTACGGAAACTTCGTCTTTTGGGTACCCGGTCAAAAACTCTAAATGCGACGGATTTTTCATAGAAGAATCGTTTCTTTCTTTTAAGATTAAATTTTATTTTTATTATTCCCCAACGTTTGCCTACGGCAAACACTATGTTTCCTTGGCGGCCTTTGTGGTTCAAAAATCTCCCAACCACATTCATCCCAACTAAATCATATCTTCTGGTTTTACCCACTCATCATATTCTTCTGCTGTAACGTAACCTAAACGGATTGCTTCTTCGCGTAAAGTTGTCCCATTTGCATGAGCTGCATTAGCGATTTCTGCTGCTTTGTAATAACCTATTTTAGTATTAAGCGCCGTAACCAACATCAACGAATTATTCATTAACTCATCTATTCGTTTGTGGTTTGGTTCTAATCCCTTTGCGCAATGTTCATCAAATGAGCGACAAGCATCACCTAATAAACGTGCTGATTGAATAAAGTTGGCGGCAATCATTGGTTTAAAAACGTTCAATTCAAAATGTCCTTGCATCGCTCCTACTCCAATGGCAACATCATTCCCCATAACTTGGGCACACACCATTGTCAATGCTTCTGATTGTGTAGGATTCACCTTTCCAGGCATAATAGAAGAACCTGGTTCATTAGTAGGTAACATCAATTCTCCCAAACCAGAACGAGGCCCAGAACCCATCCAGCGAATATCATTAGCGATTTTCATCAATGATACTGCTAATTGTTTTAACGCACCATGGACTTCCACAATGGCATCATGACTTGCCAACGCTTCAAATTTGTTAGGAGCCGAAACAAAAGGAAGATTGCTTAATTTTGCAATGTGTTTAGCAACAAGCTCTGAATATCCTTGTGGAGTATTCAACCCAGTACCTACAGCTGTTCCTCCCAATGCCAATTCCGACAAATGTGACAAAGTATTTTTCAATGCTTTAAGGCCATGATTTAATTGCGCTACATATCCAGAAAACTCTTGGCCTAACGTTAAAGGCGTAGCATCCATAAGGTGAGTTCGACCTATTTTTACGATTTTTTTAAAAGCTTCTGATTTTTCCAACAAAGAATCGCGTAGTTGTTCAACAGAAGGAATGGTGTTTTTCACTAGTAATTTGTAAGCCGCAATGTGCATTGCTGTTGGAAAAGTATCGTTAGACGATTGTGACTTATTGACATCGTCATTAGGTTGCAAAAACTTTTCACCCTCTCCTATTTTTCTTCCAGCCAATTCTTGCGCACGATTAGCAATCACCTCATTTACGTTCATGTTACTTTGAGTACCTGAGCCTGTTTGCCAGATAACCAATGGAAAGTGATCATTTAGCTTACCTTCTAAAATTTCGTCACACACTTGTGAAATAGCTGTTTTTTTTTCTTCGGACAGTACACCTAACTCATAATTTGTGATAGCTGCAGCTTTTTTTAAAACAGCAAAAGCTTCTATTATTTCACGAGGCATAGAAGCACTTTCACCTATTTTAAAATTAGTTCGAGAGCGCTCTGTTTGAGCTCCCCAATAAACTTCTGAAGGAACATTGACTTCACCTAATGTATCCTTTTCAATTCGATATGTTGACATAACTATTCTTTTCTATTGTAGAATAGTAAATGTACAAAAAAAATGAATCAATAAATAAAATTTATGCAGAAAATTCTTTTTTCAAATCGTCAAAAATAGCAGCAATTGGTCGAACGGCATGCACATTTTCAATGGAAGGTCCGGCACACCAAACCGATTTATACGTTGCTCCAAAGGCTGATTTTTCTAATTGCTTCATTCCACGAGCGAACACAAAAGCTTTCACCCATTTTTTCAATTTTTTATTTCGATTCAATAATTTTTCCAGCCAATTTTGTTCAGTTCCAATTTGTTGAACATACGGAGTATTAATAACAGTACAAGGTGTTCCAGAAAGTTTCGTTGTGCGAACGATGTCTTTTGCTCCATAATCAATACATGCTTGTTTGTACTCAGGAGTTACATCACACTCATCTGTTGCTATAAAAATACTTCCCATAGACACACCTGCTGCTCCCATTCCCATCATTTGACGAATTTCGTGACCATTAGAAACTCCACCAGCTGAAATAACAGGGATAGAACAATTCGCAACTAATTCAGGCAACAAATCCTTGTAAGAGATATTTCCAGCGTGTCCTCCAGCTTCTTTATTTACAGCAATGATGGCATCAGCACCTAATCCTTCTACTTTTTTAGCAAATTTTAAGTCTGTTACATCGCAAAAGACTTTAATCCCAACTTTATGACATGTTTCAATTGTTTCTTGAGGAGAACCTAAGGAAGTTATCACAAAAGCTACACCTTCTTCACAAATAACGTCCAGTTGTTTTTTATAATAAACATTTGACTTATTAACGATAAGATTGATTCCAAAAGGTTTATTTGTTTGTTTTTTTATCGTTCTAATTCCTTCGCGCAATTCATCAACTGTTCGGAAGTTTAAAGCAGGAATTGCACCTGTTGCACCAGATTTTACAGCTTCAACAATCATTTTGATATTAGACACTAAAAACATCGGTGCCATAATCACTGGAAATTCAATTCCTAATAATTCTTTTAAAGTCAACTTACTCATAGGTGCTTCATTTTAATTTTTACGAAGTTAAAAAAAATTATGCAAGCATACAAAAAAATCCTGACAGATTATCGGGATTTTTCATCAATTATTTTGTTTTTTTGGCTTCATCCTTACAATTTCGCTTTGATGTGTTCAATAGCCTGTTTCAATCCTGCAGGATTTTTACCACCAGCAGTCGCAAAGAAAGGTTGTCCACCTCCTCCACCTTGAATGAAGCTTGCCGTTTCTTTAATAAGCGCACCAGCATTTAATCCTTTGGATTGAATTAAGTCATCTGTTATAATGATGCTCAATGCACATTTTCCATCTTGTTCGCTACCAATTACACCTAAGAAGCTTTCGTTTTCTCCTTTTAATTGGAACAAAATATCCTTTACTGAGCCAGCATCCATTGTAATTACTTCGCCTAAGAATCGAACGCCATTAACAGTTGCAATTTGATTTTTCAAATTTTGTTTAACTCCCATTGCACGTTCTTTCAACAAGCTTTCAATTTCTTTTTGAAGCTCATTATTCTTAGTCTGTAAATCGCTTACAGCTTTCACAATATCTTTCGGATTTTTCAACTGCAAAGCAACATTACTCAATGTTTCAGAACGCTCTTTATAGTAATTTTCAGCCACTGAAGATGTAATTGCTTCAATACGTCTAACACCTGCCGCAACAGCTGTTTCTGTTATAATTTTGAATAAACCAATTTGTCCTGTAGAAGAAACATGTGTTCCACCACATAATTCAACTGAGTTACCAAATTTAATCACACGAACAGCGTCGCCATATTTTTCGCCAAACAAGGCCATTGCTCCCATTTCTTTTGCTTTTTCCATTGGTGTATTTCTAAACTCTTCCAAAGCAAAATTCTTACGGATATTTTGAATAACCAATGCTTCTACTTGTGCTAATTCTTCATCAGTTACTTTAGAAAAATGAGAGAAGTCAAAACGCAAATAATCTGGATTTACCAAAGAACCTTTTTGTTCAACATGTGTTCCTAAAACTGTTCTCAATGCGTGATGCAACAAGTGAGTAGCAGAGTGGTGACACATTGACAAGAAACGTTTTTTTACATCTACAACTGCTTGAAATTCAGCGCTAACATTAGTTGGTAACTTTTCAGCCAAATGAACAATTAAGTTATTTTCTTTTTTCGTGTCAAAAATAAACGTTTTTTCTCCGTTTGCTTCGATGTAACCTTTATCTCCCACTTGTCCCCCACCTTCTGGATAGAATGGTGTCAAGTTAAACACTAATTGGAAAAATTCTTTTTGTTTTTGAATAACTTTACGGTATTTAACTAAAGAAACAGTTGCTGTTATGTTGTCATACCCGATAAATTCTTCCACATTGTCTTCACGTAAAATCACCCAGTCATCTGTTTCAATAGCTGTTGCTGCGCGTGAACGATCTTTTTGTTTATTTAATTCCACTTCAAAAGCTTTCTCATCAATTGACAGGTCATTCTCGCGAGCAATCAATGAAGTCAAATCAAGTGGGAACCCGTAAGTATCGTATAGTTCAAAAGCATCCTCGCCAGAAATTGTTGATTTTCCAGCATTTTTTGTAGCTGTCATCAAAGAATCAATACGTTTGATTCCTTGTTCTAAAGTTCTAAAGAAGCTCAATTCTTCTTCTTTAATAACTTTGTAAACCAATTCTTTTTGAGCATTCAATTCAGGGAAAGCTCCACCCATTTGTTCTGCTAAAGTTTGTGACAATTCACATAAAAATGGTTCTTTTAAGTTCAATGTTTGGTATCCATAACGCACAGCACGACGTAAAATGCGACGAATCACATATCCTGCTCCGGTATTCGAAGGCAATTGACCATCTGTAATAGAGAACGCAATCGCGCGAACGTGGTCTGAAACAACACGCAAAGCAATATCAACGGTTTCTGTTTGTCCATATTTCATTCCAGAAACACTTTCCATTTTATGGATTAATGACTGGAAAAGATCCGTATCATAGTTAGATGTTTTTCCTTGTAAAGCAACAGCCAAACGTTCTAATCCCATACCAGTATCCACGTGTTGTTCTGGAAGCGGCACCAAAGAACCATTAGACATACGGTTAAACTCCATAAATACGTTGTTCCAAATCTCAATTACTTGAGGATGATCTTCATTTACTAGAGATTTACCATCTACTTTTTGACGTTCAGACTCAGGACGTAAATCTACGTGTATTTCAGTACAAGGTCCACATGGCCCTGTATCTCCCATTTCCCAGAAATTATCTTTTTTAGACGCCATAATGATACGGTCTTCAGCAATGAATTTCTTCCATATAGCAACACTTTCAGCATCCATTGGTACTCCATCTTTTTCATCCCCTTCAAAGACAGTTACATATAAGCGATCTTTTGGCAATTGATATACATCTGTCAACAATTCCCAAGCCCATGCAATTGCATCTTCTTTGAAATAGTCACCAAACGACCAGTTACCCAACATTTCAAACATCGTATGGTGGTAGGTATCCACACCAACTTCTTCAAGGTCATTATGTTTACCAGAAACACGCAAACATTTTTGAGAATTGGCGACTCTTCTATTTTCAGGAACAGCATTCCCAAGAATAAAATCTTTAAACTGATTCATCCCTGCGTTTGTAAACATCAAGGTTGGATCATTTTTCACCACCATTGGAGCAGAAGGAACAATTTTATGTCCTTTAGACTCAAAAAAACTCAAAAACTGCGAACGAATTTCCGATACCGTTATCATCTTCTAATTTTAAATAATTTAAGGCGCAAATTTAATTGAAAATTCCATGTAAAATAGTATTCAATTACATGAAAGTTTAAAAACTCACTTTTTTTTAATGTTTTTAGATAAAAGTCTGTGCTAATTTTGGTTGTTTATGAAAAAACACACCTAATTTATTAAATTTTAACTTGAGTTCATTAAAATATGCAATGTTATAGACTTTTTTATTTTTATCTTAGGAAAAAAAATCATAAAAATGAAAAAAACTTTACTTTTACTTACTTCTATTATCTTACTCATTTCATGTTCTCAAAAATCAAACAATGAAATTTGAACAGAAGATAATACTACTATTGAGGCCAATAACTCAAACGAAAACAAAATCTCAATTGATGACATTGAAAATTTACAAGAAGAAAACGACATTGCGAAAATTTCTTTTGCTGGAGCATGGACTATAACCAATGGCAACAATGAAAACAATACAATTTATGTTCAACTCAAAAACAAAGCACAAAAAACGTACACTTGTTACCTTTTATCTTCTGAAGGAAAAGAATTAAAGTCCTACACTTCTAAATTAGAAGGAAACTCTTTAAAAGCAAACAACTTCACGTTAAAATTCATGACAAACGGTTCCATTAATTGGGTTGAAAACAACTTAAACTATTCTCCACTATCATAGGGAGCAAAAGAAATGGTAAAAGAAGCAAAACAAGCGTTGAAAAATAATGATTTCAACAAGTTGAGCACCTATTTCTATCAACCATTTATTGACGCTCCGCTCCAAACATATAACTTTCAACCCGATTTTTCCATTAAAAAGAGTGACAACTTACTTGAAAAACTACGATTCATGTTTGGCCCAAAAACAATGAAAAACGATTTCATCAATGCCACTGTTAAGAGTTATCAAGAATTAAAAGATGAATACGCTTTTGAAGGAAGTGGTGATTTAAATTATCCATGGGAATTTCAAATTTCTGATTGCGAATACAACGTAGAAAGATCCTTTGTTGGATTTGATGTTTCAATAAGAAACGGACGTTATTACATCATCGGAATTTCTTATACTCCTTGATTTCAATATTAAAAACAAGTGCAACTATATAAACTTAGAGAATAGCCCGTGAGACTATTTTTTTTGTTCAATCTTAATTCTTTTTAAACGTTTCTTTCAATTTTATTAACTTTTTTTCTTCAATGTAACATTTGCTACAGACAAATCGATATTGAGGTTGTATTTTTGTACCAGATTTAAACGTTAAAAGATTTAGAAACTATTAATTTTAGAAAAAATGGCAAACGAATTTACAGTAGTTGATGTTCGCACAAGGGAAGAGTTTATGGGTGGACACGTTGCAGGTTCTATAAATATCCCTTTACAAGAAATTGTTGATCGTGCAGACGAATTAAACGACATGCAAAAACCAATCATTTTCTGCTGCGCTAGTGGTGGTAGAAGTGGTCAAGCTACTGCTTACTTTAGTCAACAAGGATTGGAGTGTGAGAATGGAGGTTCTTGGTTAGATGTTAACTTTAAGATCAACCAATAATCAGTGTAGATTGTTAACTAAGAAACAAGAAGGGAGGAATTTTTAAAAAATTCCTCCTTTTTTTTTTAATAAAACCGAAAGTCAAGATTAATTAGAAAAATCTATTTCTGATAAATACTCTATTAAAGAGTCTAAAAAACAATCTATTTAACTTACAAAAAGACAAGTAATCAAAGTAAAATTATATTTTCGTTAAAAAAGTAAAAATATATTGTCATTTTTTTAACTTTACGCTTCAAATATTTTTACTATGAAAAGAACAATCGTACCTATAGCTTTATTTACTATCGCATTAAACCTTGCTAGTTGTGCTTCAAAAACATCACCTGCTGATGCAAATGAAGAGACAGCTATCGTTTCCATGGGAGAAATCAAAGTTGACCGTTTCGCTGATATTGAAGTGTTACGCTATGAGATCAAAGATTTTGACAAGTTGACATTGGACCAAAAAAAATTAGTTTACTATTTGTCACAAGCCGGATTAGCTGGTAGAGATATTAATTGGGATCAAAATAACCCTCACAACCTTTCTATTAGAAGAGCGTTAGAAACAATTTTTGAAAATTATAAAGGTGATCGTAGCGGCGATGAGTGGACAAAATTTGAAACCTATGCGAAACAAGTTTGGTTTGCTAATGGTGTTCATCATCACTATGGAATGGAGAAATTTATTCCAAAATTTAGCAAAGACTATTTCAACTCCTTGTTAAAAGCAGTCAATTATTCATTAAACGATGATGATATTGATTTTATTTTCAATCCAAATCGTGCCCCATTCCGCAAATTAAAAGATCCTAAAAATGATATTATTTTAGCTTCTGGAAATGGATTTTACGGAGAGGGAGTTACGCAACAAATGGTGGAAGCATTCTACAAAGCTAAAACAAATGTCGATCCTAAACGTCCTGTAGAACACGGTTTGAACTCAACATTAGTGTTGAAAGACGGAAAATTGGTGGAAGAATTTTGGAAAGTTGGTGGAAAATACTCCAAGGCCATCGAACAAATTGTGTATTGGTTGGAAAAAGCAACCACAGTGGCAGAAAATGCAGACCAAAAACATGCGTTGGAAAAATTGATTGAGTTTTACAAAACAGGAGATTTAAAAACTTGGGATGATTACAATGTTTTATGGGCAAAATCAACACATGGTGACATTGACTGGATTAATGGATTTATTGAAGTTTATGGTGATGCATTAGGGATCAAGGCGAATTACGAAACAATTGTGCAAATAACCGATTTTGAAGCGTCAAAACAAATGAAAGCTTTAGCTGAAAATGCACAATGGTTTGAAGATAACTCTCCATTGTTCCCTCAACATAAGAAAAAGGAGGTAAAAGGAGTATCTTACAAAGTTGTTCAAGTAGCAAGTGAATCTGGAGACGCCTCACCTTCTACACCAATCGGTGTTAATCTTCCTAACAATAACTGGATTAGAGAAGAACATGGTTCCAAATCTGTAAGTTTAGGCAACTTAATTGAAGCTTATGATAAAGCGGGAGGTGCAGGATTGATTAACGAATTTGCTTACTCAGAATCAGAAAGAAAACTTGCTGAAAATCATGCTTACTTAGGCGGAAAATTACACACTGCATTGCATGAGGTTATAGGTCACGCTTCAGGTCAGTTAAATCCTGGTGTTGGTCAACCTTCTGAGACCTTAAAACAATACGCGAGCACCCTTGAAGAAGCACGTGCAGACTTAGTTGGATTGTACTTTATCATGGATAAAAAAATGGTTGACTTGGGCTTGATTCCATCTCTTGATGTTGCCAAAGCTGAATACGATGGTTATATCAGAAATGGGATGATGACGCAGTTATTGCGTTTGGAGCTTGGTCAAAACATTCAAGAAGAGCACATGCAAAACCGTCAACTTGTTGCTCAATGGGTATTTGAAAAAGGTAAAAAAGACAACGTAATTGAAAAAATAGTTAAGAATAATAAAACCTATTTTGTTGTCAACAACTATGACAAGTTGCGCACGCTTTTTGGGGAATTATTACGTGAAATTCAACGCATCAAATCAGAAGGTGATTTTAAAGCAGGTCAGTTATTGGTTGACACTTATGGCGTGAAGGTGGACTATGCCTTACACAAAGAAGTATTGGAAAGAGTTAAACCATTAAACATCGCTCCTTACAAAGGATTTGTTAACCCTACTTTAGTTCCAATAAAGGATAAGAAAGGGGAAATTATTGACGTTAAAATATCTTATGATAAGAATTTTGTAGAGCAGATGCTGGAATATGGAAAGGAGCATAGCTTTTTGAAATAAATGAGTTATAGAGGTTGTCGAAAGGCAACCTCTCTTTTTTTTATAGGCATATCGCCATATACCGATATCCGAAACAAATCAAATTGGTATATCGCCATATACCGATATCCAAAAACAAATCAAATTGGCATATCGCCATATACCGATATCCGAAACAAATCAAATTGGTATATCGCCATATACCGATATCCAAAAACAAACTAAACCGGCATATCGTCATATACCGATATCCGAAACAAATCAAATTGGCATATCGCCATATACCGATATCCGAAAACAAACCAAATCAGCATATCGCCATA
>CAZOKJ010000009.1:38382-47897 GCA_964580465.1 uncultured Fluviicola sp. | reverse complement strand
GGCATATCGCCATATACCGATATCCGAAAACAAACCAAATCAGCATATCGCCATATACCGATATCTGAAAACAAACCAGATCAGCATATCGCCATATACCGATATC
Source organism: uncultured Fluviicola sp. (assembly GCA_964580465.1). Lineage (GTDB taxonomy): Bacteria > Bacteroidota > Bacteroidia > Flavobacteriales_D > Crocinitomicaceae > Taishania. Next base: position 47,791 of record CAZOKJ010000009.1, on the reverse strand, counting down.
TGAAAACAAACCAAATCAGCATATCGCCATATACCGATATAACAAATAAAAAATACGTTAATAATTTAAACCTGTCTCTTAAATAAATCGTATATTTGTAAAAAAAAGCATCGTGTATTTATTTCTCAATGACGTAGCAGCATCTGAAGTAATGTTAATACTTCTATTTATTCTTATCTTTTTTGGATCGAAAAGCATCCCAGGAATTGCGCGCACCCTTGGAAAAACAATACGTGAAATTCAGCATGCTTCTGACGAAATAAAATCTGAAATAAAAAAGACAACTGGTGATTATAAAAAAGATTTGAACTTACAACCTTTATTTCGTGAAACAGAAGAAGAAATCACTCGACCGTTAGATCAAGCAATGAATGATTTAGACAGATCCATTCATTACAATCCGCCTAGACCTAACAATATGACTCCACCAGAAGTTCCAACTCAAGAAGAAAGTGACAACACAACTAATGACATCATTGCTGAAACAACGAAATCAACTAGTAATGATGAAAATCAACCATTAGAAAAGCAAAACAATCCAGTTGATTAAGTAAATCAGACTTAAGCCTATTAATAAATTGTAAATGTAATTATCTTCTTCTCTTCGGCGTTTTATAGCGTACAAAGAAGTTAATCCTGCCATTGCGAAAAGAAATGAATGAAACCAAAGGCTTTTGTTAATCAACAAAATAAGAGATAGTAAAGTCATAACTAGCCATTCTAATTTCAATACATTTCGCTCCTTATCATAAGCTATAAGAACAAAGAATGAAGACAAGCTTAAAAAAGCCATTATCTTACTAATATCTAGCCATACACTTTCTGAAAGGGGATGTAGTAAATCTTCAGGCAATAGCATTTCCCATAAAAAAGGATGCGGTAAAAGCGAAAGAAACGCATAGAGTAACAATAAAATAGTTGCTCTATTGAAATGTGTGTATTGTTGAATTGATACGATAAGAATCAGAGCGAAAGCTACAACTTCGTGGTGAAAAACAGGCACAACAAACTGTGAAAACTGAATCAAATTGAATAGGCCAAACAAAAAGTATGACAATACAATGATGGAAATAGTTTTAAAGCTTGAAGTCATTATTTTTTATCCAATGCTTCTAAAATATAATCAAACGTTGAAAGAATTACTGGTTCACCATCAACAACTGCAATATCATGCTCAAAATGTGCACTTGGCTTACCATCAGCTGTTGCAATAGTCCATTGATCTTCCAATAATTCAACACGTTCAGTTCCAATATTAATCATTGGTTCAATAGCTATTGTTAAACCATTTTGTATTTTTTTCCCCTTACCACGACGACCATAATTGGGTACCTGTGGATCTTCGTGCATTTTACGACCGAGACCATGTCCAACCAAATCGCGAACCACACCATATCCATGTTTTTCAGCATGTGTTTGAATAGCCCAACCGATATCCTCGATGCGATTTCCTGCTCTAGCTTGATCAATACCTAGATAAAGACATTCTTCCGTCACTTTTAACAATTGTTTTTTTTCTTCTGAAACATCGCCTATTGCAAAAGTGTAGGCATGATCTCCATAAAATCCTTTATAAATCGCGCCACAATCTACGGAAACAATATCACCTTCCTCGATTTTTCTGTCCGTTGGCAAACCATGAACAACCTGTTCATTAATAGAAATCAACAAAGTACTTGGACAACCATACAATCCTTTAAAACCTGGAATCGCATTTTGAGAAAGAATATATTCTTCTGCCATTTTATCCAATTCAGTTCCTGTAATTCCAGGACGAATCATTTCGGCTACTTTACCCAAAGTTCTGCTTACCACCTGCGCTGCTTCACGCATAATAGCAATTTCTTCCGCTGTTTTATAAATAATCATATTGCGTCGTAAAAATTTCATTATTGAAGTACAAAGATACTAATTTTATGATAAACCGAGTTTACTTACTTCACTTCGCCCATCAATTTTTTAACCAATGGAGAAATAGCGATCACAACAATCCCTGCAATTACAGCATAAAGTGCAAAATCTTTGTATCCTTGAGAATAAACAGCCAACTTTTCAGCAGCACTCGCATTTTCGTCAGGCGAGATAGATGCCCCGAACAGACCTGCAACATATTGACCATAAGCCGAAGCTAAAAACCACATTCCCATCATAAAGCCTTGTAGTTTGGTCGTTGCTAATTTTGTCATCAGAGACAGTCCAATCGGTGAAAGTGCTAATTCTCCAAACGTTACAATTAAATAACCAATGGTAAACACATTCAAAGAAGCTACTCCTTCAACTGATGAAAAAAACTGACCAGTGTAAAACGTATAAAATGCTGCTCCTAAAAGCAAAAATCCAATTCCAAACTTTACAACACCATTGGGTTCTTTTCGTCTTTTGCCTAACCATAACCACAACAACCCTAGCAAAGGTGCAAAAATGATGACAAACATTGAATTTGCTGAATTGTTAACCATATTAGGATCAACTCCTTCCATCCCAATTAAGTTCTTATTCAAATGCTCTGCAGCATAAAGCGACAATGAGCCACCTGCTTGTTCAAAAATTGACCAAAACACAACAGAAAAAACAATAAAAATCAACGCTGCAATTAATTTATTTCGTTCTTCTCTTGTTACTTTCGTCATTTCATAAACCAAATAAACCAAACTAAAAGGGCCAATGAAGTACATGAAATAGTCAGTGTACGTTGTGTTTGAAACCATTAAAATAATTAAAGGAATTGCTAACAATGCTCCTAAATAGACAGCATATTCATACCATTTTTTCGATTTGAATTTTTCAAACTCAATTGGAGGTAAACCAATTGGCCCGAGTGTTTTTTGAGTAAAAATGAAAATAAACAAGCTAATTGACATAACCAATGCTACTAACCCAAAGGCAACATTCCACCTCAAATCAACTGGAATTATAGAAGAGAACAACTCCCCTTTTCCGACTCCAATCATTAAAATTCCACCTAAAAATGCACCTATGTTAATTCCTGAATAAAACAAAGAAAATCCTGCGTCTCTACGGTTGTCAACTGCTTTGTACAACTGTCCTACCATGGAAGAAATGTTGGGCTTAAAAAAACCTGTTCCGACAATTAAAAATGCAATTCCCACAAAAAAGAATTTGTGTGGATCGATCATTAGAATCAAACTACCGACAATCATTAAAACCCCACCCCAAAACAGTGATTTTCGAAATCCTAATATCTTGTCCGCAAGCATTCCTCCTATAAAAGTAAATGCGTACACCCAGGCTTGCGTTGCTCCATATTGTAAATTAGCTGCTTCTTTATTCATGAATAATTCATACACCATGAAAAAAGTTAGCATTCCTCGCATTCCATAAAAACTAAAACGTTCCCACATTTCAGAAAAGAACAAACTCCATAATTGTTTTGGATAACGTCCTTCAAAATTTTGAATTTCTTCTAATGTTGTTGTAGAATTGCTCATTGCGTCTATTATTTTGAAATCTAAAAGTACATAAAAAAAGGAGCAATCAACTACGATTACTCCTTTTACTTTTATTTTTTATAAAAAATTATTTAACTCCATGCATCATGCGACCAATTGGTTTTCCTAGTGCAACCAAAATAAGACCACAGATAATTACGAAGATAGCAATGTAAGTAAACACTTCACCTGCACCTAACGTTTCAACAATTGATGCTAAATAACCACCAATAAAGTTAGCAACTGATGAAGACAACATCCAAACAGCCATCAAAATAGAAGCCAATTTTGGAGGAGATAATTTCGTTACAACTGATAATCCTACTGGAGATAAACATAACTCACCAATTGTATGCAACAAATAAGTCATGATCAACCACATTAAAGCAGCTTTGTTTCCTTCATCAGCTACATCACCGTTTGCAATGCGCTCACCAACAGCACCTAGCATGAACATAAATCCTAAACCTAAGATAATCATACCAACACCCATTTTTAAAGGTGTTGACAAACGTTTACCTAATTTAGAGTTCCAGAACATAGCAAATAAAGGTGCTAAAGTCACGATAAAGATAGGATTCACAGATTGGAACCAAGAAGTAGGAATTTCAAATCCTCCAACGTTTCTATTGATAAATTTATCAGTATATAACGATAAAGAAGATCCTGCTTGTTCAAAACCAGCCCAGAAGAAAACCGCAAACGCAAACAAGATGAAAATCACAGTCATACGTTGTTTTTCTTGATCAGCTGTTAATACTTCTCCCGTCTCAGGGTTAACAGAAACAGCATTCACATTATCATCTGAATGATCACCAGAAACAGGTTTCTTACCTAAATCACCAAGGTATTTTTGTCCTAAAGTATTAAATAACAACTGTCCTAACAACATACCAACCCCAGCAGCAAAGAATCCCCAACGATACCCATAAGCGATAGTACCGTCAGCAGCTGTTGTTTTGAATAAATTATCAGTAAAATATCCAATTACAAATGGTGCAATTAATGCTCCTAAGTTGATTCCCATGTAGAAAATAGAGAAAGCAGAGTCGCGTCTATCGTCTCCATCTTTGTACAACCCACCTACTAATGTAGAGATATTCGGTTTAAAGAATCCATTACCAATAATCAACAAGAACAATCCTAAGTACAAACCTGTCATCGTTGGCAAAGCAAACAATGTAAACTGTCCCATCATCATGGTAACCCCACCAATAGTAATAGCCAAACGCTTACCTAAGTATTTATCAGCTAACCATCCACCAATTAGAGGTGTAAAATAAACCAATCCTGTAAAATAACCATAAAGCAATGTAGCAGAAGCTGGGTCCATGCCCAAACCACCTTCAATTAACTTTTTTGTTAAATACAAAATAAGGATGGCACGCATCCCATAGTAACTAAAACGTTCCCACATTTCTGTGAAGAACAACAAAAACAATCCTACTGGGTGCCCCATGATTGTCTTTTCACTTCTACCATTTGGTGTAAAGGTATCGTCTAAATTTGCCATAGTTTTTAAGTTTGAAAGCTGTGAATTTATATAAATTTAATTTAATACCAACATTTATTAGTTATTTTTTATCGAATATCGTGCATTAATCGTTTAATCAGTGGGTGCAACAACATCACTATTACGGCCACGACTGCTGGGATAGCCGTGAAAAGTAAGAAAAAGTGACCCAATGAATATTCTTCCTTAATTACCTGAACTTGTCCGCCCAAAACAGCTGCTATTTTTTGTGCTATTGCAATGGCTAAGTACCAAATACCATACATGAAAGCAATCATGCGAATAGGAACTAATTTACTAACATACGACAATCCCACTGGAGAAATAAACAACTCTCCCACTGTATGGAACAAATAAGTAAGAACAAGCCAAATCATTGAAATTTTCACTCCTTCAGCTATGCCCCATGAACCAATTGCCAATAGTAAAAAACCAAAAGCAACAAACAATAATCCAAAACCGTATTTAAACGCTACAGGCGGATTGTATTTTGAATCCCAAATTTTTGAAATGCTCGAAGCTAACAAAATAATGAAAAAGGCATTTAAAGTTGAAAACCAAGAAACCGTAATTTCTGATGATTCAGCGTTGAACTCTTTAAATAACATAGCTCCTACCGCTCCCCAAATAAGGATAAAACATACCAATAAAATTAAATTTGAAAGAGCAATTTTCCCCCAAGTTTCTTTTGCTAATTTGAGAAGTACCCATGAAATGACGGATAAAGGCACAACCGTCAACAATGTATTTACAACGTTGTATATAATGAGCGCATTTCCTTCCAATGATCGATCAATGTAATCGCGAGCAACGATTACCAAAGAAGATGCACCTTGTTCAAAACTCATGAAGAAAAACAACAAAGATGCCGCTAAAATAATAATGGCAAACATACGATCTCGAACGACTTTACCATAGCGTAAAATACGAGAAACGATTAAATAGAAAAACAATATCAATGTTGCAATAATCACTAAAAATTGTCCTCTAAAAACACCATCTCCTAACGGAATATCTAACCATTTGAACGCATCTAAATCAGGCATATTTTTTGAAATAGGGTCATTAAAAGCATAGGATAAACCTAAAACAGCAACAACGATGATTAAAAGAACATCTTTTCTTGTAAAAGGATTTCTAATTTTTTCATCTGGGTGGTTGAAATGTTCTTCTTCTTCTACTTTTTCCTCATTATCAAGCAATTGATAATTTTTTATGCTTGATTGTTGCTTTTTCAAATCACCAATGGTGCCAAACAAAGGTTTTGCTAGCCAAAATTGAATCGTTCCCAACAACATAAAAATTCCAGCCAAACCAAATCCATAATGCCAACCGTAACGCTCTGCAAAGTAACCACAAAGCATCATTCCAAAGAATGCTCCAGAGTTTACTCCCATGTAAAAAATGGTGTAACCACCGTCTTTTTTTTCTGGATGATGCTTATACATTTCCCCTAAAATAGCGGGCATATTTGGTTTAAAAAAACCTGTTCCAATGACTAAACATGCTAAACCAATGAAAAAAGTAGCGTTACTTTCAATAGCCATCGAAGCATGACCTAAGGTCATAATTAATGCTCCTACGATTACAGATTTCCATGAACCCAAGTATTTATCGGCTATTACACCACCAAACACAGGAGTTAAATAAAGTAACATGACGTAAGTACCATACAAAGCAGATGCAGACTCAACTGACCAACCAAGTCCTGAACGTGCACTACCAAAAATTACTTCCGCAGTTAAGTATTGAATTAATAAAACGCGCATTCCATAAAATGAAAAACGTTCCCACATTTCTGTAAAAAACAACACGAATAAACCACTCGGATGTCCTAATACTTGTGACTTAAAAAAATCTTGATTTTTTGCTAAACTCATTGTGTTAATTTAATTGTAAAATATTGTTAACAATCGCCTAAAATAGAAATAATTTTTGTAACTTAGTTCTTTTGGCCGAAATTCATCGTTTTTTATGTTTACTGATAGTCACACGCATCACCATCGTTCAAACACCATTCAAATTGTACAAGCAAACTTTGGTGACTCGCCTACTTTTTATCATTCTATTGGCGTTCATCCTTGGGATAGTGGTGAATATGAAGTTAATAAGATTGAAACAATACTCTATACTAATTTAAAACCGACGACTGTTGCTATAGGTGAATGTGGGATGGATAAATTAAAAGGGGCGCCAATTCAACAACAAATGACTATTTTTGAGCAACACGTATTTTTTTCTGAAAAAGAGCATTATCCTTTGATTATTCATTGCGTAAAATCTTGGAATGAACTTTTAAGTTTGCGCAAAAAACATACTCCTAAGCAACCGTGGATTTTTCATGGTTTTTCAAAAACAAACATCGTAAATGAAGTGGTAAAAAGCGGAATAATGGTCAGCATTGGAACTGGAATTTTAAATCATTCAAAGCAACAAGAGCTAATAAATGTCATTCCACTTCATCAGCTATTAATTGAGACGGACGATCAAAATATAGAAATTCAAAACATCTATTTGCGCATAGCTCAATTAAAAAAAATATCTTTGTCCGAATTAAATGAAATAGTTACAAATAATTTCTTAAAAACTTTTACAAGGTGTCAAATTGGTTAGAACGTTCCGAATTATTAATGGGAGAAGAAGCGATTGAAAGATTAAAAAAATCGCATGTGTTAATTGTTGGATTGGGTGGAGTTGGTTCATTTGCTGGTGAGTTCATTGCTCGTTCTGGCGTGGGAACAATGACAATCATTGATGGTGATGTGTTTGACGTTACCAATAAAAACAGGCAATTAACAGCTTTAGACTCTACTATCGGACGTAATAAAGCAGTTGTTTTAGGTGAACGCTTAAAAGACATCAACCCTGAGTTGAAATTAAACGTATTAGAAGAATTTGTCACACCCGAACGTGTTTGGGAGTTAATGGAAGAATACCAACCAGACTATGTCATGGACTGTATTGACTCCGTTACACCAAAATTAGAATGGATTAAGGCCTGCATTCGATTAAAAGTGCGCATTATTTCACATTTAGGTGCAGGTGGAAAACAAGATCCTTCACAAGTGAAAGTTGCCCGTTTGACTAACACATACAATTGTAAACTTGCAGCACATTTAAAATCGAGATTGCGCCGAGAAAACATTGATAGCAAGCGAGTTCGTGCTGTTTTCTCAAGTGAATTACAAACCAAAGATTCGTTACGTTTGACAGACGGTACCAATTTTAAAAAATCTTATTACGGAACGTCACCATACATGCCTGCATTATTCGGTCTTACTGGAGCAGCAGAAGTTATTCGTTACTTAGCGAGTGGAGAATGAAGAATAAAGAGTGAAGAATGCAGAGTTGGGAGTGAGGAGTTGGGAGTGAGGAGTTGGGAGTTCAAAGTTGAGAGTTGAGAGTTAAGAATGAGAATTTATAAAGTTGAATCATCCTGTCATTGAGTCATTGAGTCAGCAAATAAAAAAAGATGTCAACGAGCAAGCAAAACATTACATATATCAAGCAACTTGGTGAAAACAAACAACGCAAGTTTGGTGATGTTTGGTTGGCTAAAGATGAAAACGATCAGCTTGTCATCATAAAGATTGCTTACAAAAAAGAAGTAACCGAAAGGGCTTTAGAACAACTTAAAAACGAACGCCTTTTTCACTTTGAGCATGCTTCTCTGCCAAAAGTCATCAATTATTATGAAGATGACGAAAGCTGTGCACTTATTTTACAACACAAACCTGGTGTTAAACTCAAAACGCATTGGGAAACACTTTCTAAAAAAGAACGTTTGCCATTTATTAAATTGCTAAGTGAAAAATTGATGGAGGTTTTGAATCACATTCATCAACAGCAAATTTATCATTGCGACATCAAACCTGATAACCTCATCATCCATCCAAACGATATTGATTTTGATCTTCACCTTATCGATTTCGGTATGGCCATCAACAAAAATGATGAGCTTTTTTTTAACAGAAAACTTATTTTCCCACTCGGTTTCGCTGCTCCAGAGATTATTCTCAATCGCCTTGATTTAATCAATAAAACAACAGATTACTTCGCTTGGGGCATCAGTGTGTACCAACTTTTCACAAAAGAATTACCTCTAACACATGCTAACCCCAGTGTTTTCACTAATTTACAATTAGCACATCCGCTTCCCGAGCATCCACTGCTTCCTAAAGGGCTTTACACGTGGCTTTCAAAAGTTTGCGCGAAACCCCAATGGCGCACAGCTCCCAACCTAATGTCAAAAGAAGAAGTCACTCAAACACTCATCCTCTCTTTCGCAGAAAGATATATGAATCCCGATGAATTACTGGATGATCTAAAAGCAATTAAAGAAAAGAAATGGGGATTGTGGGGGTGATTTTTTGCAGAGACTGGATTAATCGCTCTTTTATGCCATTTTATTTATCTCTTTTATATTCTCTCTTTATTATTTATTCCG
>CAZOKJ010000009.1:0-38282 GCA_964580465.1 uncultured Fluviicola sp. | reverse complement strand
TCTTTTATGCCATTTTATTTATCTCTTTTATATTCTCTCTTTATTATTTATTCCGTTTTTTAATTATGCTTCTCTTTTAATTTCCTCTTTATAATCCCTTTTTATAATCTCTTTTTATAATCCCATTTTTTATAGTACGGACGCGATTAATCGCGTCCGTGCTATATAAAGAGGGCTTTCTTCTTCAAAAAAGAGGGATTTTTCCCAATAAAAAGAGAAGCCTCAAAAAAAAGAAAAGCTCCCAAAAAAAAGAAAATGAATAAATCCCCCCCCCCAAAAAAAGGAGAGGAAATAAAAAAGGGGCTCACGCGCCCCTTCATAAAAACATCTATTCTTTTATTTCTCCAAAAATTTCAAAATTGCAATTTCGTCATCAGTTAATTGCAATCCTCTTCTGTGCATCATATTATTGGCATATTCTATTGCCTTTTCAAATTTGAAAGGAACAAAAGATTGTCCACCCCACGAGAAGGAAGGAATGTACTTTTGAGGGAAATCACCTCCATAGATATTGCAAGAAACGCCAACAACTGTGGCTGTATTAAACATGGTGTTGATACCGCATTTTGAGTGGTCACCCATGCAAACTCCCATGAATTGAACATCAGTTTTCACTTCTTTTTCTTCTTCGTAAGAATAAGTGGAAACATTGCTGTAATTGTTCTTTAAATTGGAAGTGTTTGTATCCGCTCCTAAGTTGCACCATTCACCAATTAACGCATTCCCTAAGAAACCATCATGACCTTTGTTAGAATAGGCTTGAAAAACAACATTATTAACTTCTCCACCAACTTTACAATGAGGTCCCAGTGTTACAGGCCCATAAACTTTTGTTCCTAGCTTCAATGCACTGTGCTCACCCATTGCTAATCCACCGCGAACAATACAGCCTTCCATGATTTCGGCATCTTTTCCAACATAAATGGGGCCAGAATTTGTATTTAATATACTAGCTTCAACAACGGCTCCTTCTTCGAGGAAAATAAGGTTTTTGTCACCGATGACAGTATTGGTTGCAGACAATATTTGACTCGTTCTACCTTCGGTCAACCATAGGAAATCGGTATATACCGATATGCCGTTATGCTGATAAATATGCCAACGATTTGACAATACCAACGGAGCACTTCCCTCCCACTCTTTTTTCAAACTTCCTGTTCCTTTTTTAGCCAAAAATTGATCTCCTGAATATAAACTTGTATTCTCTGGTAAATCTAAAATTGCTCGAGCCAACTCTTTTGTTGGAATCAATGCCCCAGCTACTAAAACATCATACGATGATGTAGATGGGAATTTCCCCTGCAAATAAGCTTCAGTTTCATAATACACTTCCACACTTGGAAAACTACTCCAACGTTCTGTGTTGGTCATTATTCCCATGCGCAAATCGCCAACAGGGCGCGTTAAAGTTAACGGTGCGAAGCGTTTATGCAAACCCAAATCTGCTAAAACAACCTTTATTTTCATCGTATCAATTTTTAATTGTTTCAATTGCGTCCATTTCCTCTTTATAAGAAATCAAATACAACCCTACAAATGTAAGTAATCCATTTAAAATAAGCATTTCATAGCCAAATTGATAACCATTTAGCCATTTTACAGAATTTTTATCCAACCAATAACAAAGCAAAGGCACAGCAATACTAATTACAGGTACAAATACTTCTTTTAGCTTTCGTTTGGTCAAAACCCCAAAGAAAAACAGTCCTAGTAAAGGTCCATAAGTGTAAGAAGCCAAGGTTAAAATAATGCCAATTAAATCTGTTCCTGGATGACGTTGTACATACCATCTTGTTCCCAAAATAATCAATAAAAACAACACTGAAAATCCAATATGAACGATTAATTTCAAACGTTGACGTTCTTTTTCTTCTCTTTTTTCAAAGTTTAAAAAGTCAATGCAAAAACCTGTTGTCAATGCTGTCAAGGCGCTATCTGCTGAAGCATAAGAGGAAGCGGTAATCCCTAAAAGGAAGAAAATTCCAGCTAGCAACCCAAAATCATTGAGTGCCAAAGCAGGAAAAACGTGATCGGTGATAATCTTTCCATCTTTCATTGGTAATTCAGCCCCCATTTCAGCTGCATACACATAAAGTGCGCCACCTAATAACAAGAATAAAAAGTTAGTGATTACCAAAATCGTTGTAAAAGAATACATGTTTTTTTGTGCATCCTTCAAGTTTCTGCAAGACAAGTTTTTCTGCATCATATCTTGATCTAAACCTGTCATCGCAATGGCAATGAACATTCCACCAAAGAAATGTTTAGGAAAAAATAATTTTGAATTAGGGTCATCCAAGAAAATTATTTTTGACATGGAAAAACCTGAATTAGTTGTAGCAGCTGTAATTTTATGATACAAACCAATAAAGTCAACATTTAACACTCTTGCAATAATAACCGTACAAATCACGACTGCACTAATTAAAAAGACCGTTTGAAAAGTATCTGTTATGACGATGGTTTTGATTCCACCCTTAAAAGTATAAATCCAAATAAGGAGAAGTGTCACAACAGCTGTTACCCAATAAGGTACATTCATTGGACCAAATAAAAATAGATGCAATACTTCAGTTGCTAAAAACAAACGAATAGCAGAACCTAGCGTGCGAGAAAGCATAAAAAAACTAGCGCCAGTTTTGTAACTAACTAATCCCAATCGTTGTTCCAAATATTGATAAATAGAAGTCACCTGCATTTTATAATACAAAGGCATTAGCACCTGAGCAATGACAATATATCCCAAAATGTAACCTAGAACAACCTGATAATACCCCATCCCATCGCGAATAACCGTACCGGGAACAGAAATAAAAGTAACACCAGACAAGGACGTTCCAATCATTCCAAATGCAACCAAATACCACTTATTTTGGCGATTTCCTGTAAAGAAAGTGTCAACATCGGCACCTTTGGAAGTAACAATAGAAATAGCAATTAAAATCCCAAAGTAAAGAGCCAATATTATTATAATAAGCGTTGGTGTCATGTATTCTTTTTGGCGTGAAATTACAAAAATGTTTGTTTTTAAACGACATCTATTCAATTTTTACTCATTTTTTCATTTATCTACTATAAAATACATCGTTTTTTGGAAAATAAAATGTACATTCGCACAACAAATAAAATTTAGACAAATGAATTGGGAGGAAATTCTTTATCACGTTGCATTAATTGTTTTGCCAGCAGGCTCAGTACTTATGACTACGATTTTCTTTTTGAGAAAAAATGCTGAGAACGAAGACAAACAAGCTATTAGAGTAATGCACTCTGAACTAAAAAAACAGCGCCAAGAATTTTTCTTACCCAACCGTGTTGAAGCTTATCAGCGTGCGGTTTTACTCATGGAACGCATCCATCCAAATAGTTTGATTATGCGCACTATTAACCCAGCATTACCTTCTGCGGTTTACCAAGCTGAGTTATTAAAAAACATTCGCGAAGAGTTCGATCACAATGTGGCACAACAGTTGTTTATCTCTCCAGAAATTTGGGACATGGTCAACAATTCTAAAGAAGAAACCATCAAAATCATCAACATTGCAGGACAAGCAATGAGTGTAACTTCTATGAGCACAGACTTAGCCGCAAAAATCTTTGAATTAGTTGGTGAAATTGGCACTTTACCTAGTGAAATTGCAGTTAAAGCTCTAAAAGAAGACTTACAAAAGTTATTTTAAGTCGTAAAATTGATGAATGTCTTCTACTTAAAACTGCTTCAAACTATTTTACATTACACCTTACATTTGGTTGCTCCAGCAGGGATTGCTTGGTACTTTTACCGTAATGATTGGAAACGCGTGTTGTTTGTTCTTATTGCAACCATGCTTGTTGACTTAGACCACTTGTTAGCCACCCCTATTTTTGATCCAACTAGGTGTAGCATTGGTTTTCATCCGCTTCATTCATACGTTGCAGTGAGTGTGTACGCGGTAATTTTTAGTACAACAAATAACAAATGGGTGAAAATTATCACACTTGGACTTCTTTTTCATATGTTTACCGATTTTATTGATTGTGTAATTAACCACCAATTAATCAAATAGTAAGCTATAAAAAACTCATGTAATTTCCGTTAATAGATTGACAATTAAATATCTTTGCTATTTGTTTAAAGCTTAAAAAAAATTAGATTTTTCATTTATTTTCACAAAAATTACACGAATGAAACACAATTACAAATAACTCTTTAATTTCATGAATTTATTAAGTTCATTGCTTCTAATAGGAGCTGGGAGTGTTGCAAATGCTCAAACTTATTGTACACCAGTAGCTGATTTTGGATGTACCGGGCGCATTTCATTACCAATGTTAAATTAGTTGGAGAAACAGTTACATTAAACAACCCTTCAGCATGTGCTTCTAATAGCTTTCATTTTTTGGTAGCTTAAACCAACCAGATATGTTTATTGGTCAACAATACACCATTGAAGTATCAACGGATGCGCCGAATTTATTTATGAAAAAAATAGCTGCTTGGATTGATTACAATAATGACGGAACGTTTTCATTTGCTGATGAGCAAATTTTCTTTATTGAGGGTCCTAGCGCTGCAACAGGTTCTTATACCTTTACAATTCCGGCAACAGCTACTCCAGGCGTAAAACGTATGCATGTACGTTTATCTGTAGGCCAAAATTCTTACTATGGTCCTTGTGAAATGAGTATGAATGGCGACACAGAAGATTATTTGGTTGTCTTACAAACTTCTTCAGCGCCAGGTTGTGTGGATCAGATTGTTAATCTTGGTTCAACGACAGCATTTTGTGAAGGTTCTTCTTTGACATTAGATGCTGGTAATCCCGGTAAAACATTCTCTTGGAACACTGGAGCAACTACTCAAACTATTTCAGTAACACAGGCCGGAACTTATACTGTTACAGTTACCGATGGTGCTTGTTCTACAACAGAATCAATTATTGTTACGACAAAAACAACTCCAACAGCTGATGGTATTCAAATTATTGGTACAGATTTATGTTCTTACGATTTCAGTGTAAACAATGGTGCAAACATTAATAGTTATTCATGGAATTTTGGCGATGGATCTGCTCCAGTTACAACACTAACAACTTTACATAATTACACAACAAAAGCACAATTTGACTTATCTACCATTGAAAGTGGAATTTATCAATTGATTGTTGAAACTGAGGCTGGAATTGTGGTTAAGAAAGTTGAAATTAAACAATCTGTTTTTGGTATATCGGCATATACCGATATCGTGAATAGTTAGCATTAAGAGGGCGTTCGAAAAATCGGACGCTCTCTTTTTGTTTTAAGAATATTAGAAATTCGAGCTAAACATATCTCTAATATTGGTATATCGGTATATACCGATATCATGATTTAACTATTTTGCCCAATATAGGCATATCGGCATATACCGATATCGTGAATATCTAAAGTATTAAGAGGGTGTTCAAAAAGTGTCGGGCGTTCTCTTTTTGTTTTAAGAATATTAGAAATTCGAGCTAAACATATCTCTAATATTGGCATATCGGTAGATACCGATATCGTGGTTTAACTATTTTACCCAATATTGGCATATCGGCATATACCGATATCGTGATTAAAACATACTTAAAAAATCTGAATTTCACTCACAAAAAAAGAGAGTTCCAAAACATGTAACTCTCTTTTAGGATTTATAAATAAAATCTATGATCTATCATCTTCATGTAGCACCTTAGTATAGTGCTTCAACGAACGAAATACAAGTGTAATCATCAAAGCAACGATTAATGTAATTAAATGGTTTTTGCTCCACACTACTTCACCATTCATAAACCATAAACGGAAAAAATCAACAAAAACAAAGCCAATAATTGTTGCTGTAATTCCAGAGTATTCACGTCTTAGCGTAGTTTTTAAAGAAAATGGAATAGGTGACTTTTCATAATTTTTAAAACTAGGAATAAACGCAGGAACTTTCATAGACCAGTTGACGTAATCTTCTCCAAACTTTCGCTCCAAGAAACGCTCTTCTGCAAACATAATACGTTCATAATACAACCAAAAAAGTAAGGAAACAATGATGATAAAATAAATATTGTAAGTAAAAGCAACGATGCCAATCCACATCAAATAATTTCCTAAATATAAAGGGTGTCTCAAAGTAGAGTAAATTCCTTTTGTGTTTAAAGCTTCAGCTACTTGTCCCTCTTTTGTATTTCGGCCAGAAGTATTTTTATTTGATGTACCAATAGCAATAGAACGAATAATTTGGCCACTTAAAGAAATTAGTGAACAAGTTATCAACAACCATAAAGTCATATCGTTATCTTCTTTAAGGAACTCATAATCAGTAAAATAAATAAATGGAATTGCTAAAACAAACAATACCACAGGTATCTGACCACGGTATTTAAATAGTTTATTTCCACTTGTTTCAAAAGAATGTACTAATGCCATATTCGAAAATTATTTGTATTTTGTCAAAAAATTAAGTCGCTAAGATAAAATAAATAACGACAACTATGAAAACTAAAATTATTTTTGAACTAGATTTTATTCTAAAAACCTCTCCAAAGGTTCTAAATTCTATGCTTTTTACTCCTGAAGGTTTAGCTGAGTGGTTTAGTGATTCTGTTAAAGTAAAAGATGACATATACACCTTTGAGTGGGATGGATACATTGAAGAGGCTCGCTTATTACCAAACAAATCTTCAAACACTATCAAATGGAGATGGTTAGAAGATGAAGAAAATGACCTTGATACTTATTTTGGCTTTAGCTACACCATCGATCCTGTTACAAACGCAGTTGTTTTAACTATTTGCGGATTTTCTGAAAATGAAGAAATGGAAGAAGCAAAAGCATTGTGGGAGCAGCATGTATCTGATTTAAGAAGAGTAATTGGGGCTTAATTTCTATTTTTGTACTTAAAAACAGTGCTAAAAAATAAAATATATTTAATGGGATGGGTTACGCTCCTACTATTTCCTATCCCTGCTTATTTAGTACTTCACTATTTTGAAGACTTTAGTTTTGAAGACTTTATTCAATGGTCTTCATTGTCATTTTATCCTGTTTTTTGGGGGTTAATTAGCGGAATAATCTATGCATTAATTGCAAACAAAATTTTATCCTTTAAAATATTTGATGAAGCTCCCTTAAAAGTAGATGAATTGGTTCGCTCGTTAAATTTAAAATTGCATGATGCTATTTTTCTATCACTTTGCGCTGGAATAGGTGAAGAATTACTTTTTCGAGTAGGGTTTCAATTTTATCTTGGCCCATTTATTACATCTATTTTGTTTGTTGCCGTACACGGATATTTAACCCCTTTTAACTGGCGTCAATCACTCTATGGATTAGTCGTTTTACCTTTATCTTTCATGCTTGGTTATGGCTTTGAGTCAATGGGCCTATGGTTTTCAATAGCACTACATAGTATGTATGATTTTGTATTGTTTTATGCTTTTATTCACAATGACAAGCAATCATTTTAAAAATAATTTAGAATCTTATGCAACTTTTTAAAATTCTTATTCGTCTAGATAGAAAGTGTTAAATTAAGTTTTTAAGTTATTACATCCGCTACTTACCTATGAAGTAAAACCCTAAGAGACCTTTGAAAGGTCTCTTTGTTTTTGATAAATTTTACAATATTTTTCAGATTGCTTAGCGACAACTATAAATTTTCATTATCTTTGAAGTATGAAGTTTGTACATCCTGAATTTCTTTGGGCACTATCGTTGCTTATAGCACCGATAATTATTCATTTATTCAGTTTCAGAAGATACAAAACTCTTTATTTTTCTAGCTTACAATTCGTTCAACATGTAGAGCAACAAAATAAATCCACTCAAAAATTAAAACATTTATTTGTTTTATTATTGCGATTATTAACCTTAGCTTTTATTGTTTTAGCTTTCGCTCAACCTTATTTTCCTAAAGGAAATAACAAACAACAGGGCACGCAATCTGTTTTAGCTCTACATATAGACAATTCTTTTTCCATGACGATGCAAGGCGTAGACGGTGAATTATTATCAGAAGCGATTGAAGCTTCACGTCAACTTATTCAAAAAGCACCACTCAACATTAAAATACTATTATCTACAAATGAATTAAGTGGCGTAGAGTCAAGACTTTGCTCAAAAGTTGATGCTTTAGAACGACTAGATCACATTAAACCATCTCCATTCATTAGAAGCTATGACGAAATAATTAAATGGCAAAAAAACAACTTGAATAATGCCACTCAAAGTGCAAATAACAGTCAAGTTCAGTTCGTTTATCTCTCAGATTTTCAAAAGCAAACACATCAATTTAGCAACTTAGAAGTAGATTCTTTTAATACTTATGTTCCAATACAATTTGTAAGTCAAAACAAAAATAATCTTAGCATAGATTCAATATGGTTTGGTTCACCTCTTCACAAAGTTGGTCTAACTAATGAATTGTTTGTAAAAGCAAGTAATCATGGAAATGAAGATATTCAAAATTGCGCCATTACAATTCAAACAGGCAGTTTGAAACGTGATGTATTCATTGATATTAAAAAAAACAATTCAGCAATTGCCTCTATTTCATTTTCACCTCAAAAAAGCGGACAACAAACTGGAACAGCTTCTATTGCTGATAAACAGTTTTTTGCAGACGATGTTTTTTACTTCACTTATCAAGTTGCAGATCG
Organism: uncultured Fluviicola sp.; assembly: GCA_964580465.1. Taxonomy (GTDB): domain Bacteria; phylum Bacteroidota; class Bacteroidia; order Flavobacteriales_D; family Crocinitomicaceae; genus Taishania. Next base: position 29,637 of record CAZOKJ010000009.1, on the reverse strand, counting down.
ATCTTCCATATTGATTATTAATGGAAGTGACGCCAACAAATCAATTGCAGCTATTTACCGCTTAGATCCTTTTTACAATGTACAAGAAATTGACCAAAATGCCTTTACTCAAGGAGCTTTAAGCGGTGTAAATTTGGTCATTCTCAATGGAATTAATGATTTACCAAGTGGAATGAGTAGTAATTTGTTAGATTTTTCTAAAAACAATGGTACTGTTGCTATTTTTCCCGGAAAATCAACTAACAAAACAAGCCTAAATTCCTTTTTATCTCAGGCTAAGATGCCATTATTGTCAAAAGAAATCAGTCAATCAGCTCGAATAGCTAAAATCAACTATAAAGATCCATTTTTCAAAGGCGTGTTTGAGAAAGAAAAAGACAACTTGAGTCTTCCTGGAATTGCTAAGTTTTACTTAGTAAGCGAAAGCAATAATCCACAAGCGGTTAGCATTATTCAATTACAAAACGGAAAAGGATTATTATACAAAAGTCTTTCAGAGCAACAAATATTTTTATTTACAAGTGTCCTATCCAATGAATATGGCACATTTACTTCAGACATTTTATACACCACCATGTTACTCAGAATTGGTGAATTATCTCTTTTAAATCCTCCTTATTACGTTACCATTGGTCAAGAAATTCGCTATCCGATTTATCACCAATTACAAAATGAACAACCATTAAAAATGAAGAATGAAACCAATGAATTCATTCCAGAAAAAAGAAGTATTGGAGATGTTCACTACATTGATTTGAGCGGTCCGGCAGCCATGAGCAATTTAACAGCAGGTATTTTTGAAGTAACTAATGGAGACAAAAACATAGAAAAAATAGCGGTTAACTATAACAGATTAGAAAGTAAAATTGGAAATTGGGATAAAACAGACATTGAAAAACAACTGCAAAATGCCGGAATAGTAACCATACAGTCGGTAATTGTTGATAAAGGGGTTAGTTCTGTTAATTTAAACATTGAAAAACCTTACCCATATTGGAAGATTTTTATTTCTTTTGCAGTATTGTTTTTCATTACAGAATTACTTGTACTAAAATTGTGGAAAAATAAAACAAAGAATTGATGAAAGTATTAATAAAACAAGCCAAAATAGCAGACTCTTCTTCTTCACATTTTAACAAAACTGTTGATGTTTTAATTGAAAATGGTGTTATCACAAAAATTGAATCATCAATAGTTGATGATCAAGCATCAGTAATAGAACACGACAATTTGCATTTATCACAAGGTTGGGTTGATTTAAAAGCTCATTTTTCAGATCCGGGTGAAGAGCACAAAGAAACAATTGAAAGCGGTTTAGCTGTAGCAGCCTTTGGTGGGTATACACATGTTGCAACGTTGCCAAGTACAAAACCAGTTGTGGATGGAAAAACATCGGTTGAATATCAATTAAGAAAAGCTCAAGGATTTGCTACTTGCATTCATCCCTTAGGTGCAATCACAGAAGGAATTAAAGGAGAAAATTTGGCAGAAATGTATGACATGTATCAATCTGGTGTAAGAATGTACACAGATGATTTACATCCTGTTTCTTCAGGTATTATGTTCAGAGCTTTGTTATACGCTAAAAATTTTGGTGGAAAAATTATTGGTTTTTCTCGTGATTATTCCTTGGCAGGTTCAGGAATGGTTAATGAAGGAATTGCTAGTACACGTACTGGGTTAAAAGCAGACGCAAGTATTGCTGAAGTTATCCAAATTGAACGAAACTTACGACTTTTAGAATACACAGAAGGATTTTTACATCTTACAGGAATTTCTTCTGCTGAGGGGGTAGAATTAATTAGAAAAGCTAAAAAACAAGGATTAAATGTAACAGCTGATGTCCATGTAGCCAATCTTTTATACAACGAAGAAGCAGTTCTTGGATTTGACTCTAACTTCAAATTCATGCCTGTTTTGCGCAGAGAATCTGATCGAATTGCTCTTTGGGAAGGGGTAAAAGATGGGACAATTGACACGATTGTGTCAGACCATCGTCCGCATGACAAGGAAGAAAAAGATGTTGAATTTGACAACGCATCTTTTGGCAGTATACAACTACAAACTGTTTTCGGTAGTTTAATGGATTGTTCTGAAGCTTCTCTATCAGTGATTATTGAAAGTTTAAGCAAGAAGTCAAGATCTATTATAAGTATTCAAGAACGTGCAATAGAAGTTGGAAATGAAGCAGACTTAACCTTGTTCAATCCTTCTCAGAAATGGATATTTAACAAAGAAGCAGTTTTGTCAAATACTTATAATTCCGATTTAATTGGCAAAGAATTAAAAGGTTTTGTTGTAGGAATCATCAACAAAGGCATTGTAAACCTTAAAAAATAGACATTATGTCTAAGAGTAAAAACTTTAGAAAACAATTCTGGAAAAATAAAAACACAGTTGGTGCCATGGCTCCAAGTTCTCGTTTTTTAACTAAGAAAATGTTAGAAAACATTGACTTTAAAGAAGCAAGAGTTATCGTTGAACTTGGACCTGGAACAGGTGTTTTTACTGAAGAAATCATTTCAAAAATGGATAAAGATGCAGTTTTGTTTGTTTTTGAGATTAACGAAACTTTTTATCAAGATTTACAAAATAAGATTAATGATCAGCGTGTGCATCTTATTTTTGATTCGGCAGAGAAAATAAGTGATTATTTAAAGCTACATCATTTTGAACATGCTGACATTATTGTTTCGTCGCTTCCTCTTGCTGTTTTTAGTGAACAACTTAGAAATAGCATTTTGAATTCCACTGAAAAATCATTAAAAACGACTGGAAAATACATTCAGTTTCAATATAGCTTGCAAGCAAAAAAAGCCTTAAAAAGCCTATACAAAAAAGTAGGAGTTAGCTTTACACCATTTAATTTCCCTCCTGCTTTTGTTTATACTTGCAGTAAATAAGAACATATTTCATTTTTTTTTCTGTTTGTTTAATTTTTTTTATATATTTGCTTAACTCTTATTTAGCTAAAATGAACAAATTACTCAAAACTAAATGGTTAGCTTCTGGAAAAAAATATTTTTTTTCAGTTTTGTTTATTTTGCTACTTTTTACATCTTGTCAATCTAAAGAAAAGGAAATAAAAGATACAACATCTTACGAATTAGAAGATTATTACGAATTTCAAGGATTTGACTTAGCCTCTTATGATATTCCAGCGACGATTATGCTTCCTGATGAAACGGCCAATATTGGAGCATCGATAAAACCAGAAGTAGAGCATATTAAAGATGATTTTTATTGGAACATCTACGCTGGCCAAAACTTTCATTTATACATTGAAGATTACGGTGAAAACACCAACTTAGTAAAAGAACAAAAGCAAAAGTTGAAAAACACTCAATTTTATGACGTAAAATACTTAGTCGATGAACCTGACTTAATTATCTATGAAGTTACGCTAAAAGTTAGAGGTCATGCAAACGCAGCTAAGACTGTTGGTGTAAAACATGTTTCATACCACGTATATAGCGAGCAAGTTATTGATGGTATTCATTATGAAATGAGAAGTCGTGATGAAGGTTTTGATTTAAAGTATATCGAGCTAATTGCTAAATCAATTCGTTCAATCAAAAGCAAAAGCGCACAAGCATAATTAAATTACCACTTTTCTTCTGAAATGTGCACCATCCCTTTAAAAAGTGCTACTATTTTTTCATCTTGATTAGTAACAGTTACTTCATAAACCCCAATTGTTCTCCCACGATGTTTCTCAACTGCCTTGGCTATTAAAAAATCACCTGCAACCGTTTTTCTTAAATGTGAAATAGAGGTTTCAACACTCACAGCTTTGTACCCTCTTGAGTTTGAAGCAAAAGCAAAGGCAGAATCAGCAAAGGAATAACTGATTCCACCATGTGTAATATAAAAACCGTTTAACATATCCTCAGTCACTTGCATTTTCAATTCACAAGTTCCTAAACCAATGTCAACTAACTCCACACCCATCCAATGACTAAAAGCGTCATTTTGCAACATCAACGTTACTATTTCCTGTGGAGTTTTCATGTATTTATGCTTTAATTGCTTTAGATAATAATGAAATAACAGCTAAGGCAACAATAAATAATTGTGTAGCTGTTTCATCGTCTAATTCTGTACCATCAACATCTGGAGTAGAAATCTCCATCGCCATGAATTGAACTAATTGAGGTTGATCTGTGAATTCTTCAAGCGACTCCATGTTATCGGTTTGAAAGAAATCGTCTAAAATATCAAAATAAGGTTCTTCAAATTCATCTACATCATTTTCTTCAATCTTAGCAACTTCAATTCCTTCTTGATTGAATGCTTCAATAATTAGGCAAAAATAATAAATAAGTAAACCTTCTAATTTTTCATTTTGATATTCTTCAGCAGCAGAGAGAGCATATCCTAAAATTACAGGTTGCATTAACGCAAATGTTTCCGCAACTCTTTCTAATCCATCTTCGTCTAAATTATCAATTTTAGAAATGGCCTTTTCAATACTTGCAATTGTAACGTGTTTCATTTAATTAAATTTTAGACAAAAATAAGGAATTAATAAACGCGGTGAGTTAAATAATGGGATAAGTTTTAAACACGACATTATCTAAGATAAAAACTCAATCATTAAAAATATAATCAACGGATTTTGCTTTTAAGAAAAAGAATTAACTCATCAATTTGAGATTGTAAGTCGTGACTATCATCGTTAACTATAACAAAATCTGCTAATTTTAATTTCTTTTCGTCTGGCCATTGTTTTTGGACTCGAGCTAGAATTTCTTCTTCTGTAAGCCCATCTCTTTTTTTTAATCTTTCTATCCTTATAGGCATATCGGTATATACCAATATCGTAAAATCCATTTCTTTATAGCCTCCAGTTTCAAATAAAATAGCAGCTTCATTAAACACAAAATCTCCTTTTTGAAGAGATGCCCAATTGGCAAAATCAGCTCGTACAATAGGATGAATTATTTCGTTGACTTGCAAGCGAAGTTCTTCATTAGAAAAAATTTTTTCTGCTAAAAATTGTCGGTTTAACTCACCATCCAAATAAACCATATCGCCAAATAGCGATATCAACTTTTCTCTAATAACGTGATGTGTGTTTGTCAGTTTTTTAGACTCTGTATCTGAATAATAGACTGCAAAACCTCTTTCTTCAAGCAGTCTACAAACGTAAGATTTACCAGAGCCTATCCCTCCAGTAACACCGATTTTAAGTGGTATTTTATTCGACATCAGTCATGGGTGAAATTTCAAATGGAAGATCTATTATTGCCTGAAAATCTTGTCCTGACTCCTCCATATCCTCGTCATCCTGGTCATAAAACCATTTTACAGTAACAACAGATGCTTTTTGATGAACCTGCTCTAACTTTCTAAACATATCGAGCAACCATTTGGAAGTTGATGTGTTGAAATACTCCAATCGTACAGTAACAATCGTTTCTTCACATGGGGAATTTAAATACCTTTCTAATACTTTGTCTAACTCGGCAAAAAACAAATAAGCATCATCAGGAATAGCTCTTCCTTGTAGCGTTAAATGTCCTAACTTAACATTTAGTTCAACATCTGGTGTTTTTGATGTTCCAACTAATTTGTATAGCCCCACTTCACTCATTGTTCAACATTTTTGGTTAACAATCATTTAGTGTTAATTATCACAAAAGTAGTTTAAACGTATCCTTATATAAGGTTTGAATTATCAAAAGTAGCAAAATATGTTATGAAAGACAAATAGATGCTAAAAAAAACATCAATCAACCAATTTCATTTTTTTTAGCAAAAAGGATGCATTCATATTTTTACAAACACCATCTCTCACTAAATAGTCAAAATACAATTCATCATTTTCAATAATTGAATCGAAATACACATTTTTAAAAGAAGTAGTTGTGACTGACAATTCAGTAAGTGAAAGGTCATGTGTAGCAATTATACCTTTCACTTTTAAGTTGTTTAACTTTATTAAAAAACCAGCAGATCCTTGTTCTTTATCTTTGCTATTTGTTCCCTTTAAAATTTCGTCTAAAATCACAAAAACCTGTTCTCCTCGTTCTATTGCGTCCATAATAAAGCGTAAACGCGACAATTCAGCATGAAAATAAGAACTCTCTTTAGTCAAATCATCAGCTGTGCGCATGCTAGAATACAGTTTAACAGTTGGCATTTTACAAGACTTTGCCAAAATAGGAAAACCAGCATTAGCTGAAATAATGGCCCACCCCACACTTCTCAAATAAGTACTTTTGCCAGCCATATTTGGACCAGTAATGATTAAAAAAGATTCTTGTTGGAAAAGTTTAAAATCATTTGTTACTTGTTTTTCAGCTGCCACAAAAGGATGTACTAAAGCAATGATTTCAAATTGTTTATCTTGAGACTCAATCGCAAAACAAGTATTTCCTCTGTTAAATTTATAAACAGCTCCAGAAATCCATACTTCTACTTCTGCAAGTAACGTTTCCCATTGAAGCATTTTGTCACCATAAGAAGCAAACCATTTTTTAGAGCGATCAATAACTTGGAAATCCCATGCAAACAAATAGTTTAATAACACTCCCACCACTACGTTCATTCGGTATTCCGCACGTTTTCTTATCGCTAGCAAATCTTTCAATCCATTTTCTATCTTTAAATCATTGAATAGATAATTATAAAATTCTTTACCTTCTTGTGTTTGAAATTGAAGTTTTTGCAAATGGTGAACTTGTTTATACAACACTTCTATTTTTTCCGCCCTACTACTTAAAGCAGACATCCATAAATTGGTATGTTTTAATTTTGACCCAATAACAACCATTACCAATAGACCGATCAGAATCAGTATATTACCTGTAATTAATCCCATGTTATATGCAATAATACTACTCCATGAAACAGCGGGAAGTATCCAACGTAAAATTGACAATGCTTTATATTCTAACGAAACCTCTTGTAGTCCTTCTAAGCTCTGTTGACGTTGTTCATCATTCAAATGTACTTTCGATTCTACAATAAAATTTTGCGTCCATTCAATTTGGTGAGATAATTCATCAATCATTATTTGATTTAACCTCTTTTCTTTTGCGCCATAAGCCAGTGTTTGAGCCAATCGTTTTGCTCCTAAAGGTAAAACAGTTCTGTTAACATATTGGTAAACACTTTTTGGACCAAACAAATCCATATCATGAGCATAAGGATGATTTGATTCCTTGAATTGAGTTCCATCGTCAAAATACGACCAATCCCCATTCAGCACATCTATTTCAGCTTGATTCCATTGAATAAATAATTCTTCTTTTTCCTTATCCAACTTCGCGTCCAACCAACGATTAACTAGGTAAACAAATAGTATTATTTGAGGCACAACCACTAGCCAAAGAATAGTTTTCCATCCAACAAAATAAAAGCTTAAAACAATCAATAGAAAAGAAAACAACCGTGCTAAAGTAAATAGACGATGTTTCTTTTTTGCTTCCGTTAGCAAACGTTGGTGAACAATTAATTGTTCTTCATAAAATTGTCGTTGAGCGTCTGCCATTGACTATTTTTTCACCATTTTAGCAAAGTCTTTTGCAAAATACGTCAAGATGCCGTCAGCTCCAGCTCTGCGAATGCTTAACAATGTTTCGTATACAGTAGCTTCATAATTCAACCAACCATTTTTAGAAGCAGCATAAATCATAGCACATTCACCACTAACGTTATAAGCAGTAACAGGAACCGTAAAATTTTCACGCAACATGTGAATGATATCCAAATACAACAATGCGGGTTTTACCATTATCATGTCAGCACCTTCAGCAATATCCAATTCAGCTTCAATCAAAGCCTCACGTTTATTAGCTGGATTCATTTGATAAGTCTTTTTATCCCCCGATTTTGGCGCTGAATCCAACGCATCTCTAAAAGGATTATAAAAAGCACTTGCATATTTTGCTGTATAAGACATGATAGAAGTCTCTGTATAACCATGTTCATCCAAATAAGCGCGAATACTAGCTACTCTTCCGTCCATCATATCTGACGGACCAATGATATCAACACCTGCTTGAGCTTGTGCCAAAGCCATTTTATTTAAAATCGGTAATGTTTCATCATTTAAAATCCTCCCATTTTCTACCAAACCATCATGACCATCCGAAGAGTAAGGGTCCATTGCAACGTCACTCATGATAACTACTTCAGGAAAACGCTCTTTAATCGTACGAATAGCATTTAAATAAAAATTATCTGAAGCATAACTATAGCTAGCTGTTTTATCTTTTAAATGTTCGTCAACAGCAGGGAACAAATCGAAAGTAAAAATTCCTAAACTAACACATTCTTCAATTTCAGGTAATAATTTATCAATTGACCATCTGTAATTTCCTGGCATAGACTGAACCTCATCTTTGATGTTTTTACCATCTTTTAAAAATAAGGGATAAATTAAATTTTCAACACCTAATTTTGTATCTTCTACCATTGCTCGAATAGCTGCTGACTTTCTATTTCTTCTCGGACGAATATTCATTGCGATTGATATTTTTCACAAAAATAAGAAGAATAATTTGTCAGGCAATGAAAAAGTAGAAATGAATCCTTTTACAACATCTTTATTTCCTTTAAAACCAATTGTTAAAAAGATATTATTTCAAGCAATCTTTGTTCTTTTTTTATAAGATTTTACAATTTTATTTCAATATGTTTGTCTATAACAAATCTTAATCGTAAATTTGGGCAAATTTTAATTACAGATATTATTTAAAACTGCAGATATGAGCGTATTGGTTAACAAAGACTCAAAAGTAATTGTTCAAGGGTTTACAGGAAGTGAAGGTACATTCCACGCTGGACAAATGATTGAATATGGAACAAACGTTGTAGGTGGTGTTACTCCAGGAAAAGGAGGACAAATGCACTTAGACAGACCTGTTTTCAACACAGTAAAAGACGCTGTTGAGGCAACAGGTGCAGATGTTTCTATCATTTTCGTTCCACCTTCATTCGCAGCTGATGCGATCATGGAAGCGGCAAATGCTGGTATTAAAGTAATCGTTTGTATTACTGAAGGAATTCCTGTTAATGACATGGTTCAAGCGAAAGAATATATCAAAGCTTACGATTGTAGATTAATCGGACCAAACTGTCCAGGTGTCATCACTGCAGGTGAAGCAAAAGTTGGTATTATGCCAGGATTTGTTTTCAAGAAAGGAAAAATTGGTATCGTTTCTAAATCAGGAACATTAACATACGAAGCTGCTGATCAAGTTGCTAAAGCTGGATTGGGTATTACAACTGCTATCGGTATCGGTGGTGACCCAATTATTGGCACAACTACTCGTGAGGCAGTAGAATTATTAATGAACGACCCTGAAACTGAAGGTATCGTTATGATTGGAGAAATCGGTGGTAACTTAGAGGCTATCGCTGCTCGTTGGATTAAAGAAAACGGTACGAAACCAGTGGTTGGTTTCATTGCTGGAGAAACAGCTCCTAAAGGAAGAACAATGGGGCACGCTGGTGCAATCGTTGGTGGTGCTGACGATACAGCTGAGGCTAAAAAACGCATCATGAGAGAGTGTGGAATTCACGTGGTTGATTCACCTGCTCATATTGGTATGAAAATGGCTGAGGTATTGGGTGTACATGCATAATTGAATTTGAGATTAAATAGATAGAGGCTGCTGTTTGCAGCCTTTTTTTGGCTTTTAAAATTGGTATATCGGTATATACCGATATACCAATATAAACTTAAACAAATGAGCGAAACAGACTTGATATACCTAAACATGTTTAAAGATAAAAGCTTACGTCCTTTAGTAATACAACATTATATTGAAAGGAAATATGGTATAAACAACTTGATTAACAATATGTCTAGTTCATTAGAAAAGCCGATACCTCAATATTCTTCTTTGGTATTGACTCATATTTTTAAACTCTTCCCTGGAATAGTAATTGATTATCAAAAAGAAATCATTGACGTTTACCTAAATGTGGAAGATCAAACGATTGCAAAAAACATTCTTTTTATTCTGTCGAAACTATCTATTTCTCCGTACAGAGAGATGGAATTGCTTAACAATCTTATGTTGCAGCTAAAAAAGAACAATACACAAATAGTTTCACAAGTTTATGCAATAAAAATATTATCAATGCTTTGTTTAAAACACCCTATGTTTAAAAATGAAATTATGTATCAAGTAGAAACACTTGTTAAAAGTAATGCTTCTCCTTCAATTAAAATTGCATTTAATAAATTCAAAAAATTAAACCTTTTATAATACCTTATCAGTGTAAATCAATATAAATATACGAATAACAAAGCATTTTTAATTTTTTATTATAGATACAAAAAATTGAAGTTATACCGATTTTAGTCGCATATCAAAATAGTTGAAGAATTTTGTTAGAGCTGCGTACTCGCTATCTGAAAATAATTCACGCGCATATTCTACCCGTTTTCCAACATCTATTATTTTTTCAATTGCAGAATCTGATATCCTATAAATTAGACAATTGCTTTTTTTATAAGGATCTGTTATGAGTTTAGTTTCTAACAATCCGCTATCTTTCATTATTCTCAAGTGTTCCGCAACAGTGGATTGTGATAGCCCAACTTCCTTAGTTAATTCTTTTTGAGACATTCCCACTCCCTCTTTTGAAGATAACAATCTCAATATTTTCATTCTGGCTGGAGATGCAATTGATTTCAATAAAAGTGCAATCAAAATATCTTCCTCTTCATGGACATCGTATTTAATAGCTCCCATAGGGTTAGGTTTAAAAATTAATCGTTGATTTAATTGTATACTTTACCTAAGTTAGTGAAATAGTTTTAATTAACAAAATTATATTTTTGTTTTTTTGAAACAAAAACAAAATCAATTTCTACATATCGGTATATCGGCATATACCGATATGCAAAAAATCAATGATTTTAACAACCTTACTTCTTCTCTATAACAGAATCATACAACTTCTCATACTGAGGTAAAATAGCCTGGATTTCAAATTCATCTGCCCTCTTTCTAGCTTGTTTTTTAAATTGCTCCAGTAACGCATCAGACTTTAACAACTGCAAAGCATTCTTAGCCATGTCTTCTACATCTCCAACGTTAGACATATAACCTGTAACCCCATGCACATTTACTTCTGGAATTCCACCTGTGTTTGATGATATTACAGGTACATTTACCGCCATAGCCTCCAATGCTGCCAAACCGAAACTTTCTGTTTCTGAAGGTAACAAGAAAATATCACTTATCTCAAGTATTTTGTATGTGCCAATTACCTTACCAGTAAAAACAACTCGATCTTCAATGCCTAGTTGACGACAAAGACGCTCAGCCATTAAACGGTCCGGTCCATCACCTACTAACACTAGCTTTGAAGGAATTTCATCATTTACAAGTTTAAACACCTTGATCACATTATCTATTCTCTTTACCGGTCTGAAATTTGATATATGACAAAGTACACGTTCTTCAGGTTTGGCAAAACGACTACGCTGGCATTCTTCCCCATCTATACGCTTAATAGGCGGCACAAAATTTGGGATTACATGAATAGTGCGAGAAGTACCAAAATGCTTGTATGTGTCTTGTTTTAAACTTTCTGATACAGCTGTCACTGCTGTTGATTCATTTAAACAAAATGTAATTACTGGCTCAAATGAGGGATCTCTTCCCACTAAAGTAATATCAGTTCCATGCAGTGTTGTAATAAAAGGAATGTCAATTCCTTGTGTTTTTAGTATTTGAGAAGCCATGTAAGCAGCAGATGCATGAGGAATTGCATAATGGACATGCAATAAATCTAATTTTTCATGCTTAACTACATCTACAATTTTGCTCGCTAACTGAATTTCGTAAGGCTGATAATCAAATAAAGGGTACTCGCTCAAAGAAACCTCATGATAATATATATTTGCTCGAAAAGTCCCTAATCGTACGGGTTGAGCATAAGTTATGAAATGAATTTCATGTCCTTTTTCAGCTAAAGCTTTTCCCAACTCTGTACCAACTACACCACTCCCTCCAAAAGTAGGATACAATACCATTCCTATTTTCATGCTTCTTATATTATCTTATTTATATTTGGTAAAAATAAGGAAAAGATCTCACTTAAAGATTAAATAAACACAAATTTTCAAAGCGGTTTAAGACTTTTGATTAATTGCTTCATTTAAGTCCTTCATAAACAAATCTAATGCTTCATATTGGGATTTGTCAATGGACAATTTTGAAATTTTATAACTTTTCTCTTTTGTTCTCAATATAATATCCTCTGGAGCAACTCTAATTTCTATTAAATCTCGAATATATATTCTCTTTTTCGGAAGACTCTGAATCCTTATCTCATCTTGATAAATTTCAATATAACCATTCAAAAAACGAACTATAAAAGCCATTAAGAACAATAAAGAAGCTAAACCGTAAACAACCATATTTAAGGTTACAGTTTTCAGTTCAAAATAGTCACTAATTGTAATAAATATCCATAGTAAAGCAACAAAAAAATCTAAAAAAAGCCTCCATTTATTGTAAGAAAACTTCCGTGTTTTCATATTACCTGTATTCATTTTAAACTATTACTTAATCGCTTTTATCATCCTATCTTTGTCTTGTAAATCTTTCTTCAATTCAACACTAGAGAAGCCTAATTCCATAAGTAAATCAACTGTCTCTTTACCAAAAGATTCATTAATTTCAAAATATAAACTTCCTCCGTTTTTCAATTTCAACAATGCTTGCTTCGCTATCTTCTCATAAAAAATTAACGCTTTTTCATTTTCCACAAATAAAGCAATATGAGGCTCATAATTCAACACATTTAAAGCCATTTTATCTTTTTCTGATTCAGTAATGTATGGCGGATTTGAAACAATGATATCTATGCTTTCATTTGGAAATGGTAATTTTTCTTTTAAAATATCGACATTATAAAACTCAACAGGAAATTGCAACCTATTAGCATTTTCTTTTGCTAAACTCAACGCTTCTTCAGAAACATCAATCCCAAAAATAGAAGCGTTTTTCAATTTACTAGCAAGTGCAAGTGCAATACAACCTGTTCCTGTGCAAACATCTACAATTTTTTTAGGTGAATTTTCTATATCTTTCAAAACCCAATCTACCAACTCCTCTGTTTCTGGGCGAGGAATTAAAGCACGCATATCGGTATATACCGATATACCGTAAAACTCTGTTTCGTTCACAATATATTGAAAAGGTTCATCAGCCTGTAAACGCTTAACAGCTGAACGAAAATACAACAAATCAGACTCGCTTAATTTTTGCTCTTCCAAAAAATGTACTTCTGATGATTCTACACCTAATCGCTTTTGAACTAGCAACCCAAACATCATACGCAACTCTCTATGAGAAAATTGATTAGAAAGCCTTTCAAAAAAGTATTGTTTTACCGACTTTATCGTGTTATCTACTACAAACATATTAATTTTTTACCTTACCAAAATAATGCGTGTATCCTAATCCAAAAGTTATAAATTGAGTAGGGCGCTTGTTCTCTTTTATTGAGTACCCTCCACTGTTTAATGTACCTATCTGTGATAATTTAAACGCATAAGACTGGACAGTGTAACCAAATACCAAACGGTAAGAGGATCGCTCTGTAGCACTCAAAATGAACCCCATGGTAGGTTCAACAAATCCAGCGTCATATCGGTATATACCGTTATGCAAATTTTTATTTAAATCAGTATCTACAGAAAAACCCATAAACCCAACTTTTACCGAAAAATCAACTGCAAATCTCGTTGTTATAAACTTCTCATAGCCAATTTTTACAAAACCACCAAAACTATGCATCATTCCATAAATTGGTACAGGTGTCTTAAACTCATTCACTTTAAATAAGGTATAGCGAACGCCAGCTCCAAAAACAATAGAATTACGCAATGAAAACTGATAATAAGGGTTTACATCAACAATTCCAACCATCAACCTTCTAAATGGCTTATTAACAACTGTATTCGGTAAGCCAACTATTACATTAAAAGTGTGTTTTGGAATAATCTCTCCAACTTCTCTGCTACTCATATCGGTATATACCGATATACCATCATCCTCTTGTGATAAAACAAAAAACAAAGAAAAAAATGCAATAATAAAACTCCAAATCTTCATATTCATACCGCTAAACTAATTAAAAAACGAATAATATACCAAAAAGTTGTTCTTTATTGTAAATTTGCAACATGGCAAAACAATCATTTATCGAAATAAAAGGTGCTCGAGTTAACAATCTAAAAAACTTGAGTGTTAACATTCCTCATGGTAAATTTACAGTCATTACTGGCTTATCAGGTTCTGGTAAATCATCCCTTGCTTTTGATACGCTCTATGCCGAAGGCCAACGACGATACATCGAAAGTTTGTCCTCTTATGCGCGTCAATTCTTAGGTAAATTGGATAAACCTGAAACCGATTACATCAAAGGAATTGCTCCTGCCATTGCTATTGAACAGAAAGTCATTTCAAATAACCCTCGTTCGACTGTTGGTACAACAACCGAGATTTACGATTACTTAAAATTGTTGTTTGCTCGCGTTGGGAAAACTTACTCTCCAATTAGTGGAAAAGAAGTAAAGCGTCATACTGTTAGCGATGTAGTTGATTTTATTAGTTCTTTAGCTAACGATGAAAGAATTTTGATTGTCACCCCTTTAGCTAAAAATGATCGCTATAAAGGAAATGATCAATTAAAAACTTTGTTACAACAAGGATTTGCCCGTGTTTTAGTCAACAATGAATTGCAAACAATTGAAGATGTATTAGAAGAAAATACACCTATCTCCTATCCTATTCAATTAGTTATCGACAGAGCAACAGCTGACACTTCAACAGAAGAGTCCATGGCACGCTTAGCCGACTCGATTCAGCTAGCATTTACAGAAGGAAATGGCGAATGCATCATTATGACAATGAGCGACTTAAAACAACATAACTTTTCAACGCGATTTGAGTTAGATGGAATGGAGTTTCAATTACCAAGTGAACACTTATTCACCTTTAACAATCCTTTTGGAGCTTGTAAAACGTGTGAAGGTTATGGACAAATCATTGGAATTGACGAAGATTTGGTAATCCCTAATAAAAACTTAAGTGTATTCGAAGGTGCTGTTGCTTGTTGGAAAGGAGAAACAATGAGCGAATACCTCAATGAATTAATTTACAGTGCTTCAAAATTTGATTTTCCTATACACCGACCAATTAAAGATTTAAGCCAAAAAGAATACGATTTATTGTGGTCTGGGAATAAATACTTTACAGGAATTACGCCTTTTTTTCAATTTTTAGAATCTCAAACTTACAAAATTCACTATCGTGTAATGCTTTCGCGCTACCGTGGAAAAACAGCTTGTCCAGAGTGTAGAGGAACACGCCTAAGAGGAGACGCTAATTACGTAAAGGTAAATGGAAAGTCCATTACAGATATTGTGCTAACACCTATTGATGAGTTGTTGCCATTTTTCCAACAATTGGAATTAGGAGAGTACGACAGACAGGTGTCCAAACGCGTTTTGCCAGAAATTATCAATCGCTTATCCTTCTTATGCGATGTTGGTTTGGGATATTTAACCTTAAATCGCCAGTCAAATAGTTTATCAGGTGGAGAATCTCAACGCATCAATTTAGCAACGTCACTAGGCAGTAGCTTGGTAGGTTCTATGTACATCCTCGATGAACCTTCTATCGGTTTGCACCCACGTGATACTGAACGTTTAATCAAAGTACTACACAATTTACGCGACCTTGGAAACACGGTCATCGTTGTAGAGCACGAAGAGGATATTATGCGTGCTGCTGATGAGATCTTAGACATTGGTCCAATGGCTGGAGTATATGGCGGAGAAGTTGTTTTTCAAGGAACACACGACAAACTCATCCAAGCAAAAAGCATTACAGCTGAATATTTAACAGGAAAAAGAAGCATTCCGGTACCAAGTAAACGTAGAAAACAGCAACATTTACTGCGTTTTACAGGTGTAAGAAAGCATAATTTGAAGGATGTTAAAGTGACCATTCCTCTCAATAATTTAGTTTGTATCACAGGAGTTAGCGGTTCAGGAAAGTCAACGTTGATTAAAGATATTGTATATCCTGCTGTTAGAAATAAATTGGGTGAAATTGCACTTTCTTCGAAAAATTTTGAAGCAGAAGGTGATTGGAAAATGATTAAAGCTGTTGAATTAATCGATCAAAATCCAATTGGTAAATCTTCTCGAAGTAATCCTGTCACTTACGTAAAAGCATTTGACGAAATCAGGGAGTTGATGGCGCAACAACCATTGGCTAAACAACGTTTTTACAAGCCTGGATTCTTTAGTTTCAACGTGGATGGCGGTCGTTGCGAAATGTGCGAAGGCGAAGGCAGCATCACTGTTGGCATGCAATTTATGGCAGACATACATCTTGCTTGTGAAACTTGTCACGGAACACGTTACAAAGCTGAAACACTAGAAGTAGAATACAGAGGTAAAAACATTTCTCAATTATTGGAAATGGATATTGAGAGTGCTTTGGCATTTTTCAAAGAAAGTGATGGGCGTTTAGAGCAAAAAATTGTTGAGAAAATTCAACCTCTATACGATGTTGGTTTAGGTTACTTAAAGATGGGACAATCATCCAGTACCATGAGTGGTGGTGAAGCACAGCGCATCAAACTAGCTTCTTTCTTAGCTAAAGGAACAAAAGCTGAACCTACGCTCTTCATCTTTGACGAACCAACAACAGGATTACATTTCTACGACATCGATAAATTGGTTATTGCCTTTAACCGATTAGTTGATGCTGGGCATTCCATCATTGTTATTGAGCACAATGGAGAAGTCATCAAATGCGCCGATTGGATCATTGACCTTGGTCCAGAAGGCGGAAACAAAGGTGGACAGGTAGTTTTTGAAGGTACGCCAGAGGAGATAAAAAAATGTAAAGAAAGTTATACAGGACAATACTTACGATTAAAATAAGCCATGAATAAGAAATTAAAACTTTGGGAATTAGAACGTGTATCGGAAGAAGAATTCAAAGCGCAAAAAAAATTCCCGCTAATCGTAATACTAGATGACATTCGAAGTTTGAGCAACATCGGCTCATTCTTTCGCACTTGTGATGCTTTTAATGTGGAAAAAATCTATTTATGTGGCATCACTGCTACTCCACCTCATCGCGAAATACTCAAAACAGCTTTAGGAGCAACCGATTCTGTTGAATGGGAACATCGTGCTAATGCAGTAGAATTGGTAAAAGAATTGCAAGAGCAAAACATATTTGTGGCTTCCATTGAACAAACTGAAAATACCACTTTTTTACAAGACACCTCTAACTTAAAGGCAGAAAAGTTTGCCCTCATTTTTGGAAATGAAGTCAACGGTGTACAACAAGAATTAGTTGATTTATCAGATGCTGTCATTGAAATTCCGCAGTTCGGCACCAAACATAGCCTCAATGTTTCTGTATGCGCAGGCGTAGTTTTGTGGGAGTTTGCAAAGAGGTATATTGGGTAGGAGGAAAATCTATATTTTCTTTTCCCTCCCCGTTGAGACGAGAAGAATAAAAGAAAAAAATCCAAAATCACTCCATCACCTCATAAACACTGTGATAGGCTCCTATTTCTTCTAAGAAATCTAACAATTGCGCATAGAAATCATCGCTACCTATTGTAGCGGAATCACCTATGATGTATAGCTTTTGCTGTGCTCGCGTTAATGCAACATTGATACGTCTATAATCGGATAAAAAACCAATTTTTTGATCTGGATTTGATCGAACAAGTGATAAAATGACCGTCTCTGCTTCTTGACCTTGAAAACTATCAATAGTTGACATACGCTGAAAGGGTATATCAGCCAATAATTCTCTTGCTTGGGACAATTGTCCGTTGTATGGTGTGATAAAAACAGTTTTGCTCGCATCTATTGATTCTTGCTGTATCAATCGTCGGATGAAATATAGTTCCTCTTTGTTGTACAAAGATGCTGATTGTTCGTCTTCTTGCTCGGTGTAATCGGCTCCTGCTGTGTCGTAAAAAAACAAGTGTTCATTATCGGACAACTGTTCAAGGGATTGTAATTTACCTTCGTAAAAATAACGATTAGAAAACTCTGCAATCACTGCCTTCATTCGATACTGAACTGTCAATAAATGCGAAGGAAATTGGTTGGTCATTAAACGCTCTAACAAAGAAGCCGCCAAACCTTTGCGCTGTGCTTCTTCTGAAATAACAGTAGGTGGTAATTGGAAAGGGTCTCCCGCCAATACGTAACGTTTGGCAAAAGGTAAAACAACCCAGATTAAAGGCTCTAAACATTGTCCTGCTTCATCTACGATGAGTACATCAAATTCATTTTCTTTAAAAGTAGCATCGTACAATGCAATAGGTGTTCCGAGAATAATCGGGCTTTTTTCATACAAACTATCCTCAAAATGTTTTTGCAAATCGCGAATTTCTTTGCGAATGGACTTTACTTCTTGCAACAATAAATTACGTTGTTCTCGTTCTTCTTTTCCAAATTTACGCTTGTATTGATGTGCCATTTTTCGGTATTGTTCCGATTGAATGCGCATCTTTTTAATGGTTTGCTTCAATTGCGTTTCCTCCATTTTACCTTCAACGGTATATGGCGATAACTCCTCACGTACTTTTACATTATTTCCTACTCGTAAAAACTCTTTCTTCAAAGCAGCCAAACGCATACCAATGTTATCAACAGCAGTATTACTCGGCGCGGAAACTAAAACGCGTTTTCCTTGTTTTACTAATTGCGTGATGAGTTCCACAATTGTTGTTGTTTTCCCCGTACCTGGAGGTCCATGAATCAGCTCAATATCACTTGTTCCTAAACAATTTTCAATGGCTATTTTTTGCGAATCATTTAACTGTTTATTTTCAAATTGTATGCCTTCAAAAGAAGTGGTAGAAGTTATTGAATCATTGTATGAAGCGTGCCATTTTTGAAACATCCTCCCCCATTCTTTGGAATCTTTTATTTCTTTAAGACGATTCAACTGGATCTCGTTCGTTCGTTGATCCGCTATTAGTTGAACTCCTACATTTTTTTCTTCCAACCAATCTGGAAAATCAGCAGCGTGCAAGCGAATTTCGCCTTTATTTCCTTCCAAATAAAGTAAAATACCATTTATCGCTTTTTCTCCTTCAACAAAAAGTTGAATAGATGAACCATTTCTAAAATTATTCGTTTCTGCTGGATAAGGCAATGTAAATTCAAACTCCGGATAATCAGCATAACCGTACTGTTTTCTTTGAACTCGAATGGGTTGCAAGACATATCCTTCAGCTTTTAACTGTTTTAAGCTAAGTCCTCCATCAATGGCATAGCGCTCGTTTTGAGCACTTATTTCTAACTTCAATAAGTCAATAAGTTCTTCAATCGTCATCTAAATTATAACTTTTTATAGGCTTTGTAAATCGTTCCTAACAAGGCTTGACAATTTTTAAATTCTTGTGAATAGGCTTCTTTTGAAAAACTATTTTCAATCACTTGCTTTCCGTCCATTAAATAAGTAAAGTTTCCTTTGGGCGTTACCCAACCATAACCTCTCGTCATGGCGTGCAAAGCAAAAGATGGAGCATAGGGATTCAGCAAATCTTTTGACCATTCATAGCGCTGATAATTCCCTCCCATTTGGTATAACAAGGTTCTTACAAGGTCAACTTGCGAACCTACTTTATCTACTTTTTGGCCTTTGTAAACATCCTTTAAAGGTTCTCCATACAACAACAAAGGAATGCGATTAAACTCACTCGATGCGGGATTTTGAATGGCATTAGTCGCGTGTCCGTGGTCTGCAATGAAAACAAACAAAGTATTCTCATACCAAGGTTCTTTTTTCGCTTTTTTTAGAAAATCATTCAAGCACGAATCAGCATAAATCATGGAATTCATAAAATTACCTTCCACACCTCCGAATTTTGTAAAACGATGACCATTAGGATAATCATAAGGTGAATGAGTACTACCTGTAAAAGCACATTGCATGAAAGGCTGAGGTAATTTGTTTATTTTCTTCAACATTAAATCAAATAAATCCTCATCGTAATAGTTGAGTTTTCCTTTAGGTAAGTTTTTAGGAAAATCATTTTCGTCTTCCACTTTATCAAATCCATGGTCTGTAAAGTAACCTCCAATATTCCCATACTTCAAGTCACCACTAAACAAATAAGCGGATGTATATCCCCATTCTTTTAAATCTTCATTCAAACAAGGAATTTTGCGATGTTTTTCTGGTTGCATAGAAATGGAAACTTCTGGAATTCCAGGATAACCACTAAAAATAGCCGTATTTCCAATTTCAGAGGTACTTGCTACACCATAAACATGAGTAAATAGTAAACCTTCTTTTGTTAAACGATCAAAATTAGGTGTTGCTGTTTCTACTCCTGTTACGCTATTAATGGCATTTCCTGACCAACTTTCTAAAACTACAACAACCAAATTCGGTCGCTTATTGTCCAAGATCCATTCTTTGTGTTCGAAAGGATAGGTGAACAACTCATTTTTGATACGCTCTGACTCTTCATTCGTCGTTGAAGGCATGAACTCATCTATCGACGTGCGATTATACAACAAGTAGCTTTTTCCAAAAAAATAAGTAGAATTAACAGATAAATCGTTTGTTACATAATGTTTAGAAAAGTACGCTGCATCAATATTAATGGGTATTTGTTGCCAACCTCCTCTGGCTAACAGCAAACTTAAAAATGTAATGATTGGAATTAAAACAACGGACATTGCTAATTTGTAAAGAGTGGTTGTCTCCGAAAGTTGATCATTCATTTTAAACAACCATTGTTTCAACCTCCATGCAAATAGCAATTCCATTAAGAAATATACACTAAACCAAAATAACATGCCATAATCAGCTGTTCTTACAACCTCATCAGGATGCATTAAGTGCATAAAAACACGTCCTGTCAACTTGTGATTCCATTCGGGATAAGCATTGATTTCTCCAGCATGAATAGCACTCACTAAAACGATCTCAAAAGCGAGAAAAATGTAAAAAACAACTTGTGCCCATCGTTGTTTCCAAATCGTTGCAACAACTAAAAATAAAGCAGGTAAAACAGTTAAAAATCCAGCAGTTGCCAAATCTAACCGAAGGGAATAAACAAAAACTCCAAGCCAATTTAACAAACCTTCTCCTATGAATTTTTCAAGATTATGAATGGTAAATAACAGACGCTGGAAGTCAAACAATAACACCCAAAACAATAACAAAATAACCACTCTATAAATGGTTAGTAATAGTCTGTTTTTATTTATATAAGCTACCATGCTACTCAACATACACTTTGTGAACACGTTCAGAAATTGAAGTCATTACCTCATAAGGTATGGTATTCATTAACTTTGCCATTTGTTCTAAGGTACAATTTGGACCAATGATTTCTACTTCATCCCCCACTTTAACTTTTGCTTTTGTTGCATCTACCATTACCATGTCCATACAAATTCGACCAATAATTGGGCATTTTACACCATTAATAGTCAAGTAGCCTACTCCGTTGCTCAACGAACGTCGCAGACCATCTGCATAACCAACTGGAATAGTAGCTACAATCGTATCTTCCTTGCAGAAATGAGAACGTGAATAACCAACACTTTGTCCAGCAGCAACCTTTTTAACCTGTGAAACTGCACTGTACCAACTAATTACAGGCTCTAATTTTCGTTTAAAAATAGCATTAGAGGAAACGCCATACATCCCAATTCCTAAGCGTGCCATGGAAAAAGGAACGTGGCTATAATTTTCAATTCCTGGAGAATTAAGAATATGTTGCTCAAAAGGATAATGAACAACCTCACTTATTTTTGCAACCGCCTTTGTAAACAATCTGATTTGATGCTCTGTAAAACGTTTGTCATGTAAATTGTCCGATTCTGCCAAATGTGAATAAACGCTTTTTAATTGAATTTCAGGTTGAGATTGAATGACCTCTAAAACTTGGTCTAATTGTTCCAACTCAAAGCCTAATCGATGCATACCTGTATCAATTTTCAAATGAACTGGATAATTTTGCACTCCTTGATAAATACATTCTGAAATAAAATCATCCATTTGTTGAAAATCAAAAATAGCAGGTTCTAAACGGTTTTGAATACATGCTTCGTAATTAAAACTCTCCGTATTCATCACCATAATAGGTTTTTCAATACCTGCTTGTCGAATGGCTACTCCTTCATCTACAAATGCCACTCCAAAGTAGTCCACTCCAAAATCATCCATGAACTGAGCAATTTTGTCCAAACCCGATCCATAACCTGAAGCCTTTAACATGACCATCAGTTTTGTGCCTTCTGGAAGTGCTTGTTTATGAGCAACAATGTTTTTTCGCAAAGATTTAAGGTTGATACGTAAATGCGTTTGATGACGTTTTTCTTTCAACTGATTCGCAATTCGTAACAGAGTGGACGACGTACTGCCTTTGATTAATATGACAGTGTCAGATAACTCTTCTTGCAAACTATCTCCTTCATTTAGCAAAAAAACTCGATCAATCTGAAAATCATTCATTAATTGAAAAAGTGCTTCTTTTTTGGCTAAATCTTTTTCTAAAAGCCCTAATACAACTGCTCTTTTTTTACCTTTTGCGATGGATTGTTGAAATTCCAAGGAACTTCTAAATGCATCCACATCGAGGTTGTATAAATCGTTGATGATAAAATTTCCATTCTTCCCTTCAAATGTTTCCATTCGAAGTGCCAAATCTGGCAAATGCTTCATTTTTTGTTGCAATTTCGGTTCGGAAATTCCCAATTTTAACGCCACTGCATGTGCCAAAGCAACATTTTTTCGCTTGGATTCACTTGGATAAAACTCTTCTTTCAACGGATGAATGAATCGAACAATGGTTTTTAATTTAACAAAAGAACGACTTCTTTCCGAATGAAACAGTGAATGGCAACCTTTATATAAATGTTCAAAATAAGCATCTGAAAACAATGCACCTTGTGTATCTGTGGCTGTTAAAACTCCAATAGTGGGATACAATAAATCATTAATCACCACAGGATGAAGCTCTTCATGCGGTTTCACTTCAATTATGGCAACATCAGAAAGTGGATTAATTTCCAAAACAGATAGTACAATTCCTAAGTTGGAATTATAACTTTTAGGACTACGGGAAACCGTTTTTTCGGGACTCAACAAGTGATACAACCATTCTTTCACACTCGTTTTCCCTATTTTTCCAGAGATTAAAATCAATTCGCCTTTAAACAAAGTTCTTTGATAAGAAGCTAAAGCAAACAAAGCCTGCATAGTGTCTTTTACCCTGACAAAAGTAGCACCAACAAAAGCTTTATCATCTACCTGTTGACTAACTAAAAACGTACGCACACCTTTTGAATAAGCATCTTTTAAATGCTCATGACCATCAGAATGCGCCCCTTTTAAAGCAACGAACACACTTTCTTGCCCTGAAACGATGCGTCGAGAATCAAACACAACGTTCTGAACAATCGTTTTTAAAGGATACGATGATGTTCCTATCAGTTCTCCTGAAACAATATCTTTTAATTGCTGTTGTGTTAATCCTAATTTCAACGGATATTATTTAAAAGTTATTACTCACATTGTGTCAAAAACGAAAAACTCCGTCGTTTATTTTTTATTCATCAATGTTTGAATAGAATATTTCCCCGATCCTAACAAAAAAATGATTAAATACCCTATCAAATAAAACAAAGGCAATTCTTGTTTTCCAAAAGCATCACCGCCATGTACCACAAAAACAATAACAATCATTGTAATAATTAAAGGAATAGCTGCTAAACGAGGTAAAATTCCCAACAAAATAAAAAGAGCACAAATAACTTCAGAGAAAAACACCAATACCAACGACAACTCTGGTCCTAATCCAATAGGATCTGCAAATTCAATTTGATCTGCCATTAACTTCGTTAGCTTGATAAAACCATGTGACAACATAAAACCGCCTGTAGCAATGCGCAACAATAACAATGAAAAATCAACATTTGCTGAATAAGTCGGGTTTTTCAATAAGAATTTCATCATCTTTTTAAATTTTTGCATAAACTACAAAGTTATGAAAAAAAAGAAAGAAATCCTTAGAAAAAAGAACTATTTCTCGACTTTCTTTTTGGGAAGAAACAATCGGATTCCTTCTACAATTATAACAACGATAAAACCTGCAACTAAACCAATCATTGCTTCTTTAACAATTCCTGGAAGTTGCGGTAAAAAATGATGTAAATAATCTATGTTATGAACAAAAATTCCTCCCGAAACCAAAATAAGTGCAATTGTACCAATCACAGCTAAAGAACGAATAACAACAGGTAACGACCGCACCAACAAGCGACCTATTTTTCGCACAAACCCTTCCTTCTTACTCTTTCGAATCAAACGATAACCTGCATCATCCATTCTAACAATTAAAGCTACAATGCCGTAAACACCAATTGTAGCAAGTAAAGCAACAATGACTACCGTAACAATTTGAACCTCTAAAGGTTGATTCAAAACTGTACTTAAAGTAATAATGACTATTTCCAACGACAAAATAAAATCTGTAGAAATAGCACTTTTTATTTTTTTCTTTTCTTCTTGTAATTCATCATTTTCAGCTACTTTTATCTCACTTTTTTCAGGAGAATGATTTTTATGAAATAAATAAGCAACTATTTTCTCCACTCCTTCATAGGACAAGTAAAAACCGCCGATTACTAAAATAATTTTAATCACAATTGGAAACGTAACATTTAACCCCAAAATAATGGGAATAATGATAGCTTTGTTCAACAAAGAAGCTTTTGTTATCGCCCATAAAACCGGCAATTCACGTGAAGGCATAAATCCAGTGGCTTTCTCAGCATTGACAGCTAAATCATCCCCTAAAATCCCTGCCGTTTTTTCAGTCGCTATTTTACTCGCCAAGGCTACATCGTCCATTAGCGCAGCAATATCATCCAACACAGCAAATATACTTGCAGCCATAAAATTGTTCTTAAAAAAAACAAAGGTAAAAAAAGAATGAATTATTCATTTATTTTCCACGTTTTTTTCCATTGGAAAACACCAAGAAATTGATTAACTTTGCGAAAATTTTTTTTGACTTTATGGAAATTCCTAAAACATACGAAGCACAAGTTGCAGAAAATAAATGGTATAAACACTGGTTAGACAAAGGTTACTTCCACTCTACACCAGATGAGCGCGAACCTTATACAATCGTTATACCACCACCAAACGTGACAGGGGTATTGCACATGGGACACATGCTTAATAATACCATTCAAGACGTATTGGTTAGACGTGCTCGTATGCTTGGAAAAAATGCTTGTTGGGTACCTGGAACAGACCACGCTTCCATTGCAACTGAAGCTAAAGTTGTGCAAAAATTGCGCGCTGAGGGTATCAAAAAATCAGATTTAACTCGTGAAGAGTTCCTTAAACATGCGTTTGAATGGAAAGAAAAACATGGTGGAATCATTCTTGAGCAATTAAAAAAATTGGGAGCTTCTTGTGACTGGGAACGTACTTCTTTCACGATGGACCCTGAATACTCAGAGTCTGTAATTAACGTGTTTATTGACCTTTACAACAAAGGAAAAATTTACCGTGGTGTTCGTATGGTTAACTGGGACCCTGAAGCAAAAACAGCTTTGTCTGATGAGGAGGTAATCCACAAAGAGGTTAACTCAAAATTATACCATGTTCGCTATAAAATTGCTGAATCTGACGATGAATGGCTAATTATTGCTACTACTCGTCCAGAAACAATTTTAGGTGACTCTGCTATTTGTATCAATCCAAATGACGAACGATACAAACACTTGCATGGAAAACACGCAATCGTTCCAATCGCAAACAGAACAGTGCCTATTATCGTCGATGAATACGTTGACATGGAGTTTGGTACAGGTTGCTTAAAAGTTACTCCTGCACACGACGTGAATGACTATGAATTAGGAAAACGTCATAACTTAGAAACAATAGACATTTTCAGTGATAATGGAACATTGAACGAATTAGGAATGCACTATGCAGGTCAAGATCGTTTTGAGGTTCGCAAAAACATTGAAAAAGAATTACACGATAAAGGCTATTTAGTAAAAACAGAAGATCACATCAATAAAGTTGGTTTTTCTGAACGTACAAATGCTGTTATTGAACCAAAATTGTCTTTGCAATGGTTCCTTTCCATGAAAGAATTGGCGCAACCAGCATTGGACAATGTAATGAATGGCAACATCAACTTCCATCCTGAAAAGTTCAAAAATACTTACAGACACTGGATGGAAAACGTAAAAGACTGGTGTGTATCTCGTCAATTATGGTGGGGACATCAAATTCCAGCTTGGTACTACGGTGAAGGTGAATCAGACTACGTAATTGCTAAAACAAAAGAAGAAGCAGTCCAACTAGCAAACGAAAAAGCTGGTCGTGTAATAACTGAAGCTGAGATTAAACAAGATGAAGACGTACTAGACACTTGGTTCTCATCATGGTTATGGCCTATTTCTGTTTTCAATGGATTGACTCAACCAGAAAACGAAGAAATCAAATACTATTATCCAACAAATGACTTAGTAACTGCACCTGAAATTATGTTCTTCTGGGTAGCTCGCATGGTTATTGCAGGATATGAATACATGGGAGATTTACCATTTAGGAATGTATATTATACAGGTATTGTACGCGACAAATTAGGTCGTAAGATGTCAAAATCCTTAGGAAACTCACCTGATCCAATTCATTTAATTGAACAATACGGAGCGGATGGTGTACGCATGGGGATTTTAATTTCTTCTCCTGCTGGTAACGACTTGCCGTTTGACAGCTCTCAATGTGAACAAGGACGTAACTTTACCAATAAAATCTGGAATGCATTCCGCTTAGTGGATAGCTGGGAAGTAAGAGAAATCGACCAACCTGCGTCTTCTCAAAAAGCAATTGAATGGTTTGGAGCTCGTTTCAATGAGGCATTAACAGAAATTAATGATTTATTCGATAAATTCAAAATTTCAGAAGCATTAATGGCAATTTATAAATTGGTTTGGGACGATTTCTGTTCTTGGTACCTAGAAATGATTAAGCCTGGTTACCAACATCCAATTGATGCTAAAACCTTGAATCAAACAAAAAACTTCTTTGAAGACCTTTTGAAACTGATGCAGCCTTATATGCCATTTATCGCAGAAGAATTGTGGCACTTAATCAGAGAACGTAAAGAAGGTGATGACATCGTTATTGCTCCATGGCCAGTTGCAAAAGCATTCGATACAACAGTATTAGCTAATTTCAACAAAGCTGAAGAGGTCATTACAGGCATCAGAAATGTTCGCAAATCTAATAACATCGCCAATAAAGTAAAAATTGATTTGTTGGTTAAGAAAAACAATGAAATGGATACAAGCTTTGACAGTGTTATCATTAAAATGGGTAATCTTTCTAGCTTAGAATATACGCAAGACAAAGTAAATAATGCTAATAGCTTCATCGTTTCCAATAACGAATACTTCATCCCATTTGGCGATACAGTTGACGTTGCTGCTGAAAAAGCAAAAATGGAAGAAGAATTGAAATATACAAAAGGATTCTTAGCAAGTGTTCAAGGAAAATTACGCAATGAAAAATTTGTTAGCGGTGCACCAGCTCAAGTAGTAGAAGTAGAACGCAAAAAAGAAGCCGATGCCTTGAGTAAAATCGCTATTTTAGAAGAGAAATTAGCCCTTTTAAATTAATAAAATAGAAGTTTAGGCGTCTCACAATTCTATAGTTCAAATTTTGAAGACTCGTATAGGGGAAACAGAATTGAGAATAAGACTAAGCATTAAGAATGAGGACGACAGGAGCGTATATTAATACGTGACTTAGTCCGAAGTTCTTAATAACGACGTATTATTCCAATTCTGGAACACCTATTTTTAATTGATAGTGAAGATAGAAACAACATACCGAACAACCAAAAAGCAATCCGAAGGCCTTTACAAAGAAAAAGGATCTAAGTTCATTGCCTATGCTGTTCCGTGCTATACTGAAGAGGAAGCAAAAGAATACATTGAGCAATGGAGAAAAGAACACTTTCAAGCACGTCACGTATGTTGGGCCTATCGATTTGGTTTGGACAAAAAACAATACAGAGCCAACGATGATGGTGAACCATCCAATTCGGCAGGAGCCCCCATTCTTGGACAAATACAATCTTTTGACTTAAGCAACGTACTAATTGGAGTTGTTCGTTATTTTGGAGGGGTTAAATTGGGTGTTGGAGGTTTGATTCACGCTTACAGAGAAGCTGCTGCAGATGCTTTAAACAACGCTACCATTATTGAAGTGGAAGTTTTTCATCATGTTCGTTTACAATTTTCTTACGAGGCTATGCCTAACGTTATGAACTGGCTAAAACGAATGGATTTAGAATACAGCAACCAACAGTTTGAATTAGATTGTCAACTAGACGTTAAACTTCCTTTAGATCAAGTTGAAACACTCACAGAAGCTATCACAGACTTAGGAGATATAGAAATTACAGTTTTAGGAGAATATTAAATGAAATTATTAGAACAATTAACCGCCATCAGAGGTGCAGCTAGCGACGAAGGAAGAGTTGCAGAATTTATCAAAGAATATGTGAAAAGCAATGCAAAATCGTGGGTTAAAGAACCTGAAATTATTGCTGGCCCTGGTTTTCAAGACTGTGTTATTTTAGTTTTTGGAAAACCTACGACAGCTATTTATGCGCACATGGATAGCATTGGTTTTTCTGTTGGCTATGGCAAAGAATTAATAAAAGTTGGCGGACCACGCTTAAATGAAGGCATTGAACTAGTTGGTAGCGATTCTCAAGGAGAAATTGAAACAGAACTATTAGTTATCGAACATGAAGACGAAACTAAAGATCTCCAATACGTGTATGATAGAGAGATAGATAGAGGTACTTTATTGACTTTTAAACCCAATTTTAGAGAAACTGAAACCTATGTACAGTCGCCTTATTTGGACAATAGATTAGGCATTTGGAGTGCATTAAAAGTTGCTGAAACTTTGGAAAATGGCGCCATTGTTTTCTCTACGTATGAAGAACATGGGGGCAATAGCGTTGGCTACTGTGCACGTTACTTATTTGAAAAACACGGCGTACATCAAGCATTGATTTCTGATATTACTTGGGTGACAGAAGGCGTACCACATGGTAAAGGTGTAGCAATTTCTATACGAGATAGCCTATTACCGCGCCGTTCATACTTAAATCGTATCATCGATTTAGCAAAAGAATCAGGAATAGCTTTTCAACTTGAAGTAGAATCTGCTGGTGGCAGCGACGGAGGTGTGTTGCAAAAATCAGATTTACCTATTGACTGGTGTTTTATTGGAGCTCCAGAAGACAATGTTCATACTCCTGACGAATTAGTTTACAAACACGACATTATGTGCATGGTGGAGTTGTATCGTTGTTTGATGAAGTTTTTGTAAATGGGTAAAACGCTCATAAATGATTGATTAATTGTTTGTAGAAATGCGTATTTCTCTTTTGTATAAAAAGAATAACTACAATTTTCTTCAACATTTTTCATTTTTTTTAACAATAATCAATTTTTATTTTTACTTTAGCAAAAAACTATAAATTATTATCATTATGAAAAAAGTATTTTTTGCTGCTGTTGCAGTATTAGCT
>CAZOKJ010000008.1:24011-77925 GCA_964580465.1 uncultured Fluviicola sp. | reverse complement strand
AAATCAAGATTAATTAAGCTCGTTAATTTGATATATTATTGAAGAAGGCATAGGATTGCCTTCTTTTTTTTATCATTTTTTCTCCCCCCTGATTTTATCTCCCCTAATTTTTCCTCCCGCAGATTTTATCCTCCCGCAGATTTTGTACGGACGCGATTAATCGCGTCCGTACAAAATCTGCGGCAAATGATAGAAAAAAATAAGATTTCATCTTCTTCTATCAAAATTGATTATTTTTGTGGAATGGAGGATTCAAATTGGTTCGCATCGTGGTTTGATACTAAGTATTACCACATTTTATATAAAAACAGAAACAACCAAGAAGCTGAGCGCTTTATTGGAAACTTGGTCGATTTTATGAAACTGCCACAAGGTAGTAAAGTACTAGACTTAGCTTGTGGTAAAGGTCGCCATTCGTTGACATTGTTTACTCACGGCTATGAAGTGTTAGGAGTAGACCTTTCAGAACAAAGTATCGATTATGCAGAAAACTTTAACAATCCTCACTTGCAGTTCCAAGTGCACGATATGCGTGAAGTTATTGAAAGTCATACATTTGATGCTGTTTTCAATCTCTTTACCAGTTTTGGTTATTTCGATTCAGAAGAAGACAACCTAAAAATGTTACAATCCATCCATACCATGTTGCATCCAAATGGTTCGTTGCTAATTGATTTTATGAACGCTCAAAAAGTAGTGGATCAATTGGTGAAAGAAGAAACTAAAGTTGTGGATGATATTACGTTCTCCATTAAAAGAGAATACGACGGAAAGCACATCTTTAAAAACATTCAATTTGATGCGGACGGTGAACACCACAATCACACGGAGCGTGTACAAGCTTTAAAATTGGAGGATTTTAAACAGTTATTGGAAGCTACCAATTTTGAGTTGCTTCATACATTTGGAAGTTTTGATTTAGAAAGCTTTAACCCTTCTACATCTGATCGTTTAATCCTTTTAGCTAAGAAACGTTAATGGAATTAGCACTCACTATCATCGCACTACTAGGGTCAGTTCTAATTGGTGCCGTCATTGTTGCTCTATTAGAACAAGCAAATAAGCAAACAATTATAAAAATGTTGCTTGCCTATAGTGGTGGTTTCTTGCTTTCCATTGCTTTTATTCACTTCTTACCAGAATTATACGAACACGGTGGCGGACAAATGGGCTTGTACATTCTAGCTGGGTTTATGATTCAGTTATTGCTTGAATTCTTCTCTGGCGGAATTGAACACGGCCACATTCACCATCATCATGAAGGCAAAATTCCATGGGGAATACTCATTGCACTTGGCATTCATTCCATTATTGAAGGGATTCCTCTTGCTGCACCATTTACAGGAATTGAACTGGCAACCAATCACCACCATGACCATGGAAATTCATTACTTTTGGGAATTATTTTTCACCAAATCCCCGTTTCCATTGCTTTGATGACTTTATTGATTGCTTCAAAAATCAAAAAATCATTGACGTGGATACTGATGGCTTTATTCGCAATTACTACACCTGTTGGATTGTTGATAGGCTTGTCTTCTGATTCTATCGTCAATTTCTTAAATTTTGACATTGTGTTGGCAGTTGTAGTTGGTATGTTTTTACATATTTCCACTACCATTATTTTTGAAACAAGTGAGAATCACAAGTTCAATTTCATTAAATTAATCAGTATCTTATTGGGATTTGTGACGGCAATTTTTATGCACTAAGCAATCATTTTTTTAAACGTCATCCACATGATTTTTAAGTCATTGCTCAATGTTGGATTTGCTAAATAACGTTTATTTAAAGTGATTTTTGCTGGCATAATTTCATTGATGTACGTCGCATGTGGATCATTGGATTCACCTAACAATCGATTTTCATCAAAATATTCCAAAGATGCCAAATCTGTTATCCCTGGTTTTACATTCAAAATTTCACGTTGTTCAGCTGTGTACAAATCAACGTATTCTTTAACTTCTGGACGCGGCCCAACGATACTCATATCTCCTTTGAGCACATTAATAAATTGAGGGAACTCATCTAATTTATACTTGCGAATGAAATACCCTGTTTTAGTAATACGAGCGTCCTTCATTCCCACTGTTAATTTACCCTGTTTATCGGCATTTTGGCGCATGGAACGAAACTTCAACAACTTAAAAGGAACACCATTTTTACCCATTCGTTCTTGGCGATAAAAAACGCCTCCCCTACTTTCAAGTAAGATGAAAATCGATAAAATCAGACCAAAAGGAAAGAAAAATAATAAGATAATCGTTGAGAAAAAGACGTCAAAAACTCGCTTCATATTTCTAAAAGTTAGTCCAAAAGTAATAATAATTCCATTGATAAGTCATTTTTATCCGACTCATTTTTTCAATCTATCATAATAAAAAACTAACTTTGCATTATGAAAATAAAATCTGCAGTTTTTGAAATTTCAAATAGCGACTATAAAAAATGTCCAGCTGGAAATACGCCAGAATATGCTTTTATTGGTCGTTCAAATGTTGGTAAGTCATCTTTAATCAACATGTTGACACAACAAAAAGGATTAGCAAAAACATCTGGAAAACCTGGAAAAACACAATTGATTAATCACTTTTTAATCAACGAAGAATGGTACATCGTGGATTTACCTGGTTATGGTTATGCAAAAGTTTCTAAATCTGCTCGTGAAAAATTTGAAAAATTCATTTCTGAATACTTAACAAAACGTGAGCAATTGGTCAATGTGTTTGTTTTATTAGATTGCCGTTTAGAACCTCAACAAATTGATATTGAGTTTATGAACTGGTGCGGGGAACAAGGAATTCCATTCTCCATGGTCTTTACAAAAATCGACAAATTATCGTCTTCTGCTTTGCAAAAAAACATGGCAAAGTACAAAAAAGAAATGCAAAAATACTGGGTAGAACTCCCTCCTGTTTTCACTACTTCTAGCGAAACGGGATTAGGACGTGAAAAGCTATTGAATTATATTGAGCACATTAACGAACAGATAAAAGGGTAATTCAAAGTCATATCGCAATGTTGTGATATGACTTTGAAACTTAAACTTTTGCTAATCCCACTCGCTTACGTGCCACATCTATCTCTTCCACGCGTACACGCACATGTTCATGCAAGGAAACAAACTGAGAAGGGTCTTCCACATATTGATTGGACAAACGAGATTTATGAATCAATCCATTTTCCTTTATCCCGATGTTTACAAAAGCTCCAAAAGCAGTGATATTGG
Organism: uncultured Fluviicola sp.; assembly: GCA_964580465.1. Taxonomy (GTDB): domain Bacteria; phylum Bacteroidota; class Bacteroidia; order Flavobacteriales_D; family Crocinitomicaceae; genus Taishania. The sequence goes on along the minus strand of CAZOKJ010000008.1, from coordinate 74,696 downwards.
TAACAATTCCATTCAACTCCATTCCAATTTTCAAATCTTCAATGGTGCGAATAGTTGCATCAAACTCTAATACTTTTGCTTGCTGACGTGGGTCACGACCAGGTTTCTTCAATTCTGAAACAATATCATTAAAAGTATAAGCATCAATCGCTGGAAAATCACTTTGTTTCAAACTAGACAGTTTTTCCACATTTCCAATCAATTCACTAGTTTTTACCCCTACTTTCTTTGCAATTGCCTCAACATGGCCATAACTTTCAGGGTGCACCGCCGAATTGTCCAACGGATTTTCTCCATCCTTAATGCGTAAGAATCCAGCAGCTTGTTCGAAAGCTTTGTCTCCCAAACGTTTTACTTTTTTCAATTCCTTTCGTGAAGAAAACTTGCCTATTTCCGTGCGGTATTCCACAATATTCTCAGCCAATTGAGGTCCCAAACCAGAAACATAACTCAATAAATAAGGCGATGCGGTATTCAAATCAACCCCAACGGTATTCACTGCTGAAATAACCACATCATCCAAAGCTTCTTTAAGCAAAGTCTGATTTACCTCGTGTTGGTATTGACCTACACCCACCGATTTAGGATCTATTTTCACCAATTCAGCCAATGGATCTTTCAAACGACGACCAATGGAAACAGCTCCTCGAACCGTTACGTCATATTCTGGGAACTCTTTGCGTGCAATAGCACTTGCTGAGTAAATCGAAGCCCCATCTTCGCGTACAGAAAACACCAATACATCACGGTTAAAATGAATGTGTTTAATAAAAGCTTCTGTTTCGCGCCCTGCAGTACCGTCACCAATAGCAATGGCATCAATTTTATACGCTTCGACCAATTGCGCAATTTTTGCTTTTGCAGCACTTGTTTCTTTTTGAGGAGGGTGAGGATAAATGGTTGCATTCGTTAATAAATTTCCTGCTTCATCTATACACACAACCTTGCAACCAGTCCTAAAACCAGGGTCAATTGCCAACACTCTCTTTTCTCCGAGTGGAGCAGCTAAAAGCAATTGTCGCAAGTTTTTACTAAATATCTTAATAGCTTCAATATCCGCTTTTTCTTTTTGAGCTTGAAGCGTTTCATTTTGCAAAGAAGGAAGCAATAAACGTTTGTAAGCATCATCGCAAGCTTCTTCCACTAAAGTACCACATTCATCCGATGATTTCACAAAAAAACGATGCAGTAATTCCTCTGCTTCCTCTTTTGAAGGCTGCAAAGTCAACTTCAATAAACCTTCACGATCGGCGCGATACAAGGCCAAAAATCGGTGAGAAACCGTTTTAAAAAGAGGTTCAGTAAAATCAAAATAATCCTTGTATTTCTCAGCTTCTTCTTCTTTTCCCTTGACCAATTTAGAAGTTAACTGACCTTTACGGACAAACAATTGACGCAACTTAGCACGAGCGGCACTGGATTCATTCACCCATTCCGCAATAATATCTTTCGCTCCTTTCAGCGCAGCATCTTCATCTTCCACTTCTCCTTTTACAAAACGACTTGCCATAGAAAAAGGTTCACCACCTCGCTGCGACATAATCATCTTCGCCAATGGTTCCAAACCTAGTTTTTTAGCCTTATCTCCACGTGTTTCCTTGCGTTGTTTGTAAGGTAAATAAATATCCTCCAACACGGTAGCATCAAATGTTGTTTCGATTTTATCCTTTAATTCAGGAGTTAATTTTCCTTGCTGTTCAATGTTTGTAATAATTGTTTGTTGACGTTGAATTAAGGCATCATAATTCTTAGCTTCATCGCGAATAGCTTGAATTTGAACCTCATCCAAGTTGCCCGTTTGTTCCTTACGGTAGCGCGCAATAAAAGGCACGGTTGCACCTGTTTCCAATAATTTTAGGGTGTTTTCAATTGAGCGATTTGTTAAAGCAGTCAATTGAGCAATAAAGTGATTTTTTTCCATACAGTGGATGAAATTACAAAAAAAGATGAAGTTACAAACGTTTTTAGAAAGAAAATCAGCAACTGTTAGCTTGTTTGAAAAATAAAAATCATATTTTTTTAAAAGAAGTTATTTTTTATCATTTTAGTTGCGTACATTTGCAAAATGGTGTTGCTCATTTTTAGATAATGGGCGAATAATTAATGGTTAAAAAGATAATAAAAACATGAGAACTGCGGAAGCAAATCAAAAGTTAAATGCAATCATAGAAAAGGTTGACAAGCACGGTATTTCAGCTCCTAATTTGGTTGAAGACTTAAGAGCACTTAGAGAAGTTGCTTTAAAGGAACAAGATCCTTTAGTTACAAAAGTGTTGCGTTTAACTTACGAGTATCTTTCTCAAAATGAATCTTTTGACGTTGAAGCTCAATATGATGAGGACGAAGAAGGCAACGAATACCCATTAGAAGTGGAAGACAAAGATAATTTGTTGTATTTATTGGATTTATTGAAAAATGCTGAGCATCCAATTAACCGTGAAGAAATTAAAGATTACCGCACAGCTTTGAAAGAAGAATTGTACTAATCTGTGAAAAGATACGAGAAGGTCGTTCTAATGAACGGCCTTTTTTATTGCTCCTTCAAAATATTTGTATATTTAACGCATGAAACTGCACATCCAACAATTTACATTCAATCCTTTTCAGGAAAATACATACATCGTTTATGCCGAAAATGGTGATGCTGTCATCATCGATCCAGGATGTTATGAAAAACACGAAGAAGAAGCATTGGTTTCTTTTATTCAAAACAATCAACTGAATGTTAAGGCACTACTTAATACTCACGCTCATATTGACCACGTGTTGGGTAATCAGTTTGTAGTAGATACATTTAAAGTGGATTATTACTTGCATCAAGAAGATGAAGCAACATTGAAAGCCGTACCTAATTACGCTCATTTGTATGGATTTCCGAACTACAAAGCTTCTCCACAGCCAACAAAAAACTTGACTCACGGAGAAAAACTCAGTTTTGGTGCCATTGAGTTGGAAGTGTTTTTCACTCCAGGTCACGCTCCAGGTCATGTCGTTTTCTATAACCAAGAGAACAATTTTGTAATCAATGGCGATGTTCTTTTTCAAGGAAGTTTTGGCCGCGTTGACCTACCGGGAGGAGATTTAGAAACGTTGAAAGATTCTATTTTCAATACCATGTTTAAATTACCTGAAAACACAGTAGTTTTCTGTGGTCATGGTCCAGAAACAACAATTGGAAGAGAAAAAGTAAGTAACTATATTTTGAATTTCTAATGCGCATTGCCATCAATACCCGTTTTTTACTTACTTCTAAAATGGAAGGTTTTGGATGGTACACGTATGAAGTTAGTAAACGTTTGGTGGAGCAACATCCCGAGCATGATTTTTTCTTTTTCTTTGACCGTCCATTCGATCCAAAATTTGTAGTTAAAAAAAACGTTACACCCATTGTTTTACCGCCACCTGCTCGTCATCCTATTCTTTATTACATTTGGTTTGAGTGGTCGGTTAAACGTGCTTTAAAGAAGCATAAAATAGACTTATTTTTCTCACCAGATGGATATATTTCTTTGGGAAGCAATGTAAAACAAATACCCGTAATTCACGATATCAATTACGAGCATTACCCCAATGATGTGCCAAAAAAATTCTTAACTTATTTCAAGAAATACTTTCCTCTTTTTGCTCAAAAAGCAAGTCATATAATAACTGTTTCCAACTATTCTAAAAAGGACATCAGTGAGACGTATAACATTCCAGCAGAGAAAATTACTGCTATATGGAATGGTGCTTCTGAAGCATTTGAGAAACTTGATGATAGCGAGAAAAAGAATGTGCGAGATAAATATACAGAAGGCAAACCTTATTTTCTATTCGTAGGAGCTTTGCATCCACGTAAAAACTTAGCTCGTTTGCTTCAAGCTTTTGAATTGTTTAAAAAAGAGACATCATCTAACACGCAACTGCTTATTGTAGGAGAACAAATGTGGAAAAATGAGCAGTTTACCACACAAGTCCCTGAAAGTATTCGTACAGAAATAAAATTCACAGGACACTTGCAATTGGAAGAGTTAACACAAGTAATGGGAGCAGCAAAATTATTTACTTTCATTCCTTATTTTGAAGGATTCGGCATTCCTTTGGCCGAAGCGATGAAGTGTGGCACTCCTATTTTAGCTGGAAATCTCACCTCTTTACCAGAAGTTGCTGGCAACGCAGCAGAATACTGCAATCCTTTCGACGTAAGGGAAATTGCCGATAAGTTGATTTACCTTGACGGAAACGAAGAACGTCTAAAAGAACTATCCGATTTAGGTTGGGAACGCTCAACAGCTTTCAGTTGGGATAAAACAGCATTTGAAGTAGGAAAGATTTTGGGGTTGTGATTGAAGATTGGTTGACAATTGACAATTGATATTCTGACTCAAGCTAAATTATCATCTAATAAAGTTATCTTCTACATTAAGAGACCTACAAGTGGTCAATTACTCGACGTGGTAGTTTGTTCAACTCCTTCAGAGTTGGGATTGGAAGATTTAATGCCTTATCCAAAAGTCAACTTATCATTTGGTCACAAAAAATTAAAACGGATAACCAATACCAAAATGCAACAGTGGTTTGAAAGGTCTTCCTAGTTTTTTGTAGTCTAGACCTGCATTTTCAACTTCTGTTCTGTAGGCGCTTCGTGACTGGAATAACCATTGAGAACCTGTTGGGTAGGCTGGATTAAAGAGTGGTAAACCTAGATCTAAGCGGATAACAAAGAAATCTAAGTCCATGCGAAGACCGAAACCTGTAGAAACCGTTAATTGTTTGTAGAAATCTTTGGTAATTTGAGCTCCAGGACGGTTAATATCCTCTTTGTAAGTCCAAACATTTCCAACATCTGCAAATACAGCACCTTTAAACATACCACTCATGGTGAAGCGGTATTCTGCAAAAATCCCCAAACGAACGTCGCCAACTTGTGTGATGGTTTTGTTAGGATCCAAATAAGCCTTGTAAACTCCTGGTCCTAATGTACGAGCTCTCCAACCTCTGTTGTCATTGGCTCCACCACCGGAAAAGGAGTAGTCATACGGCAATGAAGTAGGACTGTTGCCATAAGGCACACCACCACCAACTAAGAAGCGCATGTTGAAACTATGCTTTTTATTGAATGGCTGCGCATAAATAATTTCATTGTCTAAGCGTACAAACTGGGCATATCGCTCACCCAAAATTTTGTATTGTCCCTCGTCGTTTACTTTTTGGAACTTTTTAAATAGTGAAATGAAGTTTCCGGCAGGATCAAAAGATAATTTGTAGTACACATTTGCCTTGCCTTTTTTGTATTTCTTCTCTGAGTTGTTGTACTCATAAACTATTTTCCAATCTTGCCAAATAAATTGATTACTATAGGTATTCTTTAAAAAGGCATCATTCAATTGGTTGAGTTTATCTTCAAAATCACCACGAGGGTTAATGTTGACATATTTCACAACGGAGCTTGTAGGCAATCCAACAGAAAAAATTTGAGTTTCATCTCCATAGAACTTCCACAAATAACTAAATTGGAAACTCTTACGCTCAAAATCTTGTCTGTTTTGATAATTAAACGAAGCAGAAAGAATGGTTTTTGCGCGTTGTCTTTTTGCTGTAAAGGCCGCTCTTCTCAATGGAAAAAGACCAGGTAATTCTAACTTTACTCCCGGTTCAAATTCGAAGGTATTAAAACTTCTTTCAGCAGTTTTTACTTTGTTTTCGTTAAAAATAGGAGGTTGAGATTCTAAACCACCACCCAATGAAAAGGTTAACTTTTCAGCTCCTCTGAATAGGTTTTTACTACTATAATTCAACGATGCGGCAATCCCTAAGAAACCATTTGAGTTGGTAAATTTAGGCTCAAAACTAAAGTATTGCTTCTTAGCAGGTACTAAATAATAATGCACATCAACATAATTAGTCCCTTGAATTTCGACCAGTTTTGGTTTAATGGATGAAAAAACATCTAACTGCAATAAACGTGAATACGAGCGGTCTTGATAATACTGTTTGTAGTAATTATCTCTTTCCAAGTAATTTTGTAATTCAATAACTCCAGGTTTCACAAAAGGCTTTCCGTTGTAGTAGAAATAAGCCATACGTTGTGGATTTAATGAATCAATATCTAATGGAATATTTCGGCGTTTCTTCTCGCTTCTATTAAATTTTACTTTTTGAAAGAACAAAGTATCAATTAGCGTCATTTGACCAGCGGTTGTAGGCTGTAGATTCAATTCATCTAAACGTTTTTTGTAATTCCCTTTCATTAATATCGTGTCTTGTAAATGAAAGTAAACATCCTTCACTAAGTAAGACCTATATGGAATGTGAAGAATACTATCTGGATGATCAGTAGATTGAACCATTCTATCTCCAATACGAACACCTAAATGAACTTTGTAATTTCCTACCGTTGTGTCTGCTATGTAGTCTATGCTTGAAAAATTAAACCCGTAATAAGCATCATTACGCATTTGTTCAGCGACATTAGAACGGTGAGCGTCTAACATATCTGAGTCTAACGGTCGGTTCTTTAATGATTCAATTTTCCCTCTTTTCAAGAATTGCAGGTATGAATTTTTAACGCTTTCGTTATCTGTTTTTAAGTAAACTGAGTCAATATAATAGCGTTTACCCGTATTAACCGTATATTTCACAACTGCTTTTTTCTTATCGTTGTAAGTAACATCTCCTTTAACTGTTCCGTAGTAATATCCTTTTTTGCGTAAAAAAACTTGTAATTGCTCCAATGATTTTTCATAATACATGGAATCAAAAATAACAGGTGATTCACCAAATTTATATTTTAACCATTCTCTAAAGAACATGCGAGGGTCAACCGTATCTTTCAAGGGAATGGTTTTATGCGTGTACCATTCTTTACCTCTTCTTTTGGCACGTTCAATGCGCTTGGTGTTAATACGTTCTTCTTTAACTTTTCGCTTTTGATTTTTTATTTTTATCTGTTCATTTTTTCGAATGCGTTTATCGGCTACTTTGGTAGAATCAACAGCATTGTAAGCAGCCAATTTTATTTTCATTCCAAAAGTTTTGTAGTTAGGCTTTTGGCGAACAATCTCCAACAGTTCATCACTAGTCAACTCAGCTTTGTTGACAGCAATCGTGTTTTTTTTCAACAAGTACTTACCATCTGGTACATATTTTGTCTGTTTACACCCAGTTAAGGGCATAAAAAAAACAATTATCAGTACTAATATGTAAATTACTCGTATCAAATTCTTAAATTCGGAGCAAAATTAATATAAAAAGTGGAAGCAATAGCACTAACAAACAGTAAGATTAAAGAAATTCGTAGTTTGCATCTCAAAAAGTTTCGAGATGAAGCAAATCTATTCCTTGTTGAAGGAGAGAAAATGGTCAACGAATTGCTATTAAGCATGCCTGAACAAGTTGTTTATTGTGTTGTTACTCCAGACTTTCACTACAAAAATCATTCCAATATCCTCTTTTATCAGTGTAAAGAAGAAGAATTAAAACGTATTTCCACCTTAAAGACACCCAATAAAGTGTTGGCGGTTGTAAAAAAGTTTAAAATCAAAGAAAAATCGTCCGATTTCATGCTTGCGCTTGATGGTGTTCAGGATCCTGGCAACATGGGAACTATTTTGCGATTGGCTGATTGGTTTGGAATTGATCACATTATCTGCTCACCAAATACGGTAGATTTATACAATCCAAAAGTAATTCAAGCGTCAATGGGAGCCTTTTTAAGAGTTACTGTTTCATACACTGATTTACTCACCTATTTCAACGACTATCAAGGTCCTGTTTATGGTGCTTTATTAGAAGGAAAAAATGTATATCAGAGTGAATTACAAGCTCGCGGAATCTTACTAATGGGCAACGAAGGAAAAGGCATTTCAAAAGAATTAATCAATGCAATAACACATCCCGTTACCATTCCTCGTTTTGGCGGAGCTGAATCTTTAAATGTGTCTGTAGCAACAGGTATTTTATTATCTGAATTTAAACGTACCTCATTCAAATAGAGAACATAAACGCTATTTATCTATTTGCGATTCGATGACCAAAAACAGTTGTTCATCAGATAATTTATAAATCTGATATTCCAATGATTTGGATGATTTCAAACGCATTGTTGCCAACCCTAAACCTGTTTTCCCTTCGTTGGATATAAAGCTACTTTTCAAAAGTTGAATGTGCAATTGTTTGAGTTCTTCTTCACTGTGATTGTTGATGTTGCCAATGTAGTTTTTTATAAAGGAACGCTCTTCTTTTGATAAGATGTTTCCAAACAATACTTTATAAGATTGAGGTGTATTCACAATGATTAAAAATCCTTTTTGAGAACCTCCAGCTTCTGTGCCTCCGTGCGCATAGATGTTATTTAATCCTTGCATCATTACACTAAACACACGATGTGTTACAGACCTACTTTCACCTTTTCTCACCATTCGCTCTTCAACACTTTCTGCAAATTTTCGAATGCGTGTATAAGAGAACTCTCCACAGTAATTAAGCAATACCACTCCTTCCTTTTCTTTGTTAAACAAAGAAATATATGAGTCGAATATTTTATCGATCGTTCTTGAGTTCGAGTGTAGCATACTTACCGTTTCTTTCAACATGCACAAAGATAATTAATGAAAGATTGATTTCACAGTAAGTTTTAAAATTTAATGAACAATATGAACAAAACCGTGTTTTTTCTTACCTTCTGGAGATACTACACTATAAGTGTAAACGCCCTCCATTACAAGGTTTCCACTAGCATCTCTTCCATCCCATGAATTGTCATAATTCTTTGAGTGGTAAATAAGATTCCCCCATCTATTTAATATCAGCAACTCGGTATTTGGTGTTAACCCTTTAATGATAAACAAATCGTTTACTCCATCATTATTGACTGTTAATACATTTGGAACCATTAAATCTGTAACAACCTCTATTTCAACTGTTTTAGTGCTTTCACATCCATTAGCATCTTTTACAGTTAAAGTTACCGTGTACACTCCATCCTCTGTAAACACATGTGAAGGATGTTGAATGCCTGTTGTATCGCCATCAATAATCCACTGCCATTGAACGATATTTCCGGAAGATGCATCGTGGAATTCTACTGTTGCATCAGCATAAACACTCGTAGGAGTATAGCTAAAATCAGCCACAACTAATGGGTCTTCCACTATTGCTATTGCAGCTGAAGTTTGAGTACAGCCACCAGCATCTGTAACAACCAATGTATATGTTCCAACAGGTATGTTTGCAAGTGTTAAAGTTGTGTAAGCTCCATTGTTCCAAGAGTAAGTGTAAGGAGCTGTTCCACCTGTTACGGATAAACCACTAATTGAACCATCGTGCAAGCAATTGACGGTGGTAGTAACTGGTGTTCCACTAATAACTGGAACAGGTGGCGTTTGGATTACCAAGGTATCACTCACTGCTGAACATCCATTGGCGTCAGTTACTGTTAACACATAAGAACCAGGCGTTAATCCTGTAATGTCTAAGGTATTATCATTGTTACTCCATTCATAGGAATAAGGCGCTAAACCATTAGAAACTGTTAGCCCTGAAATACTTCCACCTTGCACACATGTAGCTTGAACAATTGTTGCAGTATTATTAACCACAGGCATTGGCGGACCATTTACCACATGTGGGCCACTGGTAATCACACACCCATTAGCATCTTTAACATTCAAAGTGTAAGAGCCAGTCGGAAGATTAGAAATATCTAAAGTTTGTCCACCATTCGACCAAGAATATACAAACGGGCCAACTCCACCAAGGATTGTGATTCCACTTATTGAACCACCAAGAGCACATGTCGCATCAACAATTGTAGGTCCAGCGCTAAAAACTGGCGGTGGTATTACTTGAATTTCGTGCGGTCCACTAGTAACCATACACCCATTGGCATCTTTTACTTCTAAGGTATATGAACCAGCATTTACATCTGTTAGATCAATTGTAGGACTAACATTCCCATTCCAAAGATACGTGTAAGGAGCAGTTCCCGTAGCCATTGTTAATCCAGTGATAGAGCCTAATTCTGTACATGTTTGATGTTGAATAATTGGAGTTCCACTTATTGTTGGCATTACCGGATCCACCAAGGTAAACACAGATGATGTATCCTGACAACCATTGTTATCTTTGACAATTAAAACATAATTACCAGCAGCCAAACCAGTTGCATCAATAGAAACAGAAGGATTTCCATTCCAAGTATACAACATAGGAGAAGAGCCACCTGTCACAGTCAATCCAGAAATCGAACCTGTAGCAATACAAGTTGGATTCACAAGAGCAACAGCAGTTTCATCTATCACAGGATCAGGGTCAACGCTAATAGTGTAAGGTCCAGATTGAACAATACAACCATTGGCATCTGTCACTTGTAGCGTATAAGAACCTGGTTGAGCATTTGTCAAAGTTGCTCCAGCAGAAGTTACACCATTCCATTTATAGGTAAATGGCCCCACTCCACTGGTAACAGATAAGCCTGTTACGCTACCGTTGCTATTACAATTTTTATTTGTAACAGAAGCAGTACCAACAATGGAAGGTGTTGGAGCATCTTGAATCACATAAGGTCCACTAGTTGCTGTACAACCATTTGCATCTGTAACAGTAAGCGTATAACTTCCAGGTCCAGCGCTTAATGTTGCGTTGGAAGACGTTGTTCCATTCCATGAATAGTTCGTAATTGGTGCAGGTCCAGTAACGGTTAACCCTGAAATTGATCCAAGAGAAGAACAAGTATTTGGTGTAATTACAGCTGTGCCTGACACAACTGGTCCACCAGTTCCTGACACGTTATAAGGTCCGCCAGAAGCAGTACATCCATTTGCATCAACAACAGTAAATGAGTAAGTACCAGGAGAAACGTTACTTATATTAGGAGTTAATGTACTCATCCCATTGCTCCAGTTAATAGTAAATGGTCCGTTGCCGGTGATAGACAACCCTGAGATAGCTCCAGGAGAAGTGCACGTAGCTGGAGTGATAATTGCTGAACCAGCCACTACGGGTTTTGGTGTAACTGATACAGTAACTGGCACCCTAAAATTCCCTGGACAAACGCCAACATAGTAAGTTGTCGTAGTATTCAATACGCCAGTAACCATTGAAGCCCCAGTTCTAATTGGATTTCCACCGTAAGGAGAAGTGTACCAACCAATTGTTGAATTTGCAGGCAAAGTACCTGTGATAGTAGCTGTTAAACCTGTGGAAGTCCCAGCACAAATGGTTTTGTCAGCAACGGTGATATCATAAATAGTTGTAGGCAAGTTTGTTAATCCCGTTCCTCCATTTGTTGCTCCATTCGGAGGAAAATTAGTTGACCAAGGATTCTGGCTACCATTACTTAATGTTATTCCTGGAGCTCCACCGCTTACAGAAGTAGGGGGCGTACCCGAAGTATAAGCAATTCCTCCACCAGCACCACCAGCACCTGGGCCTGTTAATTCATTTTTACCATTTTGGCTACCAAAACCACCTGTGTAATAATAAAAATCAACATTCCCTCCATTTCCCCCATTAGCTTGTAATGATACAGTTGTAGGAATAGGTGACATATTTTTAATATAAATATAACCACCGCCACCACCACCGCCTGCACCATCATTTCCTTTATACTTTGCCCCGTTACTAACAGTATTATCGCCTGTCATATTTGTCTTAAATCCTGGTGCGCCATTAGACACAATGCTACCTGTTCCTGAAATAGTTCCATAAACAGTTAAGTAAACGATTCCTCCACCGTTACCACCATTGCCACCTTGTCCAGAGTCTTGACTACCAGCTCCACCGCCGCCACCTGCAAAAATTCGATTCGGGTGATACACAAGCGCATGCCCTCCAAAACCGCCATTTTCTTTACGAGCATCACCTCCCCAGGCACTTTTATTTGGCCCAATGTTAGGATTTTGTTGAGTGTTTGCATAGGTATAACCGCCGCGACCACCACCACCACTCACTGTGCCAGCTAAACCAGGACGTTCTGCGTTCCAATAAACATTGTAAGCTGAATTTGGAACACCTAAACCAGTTCTGTTATTGGTATCTCCAACATTGGATCCACCGCCACCGCCACCATTTTGAAGACCACCGCCACCGCCACCATTAGCAATAGCTCCACGGCCAAATCCTAAGTAAACTGTCTTTAAATAAGTAGTGGCACCCATAATGTTCTCACCTACAGCTCCACCGTAAATATTGTTGTTCGTACCTAAAAATGTGTTTCCCATTCCTTGGACGTTCGTGTGCTCAGTAGATGACCCACTCTCACAAACTCCTTCTACAACTCCCCCACGAAATCCTTTACCTGTAGCGTTAATTCCACCAACAGCATTGATGGATAAATTTTGTTCCACTTCAATAGCTACTACCCCACCTGTAGTACCATTCCAGTTAGGAGCAGTAATAGAAGTACCAGATGGAATCGTTAAATTTTTATAACGTGGAACACGAATAACTTGTACGTTTCCTTGAGGAGCATAATAAGAGTGAAAAGTTGAACAATTTAAGAAAATAACATTACCAGACACTGAAGCAACTTCTACTAATTCGTTCACTCCTACTTGATGGTATTGCTTTACTGTACCAAATCTATAAGGTCTTGGTCCATCATTCATGTAGGCACTTTCCAATGTTGCACCACTACTCCAAGCAGAAACAGGATAGGTATTGATATCAATAGAATAGTTAGAGGCGCCATAATTATCAAATCTCAAACCTTGCATTTGAATAATCATGATTAAGTCTCCTTGTTGCAATGGAGTAGTAAAACCTGCTCCTACCATAGCCGCATCAGCAACTTGAATGTAAGTACTCCCAGCGTTAATTGCATTTGTAACTTGTGTGTAAGTATTAACAATGGTATTAGTCGATGAAACAGTATAATTCGAGTGCTTACCTCTTTGTGCTAATGGAACAGCTGTCCCTAAAAGAAATAAAGTCAACAGAGTGAAAATTGTTTTCATAATTATATGATTTGGTTGTTCTTAGAAAACGCAAATAAACGAAAAAAGTTGCATCTAAATTGATTTTTTATTAATTTCAATCAAAATAGATGCAACTGCTGGACAAACCTCCATATTTTTGAGTGTTAAATCCATAATTTGAACCATGTTTTTACGGTCGGTGTGAGGATATTCTCTACAAGCCAATGGTCGGTGTTCGTAGATGCTACAAGTATTGTCATCTAATAAAAAATGACAAGGAGATTGTTGTAACACATAGTCATTGTCTTCATCAATTTTTAAGTATTGTTGAATAAATTTAGCCTCTGTCATTCTTAAATGATTGGAAATACGCTTAATATCAACAGGTCTAAAAATAGGACTTGTAGTTTTGCAACAGTTAGCACATGTTAAACAATCCACCTTTTTAAAAGTAGAATGGTGCAAAGAATGGAATTGTACATCCAAGTTTTTAGGTTTTTTCTTCTTAAAACTTTTCAATTGCTTGGCTATGCTTTCCTTTTTAGCCAAAGCTTCATCCATCCATTCTTTGTGTTTTTTTTCCATTAAGTTGTTCTTATAGACGTTTAATTGCTTTATAGTCTAACAATTCAATATCAGGAGACAAATACCCTTCTTTTACAGGTTCTTCCTTCATTAAGTCGGTACTTAAGTATTTTTTATTGCTATCACTAAATACAGTTACGACAACTGCGTCATCTCCCATTTCATTTTGCAAATGAACAGCTCCCAAGAAGTTAGCACCAGAAGAAATTCCAACTGCTAAACCTAATTTTTTAGAAAGTTGTTGTGCCATCAAAATAGCGTCACCATCGGAAGCTTTTACAACTCCATCTAACTTGTCTAATTCAACAATAGCTGGAATAAATTCATCAGAAATCCCTTGAATTCTATGTGAACCTACTTTGTATCCTGTTGTTAATGTTGGTGATTCTGTTGGTTCTAATGGGTGAATTTTTATATTCGGGTTTCTACTCTTTAAATAGTTACCAACTCCCATGATGGTTCCACCAGTTCCAACTCCTGCTACAAATGCATCTGGTGTTTTATCAATCGATTGCAATTGCATCCAAATTTCTTTACCAGTTGTTTTTTCATGAGCTTCACAGTTGTAACGGTTTTCAAATTGTTTAGGTAAGAAAACGCTTGAATCTTTTGCTGCCATATCTTGAGAAAGTTGAATACTTCCAACAAAACCTCCTTCTTCCTTGCTGATTAACACTACTTCAGCTCCTAAACTAGTGATGATATCTACTCGTTCTTTGCTTAACCAATTAGGCATAATGATTTTCACATCATGTCCCAATGCTTTACCAATGGCACTGAATGAAATTCCTGTATTGCCACTAGTCGCCTCAACAATTACGTTTCCTGGTTGAATCGCTTTTTCCTCATAAGCTTTTTGTAAAACGTAAAGGGCCATTCTGTCTTTAATGCTACCCGTAAGATTATAATGTTCACATTTGACATAGATTTTGCGGCACTTCCCTTTGTAAGAATATGAAATTTCTAACAAAGGGGTATTTCCCACCATTAACCATAAATGTTCAAACTTATTTCTTAATCTTTCTTCATTAGATTCTAACATGGTGTAACAACCACAATTAGTCTCTTCGTTAAGCTTTTCAGGCATAGATACAATTCAATTATAAAGTTAAAAATGCAAAAGTAGTGAAACAATGGATTAATTTGTACATTTTTTTCGCTAGATTCATCAGCTTCACGAAAAATCCAAGTCCAATTCGTTAAAAAATCACTAAATTTGCGCTGCAATGAAAAATACAGAACAATTTGATATCGTTATTATCGGTGGTGGACCAGCTGGATATGCTGCTGCTATGCGTGCCATCGATTTTGGTAAAAAAGTTTGCCTAATTGAAAGAAGTAGAATTGGCGGCGCGGGCATTACAGATGGAGCACTATCTTCTAAAACATTATGGGAAGTTTCCAATAAAGTAGTAGGTATTAATGACACTATTGTAAATGAAGGTCGAGATGCTTATGAAGTTTCTTGGGATACCATTCAACACACAGTCGAAGAAGCAAAACTTGAGAGAAAGTTGCAATACTCTATGCACTTAAAATTACTTCAAGACAACACGCTTAACCAACAGTTATGGTTAGAAAAGGGAGAAGCTTCTTTTATCAATGAACACGAAATTAAAATTATCTCTGAAAACAATGAAAAAATTGTTTATGGAGATAACATTATCATAGCAACTGGTTCACGTCCTAGATTACTTCCTCAGTATGCTATCGATGAGCGTTTTTTGCTAACAAGTGACGGAATTGAACACATTGACGATTATCCTGAAAGTTTAGTTATTGTCGGAGCGGGTGTAATTGGCTGTGAATACGCAACAATTTTCGCTAATTTTGGAAAAACAAAAGTTCACCTCATCGATCGTCAAAGTAGGATTTTACCTTACGAGGATGACGATGTATCTGATTTGGTAGCTAAAAACCTAGAAAAACGCGGGGTAGTTATCCATCACAATGCAACTTTGGAACGAATGGAAGTAATTGACAATGAAGTAGAGTACGAATTGTCTTATCCGAACAAACCAAATGAAATTATTCGCGTTAAAAAAGCATTATTTTCTATTGGTAGAACTCCAAATATTGAAAGCTTAAACTTGGAAACTGCTGGTGTTACGCTTAACGATAGAGGGGTAATAGAAGCAAATGACACACAAACAAAAACACCTCATATATATGCAGTAGGTGATGTTACTGGCGGAATTGCCTTGGTGAATATGGGGGAAATCGAAGGACGTCACGCAGTAGAAAGAATAATGAATCCTTCTCTACCTAAGTTAAATACTGACAACATCTGTACCATCATGTTCCTTCAACCAGAAGTTGCCTTAGTGGGAATGAATGAGCAAGAATGTGCCGAGAAAAACATTCCAATCAAAGTAGTAAAGATTCAATTTTCTTTGATCGCACGTGCTATTGCTATGCGAAAAACGGAAGGATTCTTCAAAATTATTGTTACAAACGACGATGAAATGCGCATTTTAGGCATGCGTGCTTGTGGAGAACACGCTTCTACCGCCATCCAAGCTGTTGGATTGCTCATTAAAATGAATGAACCAATTGAAGTGCTTTCTGAATTGATTCACCCTCATCCATCTATTGTAGAAGGCATTCAAGAATGTGTTCGTATGTTGCTCAATCGTTCGATTTTCAAGTCCAATGTTTTTAAAGATAAATTGGCTTGTTATTCACTCGTTGACGGCGTTAAGACCAATCTTGAAACAGGAATCCAGTGTATTATTTAATTGCAACCGCGAAGCAGCACCGGAGGTAATTACAAATTGCAACCGCGAAGCAGCATTGGAGGTAATAGTAACTACTCGACAGCGTGAAGTGCATTCACTAATGATTCTTTATTGACGTTCTGCTAATCGTTGAAATGCAATTGGTCGCAGAAAACGGTAAATACTTCGTGAACCGACTGCTGTAAACCTGCTATCTGAGCTAGATGGATAAACCCCACCATGCACCATTGCATCGCAAACAGTAACACCAGTAGGCACACCATTAAAAATGATTCTTCCAGCTCTTTCTTGTAGTAAATCTAAAACGTCAGGATGTTCTTTCGCATCTTCATTTGAACCAATAATCGTTGCTGTGAGTTGTCCTTCTAATTTTTGAAGCATATCAGTTAATTCTTCAAAAGAAGCATAACTTACTGCAATAGCTTGAGGACCAAAGTACTCTTCCTGCAAGCGATAATCATTGATAAAATCATTGTAAGTAACAACACGCACTATTGGTTGAGAATGAAAAGGAAGCTTTGTTTCATTCCAGTCAAATACTTCAGAAACTTTTTCTTTAAAATTTGAAAACAATTGTGGGTGTAAATGACAAGTAGGATTTACTTGACTTAACTGCAATTTCAATAGCTGAATAAATTCATCTCCCCAATGCGATTTTGGCACAAACAATAAACCTGGTTTGGTACAGAATTGACCTGCATCTGTTGCAATGGAGCTAGTAAATTTATCTGCCCACAATTCGGTATTTTTCTCTAATTCAGACTCAAAAAACACTACAGGATTAATGCTTCCCATTTCTGCAAATACGGGAATTGGAGAAGTGCGTTTGGCTGCTAAATCCATTAAAGCCCTACCTCCTTTTATAGACCCTGTGAAAGCAACAGCTCTTATCCAATCATTGGTTACTAACTCTGTTGCAATAGCATATTTATTATCAAGTAAGTGAGAAAAAACTCCATCTGGCATATTGTGTTCTTTTGCTGCTTCTAAGATACATTCTGCCACCAAGCAACTTGTTCCAGCATGCATAGGATGTGCTTTTACGATGACGGGACAACCAGCAGCTAAGGCACCAGCTGTGTCTCCTCCAGCAGTTGAGTAGGCAAATGGAAAATTACTAGAACCAAAAACAACCACAGGTCCTATTGGATGAAACTGGGATGAGATGTTTAACAAATGATCATTGGAAAAACTTGTAATAGGCTGGTTCCACTGTTCGTTTTTCAAGTAATTGCTATAATCTTTTAACTGGAACAGTGTTCGGTTCAATTCACTTTCAGCGCGACTAATGGATAAGCTTGATTCTTTACAATACATGGCAATTAGTTCATCGCGTCGTTGATCCAATTTGTCAGCAATAGCGTGAATAAATTGAATGCGTTTTTCACTGCTTGTTTTTCTATAAACAGTAAAAGCTTCCCAAGCTAATTTTGCTGCTTGTTGTACTTCTTGAACTGTTGCGGTGCAAAATTGTTCTTCATTTTTTTCGTTAAGCAAACAGTTAAAAGTTGAAAAGACATCCTCGTTTTCTTCTGTTTGTTGAAAGCCTATTTGACTCGTAAAAATCATAATCCTTTGTACTTCATGTTATATAAATCAATGCCCTTTGCCCAAAAATCTTTTTTTACCTCAAACAATTCAAACCCTTGCGATTCATAAAATTGATATGCTAATTGGGAAGTTCTAACCTGAATCATTTCAACCGTTTTTAAGGATTTTAGAAGTTCTATTCGGTAATTCAACAACCCTTTACCTAACCCTTTTCCTTGAAAATCAGAGCGAATCATGTCCCAACTAATTCTACCAACTTTACCATTTCCAGTCAAATTGATGCCTTCAGCCCCAACAATTATCCCGTTGTGCACTATCACAAAATACTGTTCTACCTTATTATCTAAATAATTGGAGAAATCCTCCACTTCTTCAAGTGCAAAATAAGTAGGAACATGTGATTGGAGAATTTCCAATAATATAGACTTATCAGCTTCACTGTATCTTCTAATAGTTATTGTATTCTCTTTTTGATTCATGTCTTGCAAAGATAAAACTTTTCACAAGAACACATCTTCAATACGCTTCATTAAATAAAAAGGCAGATTCAACAACTTTTGGCTAAGGTTCGTTAAATAAAATCATCTTGTATCATGAAATGACCATGCATTTGATTTATTAAAAATTATTGAATTATGAAAAAAATCATCTTATTTAGTTTAGCTCTAATAATGAATAGCATCATCTTTGGACAAGCAAAATCATGGAATGAGTTCATCGGCGGCATCAGCGAATATAGCTACTTAAGCCAAACATTTAACACCTCTAGCCCATTAAATTTTACAAAAATAAGTACTGAAGATGCTAATAGACACTTAAATATCAGTGGTCAGGTTATGACCTATTATGCTATGGGTAAATTTTCATTTCCGAATAAGCATTACGCTTTAATTGTTGCAACAAAGTACAAAAATGAGGTTGAATATGAGTTATCTATTCACGATGATGAAGGAGGCAAATTATCCTTTGAAACAATTGGTTCTTCTTTGACTACTGACGACAGAAAACCAGATCAATTCACAATCACAAAGAAAGGTAACAAATACGAAGTTGTAGTTGTTAAAGAAGATGACGGAGAAAAAACAACCCAAACATTTATCTTTGATTCTGAAGATATTGATGAAGAATAAGAATATGTTTTATAGAAAACTCTAAAAAAGAAAATTATGAAAAAACCTAAATTAATATCACTTTCAAAGCTAAGTCGATTTATTTTACTGGCTAATTTTGGTCTTTTGATAGGAACGATTTTGGTCAAGCCCCTATTGCAGAATATACGTTTGACGGAGTATATACTGATGTTAATGGAGAAAATCCATTTTCAGCGTATAACCAAGGTCAAACGTACAACACTTCTTTTGTGCCCAATCGATTCGGCCAACAAGATAAAGCAATAAATATTGATGGAATTGTTTTAGAAGCTAACATACCTAATTTACCTATTGGTGGTGGGGCTAGAACGATAGCTTTGTGGATGCGCCATACAGGACCTAATTATTCAGCACTTTTTTCTTACGGTCAATCGGGTAATGGACAACTATTCAGTATGTTTATTAACGGTCAAGACCGTTTACAGTTTTTTGGTGGAGGAGCAGGATACGACTACATCTATTACGATCCTATTTTAACTACAAATACTTGGTATCATGTAACCATTACCTCTTTTGGTGGAAATATAAAATTGTATGTTAACGGTCAATATAAAGACAATTATATGCGTTCGCTTAATACCGCAAACTCTACATTCAGTTTAGGCGTTTTTCGCGGTGATATGGATGATTTAAGAATATACGACCGCGTGCTATCGGATGCGGAGATTCAATGTTTAGCAACAGGTGCATTTCCGACTTTTTCGTCTCTGCCTTTTTATTGTTCGGGAAGTACTATCCCTGATTTGCCAACAGTATCAATTAATGGATACTCTGGTACATGGGTACCTCCAATTAACAATACACAAACTACACTTTATTCATTTATTGCCAATCAAGGTGAGTGTGTTGCGTCTTCAGTGACAACGACCATTAAGATTCTTGAAAATAATATAGCCCCAACGTTTAACCTCTCAGATACAATTTGCTCGGGAACAACCTTACCCGCTTCTTCTTTAGAGGGAATACCTGGAACTTGGTCTCCATCAACGCTTCAACCAGGAACCTCAACATATACATTTACGCCTAACTCTCAATACTGCGGTGCTCAAATCTTCACTAAAACAATGGTGCTTAAACAAAGTAAAACCTCAGCGTTTAGTATTGCTTCTGGATTTTGTGCTAATAGTGACAATCAACTTTATACAGTTTCAGATAATGGAATCAGTGGTATGTGGACCCCAGCATGGAACCCGAATGTTAGCCAAACTTATACGTTTACACCAAATGAAGCGTGTGCTAGTACTGTAGTTCTCCCTATTACCATTAATCCTAACTTTAATACTCCAGCATCGCCATACATGATTCCTGCGAACTCTGGTTTATTAACCATTTGCGAAGGGAACGCTACGACTATTCCCGTTG
Organism: uncultured Fluviicola sp.; assembly: GCA_964580465.1. Classification (GTDB taxonomy): domain Bacteria; phylum Bacteroidota; class Bacteroidia; order Flavobacteriales_D; family Crocinitomicaceae; genus Taishania. Next base: position 54,413 of record CAZOKJ010000008.1, on the reverse strand, counting down.
TAAGTAGCACAGGTGCGACAGTGAAATGGTTTACTAGTATGAGTGATGCAACACCTATTTTTGAAGGAAATACATTAACAACTCCTGTTTTAAATGATACAACAACCTATTATGCGTTTGCACAGCAAGGTTTTTGTATTTCACCGAGAGTACCTTTCACGGTAAAAGTAAAGCCAACAGCGCCTACTCCAAATTTTTCTCAAATAGCTCCAATCTGTCAAGGAGGATCACTATCATTGAGTACTGTTTCTCCAAATGGAATAACTGGTTCTTGGTCGCCTACTGCAAATAATAATGCTACCACAACTTATACGTTTACACCTCAACCAGCAGAATGTTCAACTCCTCAAACGATGACCATTGTAGTAAACCCCAATATTGCTCCTACGTTTAATCAAGTTGCTTCAATTTGTGTAGGTGAGACATTGGCACCATTGCCTACAACGTCAATGAATGGTTTTAGTGGAACGTGGGCACCACCCGTAAACAATATGGCAACAACAACTTATACATTCACACCAATACCGGCAACAGGACAATGTGTTTCAACAGCAACAATGACTGTTATGGTAAATTCGCCAGCAACACCAACATTCACACAAGTACCAGCAATTTGTCCAGATGATACATTTACGTTGCCAACAACATCTACAAATGGAATTGCAGGAACATGGTCACCAGCAATCAATAATACTGCAACGACAACATATACTTTTACACCAAACACAGGTGAATGTGCGATTGGAACAGCAAGCATGCAAATCGTAGTAAATCCTTTGGAAACATCAACGTTTACACAGGTAAATTCAATTTGTCAAGGTGATGCATTAGCAGCTTTGCCAACAACATCCAACAATGGTATTACAGATTTTTGGACGCCAGCAGTGAATAACAATGCAACGACTACTTATACTTTCATACCTGCATCAGGTTTCTGTACAACAGGAAATCAAACAATGACCATTGTTGTCAACCCTACAGCACAAACAAACTTAGACACCTTGGTTTGCCATGGTGAAGTGTTTACGTTTGGTACGCATACTATTTCTTCAAATGGTGTTTATAGTAAACTTTTACAAACTGTAGCAGGTTGTGATAGCACAGTAAGTTTAACAGTTAATTATCGCTTACCAATTACAAATACGTTAACTGTTCAACGTTGTATTGGTGAAACTTATACATTCGATGGTCAATCAATCACAACAGACGGAACACATACAGCTGTTTTCACAAGTGCAGCAGGTTGTGACAGTACAGTAACTTTAAACATTACATTTGTTAATAGCATTACAGCATCAATCAGTGCTTCTATTTGCTCAGGTGATTCTTATTTATTAGGCACTCAAGAGCTAACAGCTACTGGTGTTTATTCAGAAACATTCCAATCCGTTGTAGGTTGTGACAGTATTGTGAACTTGACGTTAACAGTGAATCCTTTGCCAACGGTAAACATCACTTACAGCAATGGAATTTTGGAAGCAACAACAGGATTTGCTACTTATCAGTGGTACAAAGACGGTGTTCAAGTGAATGGAGCAACTGGTGCTACTTATACACCAACAGAACTGGGAGCATACCATGTTGAAGTAAGCGATGCAGCAGGATGTACAGCCACTTCATTGGTTGAAAACGTAACAACCCTAAGTGTAAAAGACCTCTTAGCTGACAGAATGATTGTGTATCCAAATCCAACATCGGCAGTGTTAAACATTAGCTTACAACAAGCAGCAAACATTGAAATTGTTGATGTTATTGGTCAGAAAGTTCAATCACACCAATTACAAGCTGGTCTTAACACGATCGATGTGAGTGAATTAGTAACAGGAGTATATTTCATCCAAACAACGGATGGTTCAGCCATCAAATTTGTAGTAGCAAAATAAGTTTTTTTCATAACACAAATACAGAAGAGGATTGTTCGAAAGAACAATCCTTTTTTGCTTTCTTAAATAAACTTCAAATTTGACTTGTTTTTAAAAGCCTTCACTTAATCTAAAAGCATCGTCGTAAAAAGATAAGGCACTTTCATTTATTTATAAAAATTCGTACACAACAATCTTATACATTTACTCAACATTTAAAACACAATTATGAAGAAAATTATTCTAACTTTATTCGTAGCATCGCTTACTATTTCAAATGCAGATGCACAAATTCTAGGCAAATTAAAAGATGCTATAGGAGGTAAAGGAAAAACAGAAAAAACTGGAAGCAAAGGTGGCAAATGGGAGGTTGCAAAAGACAAATACACTGGTGCAATTTTATACAAACACGCTACTTATTATGCTGTTGGTGAACGTCGACCTGAAAAAGTAAATGGAGTAACTACTAAGTATTTCATCTTACCTACTCACGCTAAATGCGATTATTTAGGAAATGGACAATACGGTGAGCCTTCTTATGTAAAAGTAATAACTGGATCAACAGACATTACGGAAGAAGAATTCAAAAATTATAAAATGTCTGCTGTAGAATAAAATAAACAACTTTTAATCTATAAAAACAAGGGGCTGTCCGAAAGACAGCCCCTTGTGGTTTAAAGCCAATTTTCTTAAACACTAACAACCTCTACTATATGTTTTTCTCTTTTATAAGAATTTCAAATCTCCTCTTACACTCACTTTTCCCCATAGTTTTTTAAAAAAATAGGGCAGAATTATGTACATTTGCTTTTAATATAATTAGAAAGAAAGTAGATAAAATATGAAAGCATACGTTTTTCCTGGGCAAGGTGCTCAATTTTCAGGTATGGGAAAGGACTTGTACGAACAATCTCCTATCGCTAAAGAACTATTTGATAAAGCAAATGAAATTTTAGGGTTTGATATCACTAAAATCATGTTTGAAGGAACTGATGAGGAATTGAAACAAACGAAAGTTACGCAACCTGCCATCTTTTTACATTCAACAATTTTGGCTGCTGTTTTGGGCGATACTTTTCAACCTGACATGGTGGCTGGTCACTCACTTGGCGAGTTTTCTGCTTTGGTGGCAAACGGTACTTTGAGCTTTGAAGATGGTTTAACTTTGGTTTACAAACGTGCACTTGCTATGCAAAAAGCGTGCGAAGCAGAACCGTCAACAATGGCAGCAATCTTAGGTTTGGATGACGATGTAGTGGAACAAATTTGTGCTAGCATCAATGGTGTTGTCGTTGCCGCAAATTATAACTGTCCTGGACAATTAGTGATTTCAGGTGCTATTCCAGCTGTGGAAGAAGCATGCGCAAAATTAACGGAAGCTGGAGCAAAAAGAGCGTTATTACTTCAAGTTGGTGGGGCTTTCCACTCTCCTTTGATGGAGCCAGCTCGTGAAGAATTGGCTGCAGCTATTGAAGCAACAACGTTTAATACTCCTTCTTGTCCTGTTTATCAAAACGTAACTGCAACAGGTTTAACAGACCCAACAGAAATTAAGAAAAACTTGGTGGATCAATTGACTGCTCCAGTAAAATGGACACAAATCATGCAACAAATGATCGCTGATGGTGCTTCAGAAGTAATTGAAGTTGGACCAGGAAAAGTATTGCAAGGTCTATTCAAAAAAGTAGATAGAGCGTTCCCTGTTTCAAGTGCTGAAATAGGTCAATAATACAAGTTCAATAGGGTGTTCAAAGCACTGAATACCCTATTTGTTTCAACTAATAATAAGGATTGGTCAATTTTTAACGGTTTGAATAAAATGGAAAATAAGAGTCAACATCCCAAAGTCTTAATGATTTATACCGGTGGAACCATTGGAATGGTCAATGACTTGGAAACAGGTGAACTAAAAGCATTTGATTTCAACCTTATTCATTCTCATGTACCTGAATTACAACGTTTAAACGTTGAATTAACAACAGTGAGTTTTGATCATCCTATTGACTCTTCTGAAATCAATTTAGAGGATTGGAAAACCATTGGCCAATTAGTGTACGATAATTATGCTTCCTACGATGGCTTTGTTATTTTACATGGTTCAGACACGATGGCTTACACAGCTTCAGCTTTAAGTTTTATGTTGCAAGGGCTTAAAAAACCTGTCATTCTCACAGGTTCGCAACTGCCAATTGGAACCATTCGTACAGACGGAAAGGAAAACCTCATCACAGCAATTGAAATCGCCGCTTGCAAAGACCTCAACGGAGAACCGATGATTCAAGAGGTGGCTGTCTATTTTGAATACGCACTTTACAGAGGAAATAGAAGTTCCAAAGTATCCGCTAATCAATTTGAAGCCTTTAAATCTCCCAATTTCTCTCGATTGGCTGTTGCAGGAGTAACCATCGATTATAAACATGAATTGTTGTACAGAACCACTAAGAATCAATTGAAATTCTATCCAAACTTTTCTCATGAGGTTAGTTTGTTAAAAATATATCCTGGAATCACTATTTCTTTGTATAAAAGTTTGTTTGATTACCCCACAACAAAAGCTGTTATCATAGAAACTTTTGGTTCAGGAAATGCTCCAAGTAATCCCGATTTGCAAGCTTCCATTTCAGCGTTTATCCAACAAGGTGGAATCGTGTTAAACGTGACACAATGTAGTTCTGGTAAAGTAGTTCAAGGAAAATATGAAACCAGTAGTTTTTTCAACAAAGCAGGGGTAATTTCTGGTAGTGACATGACAACCGAAGCTGCATTGACGAAATTAATGTTTCTTTTAGGGCAATCATACACCACAAAAGAAATCAACAATTTATTGCAAACTTCTATTGTTGGAGAATTAAGCGTGTAATTCATCACCAACTACACTAACTAAATGAACACAAACAAAACAGCCATTCTTTCTACTTGGATTTCACAACTGAGTGAATTCAATAAAAATGATTTGCTCGTGCATTTAGACAATTCCAAAGTAATACCCTACAACGAAGAAGCATCTTTGAGTGACTATCAAAAAATTGTGTCTATATCGCAAAATTCAATTAAAGAAAGCGGAATAAACACTTTATGTCACAGTTTTGGATTGCTTCAATGGAACTATAAAAATACAGTCATCAGTACTCCAGTTTGGTTGACCCCCGTAAGTTTTCAAATCGATAAAGTAAGAAATAAAATCTTATTTTCACTTCAAGAAGAAGCAGCTTTTATCAATCCTTTTTTGGTTAAAAAATTAAAAGAAATATTTGATATTCATCTAACAAGCGAAAATGAAATTCAATGCTTGGATGAACTCAAAGAAAAAGGTTTTGACACCATCACAACTGATCAATTTATAGGTAATTTTCATTACCATCGGCATACTATTATACGAGAATTAGATGAGTTAAAAGGAATAAAACTTTCGAACAACTTGAATCAATTTCTCACCGGTGAAAACTACGAAGCTCCTATCATTTTACCAGATGCTTTCCTCCTACCCTTTGACAGTGATCAAGCAGCAATTATTGAGCAGTTAACAACCCGCAATTGTGTAGTTCAAGGTCCACCTGGAACGGGAAAATCGCAATTGCTTAGCAACGTTATCGGTAAAGCGTTAAAAAGTGGGTATCACACCTTGGTTATTTCTGAAAAAAGAGCTGCATTAGAAGTCATTGTCAAACGCATGCAAAGTGTTCAATTAGACCCTTTGTGTTTGTTGGTAAACGACAATAAAGCGATCAAAGAAATTATTCAAGACTTAAAGCAAACATGGTCATGGTTGGCACCTTTGCAAGTTGACGTACCAACTAAAATCAACACACGCAAAGAATTGGAAAACAACCTTCAATTCACCTTAGATTTACTGAATCAAGAACAATTAATTGGTGAAATTTCCTACGCACAATTTCAAACGTTGAAAGGAAGCAATCAGCTACCAACCGCTACTCTCCTATTGGGGGAAATTCCCTCTTTAAAAGAGTTTATCAATCGTAAAAAAAATCTTGAAAGTCTTTTTGATAAACAATTGCAACAGGTTGTTGGTATGATTCCATTTAATCGTTGGGCTACAGAAGAAAGTGAACAATTAGCAGTGCGATTGCAAAAAATGCTTCAATTAGCGAAGCAGATGGAAAAATTGGAAGAACATTTTACTATTGAAAGTATTGAAAAATGGCAACGAGAGCAAGCAACTTATCAACTATTTCAAAACGAATTAGTTAAAAAATACCAAGCGATACTTACACCACATTCAAAAGAGCAAAAACATTTTTTAAAACAAGTAGAAAAATACAAACTTGCACAATTAAGTAAAGAAAACATTCGATTAACAGAATGGAACGCTATTCCTTCAATTATTGAATTAGAACACCTTGAAAAAAGCATTCAAGCTTATTCTTTTTGGAACAAATGGAAAATTCAAAAGCATTGGTCAAAATACAACACCCTCCCAATCAAAGAAGCCAACAAAAGCATCCAACAATTAAAAAAATACCTAAAAATTGATTCTGAAGAAAAACAAGCACTCAAAAAACTCTTTGAAATAGGCGTTACTGACATAGCAGAGTTAGACATTATCAAAGCAAGTTTACATTTATTTAGTGCAGAGAATTGGCTTGTTTACAACCAATTAAACGATGATAAAAAAAGTATTTTCGAACAGCAATCGACATTGATTCAGCAGTTAAAAGACGAATTAAGCTATTATTATCACTTAGATAAAAACATGAGTGTCGTTAGTCAATTGACAGCACTTCACCAACATTTTAGTGCTTTAATGGCAGAAAGAAACAACATTATCCAGCTGAATCAAGCATTTTTAAACACACTTAAAATAGCACAATCATTAGAAGAATATACCAACCAACTTTTGGCTGCTCATCAAATGCACTTTTTTGCTCATTATCCTACGTTAGCGCAATTTGAACCCAGTCAATTAAAAGAAAAAATTGCTTTATTGCAACAAGCTGAACAAGAAGAACAGCAAAATTTAGTTGCAACTATATTAAAAGAACAACAACAACGATTTTTATATTATGAACAAATAATCCAAACTCCATCTAACAAACTATCACAAGATGAAATTGCATTAAAAAAGGAACTTAAAAAAGGAAAATCCATACTCGTTAAAGAGTTTAGTAAAACCAAAGCTCATCCTTCTTTACGTCATTTGTTAGCCTCAGAAGCCAAACGATGGATTCAGGTGTTGAAACCAGTTTGGTTGAGCAATCCTTCACAATTAGGCAATCATTTTCCATTAGAAGAAGAACTATTTGATCTTTGCATCATCGATGAAGCAAGTCAAATTCCAATTTACAATAGTTTAGGTGCATTGCATAGAAGTAAGCGTTCCATCATAGCAGGTGATGAACAACAAATGACCCCAATGGCATATTTTCAATCGGGTGAACAACAAATCACTAGTACCTTACATCATGCTTCCTACTATTTTACTAACAAAACATTGCGTCATCATTATAGAAGTAAGCATCCAGAATTAATCCAGTTTTCTAACACACATTTTTACAATAACGAATTAATTGTCTTTCCTAGTTATCCATATACCAACAGCAGCATTCAATCCTATTTTTGTGAAAAAGGTCGTTTCATTCACCGAAAAAATGAAGAAGAAGCAACAAAAATAGCGGCGTTAGTGGGTGAATTAATCTCAAAACATCCAACTGACAGCATAGGCATTGTAGCTTTTTCGCAAGAGCAACTAGATTGCATCATTTCGAAATTAACGCCACAACAATTGGAGCACTTAATCAACGAAGAATTAAACAATTTTATAAAACCACTAGAAAAAGTTCAAGGAGACGAATGCCAGCAATTAATTATTAGCTTAGGTTATGCCCACAATGAAGAAGGAACTTTCCAGATGCATTTTGGACCTTTGTCCACCCAAAGCGGACGCAACCGATTAAATGTATTACTATCCCGAGCGTCAGAGCGCATACATTTCTTTCATTCCATCAAAGCGAGCGTGCTGCAATGGAGTGAAAATCCATCCGTAGAATTATTATACAAGTGGTTGATTCAACTAGAAACAACCCAAACAACTGTCCTTCAATTTCCATTCATCACTGACTACCAAATTGAAGGCAATCAATTACAGCTGAACCATGCTTACACACAACTAACATCCGCAAGAGAGTTGAGCACCTTTGTGAGCGTGATGGAACAAAGAAATTGGGAGGTGATTTTAAAATAAAAAGAGGATGTCCAAAAAGTCAGACACCCTCTTAGAATATTTTAAATCGAGGTCTTAAAAACCACGTTTCAATTCCATCAATGTTTTAAACGCTTTATCCACTTCATCTTGATCAACAATCACTGTGAATTCGTTTGCTGTAGAAATAATTTCAATGATATTAATTCCTTTCCAAGCCAATTGTTTTAAGATATAATAGTAAATTCCGCAAATTTCAATGTTTACTTGCGGTAATTTAACCGTAACAGAAGCTAAATTTTGTTTAGAGGAAATTAATTTTTCGTTAGCAAACAAACGTTCAATTAATTCCTTATGCTTATCTCCAGCAATAATTGTGGTTTCTGTAACACCACGGCACAAAGCAAAGAATCCATTCGATTCAGAATTAATTAGTCGCATCAACTCAGCCTGCTTAGCTCCTAAAGTATCAGAGTTATTAAACGTAAAATCTGACAAATTACTGCGAACTAAAAAGTCACCTAAATCACCTAACACATTTTTAATTTTAACGTTCAATTTGTGGTAAAGACCTAAAGGCATACGTTTAATAGCCATTACAATTGCACCTTCTTTTACCTCTTTTCCGGTCACTTCTTCAATTTCAGCTTGAATTTTACGTGCCAAAGCAGAGATGTTAATTAAACCTTCTGTCATTGATTCTCTTAAAAAAGGACTTCTGTTGATAATCTCTTCTGTCAGTTTTCCGATTGATTCCATAAATGTAAATAAAATTTAGTTTTCGCAAATATATAATTAATTTGTTAAATTAATAACAATAAAACAAAAAAATTTTCACCAATTTTCACGAATACTATGAAAATTTAATAAAATAAGGGGAAACCATTATAATTTTAAAGAAAAAACTTTGAAAAAATAACAAAAAATCAAGAAAATCAACAAAGAATAAATGTCGATTAGAACCAATCGGAAAGAAAAAGCAAGACAAACGATTAGTGTTGGAACAAATAAGTAATGTTAGAAGAGAATAACTTAACAGCAATCGCTAATAGAATGATACCAAACACCTTTTTAACAATAGCGATTCCTCCTTTGCCTAACAATTGTTCGATTTTTTTCGTTAAGCGAAGCACAATATAAATAAAGATGATATTAATTGCGATAGCTGCAATAATATTGATGCTCGCATACTCAGCTTTTAAAGTGACAATTGAAGTCATAGTACCAGCACCTGCAATAATAGGAAATGCCAAAGGAATGATACTTGCAACTTTACCTGAAACTTCATCTTTGAACAAATGCCAACCCATAATCATTTCCAATGCCAAAGCAAAAATAATAAGAGAACCAGCAACAGCAAACGAGCGTATATCAACTCCAAAGATGTTCAAAATGGACTCTCCTAAAACTAAAAATCCGATCATGATACAAAGTGAAACTACACTTGTACGCACAGCGCTAATATCACCAGATTTTTCTTTGATTTTAATGATAATAGGAATAGAGCCGATGATGTCTATCACCGCGAAAAGCACCATTGTTGCTTTAAAAACTTCTCCCCAATTTAAAGCACTAAATAAGTCTTTCATTGTAATAATGTATTTTGAATAACCGTTGGAAAATGAGCATGCTCCAATTGATGTATTTTCTCTTGCAACGATTCTAACGTTTCGTTTTCAACTAAGTCACATGAAAATTGAGCAATAATTTCTCCTTTATCAAATTCAGCATTCACAAAATGAATAGTTATACCACTCACCTTTTCATTGTTAGCTAAAACAGCCTTGTGAACATTGGCTCCATACATGCCTTGACCGCCATATTTTGGCAATAAAGAAGGATGGATATTGATGATTTTATTAGGAAAAGCAAGCAATAAACTAAGCGGAATTTTACGTAAAAAACCTGCCAAAATGATGTAATCTATTTGTTGTTCAAAACAGAGTTCTAACACTTTTCCAGCTTCTTCAACTTCAGCGTTTGAAAAAACATAAACAGGTACTCCAGCCTCGGGAGCTGTAGTGACAATTTTTGCATCTTGCTTATTGGACAAAACAAAAGCAACTTCAATTTCTTCAGAATCTTTGAAAAAATCAATGATGTTTAAGGCATTACTCCCCGTGCCTGATGCAAAAATAGCCAATTTCTTTTTTTCCATTTTGCAAAGGTAAGAAAGAAAATGTTGCTAATAATCGTAAAAAAGAAAAAAATACAATAACCAAACTAGAAAAATGGTAATTAGTTTAACAAGTGCTAAAAAAAGTAAAAAAGTAATGAAAATAAAAACAAATTCGTTAAAAATTTGTATCTTGCGCCACTTTTAATACTAGAAATGAACATCAAAACAGTTAGGTTTTCAAACGATCAAGAAAACACAGCTTTCTATAAAGAGCTTAAAAAGCGAGTAAACGCTTACTTCAAAGAGAATAACAAAACACGATTTGGCAATGCTAACATGGTCATAAAAACTATTTTTATGATTACGCTATATGTTACACCATTGGTGCTAATTATGACTGTTGTAGACAGCAGTTGGTTAGCCTTATTATTATGGGCTGTAGCAGGATTAGGTATGAGTGGAATTGGTTTATCTATCATGCACGATGCCAATCATGGCTCTTATTCTCGCTTTTCTTTTGTCAACAAATCTTTAGGTTACTTAGCAAATTTAGTAGGTGGTAGCGATTTGAATTGGAGAATCCAACACAATGTTTTACACCATACTTATACCAACGTTGATGGTATGGATGAAGACATTGATGTAGATGGCCTTATGCGTTTTTCACCTAATCAAGAACACAAAAGACACCATAATTACCAACATGTTTACGCTTGGTTTTTATATGGTTTACTGACAATTAACTGGTTTTTTATTAAAGATTACCAACAAATCATTCGCTACAATAAAATGGGCTTATTGAAAACTCAAAACATAAGATTTAACAAAGCATTTACCATCATTTTATTAACTAAAATTGCCTATGCATTTGTAACCATTGCGCTTCCTATGTGGTTAGCACCAACTGCTTGGTACATAACGTTGATTGGTTTCTTTTTAATGCAATTTATTTCAGGATTTATTTTGTCCGTTATTTTTCAATCTGCTCATGTTGTTCCAAGTTCTGATTTTCCAAAACCAGACGCTACAGGAAATATTCAAACAGATTGGGCAATCAATCAATTGTACAACACAGCTAATTTTGCAAACAAAGCACGCGTGTTTTCATGGTTAATTGGAGGGTTAAATTACCAAGTTGAACACCATTTGTTTCCAAACATCTGCCACGTACACTACAAAGACATTTCAAAAATTGTAAAACAAACAGCTATGGAATACAACCTTCCATATTACCAATACATCACGTTTTATGGTGCGGTAAAAGACCATGCGAAGTTGTTGAAAAAACTAGGAAAAAAAGAAGAAATCAGTACTGCTAACAACTAAAATGATTGACTTAGAGGAAATACGAACATTTTGTCTTTCCAAAAATGGAACAGCTGAAGGTTTTCCTTTTGACGAAAAAACATTGGTATTCAAAGTTGGGGGAAAAATATACGCCTTGATTGACGTGTATGAATTAGGTGGTATCAATTTAAAATGTGATCCAGAAAAAGCCATTGAGCTTCGTGAAGCATATAACGGCATTCAACCAGGTTACCACATGAATAAGAAGCATTGGAATACTGTTTCTTTGAACAGTGACGTATCCATAAATTTGCTTTTTGAACTCATCGATCATTCTTATGAATTAGTTGTTGCATCTTTACCTAAAAAAGTACGTTATGAGTTGTCGCATTGATAAATACGTTTGGAGTGTTAGACTAACTAAAACGAGGTCGATTGCAACAGAATTAGCCTCAAAAGGAAAAATAAAACTCAATGGAGAACAAGCCAAGCCTTCCAAAGAAGTAAAAGTAGGCGACATCATTTCCATTCAGAAAAACAATGCAACTTTTAGTTACAAAGTACTTCAATTGCTCAACAACAGAGTTGGTGCAAAATTAGTAGCAGAATATGTTCTAGACATCACCGATCCAATAGAGATTGAAAAATATAAATCTTACCAATTGGCACAAAGCTCCTACCGTCAAATGGGCACTGGACGACCATCTAAGAAGGACAGAAGAGACATTTCTGATTTCCTAGGAGAATGGCAAGAGGAATAATTTGTTAAAAAATCTAATTTTCTTTTATTCTTCTACCTTAAAAACAATCATAAAATGTAATTATTTCATTACCTTTGCTGATTATATACTTAATTTATAGATTATGTTTGGAATTTTAGGCGTTATAGGTGGACCACAAATCATTTTGATTATTGCGATTGTGCTTTTATTATTCGGTGGTAAAAAAATTCCTGAATTAATGCGCGGACTAGGTCAAGGTGTTAAAGAATTTAAGGACGCTACAAAAGGTGAAGAGAAAAAAGAAGAAAAAAAAGAAGAAAACAACTAATTTCTACTAATAAAAATGTGTCGTACGTTCAATGAGGTGAAAGCAGAGCTTTCTACCGGGAAAAGTGTTGTTTCCATTGTAGAAAATTACTTAGCTGAAATAGAAAAGAAGCAATCGCTGAATGCTTTCGTTGAAGTATTCACTGAAACTGCTTTGGCTCAAGCGAAAAAAGTAGATGAAAAAATAGTCAGTGGTACTGCTGGTAAATTAGCCGGCATGGTGGTTGGTATTAAAGACAATCTTTGTTATAAAGGACACAAAGTAAGTGCTTCATCTAAAATCCTTGAGAATTTTGAATCATTGTTCACAGGAACAGCTGTTCAACGCATTATTGATGAAGACGCCATCATCATCGGTCGTCTTAATTGTGATGAGTTTGCAATGGGTAGTTCAAACGAAACATCTTATTATGGTGGCGTACAAAACCCAGTTGACCCTTTAAAAGTTCCTGGTGGTTCATCTGGAGGTTCTGCTGCTGCCGTAGCTGCTGGACTTTGTACCGCAGCATTGGGTAGTGACACTGGAGGTTCTATTCGCCAACCTGCATCATTTACTGGAACGTATGGTTTAAAACCAAGTTATGGTCGTATTAGCCGCTATGGTTTGATTGCTTACGCTTCATCTTTTGATCAAATTGGTCCTTTTACAAATTCATTAGAAGACGCTGCTCTTCTTTTGCAAGTAATGGCTGGAAAAGATGAGTTTGATTCGACAGCTTCTTCTCGTGAAGTTCCTGCATATTTGGATGGTCAGTTGCCAAGCAAAATGAAAATTGCTGTTTTAAAAGAAAGTTTTGAAACAAAAGGAATTGACCCAGAAGTAGTTGAAAAAATGAACCAACTTATTGGCCAACTAAAAGCAAAAGGTCATGAGGTTGAACTCGTTTCATTCCCTTATTTGGATTATGTTGTTCCAACTTATTATGTGTTAACAACAGCTGAAGCTTCATCAAACTTATCACGTTTTGATGGTGTACATTTTGGTTATAGAAGCACAGACGCTAAGGGTGTAGAGGAAACGTATAAAAAATCAAGATCAGAAGGTTTTGGTGAAGAGGTAAAACGCAGAATCATGGCTGGAACATTCGTTCTTTCTCATGGATATTATGATGCTTATTACACTAAAGCTCAAAAAGTTAGACGTGTTCTACAAGATAAAACCAATGAAATTTTAGCTAATTATCATTTCATATTATTGCCAACAACTCCTTCTGTAGCTTTTGACAAAGGAGGCGTTAAAGATCCTATTCAAATGTATTTGCAGGATATTTTTACCGTTCATGCAAATTTATCGGGGCACCCTGCATTGTCAATACCTGTTGGAAAACACTCTAGTGGATTACCTTTTGGTATACAAATAATGGCTTCCAACTTTGATGAGAACGGAATGTTAAACCTTGCTCAATACATCGGAAATTTATCTTAATTCTTGCTTATGCGTTTATTGATTACATCTTTATTCATCGTTAATGTCTTCTTGAGTTTAGCTCAACTTAAACCGAAGCCAACTGTATTAAGTGGTGATCAATTTGCAAATGTTGTTGAACAATCGTTGGATTTATTCTACGCTGAATATGCGCAAAAGCAAAACAGTACTTACGAGGCTGTCATTGCTTCTTTTAACTATGCAGATGGTCAGGTAGTAGAATTTTCAGATGATGTTTATTGTCAACGATTAAAAGAAATCAATAAATTGACTCCGTTTAAATTAGAGTGCAATGAAGCGACCTTGTCAACAATTCGTTTTTTTGTAAAACAAAGAAGAGGTTTTGCTCGCATTGTACTTGGACGTTCACGTCTTTATTTTGATTTATTCGAAGCAAAATTAGCAGAGCACGGCTTGCCTTTAGAGTTAAAATACTTAAGTGTAATTGAAAGTGGTTTGCGTCCACAAGTGAAATCACGTGCGGGAGCTACTGGTTTGTGGCAATTCATGTACGGAACAGGCAAAATGTATGGACTATCGGAAAACTCGTACATAGACGAGCGTATGGATCCTGAAAAATCGACTGAAGCTGCTTGTCGCTACTTGAAACAATTGCACAACATGTATGGCGACTGGAACTTGGCATTAGCGGCATACAACGCTGGACCAGGAAATGTCAATAAAGCCATTCGTCGATCTGGTAATAAAACAACCTATTGGGAAGTGAGACCTTTCTTACCAAGAGAAACACAAGGATATGTACCCAATTTTATTGCTGCAACGTACTTGTTGACTTATCACGCAGAGCACAACATCATCCCAGCAGAAGCACCCATTCATTATGCTCAAATGGATTCTATCTGTTTGAAACAAGGTGTACACATGTCAACGATAGAAAAGTTAATCGGTTGGAACGAAGCGGAAATTGGCAGTTTGAACCCTGTTTATAAGAAAAATTACATCCCAGAAACTTCTCCAAAACAATGCATATACGGGCCTATTAAGCACATTGGAAAGTTAGTTACGTTAGAAGATTCATTGTATCAATTAGAAACAAGTATTTTTAATCCTATTAAAGTAACTCCACCAACGATAGACCGTACAACACTTTCTGATTCTACCAATAGCGTAGCTGATTCTACAATCGACAATACCAATGTAGAAAGTCCTGGTTCTACTGAAGCAGGAAATACATTTTATCACAAAGTACAAAATGGAGAAACCTTAGCAAGTATCGCAACACGTTATGGCACATCTGTTAACAAGATTATGGTATTAAATGGGCTTCATTCAACCAATATCTATGCAGGTCAACGATTGAAAATTGAGAGTGCTAAAGGTGCAACTGTGCAAGAAACAACTCCAGTTAAGGCTCCTGCTCAAGAGGCGAAGTACTATATCATAAAGAAAGGAGATACTTTTAGTAGTATTGCACAGCGCCATGGCAAATCAATCAGCCAATTAAGAAAGTTGAACCCTGGTGTAAACATTGAACGTATTAGCTTAGGACAAAAGCTGAGAGTTAGGTAACAACATTAATATCTTTTTGTTATGAAAATCGCTGCAGCAATCATCACGTTTAATGAGGAAGGCAATATTGAACGTTGCATTCGTTCGTTGCAAAAAGTTGCAGATGAAATCATTGTGTTGGATTCATTCTCTAGCGATAAAACACCTGAAATATGTCAACAATTAGGCGTACGTTTCGAGCAAAAAGAATGGATGGGCTATGCAAAGGCTAAAAATTACTTGAATGAATTAACATCATGTGAATACATCTTATCACTTGATGCTGATGAGGAATTAAGCGAAGAGTTAATAAATGCCATTTTAAAAGAAAAAAAACAAGGATTAGCTGGCGTGTATTCACTCAATCGTTTAACCAATTACATGGGAACTTGGATCAAGCATTCAGGATGGTACCCAGATATAAAAATCAGATTATTTCCAAAAGAAGGAAGCAAATGGGAAGGCGAATTTGTGCACGAAACACTGAGTTACCCTTCTCACTTACCTGTCAAACTACTTCATGGACACTTGTACCATTATTCTTATACTTCATTTGAAGACCATCGAAAAAGAGCTGACAACTACTCTGCTTTGACTGCTCAAAAATTCCATGCTGCTGGAAAAAAAGCTTCATTTTGCAAACCTTACTTAAGTGCTGTTGGTCGCTTTATTGGAATGTATTTTATTAAAAAAGGCTTTTTAGATGGTAAAATGGGATTGAAAATCGCATTAATTAGTGCAAAATCAAATGTTTTTAAATACAAAGAATTAAGAAGATTAAACCATGAAAAAAATTGATTTATCAAACAAACGTGTTCTCATTTCAAGGACAGATAGCATTGGAGATGTTATTTTGACATTGCCCTTATGTTCATGGATCAAAGAAAATTATCCCAATGCAACACTTATCTTTTTAGGAAAATCTTACACTTTACCTATTTTAAAGAACTACAAAAGTGTAGATGAAATAGTGAATTGGAGTGAGTTTGAAAGCCTGCCAACTGTTAATAAAATAGCTAAATTTAGAGAAATCAATGCCGATGTTATTCTACATGTTTTTCCAGATAAAGAAATTGCTTCTTTAGCTAAAAAAGTAGGTATTCCATATCGAGTAGGTACTTCTCACAGAGCTTATCATTTACTAACTTGCAACTATCGCGTCAATTTCACTCGTAAAAATTCGGATAAACACGAGGCTCAATTAAACTTCGAATTGTTAAGTCCATTTGGATACAAACATACTCCTAGTATTGAAACACTCATCGAATCGACAAAGAATTACACCATTGCACCAATTGAATTACCTGCGAAAGTAGTTGAATTCACTCAGAAGTATCCTAATTACGTTATTTTACATCCAAAATCTCAAGGAAGTGCATTAGAATGGCCAATTGAAAAATACGTTGAACTTGCTAAACGATTAAACAAACTCAACTACGCCGTTGCTTTTTCTGGAACAGACGGTGAAGGAAGTAAATTCAGAGGTTTTTTGCCAAATGGCGAACAAATTTTAGACACAACTGGACTATTTTCACTTGAACAATTTGCTGCTTTTATTCAACAATCAAAAGGATTAGTTGCATGCTCTACAGGTCCATTGCACATCGCGGCTACCTTAGAGGTTAAGGCTATTGGTTTATACAGCAACAGAAAACCAATCCATCCGGGCAGATGGCATGCGATTGGAAAAAATGCACATTACTTAGTTTTTGATGAAAAATGTGAAAAATGTGCCAAAGGAAAAGTATGTCATTGCATTGAAAACATTTCTGTTGATACTGTTATTGAACAATTAATTCATTAACTTTACTAGCTCAAATTGTTCTACAATGAAAATAACTCATTTTGTTTTTTTAAGTTTATTGGCAAGTACAGGTTTTGTTTCCTGTAAAAAGAAAGGTTGCACCAACCCCACTGCTTCTAATTATAGCATAGAAGCTACAAAAGATGATGGTTCATGCAGCATAGGTTCTTATCCAACTGCTCCTAACTATGTTCCTAGTTTTACTGGTACATATGCAGCACTAATTGCCATTAAAACTCAAAAAACAGAAAACACAGCAAACGGCGTCGTAGATAAAACCATTGGTACTGCAACAGCTGTATTTAGTGAAAATGGAGGGATTTCTTTTGTGTCAACTGGTACATTAAATGCCAACAATCAAAACCTTTCAATTAATAGCAATGCTGTTTATCAATACTTGCCTTCATCGGATACTCCAACAGGCATAGCATACAATTCGCAACAAAATTGGTCAAGTACTGGAGGTACTTGGCCATCATTTACGCTTAATTCTACCCTAGAATTTGCTACTGTAACTGCAATCACTTCTGGAAATATTGAATTAGGTAAAGAATATACAATTACTACGAACCAATTATCAAATGCTGACTCCGTTTATCTACGTATTGTTGGACAAAAAGGAAGTGTTCAACGTTTAATTGCTGCAAATAATACCAATCACACATTTTCATCGGAAGAATTGAGCACTTTAGGAGCAGGTAAAGCTACTGCGCAAATCATAGGGTTGAAATACGACCATAAGGTTATCGACACACGCGATTATTACCTCATCCATCAAACAGTGAGAACGCGTGAAATAAGCGTGAAATAAGCTAAAACTAACTTTCTATCTGTTCCAATTTGGTCAATAAAAGTTCCATTTCAGTCGTATTCCCTTGCATGCCATAACGCGCTGCATCACAAGCATTCAGTAAATCATTAACGGCAGTTGCTTTATTGCCAAAACGTTCTGAGAAGCGATGAACCAAATCGTTGCGTAATAGTGTTTCATTCGATGGAATTGCTAATTCATAATGCATCAAAGCAACAACTGCTTTTTCCAAACTTGCATAAAATTTATCCGCAACACCTTCTTTTCCATAAAATGAAGCTTGATTCTTGAATTCGAAATAAGCATTTATTGAATGAACTGGAATGTTCACTTGAACAGAAGCTTCTTTTTTCTGAACAGTCTCAGTCACCACCTCTTCATCACGACGTTTTGAGCGAACAAAAAGAAGTAATAAAGCAGCCGCTGCTAAAGTAACGCCACCAACACCCAACCAAAAATAAGTCGTCATCTGTTTCTTTTCAGCTTGTGGTTGATCTTTAGATGTTGCAATATATTCTGTTTGATTGTGATCATTTTGTTCGGCATCCATTTCAAACTGAGGATTTGCCTTCACTTCAAACACAAGTGCTTGAGCTGCCTCACTAAATTTATAAATCTCCTCTTTAGGATCAAAATAAGCAATTTTTAGTGGTTTAATTTGCTGTTTCCCTTCTTTTGTAACTTGAACATGATAAGTATAAATCATTTTACCAACACATCCGCTTGAGTTGACAATAAAATCTTCCTTTACTTCAACATCGCCATAAGTTGACATGCCACTTGCCAATTTTAAATTAGGCGTTTCTATAGCATGTAAATTTCCTTTACCTTCCACTTCAACTTTTACCTGAACAATATCACCTTGTTTGATTTGTTTTTTGTCTTGCGAAAAGCTTACAGTAAAATTTCCCACTCCCCCGATGAACTCTTTTGGTGCATTTGTAGGCAAAGGCATCACCTCAATTGTAGGTGAAGAAGAAACAACATTGTAACCTTGAATAGTATTAAAAGGCAAGTATACTTCAAAAGGTTGAACGTTAATTGGATTTGTACCTACAGGGAAAAACACTTTCTTTTCAAATCCAAAACTCTCATAATTATTGCCTTTCACTTTTCGTGTTTCCCAATTTTCAACTTGTTGCAATGGGAAGAAATCTACTACACCTTGAACTTCAAATGGTTGTCTAAGGATAGGTCTTCCTGCTGTGTATTTTTTAGAGTAAACACGTCCAGAGATAACAACCGGTTCTCCTTCATACACTTTTTGAGAAGAGAGTTCGATGATTCCAAATGCAGGTTGACGCAATTCACGGTTAGAAATCGCATCAGGACTTGACTGAACTGAATTGGCCAAAACTTCTACTTTTACGGTATTTGAAGTGTACGTTTTATTTCCATATTTCACATAAAAAGGACCAATTTGGTATTTCCCAGCTTTATTAAACAAACCAGAAAACACGACAATGTGTTCTTGCTCCATTTTACCAGTATTCAAGTCTTGTACATACGATGATTGCGTATGCATTCCTTGATGTCGTATAAAGTTGGAAGGCAAATTTTCGACCACATCACCATCTACATTTGATTTAATGGTAATATTCATCAATTGATTCACGCCAACTATTTCAGGTTCTACAATTAACTGAACCTTTGCTTTTTGATTCCACGCGGTACTTACGAGGAAAATAAAAATGCTATGTAAAATAAACTGTTTCATTACCAATCTTTTCCTGATTTATTTAATGATGTTCCTTGCTTTTCTCCCATTTTTCGTTTGGTAGCAGCTTCTTGTTTCATTAAATCATCCAACTTTTTTTCTACTGCTTTATCGTGTAGTTTAGAACTACCTTTATCTTGATTTTGCTGTTGATCTTCTTTGTTTTGTCCTTCGTTATTCTGTTGATGCTGATTGTTATTTTGCTGTTGCTGTTGATTCTTATTTTGTTGTTGGTTATTATTGTTATTTTTCTGTTGATTATTATTGTTTTGATTATTCTGCTGCTGATTATTTTTATTCTGCTGTTGCTTTTGCTCTTCTCTTTGACGCATTGCCTCTGTTAAATTATGACGTGTTTTATCATTTGATGGATTGTTGCGCAATGATTCCTTGTAAGCGTCAATAGCATCACTGTATTTTTTTTGTTGCATTAAACTATTCCCCAAATTGTGGTATGCTTTTGCTTTTTCTTCTTTTGATTTAGCCGCTTCTGCATTGTGTTTATACAACTCTTCAGCTTCTTTGAATTGCAAATTACGATAAGCAGATTGACCTAATTCTTTAGACAAATCGACGCCTTCAGGAGCTTTTTTCTGTGCAGATTGCAATTTCTCCAAGGCTTTACCATACTCTTGTTTTTGGTAATACTGACGAGCTGCATTTAAAGAATCGCGCCATTCCTGTGCGAATAAAGAAGGAGCAGTCATCAGCAAAAATGCCATGAGTAAACCATTCAATATGTATTGCACCTTCATCATCACTTTCTTTTTAAATAAAATGCGTTTGCTACCCACAAGAAATACGCCATAAAAAATAATATAGACACCATTAAAGGCCATTGATATCGTTGTTCCTTGACCTCAAAATCCACACCTGCTACGTTTTCTCGTTTCATTTGACTCAATTTTGTCATAATGGAACGTAAATCTGGAAAAGCAGACTCACTAATGATTGCTATTCCTCCAGCTTCATCAGCTAATTGTTTAAGCATAGAAGCGTTCAACTTCGAGTGAACACTTTCTCCAATAGCTGTCTTTTTATAACCCCGTTCTGGTCGTTCAGGGTCAGCTGGAACCAATCCACCTTTTGCTGTTCCTATTCCTAAGATAGCTAATTGTATTCCTTGCTCTCTGTATGCTTTTAAAACTTCCGAAGGATCTTCATCATGGTTTTCACCATCTGTTACTAAAATTACCGCTTTACTTAATTTCTTATCCTCAGAGAACATCGCACGTGCATCTTCTAGGGCTGCTTTTATATTGGTACCTTGATTACTCATCATGTTGGTCTCAATATCATTCACAAATAGTTTTGCAGCGTAATAGTCCAAGGTCAAAGGCAAAATGGTAGATGCTTCTCCTGCAAAAACAGAGATTCCCATCTTCTCACCTCCCAATTTATTAATCAATTCATTAATCGCTCTTTTAGCAATGTTTAAACGAGAAATAGATGGATCAATATCGTAGGTGTTCATAGAATTTGAAATATCTAAGCTTATTACTAACTCCATGCTTTGTGTTGTTCCCGCAACCTTTTTCGTTCCAAAAGCAGGTTGTGCCATGGCAAAAATAAGGAATACTAAGGCATTTCTAAACAGGAAATAAGGAATAAAAGCACTGGTTGTTACTTCTCCTTTAAAAACAATCGTTCCATTTTTTGTTGTGAATAAGGTACTGATTTGTTCTCTTTGCATCAAATTGTAAACAAATACACCCGCTACAGGCACAAGCAACCACAACCAGAACAATTGTTCTTCGGTTTGAAAAATCAATGCTCCTTTTCCTGATGAAGTAACCAATAATCCAAATTCGAAAAACAGAAAAATTGCCACCCAAAACAGTAGTTCCCACGCTAACATTAATATTAACAGGCGCTTAACTTGATATGTCAACTTCCATTTAGTCATGTTGTTTGAATAAAATTCGTGGCGCCACCCAGCCAATTACAGCTAATAACAAAGCTACTTGTAGAAAAGACAAAGGCATCGCAGGTGGTTCAGATTGAAAATGTCGGTCAATCATCTTGCGTTTTTCCATTTGTTCAATTTCGGCATAAATAGCCTTTAAACTTTCATTATCTGTTGCTCTAAAATACTTTGCTCCTGTTTTAGTAGCGATATTTTTTAGCGTAGTCTCATCCAAATCTGCATCTACAGGTCGTTGCATTGACCCAAAAGGAGTGTTCACTGTAACAGTAGAGCCAGTTGGTGCTCCTACTCCAATGGTATAAACGCGCACATTTTTAGCAACAGCTAAGTCTGCTGCCTCATCCGGGGAAATTGCTCCAGCGTTGTTACTCCCATCCGTTAAAAGGATAATGACTCTTGAAGGAATGCTGTCATTTCGTAAACGCGTTACGGCTGTTCCTAAACCAACGCCAATTGCGGTACCTCCTTCAATATTTGCATAGCAATCCAAAGCATCAATTTGCTTTTTCAATACGTTGTAATCCAAGGTTGCTGGACAGGCTGTGTACGCTTCACCAGCAAAGGCCACTAAACCTATTCGATCGCCATTTCTACCATCCACAAATTCTTTTGCCACAGCTTTTGCTGCCTCAATTCGATTAGGTTTAAAATCCATTTCCAGCATAGAACCAGAAATGTCTATTGTCAATATAATGTCGATTCCATCTTTGTAGTCTTTATTACTTGTAATGTGATCATTCCAATTGTATGGTTTTGCCATTGCAATTGCTAAGAAAAAAGGTAAAAATGCTAACAATAAAATAATACCTTGGCGAATCAACACAATGCGTTTAGAAGCGAGTAATTGTTGCTGCGTATTTGTTCCAGTAAACTTCAATTCTCCACTGTGTTTTTTTTCTGCACGAGCTAACAATAACCATACCATAGGAGTCAGCAACGCAAGCCACAACCATTGTGGAGCAAAGAAATCATATTCCCAAAAACGGATATTTAATGATAACATCATGCTTCTTCTTCATTTATTGCTGTTAACTCAAATGGACTTGTTTCAATCACTAATTGAATAGCTTTTTCAGAAATTGCTCGAATAATCGTTTCATCTATTGTTGCATTCGCAAATTTGACCATATCTGCTTGTGAAAGCAATTCCATTGTTGTTTGAATAGCGTTTACAGACATATCTGTTTGTTGTAACAAAGTCTTGGTTTCAAACGTTGTTCGTTCTAACAAATTTAATTGATAACGACTTGATAAATAAGATCGAATAATGTGTGATAACTCTGTGTAATGCTGTTTCAACTTGTTTTTTTCCCACAAACGTTGTTTTTCCAACTCTGTAATGGCAAAAAGAGTACGCTCCTTTAAAGAAAGTGCCTTCACTGGTCGTTGTTTTTTATCCTTCTTTTTCTTCCAATACCAAAGCGCTAAACCTACTGCTAACAATCCAATTCCAATGTAAACACCGTATTGCATTAACACTTCTTTTATCGAAAGAGGTTCTGGCACTACTGAAAAACCTTCTTCAATATCGAATAGTTCATCTTTAACACCCACAGTCTGTCCACTCACAGTGAAATTGACTTCGTTGAATAAAAAGGTAGAATCGTTGATAACAATGTGTTGCATAGGAATAACGATTCTCCCAGTATCCCACGCTATAAAATGATAGTAACCAACCCAAGTATATTCATTGTTAACACGTAAAGTAGTATCTGAAAAAGCTTGTGTCAACTCTAAGGAAATCGACTTTTCATTGACTTGAGATTGTCTAATAAAAGCCGTTAATTCGTGTTGCGCAGGTTCAAATGATATTTTACTGTTGGGAGCTAGTTTCGCAACCATTTTTAATTCAACAGGTTCACCCAATTGTACTCGTTGGTGATTTAACGTAGCAGACAATTCTTGTGCATAGATCAAAGGACTTAGAAAAAAGGCAATTAAAAAAGCATAGCATTGTCCTTTGGTAATTTTCATCACCATCAACCAATTAAACACACTTTGTACCGCTTGCTTTATCATCTGTTTTTAAATAACTGCACCAATGGCAATACACTATCTTCAGCCGTATTTAACACACAATGGTCAATTCCCATTCGGTCTAATTCACGATTTATTTTTTCTTCATGTTCTTTAAATTGTTCACGAAATTGTTGTTGAGTAGCGGCATCATTTGAATCCACCCAAGTTGTTACCCCAGTTTCTGCATTAAACAACTGAATATATCCCATTTTTGGTAATTCATACTCCATCGGATCTTCAATTTTCAATGCGATTAAATCATGTCGTTTACGGGCAACTTTCATTCCTTCCAAGAACTGCCCCTCATCAATAAAATCGCTGATTACGAAGCAAATCGTTCTTTTCTTCTGAGTACTTTGTAAAAACTTAAATCCTTCATTCAGATCTGTCCCTTTGCTGGATGCTTTAAAGGCAATCAATTCTCGCAATAGGTATAACATGTGTTTTCTACCTTTTTGAGGAGCAATGTAGCGCTCCACCTTATCACTTACAAGAATTGCACCCACTTTATCATTGTTTGACAAAGCAGAAAAAGCCAAAATAGCAACCGTTTCCAACAACAATTCTTTTTTTGTTTTGGCATTGGAACCAAACAAGCCAGATGCAGAAACGTCAATTAGCAACATGACAGTTAGTTCGCGCTCTTCTTCAAACACCTTGACAAAAGGATCGTTAAAACGCGCTGTTACGTTCCAGTCAATGGTTCGAACCTCATCGCCAATTTGGTAATTTCTCACTTCAGAAAACGACATACCCCTTCCCTTAAAGGCAGAATGGTATTCTCCTGAGAAAATGTGCTTGGATAAGCCTTTTGCTTTTATCTCCAAGCGCTGAATTTTCTTCATTAGTTCGTTTACTTCCATGATGAAAAACTACTTCAATTTACTTCGAATAATTAAGGAACTTCGACTTTTGCAATAATTTTAGAGACAATGGCTTGAGCTGTTAAGTTTTCAGCTTCGGCTTCATAGCTTAAACCAATTCTATGTCCCATTACATCAACTGCTATCGCACGCACGTCTTCTGGAATAACAAATGCTCTACCTTGCAAGAAAGCATGCGCTTTTGATGCTAAAGCAAGATTAATAGAAGCACGTGGAGAACAACCAAAGCTAATCATCGGAATTAAGTACTCCAATTCATATTGTCCTGGTTGACGAGTAGCATAAACCAAATCAACAATGTAGCGTTCGATTTTTTCATCCATATAAACTTCTTTCACTAACTCACGAGAGCGTAAAATATCAGCTGAAGAGATTACTTTTTGAGCTTTAGCCATACCTTCGGGACGAACGATTGAGCGAATAATTGAACGTTCTTCCTCTTTAGAAGGATAGTCAAGTATTACTTTTAGCATAAAACGGTCCACTTGAGCTTCTGGCAATGGATACGTCCCTTCTTGTTCGATAGGGTTTTGAGTTGCCAGTACTAAAAATGGTTTCGGTAATACAAAGGTTTCCTCACCGATAGTAACTTGTCGTTCTTGCATCGCTTCTAACAATGCGGATTGTACCTTAGCAGGGGCGCGGTTAATTTCATCTGCTAAAACAAAATTAGCGAAAATAGGACCTTTCTTAATGGAGAAAGATTCACTCTTTTGATTGTAAATCATTGTACCCGTAACATCGGCAGGCAACAAATCTGGCGTAAACTGAATACGACTGTAGTTGACATCAATAGCATCGGCCAAGGTTTTAATGGCCAAGGTTTTTGCCAATCCAGGAACCCCTTCTAACAAAACGTGACCATCTGCCAACAAAGCAATCAGTAAACGGTCAACCATGTATTTTTGTCCAACAATAACCTTAGCAACTTCGCTACGTAGCGTATTGATGCTTGCCAATTCCACTGTTATTTTTTCACTTAATACGCGCAACGTTTCAGCGGGACTTAGTGCTTGATTTGAATTTTCCATCGTTTATTAACTTCAAACTACAAAGTTCAGCAATAGTATTACGAAAAACTTGATTTTCATGTTAAAGATTGTTAACATTGTGATACTTTATGAATTAACCATGGAAAAAAGAACATGTTTGGAATGTGAATCTCCATTGCGAGGACGCAAAGACCAAAAATTTTGCTGTGACCAATGTCGCAACACGTATAACAACAGACTACATGAAGACGCCAACAAATACGTTCGACGCGTGAACAACATTTTGCGCAAAAACAGACGAATTTTAGAAAAGCTCAATCCTTCTGGAAAGGTGACGGTAGATGGTATTCGCTTAGCAGAAGAGGGATTTAATTTCCACTACTTCACCAATATCTACGAAACAAAAAAAGGAACAACGTACTATTTTTGTTACGAACAAGGATACTTAAAATTAGACAACGACCAATACATGCTCATTATTAAGCAAGATTATGTGAAGTGAGGTAGAAGGTTTAAGCTGGTGTTGATCCGCTAAGAGCATCCAATATAGCCCAAGTTATTCGATCAATGGCAGCTTCAATTTGGTCAACGAGTTGTTGACTTTTTACAACACCTTCGTTTCCAGTGTTTTGTAATTAGCTAACAGCTTGTGAACTAATTTTATATTCGCCCCAATTTGGGGTCGAATTGGAAACAAAACCAAACTTACTACACAAATCGTGGATCTGTTTCCATCACATGACCGCAAGATTTGCATGTTCTCAAATCCAATGAGCCATAAAATTCACGGAAACGAGGAATAAAATCGCGCTCAATATTGTCTAATGGGAAACGGTATTCATGTAATTTGTGATTGCATTTTTCACAAAACCACATGAGTCCATCACTTAAATTAGTTCCTTTTCGTACACGTTCAATGACTAAGCCAACGGTGTTTTCTCCTCTCATTGGGCTGTGAGGCGTGTTAGCTGGCAATAAGAACATTTCTCCTTCTTTAACCTCAATGTCTTTTGCTTTTCCTTCGTGTTGGATGCGCACTGTAATGTCTCCTTCAATTTGATAGAATAGTTCTTCACTTTCATTAAAATGGTAGTCCTTTCGAGCATTTGGTCCACCAACAATCATCACAATAAAATCTCCTGCATTCACATACAGATTTTTGTTGCTTACAGGTGGTTTCAACAAATCACGGTTTTCTTCTATCCATTGGTGTAAATTAAAGGGCATCAACATAGTTCAATTTTTTTAGCGTTGTGGTAAAAGTAGAAAAATAAATTGAAAAAAAGCACCAATACAAATAAAAAAAAGCGGCTGCAAATAAATTACAGACGCTTCATCAATGTTTTTTGACAAAAATTATTTCATTCCTCCTGGCTTGCAACAAGTAGGCAATGCTTCTTGAGACGAAGGATTTGCTGGAACGTCATCCGCATCATATCCTAAATGAGAAATAATTTCTTTGATTTTATCAACTGAAATTTTCTTAGGAGAATACCTCACTGTTAGCTTCTTTGTATCTACATCCAATTCAGCATAACGCACTCCTTTTACGTAGTTTAACTTGTCTTCCAATGTTTTTTTACAAGTACCACATTCAGCAGATGTCATAATGACAACTTCTGCTTTTTTAGGCTCTTTTTGTGCCCATAAATTGCTCGCTAAAAGCAATGTGAAAATTAACATGAAATGTTTCATAATTGTATGTTTTTTGTTTGATTAATGATATTCCTTATGTTCAATTATAAATCGGAAACCAGCATATACGTTGATTCCCATCACCGGTGCCCATATCCTTGTTGCATCAAAATATGTGCCAAAAGGATTAGCTGCATCGATGATTGGATTCTTTTGGCGGTAATTGGTCAAATTTTCTCCTCCAATGTAAAAATCCCATCGCTTGTGCTTATATGTAATTTGTCCACTTAACTGAGGATAAACCTTGCTTTTATTATCACTTGTCAAGGTAATCGAATCCAATTGCGCCATCGGTAGTCGTGAAGTTCCAAAAATAGAAGTTGTTAAATCAAACTCCCATTTTTTATTACGTGTTCGATAAGCCAAATTCACAAATCCTCGATGTTTTGGAACCATTACTTTTTGTTGAAGCGAACCTCCGTAATTTGCTCTTACATCCAAGAATTTATATGCCATTCGGATATCAAAACGTTTAACAGGTTCAAAAGCAAATTCCAATTGTACACTATTAGAGAATGATTTTCCTTTCATGTTTTTAAAAATGATTTGATTCACATTTTCATCTCTATCAACAATTAATTGGCGCTCAAACAAGGTGTGGTAATAATCCAAAACAACAGAAGCTGGGTTGCCAAAAAGTTTAAATGTTTGCACCAATGAACCACCAAAATTCCAAGAAATCTCTGGTAATGTTTCTGTAGGTGCAACCCACTGACGAGATGTTGCTAATAAAGAGATATTGTCAATCATGAAATTAGGAACTCTCCAACCTTTTCCTGCTGTAAGACGCAAATCTGTTGTTTCTGTAATGGCATATTTAGCATGCACACGTGGAGAGAATTGAAACTTATAAAGATTGTGATAATCTCCTCTAGCGCCAGCGACAACTGTCCATCTAAGGCCAGTGTAAGTGTATTCAAAAAAAGCGCCAGGCACAATTTCCATGCGATTATCTGTTAAGCTATCCATTCGTTGACTGATATCAGAAAACACACCGCTTACTCCAACTTTATATTTGTGCAAGGTGCTTCCAATGACACTCTCAAACATACCATTGATGTAGCCTCTTTTTTCAATTCCTTTGAATTTTCGTAAACCAAATAAAGCGTCATTTTCTTGGTATTTTAAGTTATAAATCACCCCAATGGAATTGTATGGTTTTTTCATAAAAAAGCCTGTTTTTGCAAAAACATCGATGTGTTTTGCTTCATTTTCCATGCCATACAACCCCTTATCGCTTCCTTTACGGTAACCATTTTGTCCCCCAAATTTAGACTCATAGTAGGTATTCACCCCTAATTGTGCTTCCATTTTAGAGCCATTATACGTCCAACGATTGTTAAATGAGAATAGGTTTCCCATAGGCTGGTCCATAAAACCATCTTTATTCATGTCTATTTGGGCAAAATTTCCTGAAGCATGAGCAAATAATGCTGTGTTCCACTTTTTACTAACATGCATAGATCCATGAGCATTTAATTCACCACGACCATAGATGTTCCCATATCCGTTTAAGAAAAATACATCCATATCATTGGGTTTAAACATCTCAATATTTACTAAGCCTGCCATTGATTCATAACCATTGACAACGTTTCCAGTTCCTTTGGTAATTTGAATAGAATTAATCCATGTTCCTGGGAAAGAAGACAGTCCAAAAGCTTGCTCTAACCCTCTTAAATAAGGAATGTTCTCAAATTGAATTTGCGTATAAACACCTTCCAACCCCATCATTTGAATGGTTTTAGCACCCGACACAGCATCTGTAAAATTAACATCCACTGATACGTTTGTTTCAAAAGATTCTGAAAGGTTACAACATGCTGCCTTGCGCAATTCACCAACTGTTAGCTCCTCTACTGCCAAGGTTTTTAGCTTAGAAATCGAGCTTGTTTTTCTGCGGTATTCAACCACAATTTCGGGCAATGTTTTATCCGAAAATAAAACTACTTTTAAATTGGAAAAACGCTCTTGTTTTGTCACAATGATGGTGTCTGAAATATGCCCTGGTGCAGAAAACACTAAGGTATCCGGCAAAACACGTGGCAAAATCAATTCAAATTGTCCGTGTTCATTCGTCACATCGCCCGTTTTAGCATGTAACAGATAAGCTTTTGCACCCATAATTGGTTCTTCTACTCCTTCCGAATAGCCAATCACTATCCCTTTAACTTGTGCTAATGTTCCAAAACTTAAAAGAACAAAAGCAATTAAAATACTATTTTTCATGAAATTTGATTATAATTGATGTCTGTCAAAATAAATTAACCTTCGTTTTTTAAGGCTTTGAGACATATAATCAAATGATGTAAACCTGATGCAATGACTGCAAATCACGGTTTTGATAACTTGGTGGTTTATTTTTATGAATAGTTGTTACTTCCTTTGATTCGATAACAGGAACAACATATAACGCGTAAAAAACAGGTTCAAAAGGAACAAAAGAGATATCATTCAACAACAACTTAACAGCAGCATTGTCGAATATAGAATCTGTTTGGAGGACAACCACGTTTGTATCCGTGGTGCAACAAGACCCATCATCCATCGTCAACTCATTAGACTCAGGAATGTGACAACAAGTTGGAGCAATTGGTGCCTGTTCTGGATGTTCGTGTTTAACGTCACACGGATCTTCCATTTTCACAAACATGGATTTTTCAATTCCAGAAATCGTACACGAATGCGTATAAACTGCCATACCAATGTTGGCAATCACAAAAGTCATTAAAGTCAAATAAATGACACTTAGACGAGTACTATTTTTGAATTTATTCCACATTTAGTCACAAATTTAAGCAAGTTTGATGAAAACAATTGTAAAAAACTTGTTAATTGTCACCATTTTACAAAAAGATGTAAGATTTAAACAAAATTATGTAAAGATTACGAGTATAAAATGACAGCCCTATTTCGCCCAATCCGCGAAAACCCGTCCAATCCGTCCCATCCGCGTTTCATCCGCGTTTCATCCCCAAAAAAAATCCGCGAAAATCCGTCCAATCCGCGTCATCCGCGTTCCATCCCAAAAAAATCCTGCGAAAATCCGTCCAATCCGCGTCATCCGCGTTCCATCCCAAAAAAATCCTGCGAAAATCCGTCCAATCCGCGTCATCCGCGTTCCATCCCAAAAAAAATCCGCGA
>CAZOKJ010000008.1:12809-23911 GCA_964580465.1 uncultured Fluviicola sp. | reverse complement strand
GCGAAAATCCGTCCAATCCGCGTCATCCGCGTTCCATCCCAAAAAAAATCCGCGAAAATCCGTCCAATCCGCGTCATCCGCGTTCCATCCACATTCCATCCACTTCAAAAAAAAACAAATATCGCAACTCTTTACAGAAAAAAGCTTAATTTAGCACTTTGGTCAAAAAGGAAACAAAGACACAATGAATTTTAATGCCCCTTTAGCAGAACGCATGCGTCCAAAGTCATTAGATGATTACATTGGACAACAGCATTTACTTCGAAGAGACGCTTCTTTACGGTTAGCTTTGAATTCCGGTGTGATTCCTTCGATGATATTCTGGGGTCCACCCGGAGTTGGAAAAACAACCTTGGCTAACCTCATTGCCAAGCACCTAAACAGACCTTTTCACACACTTTCTGCCATATCTTCAGGCGTAAAAGATGTACGTGAAATCATTCAAACCGTTGAGCGTCAAGGCATGTTTCAACAAGGAGGAACTATTTTGTTTATTGATGAAATTCACCGTTTTTCAAAAGCTCAGCAAGATTCACTACTTGGAGCAGTAGAAAAAGGAACCATCACATTAATTGGTGCAACCACTGAAAACCCTTCTTTTGAAGTTATTTCTGCACTACTCTCTCGTTGTCAAGTTTATGTTTTGGAAAATCACACCAAAGAAGACTTACAACAGTTATTGGAAAAGGCCATTCGAGAAGACTCCTTGTTAAAAACAAAAAAAATAACCCTCAAGGAAACGAGTTCATTATTAGCTATTTCAGGTGGTGATGCACGGAAATTGCTCAATGTTTTTGAAATCATTATTGGAACATTCCAACAGCAAAAGGAGATAGTCATCACCAATGAAATCATTGAATCTGTTGCTCAGCAAAGCTTAGCTCGATACGACAAAGATGGCGAACAACATTACGATATTATTTCAGCATTTATTAAATCCATTCGAGGGAGCGATCCAGACGCAGCTATTTATTGGTTAGCCCGCATGGTGGAAGGAGGTGAAGACCCTAAATTCATTGCCCGACGATTAATAATCAGTGCTTCAGAAGACATTGGTTTAGCCAATCCGAATGCCTTATTGATGGCTAACAACTGTTTTCAAGCAGTTCAAACAATAGGTTGGCCTGAATCTCGTATTATTTTGGCACAATGCACTATTTATTTAGCAACATCACCAAAAGGAAACGCTGCTTACATGGCGATTAATCGCGCGCAAGAAGAAGTGAGAAGAACAGGAAATTTGTCCGTTCCACTTACACTAAGAAATGCCCCAACGAAATTAATGAAAGAATTAGGATATGGCGAAGAATATAAATATTCACACGACTATCCTGGTAATTTTGTAGTGCAAAATTTCTTTCCCGAAGGGATGCAAAACAATCGCTTCTATCAAGCAGGAAGCAGCAACAAAGAGCAAGAAATTTCACAAGTTATTAAAAAAATGTGGAATCGATAATGGGAGCTAAAATAGCATATTACTGTTTTGTTTTTCCACTTTCTAAACTTCCGCTGTGGAGCTTGTACTTGCTGTCAGATATTCTTTATTTATTGTTTCGCATTTTTCCTTATAGAAAAAAAGTAATTCTTGGTAACATCACACGGTCATTTCCAGAATTATCAGCGAAAGAACACCGACAAATAATGTGGGAATTCTACCACCATTTTACCGACATCTTAGCGGAGGGAATCAAAAATCTTAGTATTTCTAAAGAAGAATTGCGTAAACGCTATCAGGTTAAAAATCCTGAGTTAATGCAAGAGCTCTATGACAAAGATAAAAATGTATTATTGGTTTCAGGTCATTACAACAATTGGGAATGGCTCATAAGTGCTCAGAACTTCTTGTTTCCACATCAAGCATTAGGAATTGGCATGCCATTGAGTTCTAAGTTTTGGGATAAAAAAGTGAATGAGCGAAGAGAACGCTACGGCATGAAGGTCATTCATTCCAAAAATTTTAAAGAAGCAATTTTGCAACATAAAAATGAGCGCATAGCCATTTTAACACTTTCTGATCAATCTCCAGGGGATTCACGAAAAAGTTATTGGATGGAGTTTTTGCATCAACAAACTGCAGTACTGTTTGGAGCAGAATTAATGGCACATCAATATGATTTTTCAGTAGTCTTTTATCACACTAGAAAAGTGAAGCGCGGCTACTACGAAATGGAGTTAACACTTATTACGGAGCAACCAGCAACTCTAGCGTGGGGAGCAATCACTGAACAACATACGCACATGCTCGAAAAGTGTATAAAGGAAAAACCTGCTTATTGGTTGTGGTCGCATAAACGATGGAAGCGAGAAACTCCATCAGATTTAGAAGCATTAAAAAAAGAACAAAAAGAGCAATTTGAAAAGAAGTTTAAATCTCTAACTTAGCACTTCTGTAAATGTAATAAAATTGTAACAAAAACGCAAACAAGTCGCAATAAGTTCAATCTACTTTTGTAGCGAATTATAAAAGTAAAAGTAAGATGAATAAATTAGCAACATTGAGCTGCGTTATGTTAACTTTAACAACATTTGCTCAACAAACAGACCCAAATTCTACTCTAGACACTTTAAAAAGAATTGATCAGCAAACACAAGAGAATGCAGCCGAGATAAAGCTACTAAAACAATTCAAGTTTTCTGGATACATCCAAACCCAGTTTCAGTACGGGCAAAAAGATGCATCTTTAAAAGTAGGTGGAGGAAATACCAATGAAAAGGATTTTTATCGTTTTGGCATTCGAAGGGGAAGAATAAAATTAGAATACGAGCACAAAATTATATCTAGTGTTTTTCAACTAGACATTACAGAGAAAGGTATTGGACTAAAAGATGCTTATCTTTCCATAAAAGATCCATGGTTCGGTACAAATTCCATTAAAGTAGGTGTTTTTAATCGACCTTTTGGTTACGAAATAGCTTACTCTTCAACCAAAAGAGCTGCGCCAGAACGAGCTACAATTCTGACAACCCTTTTTCCTGACGAGCGCGATTTGGGAGCCATGTTAACTCTTCAAGCAAGTAAAAAATCACCTTGGAACATCTTAAAATTGGAGGTTGCAGCAATCGGAGGAAACGGAATAAAATTAGATTTAGACAATAGAAAAGACGTTATCACTCGTTTGTCTGTTGCTAAAAATTTTAACGATAAAATTACGTTAGGTGCAGGAGTTTCTTATTATAATGGAGGAACCTATCAAGGCTCTGAGAATAACTACAAAATGGTTGGTAATTCGTTTGTAAAAGACAGTGATTCATCCTACAAAGGTAAATTTGCAAAACGCGAATACTTGGGTGTAGAATTTCAATTAAACACAGCTTCTGTTTTAGGTCTGACACAGTTATACGGCGAGTTTATCTTAGGAAATCAACCAGGGAATAAAAACGACTCAAAAAGTCCTAATTATTCAACAATACCGACGGCCGACACTTATATCAGGAGTTTTAGAGGTGGATATGTTACACTTATTCAAGACCTAGGAAGTATACCGCTTTCACTCATCACAAAGTATGAATATTATGACCCTAATGTTAAAGTCTCTAAAAACGATATTGGTTTAAACGACACAGGAAAAGCAGATATTCTGTATCAAACGTTTGGATTTGGGCTAATGTGGAGAATAAACAATCATTTAAGAGCTACAGCATATTATGATTGGACTATCAATGAAAAATCTTCCAATTTAATTCATTTCAACAAAGAAATTAAAGACAATGTTTTCACTTTCAGGTTACAATATAAATTCTAGACTGGAAGTGAAATTGTAACAAAATCGTAATATAATTAAACATAAATCGTAACAACTCCGCTATAATTTTGCGGTAAATAAAAATTAGAATATGAAAAAATCAATGTTATTAACCATTGCAGCAGTTTGTTTTACAGTTGCATCTAATGCTCAAAAAATCAAAGGATCTGACACTGTTTTACCATTATCAGAAGAAGAAACGCAAGCATTTATGAAAAAAAATCCATCCAGCAAATTAACAGTTACAGGTGGAGGTTCTGGAGTTGGAATTACAGCTTTAATAGATGGTTCAACAGATATTGCTCAATTATCTAGAAAAATGAAGTTTGCTGAGCGTCAAAAATTACAAGAAGGTGGTAAAACAACAAAAGAAATCGTAATTGCCTATGACGCGCTCGCTGTTGTAGTACACCCTAGTAACAAAGTAGGTCAATTAACACGTGAACAATTAGAAAGTATTTTTACTGGTAAGATCAAAAATTGGAAAGAATTAGGTGGAGAGGATTTAAAAATCATTCCATATTCAAGAGAAACATCATCGGGTACCTATGAGTTTTTTAAAGAACATGTAATGGCTAATAAAAACTACGTGAATGGCATTATGAGTATGCCAGCAACGGGGTCTATTATTCAGTCTGTTAGTCAAACAAAAGGCGCGATTGCTTATGTAGGAATTGCTTATTTGAATAAGAATGTAAAATCAATTTCTGTTTCATTCGATAAAGGAAAAAAGTACGTAGAACCAACAGTTGCAAACGCAAAGAACAAAAGCTACCCAATCGTTCGCCCTTTGTTTTATTATTATGTAACAAGCTCAGAGTCAAAAGTGAAAAAATTCATTGATTTTGTTCTTTCAGAAGAAGGTCAAAAAATTGTTGAAAAAGTAGGTTACATTTCAGTTAAATAACTTCCATGAATAGAAAAACTGTTCGTAAAATTGGCGAAAAACTCATCGAAAAAACCATAACCTTAAGTGGTACAATAACGAGTATTGTCATTTTATTCATTTGTTTCTTTTTATTTAAAGAAGGCATAGGATTATTTCAACAACCTTCAATTGAAAAGGGACATGGCTTGTATGTACATCGGGACAATAAAGTCATTCCTCCTTCACCTGAAAAGGTAAAAAAAATAGTGGATGGCGAGATTGATAATTGGCAACAATTGGGAGGGACGAATGATTCAATAAAGCTTTACCGTATTGATGATATTATTTCCATATATTCAGAAAGTGAGATGGGGGAAGATTATGCGCTTCTTCCATCTATTTTAGAAAAGTTCATTGTTGAAAACAGAAATAGTCTAGTTTATTTTCCTATTGAATTTGCTCCTACTTCGAGTAAATATGTCCGTGAACTCGAAATGGGAAAGATTCAAGCTTTTGATTTTTTTTCTGGAAAAGAATGGCTTCCAACAGCTACCCCTTCGCCGTTATTTGGTGCCTACCCATTAATCGTTGGAACACTATTTGTTAGTTTCCTTGCGTTACTTATTGCCGTACCATTGGGTTTGGGAGTTGCTGTATATTTGTCCGAATTAGCTAGCAATCGTCAACGTCAAATATTGAAACCCATTATTGAACTACTCGCAGGGATTCCATCCGTTGTTTATGGTTTTTTTGGTTTAGTAGTTGTTGCGCCATTTATACAAAAAGTAGCTAATATTCCTGTAGGTGAGACTGCATTAACAGGAAGCATAATCCTTGCAATTATGGCCTTGCCTACCATTATTTCAGTAGCAGAAGACGCGATGCGAAACACACCTAAATCAATTAAAGAAGCAAGTTTAGCATTAGGAGCTACACACTGGCAAACTATTTATAAAGTAATCATTCCACACTCAAAATCTGGAATTTCAGCTGCGATTGTACTTGGAATGGGTAGAGCAATTGGTGAAACAATGGCTGTGTTAATGGTGACTGGAAATGCAGCAATTATACCTCATTCAGCTTTCGATTCGGTTAGAACGATTCCAGCCACAATTGCCGCTGAATTAGGAGAAGCTCCAACAGGAGGCGCACATTATCAATCGTTATTTCTGTTAGGATGTATCTTATTTATCATCACTATGAGCATTGCATTGGTGTCAGAATTCATTACAAAAAAACCAACTAAATCACATTAATAATGAGCAAGAAAATTCAACAACAAGTAGCATTTTATTTATTCAAATTTTTCACTCTTATTGTAATTGGAAGTTTATTTTTCATTCTTGGATTCATTATTTTTAACGGAATTCAAATGATTAATTGGGAATTTCTAACAAGCTATCCAAAAGAAGGGATGACCACAGGAGGAATTTACCCCGCGATAGTTGGAACCTTTTACCTCATCGTAGGAAGTTTGATTGTTGCCGTGCCAATAGGAATCATGTCTGCTATTTACACCCAAGAATATGCAGGCAACGGTTGGATTGTAAGATTTATACGATTAATGACTACTAATTTGTCTAGTATTCCATCCGTAGTATTTGGACTTTTTGGGATGGCTTTATTTGTAAATAAATTAAGCTTTGGTGATTCAATTCTTGCAGGTTCATTAACATTGGGAATATTGGTGCTTCCTATGATTATTCGAACAACTGAAGAG
Organism: uncultured Fluviicola sp.; assembly: GCA_964580465.1. Lineage (GTDB taxonomy): Bacteria > Bacteroidota > Bacteroidia > Flavobacteriales_D > Crocinitomicaceae > Taishania. The sequence goes on along the minus strand of CAZOKJ010000008.1, from coordinate 17,580 downwards.
GCTTTAAAATCAGTCCCTGAATCTATTCGAATGGGAAGCATAGCACTTGGAGCAACAAAGCTTCAAACAATTTTTCGTGTAGTCTTGCCAGCTGCTTTCCCAAATATCATTACAGGAATTATTTTATCAATAGGCAGAGTATCTGGAGAAACTGCACCTATTTTATTCACAGTTGCGGCCTATTTTTTACCACATCTTCCAGCTAGTATTTTTGATCAAGTAATGGCACTACCTTATCACCTATATGTTGTAGCAACAAGTGGGACCAACATTGAAGAAGCACGACCGATGGCTTATGGAACGGCCTTGGTATTAATTGCAATAGTGCTAGTTTTAAATCTAATTGCAGCATTTATTAGACGAAAAATGAGTAAAACAAACAACCATTAACCAAGAAATTAAAGTACAATGATACAAGCAAAAGATATTCATTTCTATTACGGTCAATTTCATGCTTTAAAAGGCATAAACATGGAAATTGAACCCAAAACAGTCACAGCATTTATTGGGCCATCTGGCTGCGGAAAATCTACTTTCTTACGATTATTCAATCGCATGAATGATTTAATCGACAACACGAAAATGATGGGAGAGTTGGCGATTAATCATCAGAACATTTATGACAAGACAGTAGATATAGATCAGCTAAGAAAACAAGTTGGAATGGTGTTCCAAAAACCCAATCCTTTTCCAAAATCCATCTTTGAAAATGTAGCTTATGGCTTGCGTGTCAACAGCATGGGGGACAAAAACTACATTGCACAACGCGTAGAAGAATCACTGCAAGGAGCAGCACTTTGGGACGAAGTAAAAGACAAATTGCACCAATCGGCGTTTCAGCTATCCGGAGGTCAACAACAACGACTTTGCATTGCACGAGCTTTAGCTGTGTCGCCTGAAATCATTCTAATGGATGAGCCTGCTTCAGCACTTGACCCGATATCAACATCAAAAATTGAAGAGTTAATTCATGAATTAAAAGAACGATACACCATTGTAATTGTTACACACAATATGCAGCAAGCAGCGCGTGTTAGTGATAAGACAGGTTTTTTCATGTTGGGAGAATTAATAGAATACAGCGACACAAAAAAAATGTTTCTAAACCCAGAGAAAGAAGCGACGCAAAATTATATCACAGGAAGATTCGGTTAATTAGTGTAAAGCTGAATAAACAACAACATAGAAACAGACAAAAAGAAAAACAATGAAACATAGTGAACAAGAAATGATTGTTCTTAAAGAAGAAATCAATCAAATGTGGAAGTTAGTAATTTCACAATTAGAAAAAGCAAAACAAGCATTTTTAAACAAAGATATAGGGCTTGCCTTGGAGGTTATTAGCTTAGAAAAAAGAGTCAATGCATTTGAACTTAAGGTGGATAGTAACTGTGAAAACTACATCGCTTTGTACAGTCCTGTCGCCATCGACTTAAGGCTAGTGCTATCCATAATGAAAATTAGCATCACTTTGGAAAGAATTGGCGATTATGCTGCTGGAATAGCTAGACACGTAGCAGATGATGATTGCAACACGATTGACGACTCACTTTTAAATGGATTAGATTTAGAGCGAATGTTTGACATACTGCACAGTATGATGCTTGAAAGTTTTGTTGCAATGAATACAGAAACATCTGCTAACGCAGGTAAAATTTTAGCAAAAGACAAAGAAGTAAATAAGATTTATAGAAGTGTCTTACAACAGTTAACCAGCAACATTGAACAAGATCCTAGCAAAGCACATTGTGGTTTAAAACTTTCATCATTGATTCGAAAAATGGAAAGAATCGGAGATCACTGCAGCAACATTGTAGAAGAAATAGTATTTTACATTGAAGCTAAAGTATTGAAACACCATGGAAAAATAGAAGAGTAAAAAGTATAACTGACTAAAAAAACAAGTAGGTAATTAATAAGACAAGATAATTTTTAAAACTAACAAAATAATTGTACTTTCGATAAAAAAAAATAGAATGCAATCAAAAATCCTTTTAGTTGACGACGATCAAAACATTTCAGAAATTTTAGAATTCAATCTTAAAAGCGAAGGATTTGAAGTTCATTGTGTTTTCTCAGCTGAAGAAGCGTTAGAAAAGGACATTAACGCATACAATATCGTATTATTAGACGTAATGATGGGCGGAATGTCTGGATATAAAATGGCAGAAAAACTACGTTTAGATGGCGTTTTAACTCCTATTATATTCCTTACAGCAAAGGATACTGAAAATGATATGCTAACAGGTTTTTCAGTTGGCGGAGATGATTACATTTCTAAACCTTTTTCAATTAAAGAAGTCATAGCTCGCGTTAAGGCTGTATTAAAAAGAAGCGAAACCAAAGCGGTCGAAAAGCAAGAAATGAATATTTTACAAATCGAAGATTTACAAATTGATTATTCGTTGAAGGAAATATCCATTGGTCAGAAAAAAATAGCACTTACTAAGAAAGAATTTGAATTATTAGCGTTGCTAAGTGCACAACCAGATCATATTTTTTCAAGAGAGGAAATCATTCAAAAGATATGGAACGAAACACCTTTCATCACAGAGCGAACAGTTGATGTGCACATCACACGCTTACGAAAAAAACTTGATCAATACGCAGCCCTAATAACAAATAGATCAGGCTACGGATATCGCTTTAAATCAACAGTTGACTAACCTGAATCAGCATGAAAAAACTCAGTTATAAACAACGAATGTTTCTTTATTTTAGTATTCTTTTTACTGTTTTTTCAGTAGGAATAGCTTTACTAGAACATTTCAGAGAACACTCCTTCAAAACACAAGCATTAGAAGAGAAACTAGAAGCATACACAGACGTAATTCATGCACAACTGGATGGAGAAACTGGTAAAATAGAGCAAAGAATGGGAGCAATACGCACTATTCTTCCAGCGGATTTACGTGTGACCATATTGGACATAAAAGGAAGTGTAAAATATGACAATTCTATTCCATATTATGCTTCCTTGCCAAACCACATTTTGCGCCCAGAAATCCAAGATGCACTAAAAAATGAAAAAGGATCTGATATTAGAAAATCCACTTCCAATCAACAGCTTTATCTTTATTTTGCTAAAAAATCAAATCAACTATTTGTTCGTGTAGCACTCCCTTACACGATTCAACTGCAAAACTTTCTAAAAGCGAACAACGGTTTTCTCTACCTCATCTTGCTGTTTTTTATTATTTCATTAATAATTATTCAACGCATCACCAATAGGTTTGGCGATTCTGTTCAACAATTGAGAGATTTTGCTGTTGCTGAAAACAAACAAAAATTGCCCATTAATTTTCCTAAAGATGAAGTAGGAGAAGTAGGTAAAATTATTACTGAAAACTACCTACAATTGGAAAAAAACAAAGAGCAATTAACATTAGAAAAACAAAAATTACTGCAACACATTCAAATTTCAGAAGAAGGCATTTGTTTCGTTTCCGCATCCAATACCATCGAATTTTACAATGCCCTATTTATTCAACTACTAAGCCTACTGAGCGATGAAATAGTTAGCAATCCTTCATCTATATTAACAGATAAAACATTCGAGCAGCTACATGAATATTTAGCCAATATTCAAACAAATTATTTCGAAACGAAGATTTCAAAACAAGGGAAAACTGTGAGTTTAAGAGTAAATGTTTTTAAAGATAAGAGTTACGAAATTATTTTAAATGATGTTACTCAGCAAGAAAAAACACGTTTGTTAAAGCAAGAAATGACCGGCAACATTGCTCATGAACTCCGCACTCCGATTGCAGGAATAAGAGCTTATTTAGAAACAATACTTGAACAAAACTTACCAGAAGATAAAAAAATACATTTTACCCAACAAGCCTATCAACAAACAATCGGTTTATCAGAAATGATTAAAGATATGAGTTTCCTTTCTAAAATGGAGGAAGCGCCTGAAAGTTTGGAATTTGAACAATTGAATATCTCCGAACTACTAACAAAATTAAAAATAAAAGAAGAACACAAATTAAAGGATAAAAACAGTGTTTTTACCTGGTCTATTCCCGAAGGGTTAATCATTAAAGGAAACCGAAGTTTAATGTATGCCATTTTTAGAAATTTATTAGAAAATGCTATTCGATATGCTGGCAACAATAGTACTATCACTTGTGTGCTGTTAAAAGAAGATGAACAATTTTATTATTTTTCTTTTTATGACAACGGCATAGGAATTAAAGATGAGAACCATTTAAATCGTTTATTCGAGCGTTTCTATCGCGTTCATGAAGGTAGAACAAGAGACTCTGGAGGTTCGGGATTAGGTTTGTCTATTGTGAAAAATGCAGTTTTGTTTCATAAGGGAAAAATAGTTGTAAAAAATCGAAAAGAAGGAGGACTAGAATTTTTATTTCAATTAGCAAAATGAATCACCCGTGTTATTAACACCTCTTTATCGAAAACTTAATGTAAAAACATTTCTTTTACTGTTAAATTTTGTAATTTTACTCTTTTGAATACTTAGTCGGTATTCAAAATGAATGGACAACAACAAAAGACACAAAAATGGCACAATATCTTTCTCAATCAGAGCTAATTAAAGCAATAGAAACAACTATTTCTAAATTAGAAGCAGGGCAATTATCCTTGCAAGAAATAGAAGAACACACACAATTAGTAAGAGAATTATATGAACGAACGTTGATTTTACGTTACAAAGCTTTTGAACGTTATTCAACGGTTGAAACTACTTCTGTTATTAAAGAAGAGGTAGCTCCATTTGTAGAAACGCAAGCAGCAAGCATTGAGA
>CAZOKJ010000008.1:0-12709 GCA_964580465.1 uncultured Fluviicola sp. | reverse complement strand
CATTCGAAGACGAAATAGGAGAAAAAGAATCAACTGAATTTGTTGTTGAAGAAAAACATTTTACAGAACATTTTGAACCAGCTGAAGAATCAATCCAAGAGGAGGAAGAAATAGTAGAAGAAGAAGTGTTTGTCCAATCTATTCAAAACACACCAGTCGAAATACCTTCATCGCAAACTTCATCTAGTAATCAATCTCATTATTTACAGTTAACAGAACAATTAGGTCGCCAGTTAAAAAGTCAAATGGGCTATCAACCATTATCAACTTTGGTTGGTGCTTTTGGTCTCAATGAACGATTATTGTTCATCAATGAATTGTTTAGTGGATCAAGTGAAAATTTTTCTGATGCAATAAAAAACCTAGATACACGTTCTTCTTTAGAAGATGCTATCAATCTTATTGATAACTTAGCATCTCAACACAACTGGAGTGACACGCCAGAAGCAGTGGAAGAATTCTTACAAAAAATTTATAGACGATTTGCATAGACTAAAACTACATATAAGCCTACTATTTTTACTTTTACTACATTATTCTCACGCTCAAGTTGAGGAGGCGCGTCGTGTTGCCAAAGAATTAACACTTGAAAAATATCATGGCAGGGGTTACGTTAACAAAGGAGATGAATTAGCAGCTCAATACATTCGTCAAGAATTTCAAACCATAGGACTGCAACAACTGAGTCCAGGCTATTTTCAATCGTTCTCATTTCCAGTTAATACTTTTAATGGAAAAGCTAATTTTAGCATCAATGGACACTCACTAAAAGTAGGTGAAGACGTTATTATCGATCCTGCTTCTCCAGCATTCAAAGGTAGTTTGAGCTATTTGATATTAACAGATAAAGATGTTTTAGACGGCGACAAAGTCATTGACGCTGTTCAACAAGCCATGAATGGCTATCAACATAATGCTATTGCGCTTGACTTTAGAAAAGCACACCCAGACACACTTAAATTAATAGCAAAATTCAAATATGAACTAGCACAATTTGTCCCTGTTGTTCTAATTAAAGACAAAAAATTCGTTTGGTCTGTTGCCAAAGAACCAATCAACAATATCATTGTTGAATTAAAAGATTCGTTTTTTAATCATTTACCAATTGACATAGAGTTAGAAGCAAAACATTTACCAGAACATGTTGCTAACAACGTAATTGGATTTTTGCCAGCAAGTAAAAAAACAAAAAAGACCATTGTTTTCACAGCGCATTATGACCATTTAGGTAGAATTGGTGAAGCTTGTTATTTTCCTGGAGCAAGTGACAATGCAAGCGGTGTCGGCTTTTTGATAAGTTTAGCACAATATTATAAAAAGAATCCTTCAAAGGAATACAACATTGTTTTCATCGCTTTTGCAGCGGAAGAGATCGGATTATTAGGCTCCAAACATTATGTTGAACACCCTTTATTCCCACTGAAAGACATCAAATTTTTAATCAATTTAGATTTAATGGGTACAGGTGAAGAAGGAATCACAGTGGTAAATGGCACCATTTTTGAGCAACATTTTAATCTATTGACAACAATCAACAACAATCGACAACTAACTCCCGTAATTAAAGCTCGAGGATACGCTGCCAACTCTGACCATTATTGGTTTTCAGATGCTGGCGTCCCAGCTTTCTTCATATACACAATGGGTCCATATAGTCAATACCATGACATTTACGACCAATACGATGGCTTAAGCTTTGCTGGCGTCAATAATTTACATCAATTAATTCGTGATTTTGTTGTCCAACTAAAAACAGTAAAGTTTAAGAGAAATAAAAAAAGTAACGAATAATAATAGTTCCTTTATTTCACAACTTTGTATTCAACTTTAGCTCATCAAAAAAAATAGTTTGCTTTTTCTTTGGTCATATACCACAAAAAAGGTATTTTTGCAAACGAACAACTTGTTATTTATATTTAATCTAAATAACATTAACGTTAAACAAAGATGATTACAGTTACAGAAAATGCTAAAAAACAAGCACTTCGCTTAATGAGTGAGGAAGGAAAAGACGGTTTCTTTATCCGAGTTGGTGTAGAAGGTGGAGGATGTTCAGGATTACGCTATCAACTAACTTTTGATAATAAAGAATCAGAAAACGATAAGATTTTTGAAAACAATGGCATTAAAGTTGCCGTTGACAAAAAAAGTTTTTTATACTTAGTGGGCACTGTTTTGGACTATTCAGGTGGACTTAATGGGAAAGGCTTTGTGTTTAGCAATCCAAATGCAGATAGAACATGTGGATGTGGTGAATCATTTTCACTATAATTTAGATTAAGATTATCGACCTAAGAAATAAATTATGGGTTATACAGAAGAAGAATTAGCAGAAGATTTAAAAAACCAGGAATATAAATTTGGTTTTACAACGGATATTGAATCTGACCAGGCTCCAAAAGGACTAAATGAAGATATTATCCGTTTGATTTCAGCGAAAAAAAACGAGCCTGATTGGTTATTGGAGTATCGTTTAAAAGCATTTGAAGTATGGAAAAACATGGTAGAACCTGAATGGGCACATGTACAGTATGACAAACCTGATTTTCAAGATATTATTTATTACTCAGCTCCTAAGCAAAAGAAAAAATACGAATCATGGGATGATGTTGACCCTGAGTTAAAAGAAACCATGAAAAAATTAGGAATTTCTTTAGAAGAGCAAAAGCGATTAACTGGTGTTGCAGTTGACTTTATCATGGACTCTGTCTCAGTAGCTACTTCATTTAAAGAAAAATTAAAAGAATTAGGAATTATCTTCTGCTCTTTTTCTGATGCTGTGCAAGAACATCCCGAATTGGTAAAAAAACACTTGGGAACAGTTGTTCCAATGACTGATAATTTCTATGCTGCATTGAATTCAGCAGTATTTACAGACGGTTCTTTTTGTTACATTCCAAAAGGTGTAAGATGCCCCATGGAGCTTTCTACTTACTTCCGAATTAACGAAGGAGGAACAGGGCAGTTTGAACGCACCTTGGTTGTTGCTGACGAAGGCTCGTATGTTTCTTACTTGGAAGGTTGTACTGCTCCTCAGCGTGATGAAAATCAATTACACGCTGCAGTGGTAGAACTCATTGCATTAGACGATGCAGAAATCAAGTATTCAACAGTACAAAACTGGTATCCTGGAGACAAAGAAGGAAAAGGTGGTGTGTTTAACTTCGTTACAAAACGTGGTGTTTGTGAAAGAGGTGCTAAAATTTCTTGGACGCAAGTGGAAACAGGTTCAGCTGTTACATGGAAATATCCTTCTTGCATCTTAAAAGGTGATAATTCAACTGGAGAGTTTTATTCTGTGGCTGTTACCAACAACTTCCAACAAGCGGATACAGGTACCAAAATGATTCACTTAGGTAAAAACACTAAAAGTACCATCATTTCCAAAGGTATTTCAGCAGGAAAATCACAAAATTCATACCGAGGTTTGGTTCAAATTCACAAAGGAGCTGAAAATGCACGCAACTTTTCACAATGTGACTCTTTATTGATGACGGATGAATGTGGTGCACACACTTTCCCATATATTGAATGTAAAAACAGCACGGCAAAAATTGAACATGAAGCAACGACTTCAAAAATTGGTGAAGATCAAATTTTTTACTGTTTACAACGTGGAATTTCCGAAGAAAAAGCAATTAGTTTAATCGTAAACGGATACTGTAAAGACGTATTAAATCAATTACCAATGGAATTTGCCGTTGAAGCACAAAAATTATTAGCAATTAGTTTAGAGAACTCTGTTGGGTAAAGAAATTACAAATTGCAAATTACAAATTGCAAATTATGGGTAAAATTGAACGTTTTGAAGAATTACAGGTATGGCAATCAGGTATGTTCTTGTGTAAGCAAGTATATCGATTAACCAATACTGATGCTTTTTCAAAAGATTTTGGTTTAAAGGATCAAATTCATCGTTCAGCCATTTCAGTCCCTTCTAATATTTCAGAAGGTTTTGAAAGAGATGCTCACCAACAATTTTTATACTTTTTAACAATTGCTAAAGGTTCATGCGGCGAAGTTCGAACACAAATACAATTAGCGTATGAACTTGAATATATAAAGGAAGAAGAATTAAATAATATAAAAACACTGTGTATTGAAACAAGTCAGCAATTATCTGGTTTCATCGCATATTTAAAACAATTTAAAGGATAAAAGGAAAAATAATCAAAGTTGCAGTTATCAATTGATTTGAAACCTGCAACTTGCAATTTGCAATAATATGATAAAGATAAATAACTTACACGCCTCAATCAATGGCAAAGAGATATTAAAAGGATTAAACCTTGAAGTAAAAGCGGGAGAAGTGCATGCTATCATGGGACCAAATGGTGCTGGTAAATCAACATTGGCATCTGTATTGGCTGGACGTGAAGATTATGAAATAACAGAAGGTTCTGTTGATTTTGACGGAGTAGATTTATTGGAATTGAGTACAGAAGACCGTGCTCGTGAAGGATTGTTCTTAGCTTTCCAATATCCAGTGGAAATTCCTGGTGTTTCTAACATCAACTTTTTGCGTACTGCTTTGAACGAAATTCGTGAATACAAAGGACAAGAACCAATTCCTGCGAAAGATTTCATGGCAATGGTGAAGGAAAAGTCTGCATTAGTTGAATTGGATGCAAAATTAGCTAGCCGTTCAGTGAACGAAGGTTTCTCTGGTGGTGAGAAAAAAAGAAACGAAATTTTCCAAATGGCGATGCTTGAACCTAAATTAGCTATCTTAGATGAAACAGACTCTGGATTGGACATCGATGCTTTGAGAATTGTTGCTGGTGGTGTAAACGCATTAAAAACAGAAAATAACGCAACAATTGTGATTACGCACTATCAACGTTTGTTAGATTACATCGTTCCAGATTTTGTTCACGTTTTACACAATGGACAAATCGTAAAAACAGGTACGAAAGAATTGGCGTTGGAACTAGAAGAAAAAGGATACGATTGGTTGAAATAATTAATAGCTATCGCATAGCGCAAACAAAAGTAATATGGAAGTAGTAGAATCAAAAACAGTAAAATTTACGGAGGGATTAACGCCAACTTCGTTGAATTTTCGTGAAACTACATTAAATAATGCGAAAAACACTATATTGTTGGGTGATTTTCCTACAACAAAAAACGAACGTTGGAAATATACTCGTGTAACAAAAATCGCAAACAAACAATTTAAAGCAGTTGAAAATCCATCTTTAAAAGGAACCTTTAACCAACCTTTAGAGGATGCTTATACGCTCCTTTTTGTCAATGGAAAATTGGTAAAAAACAGTGCTCAAAACTTACCTCAAGGTGTAACAATTGAATCAATTTCAGCATGCACTTCTACTCTTTTAGGACAAGTAGCGAAAGAAGATTGGAGTATTTTTTCTGCTATCAACACTGCTTATGCACAAGATGGTGCGTATATACACATTGCAGCAAAAACCATCGTTGACAAACCTATACAAATTGTGCATGTAACAAGTGGAAATCAGCTTATCGCAAACACACGTAATCTAATCATTGCCGATGCTTTTTCAGAAGCTGAAATTGTGCATGTATTTCTTTCAGAAGATGCCAATGAATCGTTTGTAAACAATGTGACGGAAATAGTTGTAGCTGAAAACGCAAAGCTTACGATTGAAAAATTACAAAATGAATCGGAAGAAAATTACCATGTTTCCTTGGAGCATGTAAAGCAAGCAAAAGATTCAAATTTTAGCATCAATACCATTACTCTAAATGGAGGTTTAGTTAGAAACAATTTGTTTATTGATGTTGATGGTCAAAACGTTGAAACGCATTTGAATGGGGCTTATGTATTGAAAGGCAACCAACATGTGGACAATCAAACGGTCGTAGATCATTTAAAAGCAAATTGTGAATCGAATGAATTGTACAAAGGCGTTGTAGATGAAAATGCAACTGCTGTATTTAATGGCAAAGTATTTGTGCGAAAAGATGCTCAAAAAATCAATGCTTACCAATCCAACGGAAATGTATTATTGTCAGATACAGCGAGTGTCAATTCTAAACCTGAATTAGAAATCTATGCTGATGATGTAAAATGTTCACACGGTTCTACAACAGGTCAATTAGATGAGGAAGCCATTTATTACTTTCGTGCCAGAGGAATTTCTGAAAAATCTGCCAAAGCACTGATGGTTACAGCCTTCATTGGAGATGTGATAGATAAAATCGAAAATGAAGAAGTAGTTAACTACATTCATAAAGAATTACACAATCGATTTGGTTGGGATTTTTAAGTGAAAGAAAGATGCTTAGTTAAACGTTAACAAAAAACCGATGGGAATATTCTTCATCGGTTTTTTGTTTTATTTACAACTATTTTTTCTATTTTCTTAAAATTTTTATCTCTTTCATTGTTTTATTTTCCAAAGATGCTATTCTCAGGTAATATATTCCTACCGGATAATTTTGTAAGCTAATGTGATGCCGAAGATCATTTACTTGTTTGTTCTCAAGTAATTTACCATTGACATCATGTAAGGATATCATAACTGTCTGTTGAGGTACATTTTGGTAATCTATAGTAATATCCACATCAGCATACGTAGGATTGGGATAAAGGTTGAATAAAATATCTCCTTCATCTTCTATATGCAATTGTTCTTCTAATGATTGCTGTATGATTCCATCACCGTTATTCTGGATCATTCCACCAACGATGATAATGTTGCGCTGGATGCGGTTTCCGGCATTATCATATGTATATTCTACTTCTGGTTGTGCATTACAAACATTTCCAAAAACAATACACGCTATAAAAAATACTTTTTTCATTCCTATTTTTTAATATTATTACTCTAAATCAATAGCCTTTAAGATGTCTAAATATTGTTCTAGTGTTAAGTGACATTCTAAACTTTGAGTAATGTTAATTACCATATCTTTCGTAACAACAAGACAATAACAACTATCAGAGTCACACAACTCAATACTTTTTTCTATTCCAGCAATTTTCTTTTGCAAATGTTTTTTCCATTTCAGACTCTTCAAAATATCTTTCAACTTAAATAATTGCTTTTCTGATATTTTGTTTTTGTTTCCAAAATTATTTTTTTCTTCATTATAAAAATTTCTAACACTATTCGTTGTTCCTGCTTTACAAAAAGATACAAAAACATAAACATCACTTGAATTAGTAACTGATGTCATTTTATTACTGCTTATGCATGAAAAAAAAGCAAAACAAATCAATAATTTATTCATAATTTAACGATTGTATAAAGATTGTGAACTTTTGCTTTATCATTTTTAATTTCATTATAATTCATTGATACCGTTTAAAAGAAACTATCGTACAGTCAGATTTTTGTATTTTAAATTTAGCTCCACCTCCGATTGTTCTTTCATCTTTCAGAGAATATATGATAGTAATAAACAAACTATCTTCAACTATGCTGTCAACTCTGACTTTATCTAAAATTCTTTTTTTCTTTAATACTTGCGATGTAATCTCCTCAACTTTTTGTAGGCAGCAGTCATTAGTTGCATGAACTATGTTATTATTTCTAGCGCATCCACTAATAGCGAAATTTAATATAATACAACTTAAAATATTTCTCATTTTTTAGGATTTAATGATACAAGGACATAGACCCATAAAAATTATATGAATATGTATTGAAATAAGTCTGACTGTTATTAAAAAAGATATATGGTTGAAATCTTGGATTTTGAATCCAAACGTTTTGGCGACCTATAACAAAAGAACTCATATAAGCGTATGTATTATTGAAATTTATATCCTCAGGGCTATGCATTTCTATCCAATCTCGTCCCCAGTTTGGATGAGAATGGAAGAAATCTATTGCATTAGAAGGTTTGGGTGTAGGATTAATTCCATCTCTTGCTATCATTTTCCAAAATTCTACTTCTCCATTATCTAAAATCCATCCTCCTGTTTCTTTTCCCCAAGCAAAAGAACGTTGGGCAGCGGCGCTAATCCTATAGTGCTGATTATAAGTCCATTCACCACCAGTTTTCTTGTAAGCAGCATAGGCAGCGGCATGTTGAATTTGATAGGCTCCTAGAGACAACATTCCTCCATATAATGCAGATTTAAGAATGTCGTCACTAGCTCCATTATTCAAGGCAGTTCCTACTGCTCCAGAGGTTGCTCCTCCTAAAAATGCTCCTCCTGCTCCCCCAATAGACGTTCCAACTAAGCCCCCCGCTAAACCAGTCATTGCACCTTTCCACATTCCTTCAGTCATATTTCTACCACTTAGAACAGAAAAACCACCGCCACTTACAGCACTACTAATTGAGGCTCCAGTACCTGCTGCAAATATACCTGCAACATTTGTAGGAAGATTCATACCTAAACTTGAAGTTATTGCCCCTCCCATCATACCAGTTACTGAACCCATAACACCTCCAATAAAAATATATCCAGCCAAATCTCCCCCTTTCATTCCATTTGCTTTACCAGCGAAATACCCTGATATTCCACCAATAGCAGCTCCAATAACCATTGGCACCCAAACGAACTCTCCATCAGGATCCGTATATTTCAGTGGATTATTCCAAACATAACTGTATCGGTTATAGCTCTGTGAGTTGGTAGGCTCTTGCACAAAGTTATCTGGTCTCAGCATTCGTCCTATTGACGGATCGTACATCCGTCCGTTCATGTTTATCAGGTCAAATTGTTTTAAATGTTCATGTCCCGTATATCCTCTAAGCCACGTTGGCGGTTCGGGGATATCGTTGTGTGTCCAGTCAGTCGGGTTTCTGTATTTCCCCCATGCATCAAAGTTCTGTTCAAAGAACACATCTCCTTCCTCATCCGTGAGTGTTACGATACTTCCCAAATGGTCTTTATAGGTAAAATAGGTGTTTCTTTCAGCGTTTTCTTCCACGACAATTGCCGTAAGTCCGTCTCCCGCCATGATGTAATGAATGTGGCGTTGCGCTGCTCCTTCACTTTCTTGCTCATACAAGCCGAAGAAGTATTTTTTGAGAAGGGTTGTTTCATTGCTGCCGTCTAATTCCACGAGTTCAGTCATCACCCGTTCGTCATCTGCTCCATAAGTAAAATATAATCGTTGATTACCTTCCGTTATTGTTTTACTTGAGATGAGCATGATTTACCTCCTAACAATTTTTATCTCCTTCATTGTCTTATTCTCCAACGAAGCAATTCTCAAATAATAAATCCCAACAGGATAATTTTGCAGACTGATATGATGACGTAATTCACTTACCTGTTTGTTTTCAAGTAATTTACCGCTGACATCATACAACGCCATTGTAACGGTCTGTTGAGGCACGTTCTGATAATCTATGGTAATATCCACATCTGCATACGTAGGATTCGGATAAAGATTGAACAGAATATCTCCTTCATCTTCTATATGTAGCCGTTCTTCCAACGACTGCTGCATAGTTCCATCACCATTGTTCTGAACCATTCCCCCAACGACAATGATATTTCGTTGAATACGATTGCCTGCATTATCATATGTGTATTCTACTTCGGGTTGTGCAGAAACATTCACCGTCAAGAAGGCGAAAAAAAATAGTATCAAAGTCTTTCTCATATTAATTTCCTTTATCTATTATTTTTAATTTTATATCAGAATAAGTAGTATCTCTACTATCATTTTTTATAATCATTATATTTTTTAAGTAAATTTCTCCTACAAAATTATCATCAGGAAGATTAAAATGTGTGTTATATGTATCAGATTTAAATTGCTCTGTGACTACTTTTGTTAGTACAATGGTATGAACTGGATATATTGATTTTCCATTTACAGAATAAACTATAGAATCACCTAAAACAGCATCATATTGATTATTGTATTTGAGAGTACAAAACAATTGAAACGATGTGTTTTTGGCATTTTTCCGATCTACATACTTGTTTAATTTAAATTCTGCTACAATACCTTTTTCAACTTCTAAATCAACATTTTCAGGAGATAATTCCATTTTCGTAATAATTGGACCACTATCTACAAAAGGAAATCTAGTACAATTACAGAATACAAGCAACAAAGTAATAATACTACTTATTTTAATATACTGACTTCGGCACATTTGGATAATAATTGTTATAATTAGAATTATTTATATATAATTGATGTTTATAAGACCAAAAGTAACCAATCTTATTCAATGAGTAAATTTGAGCACCAAACTCTAATGTACCCCCAGTGCTATAAGTTGAATGTTGTCCATGTTTAATATAATCACCAATAGTCTTTCCATAAAAATTTGCAAAACCTAGTTTGGATTGTTGATAGTAGTGTCCCGTTTCATGAGCTCGTAGGAATTCGTCATATTCCATATCTCCTGTTAAACGAGTAACCAAATTTCTACCTATTGATATTCCTGTACTTTTTGGCCACAAGAAATGTCCTCTTCTATAGACAGGCTTACTGTTTCCAAAATCCCCATATTCTTTCGATGGTTTATACGCTGCACCGAATGCTAAAACATTGAGTGTTGCTAAAGTTCCACCAGATATAGCACCATATTGCATCCCACGAAGAACAGACTCAACACCATTTTTATTAATAGCTCCTTCGATAGCTCCTCCAAAACCTCCGGTTACCGCACCTTTCCATGTACCAAAGCCTATTTCAGCTAGAATATTTTTAACAGCACCACCCGAAACACCTGAAAAGCTACCTATTCCAGCACCTATAACACCTCCCATAGTCATTCCAGCAAAACTTCCCCAACTGATATTTTCTCCAAAAGCTAAACTCGTTGCTGAATTACTTGCGATATTCGTAAATAAGTTATATCCCAAACTTTGTCCAACAGACCCCAATTGACTCCCTAAGGCACCAAATCCACCGCCTAAAGCACCTCCAACTGCCCCCATAGCAGTTGCTCTACCAAATGAATTCCAACTCCATTCATTACCTGAAGCTGCAGTAGTAACTGAATAGATAAGTGCAGAAGTTCCAGCACCAATAAGTGCTCCGTATGCCATCCCTAATAAAATAGGAGCAAATGCAATTTCTCCATTTGGATCTGCGTATTTTAATGGATTATTAAATACATAACTATATCGATTATAACTTTGTGAGTTGGTTGGTTCCTGTACAAAATTATCAGGTCTTAACATACGTCCTATTGTAGGATCATACATACGCCCATTCATGTTCACTAGATCAAACTGCATCAAGTGCTCGTGTCCCGTATAGCCCCGAAGCCATGTTGGTGCATCCTGAATATTACTATATGACCAATCATTAGGATTTCTGTATTTCCCCCATGCATCAAAGTTCTGTTCAAAGAACACATCTCCTTCCTCATCCGTGAGTGTTACGATACTTCCCAAATGGTCTTTATAGGTAAAATAGGTGTTTCTTTCAGCGTTTTCTTCCACGACAATTGCCGTAAGTCCGTCTCCCGCCATGATGTAATGAATGTGGCGTTGCGCTGCTCCTTCACTTTCTTGCTCATACAAGCCGAAGAAGTATTTTTTGAGAAGGGTTGTTTCATTGCTGCCGTCTAATTCCACGAGTTCAGTCATCACCCGTTCGTCATCTGAACCATAGGTGAAATACATACGTTTGCTGCCTTCAGTAATTGTTTTTGTTTTAGCAAATGCATTGTAAGTAATTTGCTGAGTGTTGAATGAAATTCTTTCATCTACATTTTCCACACCAGTTACTGCATTTATTTTTTCGGGGTGATAGACATAATCTCCTATACCTGTTTTAGATGTAATATTTCCGTTATCAGCATACACAGTTTCTATTGATTCTAAAACTAAAAGTGGGTTTGAGACAAGACCTGTATTTGCTTTTGTTAAACGTTCAATATTATCATACTGAAATGTTTCAACCAATCCTTTTATCAAATCTTTTCGCTCCAACAGATTTCCATTTTGCGAATTAATTACGTATGTATGATGTTGAACACTTCCTGCTTTTATCTCCTCTAATATGTTCAAATAATTATAATTCATTTCTGTTTGAATACCATCGCCTTTAGTGAACTTTGTAATTCTTCCCATAGCATCTTGTTCATTGGCTTCCCATAGAACCATATTGTCTGGGTTAGTTACTTTTATAAGGTATCCCTTATTGTCATATAAATTATTTACAAAGTACCCACTCGGATATTCTAGTTTCTGAACATTACCAAATTGATCATAGGTATATTTAAAAATAAATTCCTGCCCATCAATAGTCCTCTTCATCTCTGACAGACGTTGAAACTGGTCGTAAACAAATTCTTCTGCTCCTTCATTGTATGTGATTTTTTTGATTTGATTCAATCCATTTCCCTCTGTATAGTATTGCATATCAAGAGTTCTGTCTGGCATTGTTCGTTGGTTCAATCTTCCGAAAGCATCATAGGTCATTTGGGTTGTTTTATTATTGGCATCAGTTTGGGTCATTAATTCTCCCAAAACATTATATGTATAAGAAGTTTCACCTGCGTTAGCATCAATAAGTTTAGTCTGTCTTCCCAAATTGTCATACTCAGAAGCTGTAACCGTTACACCGTCTAATTTCACCTCTTTTATCCCCCCATGACTGAAATAGGAATAAGTAAGTGTTCCACCTTCATCTATAGCTTTTATTAATTTCCCAGTAGCATCCTCTTCCTTTATTTTTACTGAACCATCTAATAAAGTAGTTATTGTTTTCATAATACCTCCTGTGGCTTGATATGTAATTGTTGTCTCCCCCGTCTGATTTTCTATTTTTGTTAATCTGTTAAAATC
>CAZOKJ010000007.1:86115-88991 GCA_964580465.1 uncultured Fluviicola sp. | reverse complement strand
TGGTAGTAGGCAAGCTTGTATCAAGTCCTTGAAAAGAATTGAGTGGATTGGAAAACCAAATGGGCTCACTCCTTCTAAAATACTTGTAATCGGCATCGTGCAGTGCTTTAGTGCCCAAAAACTTACCAGAATGAATGTGATAACTTGTTGTGCCTATAAGTCCTAACTTAAAGGTTTGTTGAATTCCTAAGCGCAAGTATTCATGATCCACATCGCTACCAAATAATTTTGGCACACCGCGTTCATAATAAGCATAAAAAGTGGGCCATTTAGATCCTAGAACGACTTTTCGATAAGGTTCACGCATGTATTTTTGACCTGGAGTATAGGACAGAGTAGCTGTCACAATAGAAGCTTGGTATGATTGAAAAGTCTTTGCTTCATTATTGGGCAAGTATTTATCTAAACCTTTTAGAAATTTGTAATGATGAATACTTCTGCGTTCAGCAAATGAAAACTCTGTATTTAGGCTCAAACCATTCACCAACTCATAGTCATGTATGATTGTTAAACCAGTTTTTTCATAAAAGTTTTCACGCTTATACACTTCCGTAATCGCATCATTCCATGTAACGACTCCAAAATCATGTTCAAACTCAGCAGCTATAGTTCCAAAATGAAAAGGATTGTAGCGATACCTCCACCAAGTATTTCCTTTCACATCTCCATTTAAAAATCCAACTGAAGCTTCTGTATAAGAATCAATCGAGCGTTCATCCTTCCATTTTTTAAAGAAAAAAATATTAGGAGCAATGCGAGGTCCAGCAATATAGATTGGTCGCGACATTGTAGCCAAAGAACTAAATGTAAATTGTGTTTTTTTAGCTCGATTTCGATGGTCTATTCCAAACCATAACACCTTTAGAGCCGTTATTTTGTTAAATTCCCTATCTACAGAATCCAAATACTCTGCCCTATTTTGATAATCACGAATACTATCTTGAACAATAATATAGCGCAATTCTTCCATTGTTAGTTCAGTTTTTCTGTTTTCTTTCCAATAAGAACTATCCCGTTCATAAGCTTGTTGATTAGTGACAGACAACTCGTTTTTAAAATGTTTTTTTGAGAAATTCACATCAAAATCATACGCATAAAAAGACGCATAATTTTCCAATTGCGTTCTGATTTTATTGTAGGTAACACCATAGTTTAGCACCTGATTTTTCAGCACACACAGTGTATCTCCAGGATGTTCAAACTCTTGTTGAATTGTAAAGTGATCATAGATAATCAAATTCCCTTTGTTCATTGTAAATTCCAACTTTTGAATCAACCATGTAGAATCAACAACCCATATATAACCATCAAGCGTTGTGGTAGCCGTGTTCCTTGGAGTAATTTTTATTTTATGTATCTTCCGATCATTTTCTTCGTATTGTTCTACTAAGCGATATTTGTAGCTCATGATACCAGGAATAGAAATCGGCGAACTCACAGGTGTTTGGTGCAAGTCATTAAGATGAAGTAAATTTTGAAAGAAATTGAAATTTGATTTGACAGTAGTTGTGTAATACATGTTATCCGCTTTCCCTCTTAGATCATACGCATTTCGGATTTCTTTTACTTTATTGACAGGTTCAAATTGGCGTGTTAATTGCACTTCTAAAAAATTCATGCTATTAGCAAACTTCTCATCTTCCTTTCGATTTTCAGCAAACGGATCTTCAATATCTTCTTTTACGACAGCTTGTTGCTTTTTTTTAGATTTCGATTGCGAATCATCGATATGTTCTACCGACTTTATATACACCTCACAAGAATGCGGAAACATCCAAGGATTGATTTGATCCCGTTTTTCAACAACTTTTAGAATGATATCACGGCCTGGGTTTGTCTTTTTGGCAATAACTTCAATTTCACCCGTTTCTTTGATACTTAAAGGAAGTAAAAACACATCTTTTTGCTGTGGAGCATCGGTCATAGCGACATAAACCTCCCTATTTTGATAACCTATTGCTTGAACTACCAAGAAATACTCTCCTGGATCGAGGAACATTTCATAATAACCATTTGTATTACAGACAGTTCTTAAAGAAGCATCATTTTTGACAAAAACTTTTGCAGAAGGGATTGGCAAATTATTTTCATCCGTTACAATTCCACTCAATTTTCGTTGCCCAAAAGAAATTGGAATAAGAAAGAGTAAGAAAATAAGCAGCGAATATAAATTGTTAACCATTTAGCAGTGCAACAGCTTTAAGATTCTTTTTGTTTTTGTGTTTGTTCTTCCAAATACTGCATGTGTTTTTCATAACGTTTCATCATAAAACGCTTCATCAAATACATTACAAGAGAAAGTACGGCAAAAACATACATATAACCCCAACGATTAAAACCTTCAGTAAGCGACATATAGGTCACAAACAGTGTAATTACTATGGTAAACGTTAGCCAAACTGCCAACATGATTTTATTATATGTTTTCATTGTTCAAAAATTTTGTGTAAAAATACAACTTTTTATTGAAACTTCTGCTGAAACTGTTTACTACCGCTTAAAGCAAGTAGATTACGACGGGAAAGAAACAATTCTTTCAACGGTTGTAGTCAATAGATCATTCAACGAAACTGCTGTATATCCCAATCCATTTAGCGATTATTTAGCTATCAATTTCAAAGCTGAAACAAGTGGAGTCTATTCTTTTGAATTTATTGATGCCATAGGAGTTTCAACCATTCAAAAAATGACAATTTCTAAGGGAAACAACTTTATAAAACTCTCAACAGATCAACTAACTAAAGCTTTTTATATGCTTAGAATTGTGTCAAACGAAGGAGAAATTGAAACTGTTTCAAAAATAATTAAAAAATAATTCCAAAAGAAATTGTTTTATTCAAAACTTATTGTATATTTGTTTTCTGAAAACTAAAAAA
>CAZOKJ010000007.1:43795-86015 GCA_964580465.1 uncultured Fluviicola sp. | reverse complement strand
TGGCTTTGCCAATAACATAAAAACATTGTGCGTTATTACGTCACAATAATTCAACCTGATAGTTGAAGATTTAAAATTCACAAAAGAAAAAGGGCTGTTTTTGCAGCCCTTTTTCGATTTTAAGCATTCACTTAAAAAGCCTCTCTAACAATATATTCTTTAGCTACGCCTAACGATTCCAATTGTTTTTCTACTGCTTCCATCATAGGATCTGGACCGCATAAATAATAATACTTCAAGTTGTCAGCGCTGTACTTTTTAATTAACTCTGCGTTAATAAATCCGTGTTCATACCCATCAACTTGCTCATTTGACAAGATATTTACAAAGTTTTTGCCCAACTGCTTTGTCAAAGCTTGCTCACGAATAATATCACTTTTAGTCTTATTAGCAAACAACAAGCGGTTGTCACCAAGTTTTCCTTCTTTCTCTAATTTATCTAAAATAGCAATAAAAGGTGTAACACCAGCTCCCCCAGCGATAAAAACACCATCTCCTTTGTACGAAATGTCACCAAACACATCTCCAACAATCATTTCATCTCCTGCCTTTAACGATAAAAGTTCATTCGTTACTCCTTCATGTGTAGGATACGTCTTAATGATAAACTCTAAGTAATCATCCTCCGGTTGTGAAGTAAATGTAAAAGCACGCAATTCTTCTTCCCATCCAGGTTTGTTTATAGAAATGTCTGCTGCTTGACCTGTAACATAAGCTACTCCTTCAGGTTTTTCTAATTGAACTTGTAATACATCATGTGTTAGGTGTTCAATTGATTTAATTTTTACAATTTGTCCCAAAATATGTGTTGTTTTTTAGGTTTCAACCCTTAAATTAATAAAAAAAATAGAATCCATTTTTATTTTTATTAAAAAAAATATCGGTTTTATTGAATTCTACCATATATTCAGCAACTTAACTAACTGCTAAAAAACATTAATGTTTATATTTACAAAAAAAATTAAATTATGAAACACTTATTGCATTTAGCACTTCTATTCATTATTGCTACAACCTCATGTAAAAAGGCTCCTATAAGTAATTTATCAGAAGGAGACCTCGTAGAAGCTAAGGATGTTAAAACAATTACAAAATCGGAATGCATTCAACTAGCAAATGAAACAGACATTAGCTTATTTGCTCAATATGATGTAAAACTCGTTGAGCTTGTTTACATTACAGAGTACGATGGTAAAAGAATTGAAACTTCAGGTATGTTATTTTTACCAGTGGGCAAAGACACCGTGCATTTTGTGAATTACAATCACGGCACTGTGGTACCATTAAAGCTTTTAGGTATGGACGATGACACTCCATCATTGTATCATGGACAAAATTCAAAATTTTTAGAAACAAGAAACATTGGTTTAGCATGGGCATCTGCTGGTTACACCGTTTTTATGCCTGACTATGTTGGATACAATCGTACAAAAGGAAAGGAACATCCGTTTGTTTACTATCCAGAATTGGTTAAATCCATTTATTTTGGTAATATCGCTGCTAAATCTTACTTTTCAAAAAGCAATTTAGTTTACGATAACCGTCTGTTTCTTGCTGGTTGGTCACAAGGTGGTGGTGCAGCCTTGGCAACTCATCGTTTTATTCAAGAGTATGCCAGTTATGAATTTCAAGTTGTTGCTAGTTTAAACCTTTCCGGACCTTACAATTTCAAACGTTTTATCCAGTCTGTAATGGACAAAAAGGATGAATTTAATGATAAATTAAACATCTACTCATGGGCATTGTATTCAATGAATAAATTTTCTGGTTTAAAACGTGCCAATGATCGTTTTTACTCCTACCCTGTTTATGATCAAGTAACTGCTTTTAATCCTCCAGCAAAAATTCCTTCTAAAATTTTTAACATCTATTTTATCAAGCAAATTACTGAGGGTGGAGATACTGAAGTACAAAACATCATTGCAAAAAACACGTATAGCTCAGGATGGACGCCTCAAGGAAAAGTGTTTTTTTATCATGGAAATCAAGATGATTATGTTCCTTATTTCAACTCTGAAGACGCATACAATGGACTCTCACAATCGGGGGCTGATGTAAGTTTAATCACTTACGATGGTGACGATCACTACACAGTATTTAAAAAGTATTTAATTGATGCTAAAAACCAACTTGATTTATTGAAATAATTATGAAAAAATTAATTGTATATAGCCTTGCATTCTTTACTTCAATAGGAGCATTTGCGCAACGTAACTTAAACGATGATTTTTTTACGCAAAGTTACAATTACTATAATCCAAGTCATTCGTTAACCAATCGACTTGAAGGTGATGTTTCCAGTGTAACGAGTTTAAATACTCTTATTGGGATTACACCAAACAACAATCAGTCTAAAGCGCAATTGAATAATTTTTTCCAACATACATCACGCTTTTCGAATTTCATGATTATGGTGCACTTTGTACAGCAACCTTATTCTTTTACAACCAATAGTGAATTGGCTCTTGGATTTGGGTACACACTCCCTATTGCTGACAACCATGCAATTACTTTTGCTTTAAGAGGAGATTTTTCATTTTATAATCTTAAGAAATTAAAATATGAATCCTATTTACCCAACTTAAAAAAAATAAAAGCAATGGCTGACATGGACTTAGGAGTAAGCTATCATTACAAAGGCTTAGACATGGGACTTTCTGGTAAACATATTTTTGCTGCTAGCTACAAACCAGACGATGTTTTATTGCAAAATCAACGTGACATGTACTTTCATACAGGATACAACTTTAGAATAGGTGAAAAAGTAGAGTTAAAGCCAAGTGTATTTCTTACACCCATCAACTACATGAATACCTTAGTAGCTCTTGAACTTGGATTATTCCACCAGTTTTATGTTCAATATGCTTTTCGTTTAAACGAACTTAGACACCAATATGTGTTTGAATACCGCAATCAAATGGAAGATAAAGGTTTTTTTGTAGGATTAGCTTTCAATCATTCTTCTATCTATTCAAATTACAACGTAGGAATTCGACTTGGCTATTACATGGGTGAAAACAAAAACTTGAAATAACAAATTAAAACATTAACAATGAAAAAGCTTAAAACACTACTTATGGCTGGCGCCATTTTAACTGCAATGGTTGCTTGTACCAATAACTCAATCGAAACAAGTAATGAGGAAGTGGAAATAACTCAAAACGGAGAGTTAAACATTGATGAGGCTAGTACTACAAACGATGAAGAAAAAGTAACATGTTCTGAAAAAAGGAAGGATGATAATGGCTCGATTAAAACGTGTTTATACAAGTCATTTAAAACAGTTACCGAAAGCACCGAAGAGAATGGAAAGTATTTTTATTCCTATCAAGTGTATGAAAAAAATGAAACTGGGGCGTACCATAAAATCACCAATGAACAGCTTTTTAATAGTAAAAAAGGGGAATTATTAAACAAGGTAAACGCTAAAATAAAGCAGGATTACCAAGAAATGAGAGCTGATGAAGACAATGACGACTGTTTCGAAGGTTTCGTTTTACAGAAATATAATTTCAATGATTTAGGCATTGCATTTTCTGAAGATAAAATTAGCTTTTCAGTTGATTTTGATTTACCTAATTATTGTTTAGCCGTAGGAGGGACTACAATCAGCTTTACATGGGATGAAATAAGAAGTTATTTTAGATAAGTAGTATAGCATAAAAATAGAGGGTATCCGAAAAATCAGGCACCCTCTATTTTTTTATTAATCTTTACTTTGCATGTGTTCATCTTCCTCAGGATCTGGAGGGAACAATTTTGGAGCATTAGGCATTCCTTGTTCTCTGTCTAAGATTTCTTCCAATTGAGAAACTGAAATTTGTTTTGCAATAAAGCGTTTATTCTTATCCAATAAGAAAATACGAGGAGTAGAGTAAATATCAAATGTATTATGTACGTTCAAAGACTCTAAATTTGTAAACCTAGGCACCAACAAATGCGCTTTTTCTTTTGCTACATTCATTACCGTTTCAGTTACAGCAAGATTAATGAAATTTAATTTGTTTTTAACAATGTATTCTTTCCACTTCTTGTAATTGCCATCAGTAGCCTTACCAATTGCAACCACTTCAATGTTTCTTGCTTTTAATTTTTTATCATACAACTCAGCTAATTTAGGAGTTACTTTTTTACAATGTCCACAATCAGCATCCCAGAAATACAAAACGGTGTATTCCGATGGCAACTTTCTAACACTTACCCAATTTAGTTGGTCCCATGCTTTATCTAGAGTATCGGGCAAAATAATGTTTGGCACCAATTCACCCATTACTAAATGTTTCTGAACATTTATTTTCTCACAAAGTTCATCTAACTTATCTGCTGTCATCCAAAAAGCAGGTGATTTTCCTTCCTTATTTTTAGAACAATAGTATTTATCAGCCATTAGAGCATATACTTTATCCATCCCCATTTGGTTGCTTTTTCCATAGGTGCTTGTTACGTGAGAAACCACATATTCAAATGCACGTGACTTTGGGTCCAAACGGTTATCAATCAAATCATACGCATATTTTAAAATTGTATCCCAATGTTGCATCAACATTTTATTGCTAAAATAGTATTCTATTTTTGTACCAAAAATGGGTGTATTCACCAATCCATCAACCGAGAAATCTGTGTTATCAAAGAAATGATCACGGTAATAGTGATACTTAAAATTAGAATCAATGATAGCACCATTTTTATCAACAGGAGCTTCAGGAATATCTACCTCAATAGACATGTTAATCATTTTGCCAACCAACATATTTGCATGATTTTTAGCAATTTCTTTTTGATGTGCTAAAACCTCGTTATTGATTGCTTTGATTTTTGCTTCTGTGTCTTTGTAAGCAGCATCTTCTTTCTTTAAAGAGGATAGTTGATTGTTTAAAGCTTGTACTTCTGTTCTCTTTTTCGTTATAAACGAAACATAAGCATTGAAAACCTTGTTTTCTTCTGATTTTTTCACTTTCATATTAGCCATAAAATCTGGCCCTTTTGTTTCGATATCAACCTCCTCTTTGTTGAACATAAACTCAACCAAACGCTGACCAGGTAGCAATAATCCCATCAAGCCTGCTTGCTGTTTCGCCCCGTCAAATTCAACTACTCCTTTTTTAATTTGTGCAGTATCAGCATAATACAATTTAGCACCAGCATATTTTACCAAGTGAACAGTCGTATCTGGTTGATCAGCTACTTTGATTTTTATTTTTTGAGCAAATCCTGCACTAAGTGTCATTGCTGTTAAGAAAAATAGAATTGCTTTCATTTTCATCATAATTTGAAGTTGAAGATATACATAGAGACGCAAAAATCGTACCATTCGGTTAACAATTAACATTTTTTTAACCTTTTTTAGTGAACAAAAATAAGAAAAGCTGCCTAAAACAGACAGCTTTTCATTCAATTTAATTCAATTATTGATTTTGTTTTTTAATCAAATTCAATGCTGAACCAGCTTTAAACCAATCTATTTGTTGCTCGTTATAAGTGTGGTTTAATTTGATTTCTTCTTTTGAACCATCAGCATGAACAAGTTCTAACGTCAACTGTTTACCTGGTGCAAAATCCACTAAATCAACAAAGTTGAATGTATCATCTTCTTTGATTTTGTCATAATCAGCTTCATTAGCAAAAGTCAGCCCTAACATTCCTTGTTTTTTCAAGTTGGTTTCATGGATTCGTGCAAATGATTTAACAATCACCGCTTTTACACCCAAGTGGCGAGGTTCCATTGCTGCATGCTCACGTGAGGATCCTTCTCCGTAGTTTTGGTCTCCTACAACAATTGAAGGAATACCAGCAGCTTTGTATGCTCTAGCTGTTGCAGGCACTTCGCCTTTTGCACCAGTTAATTGGTTTACCACTTCATTAGTAGCTCCGCCAAAAGCATTCACCGCACCGATTAACATATTATTCGAAATGTTATCTAAGTGACCACGGTATCTCAACCATGGACCAGCCATTGAAATGTGATCTGTTGTACATTTTCCTTGAGCTTTGATCAATAACTTCGCTCCTGTGATGTTTTTACCATCCCATGCTGGAAACTCTTCTAACAACTGCAAACGCTCAGAATCTGGCTTTACATCAACAACAATACTTGAACCATCTTCAGCAGGCGCTTGGTAACCGTTGTCTTTTACGTCAAATCCTTTTGCTGGCAATTCAGATCCTTTAGGCTCTGCTAATTTAACTTGTTCACCTTTTTCGTTTGTTAAGGTGTCAGTAATTGGATTGAAATCCAAACGTCCCGCAATCGCGATAGCTGCAACCATTTCCGGTGATGCAACAAACGCATGCGTATTAGGGTTGCCATCTGCACGCTTTGCAAAGTTACGGTTAAACGAGTGAATGATAGAATTTATCTCTTGTTTTTCTGCTCCTTCGCGATCCCATTGACCAATACATGGTCCACAAGCATTTGTAAAGATACGTGCAGATTCAAATTTTCTAAATGTGTCCATGAATCCATCTCGTTCAGCTGTATAGCGAACTTGTTCAGAACCAGGATTAATACCTAAAATTGCTTTAGGTTTCACCCCTTTGCTAACTGCGTCTTCAACAATTGAAGCAGCTCTTGATAAATCTTCATAAGAAGAGTTGGTACAAGAACCGATTAAAGCCCACTCAATTTCTAAAGGCCAACCGTTTGCCAATGCTTTTTCTCTAAACTCTGCAACTGGAGTTGCTAAATCTGGTGTGAAAGGTCCATTCAAATGTGGTGTTAATTCTGATAAATTAATTTCAATCACTTGATCAAAATACTGCTCAGGATTTGCATATACTTCAGGGTCACCTGTTAAGTGTTCAGCAACCTTATCCGCCATTTTTACAACCTCTTCACGTCCTGTAGCAGTCAAATAACGGCGCATAGAATCATCGTAACCAAACGTTGAAGTTGTCGCTCCAATTTCAGCTCCCATGTTACAAATGGTTCCTTTTCCTGTACACGACATCGCTTTGGCACCTTCCCCAAAATACTCGACGATACAACCAGTACCACCTTTCACTGTTAAGATCCCTGCAACCTTTAAAATAACATCTTTAGGCGCAGTCCAACCGTTCAATTTACCTGTCAACTTAACACCGATTAACTTAGGCATTTTTAACTCCCATGCCATTCCAGCCATTACGTCAACAGCATCGGCACCACCAACTCCAATGGCAACCATTCCTAAACCACCTGCATTTACTGTGTGCGAGTCTGTACCAATCATCATCCCTCCAGGGAAAGCATAATTTTCTAATACTACTTGGTGAATGATTCCCGCTCCTGGTTTCCAAAAACCAATTCCGTATTTGTTACATACAGAAGAAAGGAAATTAAATACCTCGGATGATTTATTTAAAGCTTCTTGTAAATCTTTATCTGCACCAACTTTTGCTTGAATCAAGTGATCGCAGTGCGCAGTAGACGGCACTGCTACTTTCGCTTTTCCAGCTTGCATAAATTGCAATAAGGCCATCTGCGCAGTAGCGTCCTGCATCGCTACACGGTCTGGAGCAAAATCCACATACGACTTTCCTCTTTCATAAGCCTCAGTTACATTTCCATCCCAAAGGTGCGTGTAAAGAATTTTTTCGGCCAATGTCAAAGGTTTTCCGACTATTTTTCTAGCGGCAGCGATACGTTCAGGGTAGCGTTCGTACACCTTTTGTATCATATCTAAATCGAATACCATATTTTAATTTTAGTTTAATTAATATTACTTCCTATATTTCTCAAAATTAATATTTTTTTTTATCAAAAACAACTTTTTTAGAACCTGTCTATTTGATTTACCTTAAACATAAAAAAGCCGATGAAGTAATTTCATCGGCTTTTTAGCTTATTTATTTTTTTTACAACTTAGTTGAAATTGGTTTGAATTTAGTCAAATTAATTCCTTCTACAGCTGCTTTGTATTCTTCAATTGTAGGAATACGTCCTAAAATAGCAGACAACACAACAACAGGAGTTGAAGCTAATAACGATTCACCTTTTTTATCAGCTCTATCTTCTACCACACGGCCTTGGAATAATCGTGTAGATGTAGCTAAAACTGTATCTCCTTTTGCTGCTTTTTCTTGGTTCCCCATACAAAGGTTACAACCAGGTCGCTCTAAGTACATGATATTTTCATATTCTGTACGTGCAACACTTTTTGGTAAAGCATCATCGAACTCAAATCCTGAATGCTTTTGTAAGTATTCCCAGTCGCCTTCTGCTTTCAGCTCATCAATAATATTGTAAGTTGGAGCCGTAACAACTAAAGGAGCTTTGAATTCAACTTTACCATATTGTTTTTCAACATTTCTAAGCATTTGAGAAACAATTTTTAAGTCGTCTTTATGAATCATACATGAACCAACAAATCCTAAATCTACTTTTTTATTACCTCCGTAATAAGTAAGATCTCTAATTGTATCGTGTGTATAACGTTTAGAAACATCTTCGTTATTCACATCTGGGTCAGCAATCATTGGCTCGTCAATTAAATCCAAATCAACAACTACTTCAGCAAAGTATTTCGCATTTTCATCTGGTCTCAACGCTGGCTTTTCACCTGACTTAAGCTCAGCGATACGCTTATTTGCTTTGTCAACCAAGCTTTGAAGAACTTTGTTATGATTGTCCATTCCTTTATCAATCATCACTTGAATACGAGCCTTGGCAATTTCCAACGATTCAATTAATGTATTGTCTTGAGAAATACAAATAGAAGCTTTTGCTTTCATCTCTGCTGTCCAGTCAGTAAATGTAAACGCTTGGTCTGCTAACAATGTTCCAATATGAACTTCAATAATTCTTCCTTGGAACACGTTTTCTCCTTCAAATTGTTGCAACATTTGTAATTGTGTAGCATGAACAACATCGCGGAAATCCACGTGTTCTTTCATTGTACCTTTAAATGTTACTTTTACAGATTCTGGAATAGGCATTGACGCTTCACCAGTTGCTAAAGCCAATGCAACAGTACCAGAGTCAGCACCGAAAGCAACACCTTTTGACATACGAGTGTGAGAGTCTCCACCAATAATAATTGCCCAATCATCTACTGTAATGTCATTCAACACTTTGTGAATAACGTCGGTCATTGAATGGTAAGAATTCTTAGGGTCGCGAGCAGTAATCACACCAAAATCATTCATGAATTTCATCAATTTAGGAATGTTTGTCTGAGCTTTTTTATCCCAAACGGACGCAGTGTGACAACCTGATTGATAAGCTCCGTCAACATTAGGCGCAATCACAGTAGCTGCCATCGACTCTAATTCTTGCGCTGTCATTAAACCTGTTGTATCTTGTGAACCAACAATGTTTACAGCTACGCGAACATCAGATCCAGCGTGTAATACTTTTCCCGGAGTTTTTCCTACAGCATTTTTATTGAAGATTTTTTCAACAGCTGTTAATCCTTGTCCTTCTACAGAAACCTCTTTTGAAGGAGCAAAAACTAATGGAGCTTCAATTCCTAATAATTGAGCTGCAAACGTTTGAATTTTTTTACCAAAAACAATAGCGTAAGATCCTCCTGCTCTGATGAACTCCATTTTTTGAGGTGTCAAAGCTTTAGAAATGTCAATCAATTCTTTGTCGCCATTATATAATTTTTTAGTCTTTGTGTTAATTGTTAAAACGGTACCCGTAGCAACAGAATAAACTTCTTCTAAAACAAAGTCACCATTTTCATTGCGAACAGCGTTACCATTCTCATCTACTTTCTTAGTCCAGTTTTTAAGGTCAATACCAATACCTCCTGTTACGTCAACAGTTGTCAAGAAAATTGGAGAAATACCATTTGTACCACCAACAATTGGAGCAATATTCACAAATGGAACATAAGGACTTGCTTGTTTACCAGTCCAAAGAGCCACGTTATTTACACCTGACATACGAGAAGAACCTACTCCCATTGTTCCTTTTTCTGCAATCAACATCACGCTCTTGTCTGGATGTTGAGCTTGCATTGCCTTTATTTCAGCTTGAGCTTCAGGCGTCATCATGCACAAACCATGTAATTCACGGTCTGAACGAGAGTGAGCTTGATTACCCGGAGAAAGTAAGTCGGTAGAAATATCACCTTCAGCAGCGATATAAGTCACCACTTTGATTTCTTCTGGGACTTCAGGTAATTTAGTAAAGAATTCAGCTTTTGCATAGCTTTCAATGATATCTTTAGCAATAGCATTTCCTTTATTGAAAGCTTCTTTTAAACGATTTGTATCTGCATCATACAAGAATACTTGTGTTTTTAAAACTTTGGCTGCTTCTTGAGCAATAGCTACATTGTCACCCAAAGATAAATCCAACAATACTTTTATAGACGGTCCACCTTTCATGTGTGACAATAACTCAAAAGCAAAAGTTGGAGTAATTTCATTGACAACAACCGTTCCCAAGATAATTTCTTTCAAAAACTCTGCTTTCACACCTGCTGCACCTGTTGTACCAGGAAGAGTGTTATAAACAAAATACTTAATAGAATCTTCTCTGTGTGGATGGTTTACATCTTTAATTTGAGAAATGATTTCACTTAATAATTCCGCTCCATCAATTGGTTTTGGATGAAGTCCTTGTGCTTTGCGTTCTTCAATTTCTTGAAGGTATTCGTTGTACATGCTCATTTTGAAATTTGTTTCAATGTTAATGCTACTTTATCTAAAATAATAGCCAGATTTAATCTAAAATGAATCGTTAAACCAATCTATTTTTTAAAACACTGCGAATTTAATGAATTTGAATAATTTCAACAAATTCAAAACAGTAAAGTTTGTATAATTAAACACAAAGATTGTAATTTAGAATCAATCAAAATAACATAACAATTAAGTAGGCATAAAAAGCCATAAAACAAGATCAAAAACATTAACGTAAACAATTGATTTGCAAATCAAAACAATAATTATTCAATTCAAAATAAAAGCAAAAAAGGTGATTCATCAAATTTTCACTACTTTTGTAGCAAATATTAAAAAAAAGACATGAAATTTTTTATCGATACAGCTAACTTAAATGAAATTAAGGAAGCAAATGACTTAGGTATTTTGGATGGGGTAACAACTAATCCTTCATTAATGGCTAAAGAAGGGATTACTGGTGCGCAAAACATCTTAGATCATTACGTGGCTATTTGCAATATCGTTGATGGACCTGTTTCAGCTGAAGTTATTGCAACAGACTACGAAGGGATGATTAAAGAAGGAGAAGAATTGGCAAAATTACACAAGAACATCGTTGTAAAAATTCCAATGATTCCAGCTGGTATTAAAGCTATTAAGTATTTTACTTCAAAAGGAATTAAAACAAACTGTACATTAGTTTTCTCTGCAGGACAAGCTTTGTTGGCTGCAAAAGCTGGCGCTACGTACATTTCTCCATTTTTAGGTCGTTTGGACGATATTTCATCCGATGGATTGGAATTAATTGCTCAAATCAGAACAATTTTTGACAACTACATGTACGAAACTGAAATTTTAGCAGCTTCTGTTCGTCACCCTATGCATATTATTAAATGTGCTGAAATTGGCGCTGACGTTGCAACTTGTCCTTTAAAAGCAATTCAAGCATTGGCTAATCATCCTTTAACAGACAAAGGTTTGGAGCAATTCTTGACTGATTACGCAAAAGGGAATAAGTAAAAGAAATAATCATGTAAAAAAGGGCTGATAAGAAAATTTTATCAGCCTTTTGTATTGTGAATAAGTGGTTAGAAACCATGTTGTAAAATGAATAATGGTGACTATATGAACTAACTGAAAACTTATCTTATCTTTTCATTATTCATCTGTCTTGCAAACTTACATAAAAGGAAAAAAAACGAACAAAAAAAGAGGGGGACAAACAGGGGTACATTTTACAAACAACTGATAATCAAGAATAAAAACGGGCTGTTTCAATCAATAAAACAACCCGTTTTATATACACTTACAACTTATTATTTACCTAAATTCATGATTTTTTTAAGCACACCACCAGTGTATTTTTGACCATCAGTACCAAACTTTCTGTTCAGCGCATCACTATTTTCAAGTGAATTATAATAATATTTCATTTGAGTAGTGTCTTTGTAATTCATGTCTGAAATCTTTGTGTATTTTGCAGGATAGCCAACAATTTTTACGCTGATGTATTTCTTTTTAAATTCTGCATCGATAACTGGTTCAAAGATAAAATCTGAATTCGATGAATTAATCGCTTCAACTAAGGCTCTTTGAACATAATAATCTTTTGTTAACCATTTTTTAAAGCTTAATTTACCTGCTAATTTACCTTCTGCTGCACCAGTCGCTTTTTTTGTCAAATCAACAGAATAATCCATGATTTTTGGTTCCGATACAACTTTCGTTACATTTGCATTCATGTTTCTTGTCGTAGTTTCCTTGTAAGTTCCACAAGATGTCATAATAGCTACTAAAGAAGCAGCTGTTCCCATAATAATAATTTTTTTCATAAAAGATTGTTTTAAAATGAGCCGCAAAACTAAGTTCAGACATTTAAAACATCAAAAAATAAAGGAGGACAAATGGGGAGACAAGCAGGGGGACAAATAAGGGTACATCCGATAATTCACTGAAATGTAATCCTATAAAAAAACTTATTCTTTTATTTCAAACAAATCTTCGTAACGCTCGCCCACTTTTTTGCGTAATCGTTGAATGGCTTTTTTGACTGAATCCTGAGAAATTCCAACACATTCAGAGATCTTAGCTTGTGTAAATCCTAATTTCAATAGTAAAACAATTCGTAAATTCACATCCGTTATTTCAGGAAAATTCAGCTGAACATATTGAAAATATTCGGGATACTTAGCACTAAATAAACGTTTAAATTCTTCCCAACGCTCTTCCGTTGCAATGTTTTTCTTTAATAATTGGTTTAAATTGTCTGATTCTATCAATTGAGCATATCGGATGTATTCTTGTTCAATAGCCTTGTATTGTTCCTGCATGCGTGAGAGTTCATCATTTTTTGAATTAGCAAACTTTTCCAACTCTAGACGACTAAGATTGATGTTTTTATTTTGTGTTAAGAGTGATTTTATCAGGGTTTGGAACCGTATTTTTTCTTTTCTTTTACGCTGATAAAAACTCAAAACAAAAGAAGCAATGATCAACAAGAGAGAAACACTGGTTATCATTAACAATACAAACTTATTTTGTGCTTTTTCGACCTTAACCTCAGCTCGCTCTTTTTGCAACTGGAACTTTGTTTTTTGTATTCTCCAAAACGCACTATTGACCACTTTGTCACCAACAAAATCAGCTTCCAACACATTTAAACTATCCAAACGACGACGTAAGAGCAAATCCAGTGCATCATCCTTTACTTTAGAAGCGTATTTTTGATAAAGTTCTGTGAAGCTCAACTCATGCCATTCGTAACTTGATTTGTCTTTTTGCTGGTAAGCTTTTACTTGGTCGATGCACTTTTCTAGCTGATCTATTTTGTTATTGGATAAATAAAGATTCCCCAACTGCACCAACGTGTAAACGGTGTTTTTGTTAGCTTCAAAACGACAGTTTTCATCTTTGCCTGCATGTACAGATAATTGAATCGCTTTTAAAAACATTTTTTCGGCAGGTTCAAACTGATTTCTTAATGCAAAAACTTGCGCCTGACTCCCATAAATTTTTGCTTCTCGAATTGTAAATCCATTTTGTTGAGCATATTTCAAAGCTAATTCATTGTAATAATCAGCTTGATCATAATTACCAATATCCTTGTAACTATTAGCGATACTGTTCAAAATAGAAGCTTTTTCAGAGTCATTATCTTTAGTTAATGAAAGTGATTTTTTAAAAAAATAAATGGATTCTGAATAATCTTTTGAAAAATCTAAAAAATAAGCTATTTGCTTGAAAACTAACGGAGCATTATAAACTTCGACGGTTGTTTCTGATTTCACCTTCAAAATAACATCCAAAAATGTAGGCACTGCATCTTTATACATTGCCTGCTCATAATAATAAAAAGCTAAATTAGCACGAGTCCATATTTCCAACGATGACGACTGTAATTTCAATGCTTTATCAATAGATTGTTTCAACAACTTCTCATTGATTTCACTAAATAATTTGCCCTGTGACTTTTTAGATTTAACACGAAAAACAGTATTAATTACTTCCAGTTCTTGTTTATAATTCTTAAAAGAAGGATTGTTTTCTGACAACAGAATATTGTCAGTCACCTGAGCGTAATTACCTTTTAATAACAATGAATCATTTGTTACAATGTAGGTGTCAAATAATTTAAAAGCAGTTTGAGCATTACTAAATTGAATAGTAACGAATAACAAAAACAAGGTCAATAAAGTAGATTTATGATAGTTCATCAATAAGAGTTAGAAAGTGTAAACTACAAAATTATTTTTTAAAAATCGTAGCACTCGCTTGTGCTGTTGGCATGATAACCAAATCGTTTATTGTTACATGTTGCGGTTGTGTTGCTACAAAATAAATGGTATTAGCAATATCTTCTGCTACCAATGGATCAAAATTTTGATAAACTGCATCGGCTTTATCTTGGTCTCCTTTAAAACGCACCAATGAAAACTCTGTTACTGCAGCACCAGGAGCGATATTTGTAACCTTGATATTATCATTTACCAAATCGATGCGCATTGCACGAGACAAAGCATCCACCGCATGCTTTGTAGCGCAGTACACATTCCCCATTGGATATACTTCTTTTCCAGCAATGCTCCCTAAGTTGAAAATATGTCCTTTTTGATTTTTCTGAAGCAATGGAATAACTTGTTTTGAAACATATAATAACCCTTTGATATTGGTATCAATCATGCGTTCCCAATCATCGATAATTCCTTCATCTATGGTATCTCTACCAACTGCTAAGCCAGCATTATTAATTAAGATGGAAATGCTGTTTTTCACTTCTTCGGGCAAAGAAGAAATAGCAGTTTCTACAGCTGAAAGTTCACGAACATCAAAATTTAAAGCAATCACATTCACTCCAAATTGTTTCAACTCCGACTCTAACTTTTCTAATCGTTCTTTTCTTCTTCCTGTAATGATTAAATCATATCCGTTAGAAGCAAATTTACGCGCACAAGCTTCACCGAAACCTGCTGTGGCACCTGTTATAAAAACAAAATTACTCATGTTTAAATCGAATTTTTTGTGGATGTAATAAAATAAAACCTATTAATGCGAATGCTAATTGGATAGGTACTTTGTATCGTATAATAGCTCCCAACACGGGTGTAGTCCACCCTATCATGAGTGCTAATACTAACGAGAAGGTTAATAAAGCCGCTATCAAAGCACTTTCTTGTTGTGAAATAGATCGTCTAAAAAAGAAAACTGTCCCTATAAAAAGAATTAAAAATCCCCAGCCATCAACAATGGAGACATATTTGAACTTCGAATCTGGCGGATCATTGGGAAAAGGCCTTAAAAAAACATTCATTAACGCTTCAGGTATATTTTTCAGCAACTGTTGTGGCGACTCTTTAATCATTGTTAAATCGATGTAGCTACCACTAAATTCGCCATCATAATACATTTTCCATGGTTTATCGTTAGGATAAATCGTGCAACGATGTTTGTTTTTCTTATCATACGGTTGAACGTAATCGCCAACAACTTCATGCGTTAAGTAAACAGTAGAATCTTCTTTATCAAGGATAACATAGCCCATGTCTTGCCCGTAGATAATGTAAATACAAGTATCAGCTCGAGCAAAAACCCCTCCTTTCCCAATGTTCGTAAAATCAAACTGCTGATAAGATAACTTATTGACGATAGGGCGCATTGGTTTTGTAAGCAAAGATCCAAGACTAACAACTCCTAGCAGAATGGTTAAAACAATGGCAAGACTTCTGTTTTTCACCAACATAAAAAGTTGATAAACTCCAATAGCAGGAAGAATGCAGACAATTAAATAGGGTTTGATACTTAATAAACCTGCAACAGACAAAGCAATAAGAATCAACCTCTTCCACCAAGCATGGGACACTAATAAAGTATGCATCAACAAGCCTAAAGAGAAGAAAATCAATGGTTCTTTCAAAATCCCAGATGACCAAAACAGCACATTGGGCATCAATAGCAAGGTAAAAAAGATTGTTTCAATTCTCACTTTTGTGAACCGGTGAAAAGCCATTGCCAACCATCTTAAACCTATTAGATTGATAAGACCCATTATCAGCAAATGAATACCAATGTGGCCAAAAGAGAAAAAGTGTATAATAGAATGGATTCTTAACACATTTCTGGCATCATTCAACCAATTATCACTACTAGTATCCCATTGTTCAGTTTCAGAAAGATAAAGTGTTTTTAGTTCTTCGTTATCCAACCCAACCATGAAACGAGCATAATCAGCAGGCGATTCATAAAAAACCTCGTTTAAGACCTTACTATCTTTCATAAAAGAGCTACCATCAGCGGTCAACTCCCCCACTCCATAGTGATATGTATATACAACAACGAATAAAAGTCCAACAGCAAACTTAATACCCAAAGCAATGGGCATCACCCATGGTGAACTATTTGGCAAGCGGAGTGTTGGTGTAAAACGCAATAGTGCTAAAAGAGCCAAGAAAAAGAATAGTACGTACATGTTCTCGAAAAAAAAGCGTTTTAAACCTTAGTGAATCTATTTTTATTCGTATTTTCGCACAAATATAATTGATAATTATTTATGATACCATTTTCTCCACCTAGAATTGACCAAAAAGTCATTGATGAAGTAACTGCAGCTTTGCAAAGTGGTTGGATTACAACAGGACCACGCACCAAAACGTTTGAAAAAAAGATTACAGAATACACAGGGTGTAAAACAACTATTGCTGTAAACTCTTGGACGATGGGAATGCAAGTACTTTTGCATTGGTTGGGCATAAAAGAAGGTGATGAAGTTATTTTACCACCTTACACTTACTGTGCAAGTGCGAATGTGATTGTACATGCTGGAGCTACACCTGTTATGGTCGATATTACTGGAGAGGATTTCAATATAGATGCAGAAAAAGTGCGTCAAGCAATTACGTCAAAAACAAAAGCAATTATCGCTGTTGATATCGCAGGTTACCCTTGTGATTACGATAAATTGTATGAAGTAATAGAAGAAAAAAAATCACTTTTCCAACCTACTTCTAATGCACTAAAACAACTTGGTCGAATTGTATTAATATCAGATGCAGCACATAGTTTTGGAGCAACATTGAATGGAAAACGCACTGGTTCATTAGCTGATGTAACTTCGTTCTCTTTTCATGCAGTAAAAAACTTAACCACTGCCGAAGGAGGAGCTATTTGTTTCAACCTTCCTGATGGATTTGATCATGAGGCTATTTATAAAGAATTTAATACCTTGATATTGCACGGACAATCCAAAGATGCCTTAGCTAAAACACAGAAAGGCAATTGGAGATACGACGTAGAAGAGCCTGGTTTTAAGTGCAACATGACTGATATTCAAGCTGCTATTGGTCTTGTGGAATTAGAACGTTATCAAGAAAATTTAGATCGACGAAAAGCCATCTTTAGTCAGTATGATGCTGCGTTTAAAAATGAAAATTGGGCAATTACTCCAAAATACATCAGTGAAACGAAAGAAACTTGTTATCACTTATATCTTTTAAGAATAAAAGGAGCAACAGAGCCACAACGCGACGCTATTATGCAAGTCATTTTTGACCAAGACGTTTCTGTAAATGTACATTTTCAACCGCTTCCAATTTTAACAGCCTATAAAAAACGAGGATATAAAATGGAAGATTATCCTGAAACTTGGAATAAATATTCTAATGAAATTACTTTGCCAGTTTATTTTGATTTAACAGATGAGCAAGTTCAAACTGTTATTGCAGCAGTCAAAAAAGCTGTCAAAGAAATCATGGGCTAATCGTATCAAATTTAACCAAAATTATGAAAAAAACGACCAAACAATTAGGGATTTTCGCTTTGCTAACATTGCTTTTGTTCGCTTGCAAAAAACCAGCTTCACCAGAATTGGAGATTGCCATTACTGGAGAAGAAACCTATCAGCAGCATTTTTCTGCCAACATTCAAGAAGCGTGGCTGAATTATACTACTAAGAAGTCAAAATCAGAGTGGATAAAGTTGCCTATTCAGTCGGGAGTTTATGATCTTCAAAACTTGTTTGAAAATGACACACAAACAGTTATTATGCCATTGACAAAAATTGACGATGCAAAAACATTCATACAAGTAAGGTTTATTTTAGCTGATACACTCAACACAGCCATTACTCAAAGCAATGACACTTTGCATCTTCCATTGTCTGCACAAGGTTTAACTGGTGTAAAAGGTGGAATTAACAAAGCAATGAATGCAGGAAATAAAGCACACGTTACATTTTCAATCACAGCAGACTCAACAGCGGCAGTCGCTGCTACACCAAGTTTTGATCCCGTTGTAAAAACGAAAAAACTAGTAGTTGTTGAATAATTTTAAAAAGCTAAACAACCATTCGCACTACTATTTTAACCAATTATCAAAATGTGGAACATCATTTGATAAGATTCATTTAATTTGTAAAAAAAAAACACACACAGAATGAAAAAACTATTTTTAGGAGTCGTAGCCGGCTTATTTACATTCAGTTTGACTGCTCAACAAAAAATTGAGTTTATTGAATACGATTTGCCTAATGGGCTACATGTGATTCTACACCAAGAGAAATCAACACCTATTGTTGCAGTTTCTGTATTGTACCATGTAGGATCTAAGAACGAAAACCCAGAGAGAACAGGTTTCGCTCACTTTTTTGAACACTTATTATTCGAAGGTTCTAAAAACATTGACCGTGGAGTTTATGACAAACACGTGGAAGGTAATGGTGGAACTTTGAATGCTAACACATCTTGGGATCGTACATTCTACTTTGAATTGTTGCCTTCTAACCAATTGGAATTAGGTTTATGGTTGGAGTCTGAGCGTATGTTGCACGCAAAAGTTGAAACAGTTGGTATTGAAACACAACGTAGCGTTGTAAAAGAAGAAAAACGTCAGCGTATTGACAATCAACCTTATGCTTCTTTTATGAAGGAAATGTTCGAGCGTTTGTTCAGCGACCACCCGTACAGATGGCAACCAATTGGTAGCATGGAGCACTTAGATGCAGCACAAGAAGAAGATTACATCAACTTCTACCAAACATACTATGTACCAGCTAACGCAACATTGTCTATTACAGGAGACATCGACATTGCACAAACAAAAAAATGGGTTGAAAAATACTTTTCAAGCATTCCAAAAGGGCAAGCAATTAACCTTTATAGAAATTATTTAGGAATGACTGACGAAGCATTTGCTAAACAATATGGCGTTGAGAAATCAATTTTTGATGCGAAAGATTTCTTTGCTTCAAAAAATGCAAAAGCAAAAGCAATCATTGCTGAATATACTAACAAGCCAACAATTGTTCCAAGAACTGAAAAACCAAAAGAAAAACTTGCTGAAGTTAAAAAAGCAGTTATTTATGACAACATTCAGTTGCCTGCTTTATTTGTAGGTTATGTTTTCCCAGATCAAAAGAACGAAGATATTTATGCCTTAGAAATGATGAACGCGATTTTATCTGGAAGTCCAAGTTCACGTATCAACAAAGAAGTTGTTGAGCGCAAACAATTGGCAACAATGGCCTTCTCATTTGGTTTAGGAATGGAAGATGCCGGTATTGGTTTATTAGCAGCAATTGCTTCTAAAGATAAATCATTAGACGAAATTTTGGTTGCTTTAGACGAGCAAATTGAAAAAATGCAAAACGAATTAGTTACGCAAGAGGAATTTGAAAAAGCTAGAAATCAATTTGAAAATCAAGCTATTTCTGGCAACTCAACAATTGCTGGTATCAACGAAGCATTGTCAGATGCACACGTTTACCATGGAAGTGCTAACTATATCAATACTGAGTTAAACAATTACATGAAAGTAACACGTGAGGACATTCAACGAGTGGCTAAAAAATACTTAACAAAAGATGCACGCGTTATCTTACATTATTTACCAAAAGAAGACGAATCTAAATAATTGACAAGAAATGAAAAAATTAATAATAGCATTAGGATTCATCGCACCGGCTGTACTTTTCGGTCAATTGGATCGTTCGATCGTACCAGCGCCTGCTAAAGCAAAAGAAATTAGCATCGCTGATCCTGTGGTTTTCAAAACAGCAAATGGAATCACAGTTATTTTATCTGAAAACCACAAAATTCCACGCGTAACGTTCAGCTTAACAGTTGGAAATGGAGAACGTTTGGAAGGAGCTAAAGCAGGAGTATCTAGCTTAGCTGGCAGATTAATTTTAAGTGGTACAAACAACATGACAAAAGACGCAATCGATAATAAAATTGACTATATCGGTGCGACTATCAACGCAGGACCAAAAAGTCTTAGCTTGACATGTTTAACGAAGCACATGGATACAGGTTTAGGCGTTTTTTCTGACGTTTTATTAAATGCAAACTTTCCTCAAAACGAATTTGATCGCATTGTAAAACAAGAAGAAAGCAACTTGATGGCAATTAAATCTAGTCCAGAAGGAATGGGTAAAAATGCGTTAATGAGTGCTTTGTTTGCTGGACACCCTTATGGTGAAGTAACAACAGAAGCAACATTGGCTCGCATTAAGCGTGAAGATGTTCAAAAATACTTCAAAGAAACATTTGTTCCAGAAGGAAGTTATTTGGTAATTGTTGGTGACATCAATAAAGCAAAAGCAGAAGAAGTAGTTAATAAATACTTCTCATCTTGGTCAGGAAAACAATTAGCAAAAGTTGATTACCCAACTGCTAAGAACTTGAATGGTAACCGTGTGATTTTTGTTAAAAAAACAGGAGCTGTACAATCTTATGTTCAAGTAGCTTTCCCAATCAATGCTAAAATTGGTGACGCTAATAACATTGCATTGAGTTTAACAAACAACATTTTCGGAGGTAACGGATTTGGTACTCGTTTGATGCAAAATTTACGTGAGGACAAAGCATACACTTACGGTGCTTATTCTTCATTAAACATTGAACAACAAGGAGCATATATCAGTGCAGGCGGTAACTTTAGATCTAATGTAACTGATAGCGCTATTACACAAATATTGTTCGAATTGAATCGTATTTCTGACAACTACGTTGGTGAAGACGAAATCAAATTGACAAAAGCAGTAATGATTGGTGGTTTTGCGCGCTCTTTGGAACATGCTTCAACTATTGCTCGTTTTGCATTAAACATTGAACGCAATGGTTTGGATAAGGATTATTACAAAAATTATTTGAAAAACTTAGAAGCTGTTGACAAAGAAAAAATTTTAGAAATTTCTCAAAAATTCTATACTGGTAAGAATTGTTACATCGTTGTTGTAGGAAACGAGTCTGTATTAGAAAGTTTAAAACAATTTGATGCTGACGGTAGAATTGAAATCGTTGACGCTTTCGGCGAACCTATTCAAGACATGAAAAAAGCAGACATCACTGCTGAACAATTGTTTGAAAAGTATTCTTTCTATATGACAAATACTTCAAGTGCAAAAGCACGCGATAAAGTCTTAAAGAAAATCAAATCAACTACTGAAGAGATTGAAATGTCAATGGCACAAATTCCTTTCCCATTAAAATCAGTTAAATTCTGGTCAGCTCCAAATAGTGAAGCAACAACAATGGAAGCACAAGGCATGATGTTACAAAAAACATACTTTGACGGCAAATCTGGTTATTCTTCTAACATGCAAACTGGAAGAAAAGATATGACTGCAGAAGAAATTGCTTCTAAAAACAAATCTATCGGATTAATTCCAGAAATTAACTATGCTAAAACTGGCATGCAATATGAATTATTAGGAATTGAAAACCAAAATGGTGTTGACATGTACGTTGTTAAATTAAACGACGGAGACGGTGAAATGTATGATTACTACAACACAAAAACATTCAGCAAAATTAAACGTTTAACAATTCCTTCAGACCCAGAAGCAGGAGGTGGTGAAGCTTTAGTTACTTATGGTGATTACAAAGCTGTGAATGGAGTAATGTTCCCTCACAAAGTTGTTTTATCAATGGGAGAAATGGCTTTTAGTGGTGAAGTTAAGTCTATCACTATCAACAAAGGTTCTATCAGCAGCTACAAATAAGCTTTTAGCCTGAGTTTGAATAAAAATTGGGGTGTCCATCTGTGTGGACACCCTTTTTTTTGCCCATCCTCTAAAACAATTCGTTACCGTTTAATCAATTTGTGTATATTTGTCAAAACATTGTTATGAAAATAGTAAAACCTTTATTCTTTTTTGCATTCATTTTATTGTTAGTTGCTTGCAAATCTAAAGTAAGTAATCCAATTGAAAATAAATGGCAACTTTACAAGCTTTCTCTTTCTTCGGCAGTAAATACTAAGTTTTCTCCAGAAGAAATTAAAATTGCTGAGGAAAATTTAAAAGAAATCAACAACGATTTAAGAGGGAAAATGATTTTTGAATTCAATTCTGAAGGAAAAGCAATTGCCAAAGCACCGAATATGTTAAATGCATCGGAAACAATAACATCTAATGGCACTTGGCAACTAAGCGATGATGAGAAAGAATTAATTTTAGACATTGAAGGCGGCGTAGAACGATATGACGTTATCTCTATAAAAAAAGATGAGTTGATTCTAGAAATCGACAATATGCAAATGGTTTTTATTCCTATTAAAGGGTAGAAATTTCAAATTGCAGATTTCAAATTGCAACCGCGATGCAGCACCGAAGGTAATTACAAGTTAAACTTCTGGTGGAGTTCACCTTTTGTTTCTTGGGTGATACATAATAATTGCTTCGCGCATAAAGCGTTCATCCAAATGGGTGTAAATTTCCGTTGTAGCGATACTTTCATGTCCTAGCATTTCTTGAATAGCTCTCAAATTTGCACCTCCTTCTAACAAATGGGTTGCAAATGAATGACGTAAAGTGTGTGGAGAAACAACTTTTTTTACTCCAGCATCC
Organism: uncultured Fluviicola sp.; assembly: GCA_964580465.1. GTDB lineage: Bacteria > Bacteroidota > Bacteroidia > Flavobacteriales_D > Crocinitomicaceae > Taishania. The sequence goes on along the minus strand of CAZOKJ010000007.1, from coordinate 63,085 downwards.
AAGGCAGCTTGCTTGATAATGTTAAAAATCATCACTCGCGTCAATTGTCCACCTCTACGGTTTAAAAAAACAATTTTGGATGCAGCTGGTTGAATGTTTAACAATGCTCTACTATTAGCTCGGTAACCCGTAATTTCTTCTTCCACCGATTGACTTACAGGCACTAATCGTTCCTTATTTCCCTTACCGATTATTCGTACAAAACCTTTATCAAAATGCAAATCTTCAAAACGTAAATTTACCAATTCAGAAACACGAAGTCCGCAGCTATAGATTGTTTCAATAATAGCTCGATTACGCTCTCCTTCCGTCTTTGAAAGATCAATAGAGGCAATCATCGCATCGATTTCTTCCACTGTTAAAACATCTGGTAATTTTCGACCTATTTTAGGTTGCTCCAACAATTCAGAAGGATTATCTTTTATCTCCTCCTCGAGCAGCAAATAATTAAAAAATTGTTTTATTCCAGAGATAATGCGCGCTTGAGAACGTGGGCTAAGGCCTAAATCATACAACTCAGCAACAAACTGAACCAAATCAGTGTGCGTAATTTCTTTTGGGGATAATTTCAAACTTTCCGAAAATTCTCTTAACTTCGTAACGTCTAAAAGGTAAGCATCGGTAGAATTTTCTGCCAATCCCTTTTCGATTTTTAAATAGGAAATAAAATCAGTTATGTAATCATTCCAATTTGACATGCTATGAAGCTTTTAATTCTTAACGGACCCAATTTAAACTTGCTTGGACAACGCAATGTACAAATTTACGGAACAGAATCATTTGAACAATTTTTTTCCTCATTAAAAACACAATTTCCTTCTATAATAATAGAATACAAGCAATCAAACGTCGAAGGAGAGCTAATCAACATGCTACAAACTACTGATGCACAAGGGGTCATTTTCAACGCTGGAGCATACACACACACAAGTGTTGCATTACGCGATTGCATTGAAGCAATTAATGTACCTGTTGTTGAAGTTCATATTTCCAACATCACAGCGCGGGAATCGTTTCGCCATGAATCAATGATTACACCCGTTTGTAAAGGAAGTATTTTAGGATTTGGTTTACAATCTTACACGTTGGCAATTCATTATTTCAACGAATTATTCATACAAAAACAAAACTAATCACATGAAAAAAATCCTTGTTACAGGAGGAGCTGGTTACATTGGTTCTCATACAGTTGTTCAATTAATTGAAAAAGGTTACGAACCTATTATTTTAGATGATTTCCGTAATTCATCAATGGATGTAATCAACAATTTAGAAACCATTACAGGGAAAAAAATAAGTATTTATTCAATTGATTGCTGCGACGCCAAAGCTTTAGAAGAAAACTTAGCAGATGAAAATATTGACAGTGTCATTCATTTTGCAGCATACAAAGCAGTTGGAGAATCTGTTGAAAAACCTCTAATGTACTATCACAACAATGTAGAAGGATTGGTAAATATATTGGATTGGTCCGTAAAAAACCAAGTTAAAAACTTCATTTTTTCATCTTCATGTACTGTTTACGGAGAGCCTAAAAGTCAAAAAGAAGTGACAGAAGACACTCCAACAATGTTAGCCAATTCGCCTTATGGGCAAACAAAAGTCATAGGAGAACAAATTTTAAAAGACCTTAAAAACAGTGGTATATCAATGAACGTACTTGCGTTACGCTATTTTAATCCAATTGGTGCACATGCTTCTGGATTAATTGGAGAATTACCAGTTGGACGTCCTAACAATTTACTTCCATTTATAACACAAACTGCTGTTGGGAAATTTCCCGAATTAACAGTATTTGGAAACGATTATCCTACACCAGATGGCACTTGCATTCGTGATTTTATTCACGTTGTAGATTTAGCTGATGCACATGTAAAAGGAATTGATTTTTTAGAGCAAACACAACCTACAGAAGTTGAGTTCATCAATGTAGGAACAGGAAAAGGAAGTTCTGTTTTGGAGCTAATCAATACGTTTGAAGAAGTAGCAAACATGTCTTTACCGTGGAAATTTGGTCCTCGAAGAGCTGGAGACGTAGTAGAAATTTTTGCCAATGCCCGCAAATCAAAAGAACAGTTAAAATGGCAAGCAAAATACACCATTAAAGATGCAGTGAAAGATGCTTGGAATTGGGAACTGCAATTAAAAAAACGAAGTGAAACAAAGTAATTAATGAGCTTGAATTCATTTTGTAAAATTTAGCGTATATTTGCACACATCTTAAATTTGAAGATTTATACATGCGATTAAACGAACGAATAACAATACTTTTTAGTTTGATAACTTTGTTATCCTTTGGACAATACAACTCCGAAGGCGTAGTGAAATCGCGTTTTAGACCTGGAATCATGTGGTTCAACACTGGATGGAAACCAGGAAAAGCAGAACGATATGATCGTCTTATGTTTGATGTAACCTACAACGACTGGGTTGGTGACCGAAAGACATTCAAAATGAAAGGACCATCAATGGGGATGAATGTCAATTGGTTATTTGATTTTCCAATTGCTCCTCGCAACATGGTTTCAATAGGTTTGGGGCCAAGTTATGGTTTTTACTACATGCGACACGATTTACCCATCGTTTATGATTCAGATAATCAACTAACTACATTTGGCGACCAAGAAGACAGTGGATTATTTGGCAAACGTCAATTAGTGGGACATCAAATAGCATTACCTGTTGAATTTCGTTTTAGAACCAAAGGATGGAGACATTTTAAAGTGCATGTAGGTGGTAAAATCGGTTATCAAATTTCTTTAAATGAAAAAGCTCGTTACGAACAAAATGACGAAACCATCAAAGAAAAAAATCCAACGTCAAAGGATGCTAATCGATTGATATATTCTGCTCATGTTCGAATGGGAATGCGTAATTGGGCTGTTTATGCTTCTTATAATTTCAATCCTTTTTACAAAAACAAACAAAGCACAGAATTGCATTTATTGCAGTTAGGTTTAACACTTTCTGTTTTTTAGTATGTACATTGACACCCATACCCATCTTTTCACGGAACAATTTGATGAAGACCGTTCAGAAGTTGTTAAACGCGCCATACAAGCAGGAGTTGAAACTTTGTTATTACCCAATATAGATGTTCCTTCTCTAACACCAATGATGGAGCTTTTCCATGCATTTCCGAACAATTGCAAACCAATGTTTGGGTTGCACCCAGGTTCAGTTGATCAACAAGTGGAAACTTCTTTAAAAACCATTCACCAAGCGCTATTGGAAAATAGAAAAGACGCCATCGCTGTCGGAGAAATTGGTCTTGATTTGTATTGGGATAAAACCTACGTTAAAGAACAAGAATATGCCTTTCGCCAACAGGTTCAATGGGCAAAAGAGTTACAATTACCAATTGCCATCCACGTACGAGAAGCCTTTGATGAATTGTTCACTATTTTAGATGAAGTGAACGATGAAACCTTGACGGGAGTGTTCCATTGTTTTACTGGAAATTTTGAACAAGCGCAGCATGCCTTGTCTTATGGAGGTTTCAAACTTGGTATCGGAGGAGTTGTCACCTACAAAAAATCAGAATTACCAGAAGTTTTACAGAAGATTGACCTAAAACATTTGATTTTAGAAACAGATTCACCCTATTTACCTCCAGTTCCGCATAGAGGAAAGCGAAATGAGAGTGCTTATATTTTGCACGTTGCAGAAAAACTTAGTGATATTTATGGAGTGTCATTGGCAACGATTGCTCAGCAAACAACTAATAACGCCAAGGAATTATTTAAGCTTTAATTATTTCAGTGATCAACAAATAAACGCTGATTCAAATCAGAAAACTTACGGATTTGTTTAAAATAAAAAGCCCAAAGAATACTTCCTTTATAGAAACCTGCTAAATTCGTTGTTCCACTACTCTTTTTTAATTCTTTCCGCTGGTTTAACAATGTACCTATACGAGCATACATTGACATGTGAGAAGTAAAGACAGCCCAAAGATTAGCGACATCTCCTTTCAATAAGAAGCGTACACCTGCCACACCGTCCAAGCTCATTCTCCAAAACAATTTAGGAAATAACCAACCTTCATAATTTTTAACAATCATAAAAAGACTGTTTCTAAAATTCAGATATGTCTTTCTCGGTGATTGGTAAGAAAGCGTCCCCCCGCCAACATGATAAACAACAGAAGTTGGCTGCACAAACAAACGATAGCCTTTTCTTTTTGCTCGCCAGCACCAATCAATTTCTTCCATGTGGGCGAAAAATGCCTCATCAAAACCTCCTAATTCATGAAAAACAGAAGAACGAACCAACATAGCTGCACCACTTGTCCAAAAAACTTCGCTCACACCAGCGTATTGTCCATTATCTTCTTCAACTGCATCAAAAATTCGCCCTCTACAAAACGGAAAAAAATTAGTATCAATAAAGCCTCCAGCTGCACCAGCGTGCTCAAACTTCTCTCGTCTATGGAAGCTTCTAACTAAAGGTTGACAAGCAGCATTTAATTCATTTTCCTCTAAAAGTTTCAACATGGGTTGCAACCAGTTTTCTGTTACTTCAATATCAGAATTGAGCAACAAATAATACTTTGAATCAATTTCTTTTAACGCATCATTGTAGCCTTTTGCGAATCCACCATTTTCAGAATTAATAATGACTTCAACCTCTGGAAAATGTTGCTTTAAAAAAGAAACTGAATCATCAGTAGAAGCATTATCAGCGACTATAATCCTTGCATTTTCAGAAAAACGCAATACAGAAGGTAAAAAATCAGAAAGAAACTGTTTTCCATTCCAATTAAGAATAACAATGCTTAGCTGACTCGACAAATCGTTCATGTTTATCTCAAAATTTGACGTGCGTTATTCCCCCATGAATCAGGATTGTATTCATTTGGATCATCCACATTACCACGTTTAGTATTGCGGCTATTCAAGTCGTATTGCCAACGAGGATTGTTTAATTCACCAATCATATCAGAATGCAGTAAACGGTATGTATTTTGTACTAAATCAGGATTATAGAAGATAAACTTCTTATTACTATAAATACCAATTTTATTATACTCCCACATTTCATACGGATATTCAGAAGCAGATACCTCACGTTCAATTACACGAGAAGGAGCACCATATTGCAAGTAAACACGACCTCTATCCGTTTCAAATCCAGGTTGAAAATTAGTTTTGAACGTACGTTGAACATACTGTACTTGAGCCTTGTAGCGCATCCAAGCTTCATAAGTGTTTACCGGATCTGTTTCCTTCCAAATAGCTTGAATCATTTTACGAGCACGATCATTGTCTTTTAATTTCAATGTTTTTAAAATCGTTCTTGTTTGCCCTGGCGAAGAAATAGGAATCATACTTGCCAAATAGTAACGAACACTATCATCCGAGATTGATTTTTGAAAAGCAGGATCTAACACTATATCAGCTACAGTCAATTCTTTTTCAAGCTCGTTGCTACGTTCAAACTCATAAAACTGAGTCGATAAAGCATTGTTTTTTTCATCAACAACCGTCATACTTAACTTGTATTTACCCGATGTTAAATCCGTCAAATCTATTGCTTTAAAAACAGGTACAACAGGCGCTACTTTATGAACCGTTGTTTTTGTAAAATCAGACAAATTTTGTGCGGTATTTACGTTGACAAGTTCTTGACGAATGGAAAATATAGAATCGCCAAGTTGCGCACTATTATACACTTCAAAATAGATTGGCAGAGTTACCAATTCTTGCGGGTAAAATGTTGCAATACGCGGCAAAATATCATATCCTGATTTAGAAAAAGCCGTTTGTTCGGTAGTTTTTGAAGCAGATTCAGCAACTAAAATTTCGGAAATAGACAAAGCATCAGTGTATTCATCAACTTCAAAATCAAAGTTTGTTTTAATAGGTTGATTGTTGCTATTCATGTCAATCAACTCTATGTTACACTGATAAACACCAGGTTGAAGCGCGAAACGTTTTATATCGTAAAAATCTTCTACAATTCCCTCTTTCATTAATGGCGTTGACAAGCGATAAGCATCACCAGTTACTTTTTTGCCTTGTTGCATGATATCAATAAAAACCCCCAATTCACCAATTAAATCCTCTCCACTTTTTTGGTAAGCAATGGTATATCCAACATATTGAAAATGAAGTTCCACATAATTTCCAATTTCAGGAGCCATGAATTGTTTTGTTTGTAAATAAGCAGTCAACTTTTTTCCTTTTTGACCAAAAGAGCCAAAGGAAAGAAGCAACAACAACACAAAAAGAAGCGTTTTATTCTTGATCATTTTTATTTTTTTACGTAAAGTTACAAAAATACCGTCACACCAAACAATAATTAACAATCGTTTAGCAAAAGAGGTTTTTTATTGATTCTGCGGTAAGAATCTAAGCTTCCGTCGTTGGTGTTCTAAAGCTCATTCGAGCCATTCCATCTTGTTGTTCAATTTCTTGAATTGCACCAAAATGATGCTCATAGCGAGTAACATTTTCAGCTAAAGCACCTAGAAGACGTTTAGCATTTTGTGGAGTCATTATAATACGAGAGCGTACATTTCCTTTAGGTACACCTGGCATCATCTGCACAAAATCTACTACAAACTCACCTGGTGAATGAGAAATAATTGCCAAGTTGGAGTAATTACCAGCAGCTACTTCCTCAGAAAGTTCGATATTGATTTGGTTTTCGTTGTTATTTTCCATTTATCATTTTTTAGTTATCATTCTTTTATACCAATCACAAAACAATTGAAAGAGTAAATATACAAAAAACATTCAAAAAAAATGAATATCCCCCCAAAAAAACTTTCAATTACTTAATTTTCTTCGGTATTTCAAGATTTTCGTTTATTTTTGTTCAATTCCGTTCACTATTTGACACGATACATTGACACAAAAAAGCCATCTGACTATTAATCAACGTCTTAAAATCAACACTCTCAATAATTACACATAAATTAAACTTATTTTCCCGTATTAGAAATAAAATGTTTATATTTGAGTTCATATATCTAAACATTGTTAATTAGCACAACTATTGAAATGGATTACAAAAAACGCATTCTAATCACCGGTGGAGCAGGATTTATAGGTTCTCACGTTGTACGATTATTTACAAAAAAATATCCTGATTATCAAATTATCAATTTTGACAAATTAACTTATGCGGGCAATTTAGGAAACGTTAAGGATATAGAAAATGAAGCTAATTATGTCTTTATCAAAGGTGACATCGTTTCCCGTGAGGATGTAAAAAATGCTTTTGACCAATTTACTATTACAGACGTTATTCATTTGGCGGCTGAATCACATGTTGATCGTTCCATTGAAGGACCAATGGACTTTGTAATTAGCAATGTACAAGGAACAGTCAACTTACTTCAAATTGCAAAAGACTCATGGAAAGGTGAAGACAAGCATGTTTTTCACCACGTTTCAACCGACGAGGTATATGGTTCATTGGGAAAAGATGGTTTATTTACAGAAACAACTGCCTATGACCCTAGAAGCCCCTATTCGGCTTCAAAGGCAGCGTCCGATCATTTTGTGAATGCTTTTTACCACACCTATAAGCTGCCGGTTAAACTTTCCAACTGCAGCAACAATTACGGCAGTCATCATTTTCCTGAAAAATTAATTCCTTTGATGATTCACAACATTATGGAAAACAAACCATTACCAGTATATGGAAAAGGAGAAAATATTCGCGACTGGTTGTGGGTAGAGGATCATGCTAGGGCAATTGACACGATTTTTCACAAGGGAAAAGTTGGCGAATCATACAATGTTGGCGGTTTAAATGAATGGACGAATATTGACTTGGTTAAATATCTTTGTCAATTAATGGATAAAAAATTGGGTAGAACACTTGGCAGCTCAGAAAAACTCATTACCTTTGTAGCAGATCGCGCTGGACATGACTTACGTTACGCCATTGATGCAACAAAACTGGAAACTGAATTAGGCTGGAAACCATCTATAACCTTTGAGGAAGGTTTAGAGAAAACGGTTGACTGGTATTTGAAGAATCAAGATTGGGTAAAGGAAGTCACGTCAGGTAGTTATCAAGAATACTATAAAAAAATGTACCACACTGTTTAAGATGAATTTACTAGAACTTTTCAAACCACGAAAAAAAATTACTACACCGATTGACTTCAGTCAAATTGCTGTTGATATGCACAGTCACCTCATACCAGGTATTGATGATGGCTCTAAAAGCATGAATGACACTTTAGTCATGCTCGAAAAATTTGAGAAATTGGGTTATAAGAAAATCATTACCACACCTCACATTTACAGTGACTATTATAAAAACACGCAAGAAATCATTCTAAAGGGACTAAAGGATGTTCAAAAAGCAGCCCGCAATCATGGACTATCGATTGAAATTGAAGCTGCTGCAGAATATTATTGTGATGAGCACTTTTTGGAATTAATTGAACGAAAAGAATTACTTACCATTGGAGGAAAATATGTACTCATGGAGTTTCCTTTTCTTTCAGAGATGACCAATTGGAAACAATTTGTTTTTGCTGTATCTTCAACAGGGTACACTCCGATTATTGCACATTTTGAACGTTATTTCTATTGGCATAAAGATCAAAGTATTATCCAAGAAATGAAAGAATTGGGGGCAAAAATTCAGCTTAACATTAATTCACTTACTGGGCACTATGGCAGCGAAGTTAAACAACAGGCAGAGTTACTTATTCGCAAAGAACTAGTAGACTTCGTTTCTTCTGATTGTCATCGCATTCAACACTTATCACTCATGGAGAACAAAGCTGCACTTTCATCATGCTTACACACAGTTGTCAGTAGCGGTAAATTATTAAACACTTCTTTGTTGTAAAGCGAATCAATTATTGTTGTTGTTGTTTATTTTCTTAAAAAAAAAAGAAAATTGTGAATTTAATGGAAGTGTCCATTTTTATGATTTGAATCATAAAGCATCGATTGCTACTTCCCTACCTTTACATTTTAGCAAATAGAAAGGTAAAATCACATGATTACAAAGCAATTACTTGAACCAAAAAGCATCGTTATTATTGGTGCTTCGAATGACACTAGCAAACCCGGAGGTAAAGTTCTACAAAACATACTCAACAATCATTTTCAAGGACAATTATATGCAGTCAACCCTAAAGAAAGTAATATCCAAGGAATTGAGTGTTTTTCAACAGTGGATGAGCTTCCTGACGTTGATTTAGCAATTATTGCCATAGCTGCCAATTACGTTGAACGGACAATGGAAGTTTTGGCAACTCAAAAAAATTGCAAAGCATTCATTCTCTTCTCTGCAGGCTTTAGCGAAACAGGTGAAGAAGGAAAGGCACTAGAAGAACGTTGTGCCAAAATAGCGACTGGCAATGGAGCTTCGTTCATTGGACCTAATTGCATCGGTGTTATCACAGGTTCATACAAAGGAGTTTTCGCTGGACCTATTCCAGAATATGACCCAATGGGATGTGACTGCGTCTCCGCTTCAGGAGCAACAATGGTTTACCTCTTAGAAGTTGCTATTCCAAGAGGCTTAAAATTCAGAGATATCTATTCAGTTGGTAACAGTGCTCAAATAAGTGTAGAAGACATCTTGGAGTATTGGGATGAAACTTTCGATCCAAAAACAAGTTCTCGAATCAAATTGCTTTACATGGAGCAAATTGCAGACCCTCAACGTTTCTTAAAACACGCACGTTCACTTACAAAGAAAGGTTGTAGAATTGCAGCCATTAAAGCAGGTTCAACAGAGGCAGGTTCCCGTGCTGTAAGTTCACACACGGGAGCATTAGCAGGATCAAATAGTGCAGTGAATGCATTATTTAGAAAGGCAGGTATTATACGTTGTTACAGCCGTGTAGAGTTGGTTTATGTTGCCGCAGTATTTACAATTACAGAATTAGTCGGTAAGAACATTGCTATCATCACGCATGCTGGAGGTCCAGGCGTATTACTCACTGATGTATTAACTCGCAATGGTATGAATGTACCACCGATAACAGGCCCCAAAGCAGATGAATTACTGAGCAAATTATACCCTGGTTCATCTGTTGCCAATCCAATAGACTTCTTAGCTACAGGAACGGCAGAGCAATTGGGCACAATTTTGGACTATGTAGAGAACGAATTTGATGACATTGATGGAGCTGTAGTTGTTTTTGGAACAACGGGGATGTGGCGTGTAGATGACGTGTACGAGGTGTTACATGAAAAAATGAAAACATGCAAAAAACCAATATTCCCTATTTTACCATCTGTCATTCAAGCAGCTGAAGAAGTCAGTCATTTTCATTCAATGGGTCACGTTAACTTTGTTGATGAAGTTAGCTTTGGATACGTGCTTTCACGCGTCAGCAAAACACCAAAACCATACACTGATCCTGTACTTCCAGTAGTTGATTCCACAACTATTCGTCACATAGTAGATGAAGCTTCAGAAGGTTACCTCCCTGCTGACAAAGTATTTGAACTATTTGATGCTGTGGGAATTGACCGAGTAAAACAAGCGACCGTAACAAGTAAAGAAGCAGCACTATCAACAGCTACTGCTTTTGGTTATCCTTTGGTAATGAAAGTTTCTGGGCCGATCCACAAATCTGACATTGGAGGTGTTGTAATAGGCGTTGGAAGCATAGAGGAAGTTGAACAAATTTACGATCGATTAATGCAGCTACCAGATGCGGATGGTGTCATTATGCAACAACAATTAAAAGGAATTGAAGTTTACATGGGAGCCAAGTCAGAAGATGATTTTGGTCACCAAATACTTGTCGGTTTAGGTGGTATTTTCGTAGAAGTTTTCAAGGATTTTTCATCAGGTTTAGCCCCTGTTAGCAAAGAAGAAGCATCAGTTATGCTCAAACGCCTCAAATCATACCCTATTATTCAGGGCACTAGAGGAAAAGAAGGCGTAAACGAGGAGTTGATCATCGAAACAATACTGAAACTTTCAGCACTAGTTGAAATAGCGCCTGAAATAAGCGAGATGGACATCAATCCTTTCTTAGGAAACATGACTCAATTAGTTGCGGTGGATGCAAGAATAGCTATAAGTAAACATTGATACTAGCTAGTTAAGAACTAGGTTAATTTCAATAATAACAAGGACAAATAAAAACTGAGGGTAAACAAACAGAATGTGTTTATTCTCAGCATTTTTTTTAATATATATCACTCAAAATCAACAATTTTAATTTTAGTAAGTGTTTTTATCAATTCTTTATTTCTTTTCGAAAACAAAAGATTTCACAAAGCCTTGCATACAATTCATTTTTACGTTAATTTTGTCTAAATAAAAATAAGGATAAAACTCCTTTAAAGAGTAAAGAAAGATTAGATGCAGAACGGATATTCTCTTCATAAGTGGTTTAAATTAGGTCTTATCAACCTTGTACTCGTTGCCATGTTTGGGACTTTAATGCGCTACAAAGCCGAGTTTTCGCTGCCTTTATTTAATCACAAATTTTTATTGCACGCGCATTCACACTTTGCATTTTCTGGTTGGATAAGTCACATACTTTACACAGGTTTGGCGTTACAAATTCTTCCACACTTAAGCGTAAGCAAAGAAAAAAAATACCGCAACTTAATCATTCTTAATCTTATTGCAGCTTATGGAATGCTTATTGCATTCACCATACAAGGATACAAAGGGTTTTCCATTGCTTTTTCTACCCTATCATTAATTGCAGCTTTTGCTTACACATACAGATATCTAAAAGACGCGAAAGAATTAGCTAAAGAAACTCATTTTAAACCGTGGGCAATTACAGCATTATTATTAAACACGCTCTCAGCTGCAGGCCCTTTTTCAATAGCTTACTTAATGGCAAGCAAAAACATGAGTCAAGAACTAATGAATGCGGCCATTTACTTGTACTTACACTTGCAGTACAATGGTTGGTTTTTCTTTGCAGCAATGGCATTAGTTATCGCATCGTTTCCAATAACTTTTAAAGAAATAAAACCTTATTTTCTTAGCTTATCCCTTACTAGCATACCAGCTTATCTTTTATCCATTTTGTGGATGGAACTTCCAGAATGGGCACATATACTTTCCGCATTTGTCGTGGCTTTACAATTAATAGGTTGGTTTGGTATTCTCGCAAAACTGTATCCACATTTAAAAGAAAAACAATTAGCAAACAATCTTCCAAAATGGGTTACTTATACCGTTTGGTTGGCCATCTTATTTATAAGCACCAAATTTATTCTTCAAGCTTTTTCCATAGTTCCACAATTATATGAAATTGTTTTTTCATGTCGACCAGTCATTATAGCGTATCTACACATGGTTTTGCTTGGCGCTTTTACTTTCTTCATCTTTGCCTACTTATTTTCAAAAGGTTACTTACAAACAAACTCATTAGCAAAAAGAGCAATTGGAATCTTTTTTATAGGGTTTATAATCAATCAAACTGCTTTACTTTTACAAAGTGTGACTTGGATTTCGAGTATCATCGTTCTAGGTACCAATGGTATGTTGTTAATCGCTGCAACTTGTTTATTAATTGGGGCTATTGGGTTGTATTTTTCGCAAACTTCGAAAAAATAGAGATGCGAGGCTAAGAATTGAAACAGGTTATTAGTTAACAAAGTCGGGGTTTCGGATTATTGCCATATCGGCATATACCGATACGCCAATAAACAAATAAAAACACACCTAAGATAATGGTAAAACAACACCCATCTCCACTCATTATCATTTTTTCTATCCATCCCAAACCTCAAAAAAAGAAAAAAACAACCACTAAATCTCTAAATTCATTTTTTTTCTTTCAAAATCTAGAATTTACACAATAGAAATGCTACCTCCATAGATATATGAAGGACAAAAAACAAATACTATAACCTCCTAAAAGAAGATAGAACTACGAAAACCTAATAAAACTGACTCGTTCCAGTCTCTTACTAAACATTTCAAAAAAAGCGGATAACTTCTCATAGTCAGAATGTGACATAAGATGCTCTACCTTTTTCAAATGTTGACCAAACTCAATAAATTTTTGAGTCGCCATTGCACTAACCTTGTACATTAAGCAACTTTTTTTCTCAACTCGGTCAAAAACCAGAGATGTTTCTAAAACACCACTATCTTTCATAACTGACAAATGTTCTGAGATTGTCGATTGAGACAAGCCTATTTCTTGTTGTAATTCTTTTTGTGTCATGCCGATACCGCCTTCCGACGTTAGAATCAACATGATTTTTGCCCTAGCTGGAGTTGAAAATGACTTAAAAAGCATTGAAATCATTACCTCCATTTCATCATAAATTTGGTATTTAGGTGCACCCATAGTAGTAAATTTAAATTGTAAAAAGTAAAAAAAATCAATTATCAGGCTGATTTGTATTCTAATTTAGAAAAAAAATACAGATAAAACAAATAAATGACTAAAAAAATAAACATTCTAACATGAAAAAAAGCATAAATTACTCACGTTAATCATTACTTATTAAAATCTAAAAAAAATTGACTATCGTATTATAATATAACGTAACTTTGCGTTTTAATTCTGCTCGAGATGAACACAAAAAAAACCGGAAACACAACAAGAACCGGAAAAGTAAAACCAGTAACTGGCAAGGGATCAGTTAGCAAAAGTAAGGATAACGCTTCAAAAAAAGGAAAATCTTTTGCTGAAAAATCAACAAAACAAGGTACGGGAACAACTGCACCAAAAGGAAAAACCTTGACAGGAAAAGCGTTAAAATCTAAAAGTAAGTACGTAGATTTTAAAAATAGTTTCAAAAAAGGTGACCCACTACCAAGTTTCAATGAAGATGCTGTTCGATTGAATAAATACCTATCAAATGCAGGAATTTGCTCTCGTCGTGAAGCAGATGTTTTGATTGCCACAGGTGTGGTTTCTGTAAATGGTGTAATCGTTACCGAATTAGGATATAAAATTGGGCCTACTGACGTAGTAAAATACGACAACGAAACCATCAAAACTGAAACAAAAAGATATGTACTGTTAAATAAACCGAAAGGTTTTATCACAAGTTCTGACGATCCTTTTGGAAGGAAAACAGTCATGTCATTGGTAAAAAATGCGTGCAAAGAACGTGTTTACCCTGTCGGACGATTAGATAAAGAAACAACAGGTTTGCTATTGTTTACAAATGACGGAGACATGGCCAAAAAATTAACACACCCTCGCCATAGATCAACACAACTGTTTGATGTTGAACTAGATAAACCTTTTAACGTAGAAGACAAAGAACGTCTTTTGAAAGGAATTGAAATGGAAGATGGAACTTCTCGTTTTGAAAAAGTTGAATTTGTCAAAGGTTCTCCTCGACAATTGGGCGTAGAAATTATCGGCGGAAAAAATCAAATCGTAAGAAGAACATTTGAAGCAATTGGTTATAAAGTGGTTAAGTTGGACCGTGTAACATTCTCTGGCCTAACGAAAAAAGATTTGCCACGTGGATATTATCGCCACTTGACAGAAAAAGAGGTTGCATTCTTAAAAATGAGCTAAATGAAACAGGTACTAACTTTTACTTTTATTACATTCATCATTTTCTCTGGCTGGAGTCAAAAAAAACAGCAACACCGAAATCATAAAGAAGACGGAAAAAGAATGCTGTATGCGTATTGGGGATACAATCGATCAATGTACACGAAAAGCAATATCCGTTTCTTTGGAAAAGGTTACGATTTCACAATGGCAGAGGCGAGAGCACATGATAATCCCGCTAAGTTAAGTTGGGATTATATCAATCCTGTTAAAATCACCATTCCGCAATTTAATATCCGAATGGGTTACTATTTTAAAGATAATTGGGCGGTTTCATTGGGTTATGACCACATGAAATACATTTTTGCAGATAACAATCAAGTGAAATTATCTGGACATGTTGATCCTGGAGTGGATAATGTAACGTCCCTTTCTGGTGATTACAACAATGTAATTTATGTGACAGACAGAACAAAATTTCACTATGAAAACTCAGATGGTTTGAACTACATCAGAGCGGAAGTAATGTATTCTAAACAATGGTATGAAACGCCAGGTGGATGGTTTGGAGTCAGCACGAACTTTGGTGTGTCAACAGGTGGAATCTTGTCTTACAACGATTTTCGTTTCGCTGGACAAAATGATATGCGTACGATTTCACTCTCTGGTTATGGTGTTTCTGCGAATGTGCAAGCACGTCTAGAGTTTTTTCAACATATTTTCTTTCAATTTGGATACGGAGGTGGATTTATGCATCAAGTGAATGTAAAAACACGTCCAAATGATGCAACAGCACGCGCTCGCCAAACTTTTGGTTTCATGGAAATCAATGGCGTTTTCGGTGCAATGTTTTACATAAAATCAAAAAACAATTGCAATACCTGTCCAAATTGGTAGGTTGATTTAATGGTTTTTCATTATATCTTAGGCATTCTCACTTGTATGATTGCCGAGGATACTAGTGTTATTAACCCAATTAAAACAATGGCATATTCTACCCCAAACAAATCAGCCGTTATTCCGGAAATAACAGCACCGAAAGCATAACCCAAATCGCGCCAAAGACGAAAAACACCAATACTTTCAGCTCGTTGATTGGGACTAGTAGTTTGAGCAATAGTCGATAAAAAAGTGGGATAAACCAAAGCTGTTCCAAATCCTAAAATAGCGGAAATAGAAACTAATTCATAGAAGTTATTGCTTAAAGGAATGTAAATAATGGCCACACCTTGTAGAAACATTCCCCAAAAAAGCATTTTTTTCTTTGAAAAATGGTCTGACATTTTACCGGTAAAAAGTTGACCAATACCCCAAACAGTTGGATAAATGGCTGTAACAAATCCTATAGTTTTAACATCGTAATTCAAAGAGAACAAAACCATCGGAAGTAAACCCCAAATCATTCCATCGTTTAGGTTGTTCACAAATCCTGCTTGTGTCACAGCACTCAAAGTTTTATTAGTAAAAGTCGTTTCTTTAAAAACATTTTGAAAAGCAGTTTTAGTATTTGACTGACTTTCTATTTTTACAAAATTATGCGTGTCTTTCACCCAAAATAAACTTAGCAAAAGCCCCAAAACAGCAATTAATAAACCTAAGTAAAAAGGATAAGGAACTACACCATAATTATTGGCGATGAACCCAGTAAAAAAAGCAACTAAACCAACAGCAAAATAACCTGCAAATTCGTTTAGTCCCATAGCCAACCCACGGTTTCTCTCACCAACCAGATCAATTTTCATCACAACAGTACTGCTCCAAGTCAAACCTTGACTTATTCCCAACAAGACATTCGCAGCAACAACCCACGACCAATGCGTTGCATAAATAAGCAATAGTGGCACAGGTATCGCTAGCAACCAACCCAAAACTAACAGATTTTTTCTTCCAATTTTATTTGCTAATCGCCCTGTGTAATAGTTAGCAACTGCTTTCGAAATCCCAAACGCTATAATGAAAGAAAGAACAGCAGTTTTAGATGCCACACCAAAGACAGACTCTGCAAATTGAGGAAAAATCGTTCGCTCCATACCAACCATTCCACCAACAAACCCGTTGATAATCACTAAAATGGTAAACTGCTTCCAATTTTCCTTAAGTCCTAACTGTATTTTTTCAATCATAAGACAATTATATAAACGGCAAAGGTATGGTTTAATTGAGATGTTTTCTGTGATTTAGGTTACAGAGAGAGTAGGCGTCGCTACGTTCCTTAAGTTTTCACGCAAAGAGCGCTAAGAAGACGCAAAGAACGCAGAAATTTCTTCGCGGCATCTGCGTGGAAACCTTCACGGCCACTTCAGCAAGTTCAATGTAACACTCTGCGTGGAAACCTTTGCGGCCTCTGCGTGAAAAAAAACTAAAAACAAAAAAAGGAAACTACTGCTTCCTTTTTAATTTGTGTAATCCGTGGAGTCGGAGGGTTTCGAACCCTCGTCCAAACAAAGAACTTCTAAGGCTTCTACATGCTTAGTTTCTGATTATTTTTCGTCAATGATGCGGACAGAAACACCCAAAACCATCGCTTAACCTCTAAAAATCTCACGTCGCCTCCGAGATAAATTTGACGCCAGCTCGAATGGGTGAACTCCCGTA
This sequence comes from uncultured Fluviicola sp., assembly GCA_964580465.1. Taxonomy (GTDB): domain Bacteria; phylum Bacteroidota; class Bacteroidia; order Flavobacteriales_D; family Crocinitomicaceae; genus Taishania. Next base: position 46,056 of record CAZOKJ010000007.1, on the reverse strand, counting down.
TTCTCAGTCCATCGAGCCAAGATCTGAGAGAGAGTACTTGTCTAACCTACTGTGCTTCAGCCAGATTAAGCTCCATTAACATTCCGTTAATTAAGCAGCAAGTGCGTATGACGTGTTGTCATTTATTTTTTGAGACATGAGATTTACGAGCCACACCACAACGCTCGACATGCTTACACTCAGTCGTCGCATTCGCTGTCAAATCCAATACGACCCCGAACTGTTGTACAAAGATACATCAAACGAAGATACCTTCTACCTATTTAACGAAAATTTAATAAAAAAGTTGCTCTTCTTGGTAAAAATCATCCATTTTTAGGCAAAACATAAACTTTAATTCGCAATTTTTCTTCTTTTTTCTTCGTGTTGGTTTGTAATAAAATTGCTCTATCTTGCCATTCTTTTTTGCCGTTCGTGTCAAAACTTACTTTCATGTCAATGGTTTGACCTGGTGCAATAGGAGATTTGGGTAACTCTACTTTGGTGCAAGGACAAGCCACGCGGTAATCTTTGATGATTAATGGGGCTGTTCCTGTGTTTGTTACTCGAAAAACATGTGTTAATAATACGCCTTCTTCTGTATCTTTAAATTTATGGGTCGCTTTATCCACCGTAAATTTCGCTTCCTGGCCAATGCTTGCAAAGGCTAAAAATGAAATAAATAAGAATATCAAATATTTCATGTCATTTTTGTTTTGTGACAACTTTTCCTTTTAATTTTAACGCAACAACCGATTCGTTTATTGCATTGCAGGCAACAGTTGCATATTTCTCAAACGCTCCTTCTCTATTCGTGTCATAAACAAGTACTATTTCCCCTTGTTGCCCCGGTAAAATAGGCTGCGAAGGCCAATCTGACGAAATACAACCACAACTTTTAGAAACGCTAGAAATCAACAAAGGGGCATTTCCTGTATTTGTAAATGCAAACACTGCTTTTCCATTAGCTCCTGCCTTTAGTGTACCATAATTGTGCACCGTTTTTGTAAATACAATTTTCGGACCAACTTTGACTGATTTCTGAGAAAAAGACAAAAATGGTAGCACCAATAGTACCAAAAGAAGAAAAAATATCTTATTATTCATGAAGCTAATATATGCAAAATTTTACAAAAAAAGGGCTTACAAAATGTAAGCCCTTCAAAAAAATTAATTTTATTTATTGAATTACCAATTTAACTGGTGTGAAATCTTTATTATCAATGTGCAAGAAATAAACACCTTGATTCATGTCTTGAACGTTCACTTTGAAAGAATTTGTTCCTTTCACCAATTGAATGGCTTCAGAGTAAACAGTTCTACCATTCATATCAACAATAGTAGCGTTTACCGCAGTATTCTCTTCTGAACCAATTACAACAGTTACGTAATCTGAAGCAGGCACTGGGAAAACAGTACAACTTAAAGCAACTGATTTACAATTGTTAACGATAGAATAAGAATGCTCATAGAAACCATCTACATCAACAACTTTCAAACGGTAGTAAGTTGTTTCACTTGTAGTGAAATCACGTGCGGCGTAGCTCTTAGTTGATTTAGAATTACCCGTAGCACCAACAGTTGTTACATACTCCCAATTCAATCCGTCAATAGAGCGTTCCACTTCAAAACGATTTAAGTTTTTTTCAGATTCCGTATTCCAAGACAAATTCACCATTCCACCCTCACATTGTGCAGCAAATTGAGTCAAATCTTTACCTAAAATAACCAAACATTGATCATATTGTGGTTGATCTGTTTCTTTATAGAAAGATACCGTTACTGTTGATGTTGGGTTATTTGAACACAAACCTCCTGTAAATGAAGCAGTAAAATTAGCCTCTCCATTAACGACAAAGTCGGTTACAGGATTGCCATTTGCATCTTTCCAAACCAACGTTTCACCAGTAGGAACATTGCCAATAAATGCATTATTCAAATTTACAGATTGACCTAAGCCTGCACACATTTTCAAATCTTTTATAATAGGAGCTGTAGGTGCACCACATAAGTTGATAACCGCTGTATTAGAGAAGTTAAATGTACTTTCATTTGTATTAGTTGAAGTTCCATCTCCCATACTTCCATGAACTCGGTGCCCTAAATAACCATATTTAAAGGTGCATTCACGCACAATCATTGTTGTGTGTCCACCTGTTTCAACAGCTAGTAATACATCATTGCTATTTAATCCACGTCCCATATAAAAAGGATTTGTTGTTGATGAAGAACCCATTCCTAGCATTTGTCCTGCATTACTTCCCCATGAATACAATTTACCA
>CAZOKJ010000007.1:0-43695 GCA_964580465.1 uncultured Fluviicola sp. | reverse complement strand
CTTTCTTTTAAAATCGTAGCATGGAAGCCTGATACGATGTTGTCGTATTCAATCGTGTTGGGATCTGAACTTTTTGTAAAAGTATTTTCATGACATGCACTTTCAGGTTCTGGTAGGTTTGTTAAAATAGTTTCAACATTGTTGCAAACATTTGGATCATTGCTCAACCCACTAGGCCAGCTTGGGCAGTTGGAAGGCGTAGCAGATGGACCACAATGTGTGGAAAGTCCTGAATAAACACCACTCACACCACCCATTGTGATGACAACTACATTGTTGTCGTTAGAAAAATGCGTACCTGGTCCAACACCGCTCGCGTCTTTCTTAATAATAAAATAAGCCTTAACCGACTCAGAACCTAAATACTGAATGAATGGATATGTGTGTGAACTTTGATAATAGGTTCCACAGTTTTCCACCACTGAACCAGCCCACATTTCCATTTTTGAAAGATAAGGGTAGCTAGATGGATTTTGAGCAAAAGATGTTGCTACTTTTAGATATGATTTTTTACCTAAGTTAATCACTGCGTTACTCGCCGTTCCGTTTCCAACCACAACAGTATTTGCTGAACCTGAAGCTCCATCAGCAAAGGTTAATGAACCGCTAACAGTCAAAGCTCCTGAAATGGTTAACTTCTTACCGTTAGACACATACAATTTTCCACCAGAAGCAATTGTTAAGGAAGAAACAGTCACATCAGATGTCATACAGTACACCTCATTTGATTGAATATTCGTAATTGCTCCTGTAAAAGGAGATGCGCCAGATGGACATTGCCCATAAGCTGCATTGAGAGTAGTTTGAACAACAAGTAAAAACCCTATAAAAAGACTTAACTTACTGACTTTTAATTGATTAATCATTTGTTTTGTTAAATAGTGAATAATTCATAAAATTGCGGGGCAAATTTACGGATTAAATGCTGTAATTCAAAGCATAATTTAACAAGTGAGTCGTATTATTTAATAAGTGAGTAGTTTTATTGAGTGAGCGGTTGATTTCAGACCTAAATAAACATAATTGTTTGAAAAATAACAATTTATTCAATTTTCTTCAATACTGTATAATATCCTAAATAATCCACATTTGGAAAATCTAAGATCAAATCTTCCTTGGTATGATAAACAATGGTTACCTGGGTAGTTTCACCTGTTTCTGAGGTCAACAATAAGTTGTTTTTATCATGAATTTTATAACTCCCTTTTTGGATTAAATTACGAGGTGAATCGTTAAAATCGAAATACAATTCAAAATTGTAGGTACCTGTCACTCCTTTTTTTGAAGTAGGTGAAAATTGCAAAAAACCAGTCGTTTCTGTATAATGCTTCAACCCTTGGTAATCAGAAATGGTGAATTTGTCGGTTTTCCATTTTCCATTTATAGCACGGTTGTTCAACTCTTCTTTGCTACACGAAAAAAGTAAAAACAGAACCCATAAAAAAGACAGTAATTTTCTCATTGATAGCTGATTTGAAGTGTTTTATTAGTTATCATTTTTCGCAATACCGTTTCCAATTGTAATTTTACTTTTTCATCTAAGTTCAATTCTTCAACGCGTTTCTTAAATATTCGCATTGCTTTGTTTTGCATGTGTTTACGTGTATTGTCATGCCATGTTCCGTGCTCTAAAAAAACAGTCGTTTTGGATGGTGGTATCGTTATGGATAAGATTTGAGGTTGACTCACTGTCACAAATGCCGTGTCTTGACTGTAGCGAATAGAAAATTTATCGTTGTTTAAATCAAAACCTAATCGCGCCTCTCCTCCGATAATCAATGTCAATCTGCGCTTAATAGCAGAACCTCTCAGCGAATACTTCCACCCTTCTGGATCAATTAATTTGGTTACATTTCCAATTAATTGTTCATCCACTCCATCGTAATATTCTATCGTATCAATCACCACTTCATCTTGGTAAGAAACTGTGCTGATTTCAGCTATTTTTCGAATACTTTCAACTTTTAAAGGATGTTTTTCTAACTCCCATTCTTTGCTCAATTGTGGAGTTGAACATTTTTTTACTAAAAACACAGCTCCTCCAATAAACAATGAAATCACAATTACATTGAGTACTAATCGTACGGTTTCTGACAATTTAAAACGTGTCATTTGAGCGATGGTTTAAAGTTGACAATCACTGTTTCATAACCCAATTCTCTGTAAAAATCTTCAATAAACACACGTGTATTTTTCTCGGCATCTTGAAAAATTTGGCTTTCAGTCATTTCTTTTTGAATGGCTTCTTCCCCCAACTTTAAAACTTTTAGTTTGTCTTCTTGTGTAAACTCAAAGCGAAAACCTGTTACGTCTGTCATTTCTGTTTTAATATCATTGGGATGCATTTCAAAAGAAATAATTTCGGCTGGTGGCAACAAAATTTCAACACTTCGTTGAGCATCATTAAAGACAATGTCATCATACTTTAATTTTTGCAAATCCACTCCTGCTTTGACTTTAGCACGGACACTCATCAAAATTTTTCGATCGCCAATTCGATACCAATCTTTGTTGTCGTTTAACTCAACAATCTTTCCAAAGGTATATTCTACCGTTCCTAAAGTGCCCAAATCTTGCAAGTGAAACACTTCTGTTTCAGGCACAACTTCTTCTTTCGTTTTGCAAGCAAAAAGAACAAGTATAAGCAGGAAGAACAAACTTTTTTTCATCGTTTAAAAAACAGCTAAACACATCAATTGCATGCCAATTTTCATTGCTTCTGGATCAGCATCAAATCGTGGATGATGTACCCCAAAAACCATGCCTTTTTCTTCATTCCTAACACCTATTCTAAAAAAACAAGCAGGAATTTCTTGTGCATAATAGGAAAAATCCTCTGAAGCCAAACGAATAGGTAAATCTTCAGCCTTATCTTCTCCTAGTAAATCAATGGCTTTTGCTTTCAATCTTGCTGTTAAACCTTCATCATTTTCTAAAAAAGGATAACCTTTACTAATTTCAAGCTCCAACGTAGCTCCATTTCCTTCCACAATGGCACGTGCTTGTTTTTCTATTAATTCCAATGCTTGAGCACGCCATTCTTCGTTCATGGTGCGAAATGTTCCTTTCAAGATAGCTTTAGAAGGAATGACATTGGTTGCTCCCAATGCTTCAAAATGCCCTATGGAAAGAACGGAAGGAATTTTTGGATCACGTCTTCTGCTGATGATTGTTTGCAAATTCAACACCAATTCTGCTCCAATAGTAATGGGGTCTATGCATTGATGAGGAGTCGCTCCATGCCCTCCTTTCCCATGTATGGTAAAATATAACTCATCACAACTTGCCATGTACAATCCACCTTTAAATCCGGTTTTACCCACTGGAAAATCTGGAAAAACATGCAAACCATAAATTTCTTTCACTTTAGGATTTTGCAACACACCGTCTGCTATCATCAACGATGCCCCGCCAGGATTTTTCTCTTCTCCAGGTTGAAAAATTAACTTCACAGGTTGTGGCAATTGCTCTTTTAGTTCGTTCAAAATTTCAGCTGCACCTAGCAAAACAGAGGTATGAACATCATGTCCACAAGCGTGCATTACTCCATCAACAGTAGATTTATAAGGAACTTCATTTTCTTCATGAATAGGCAAAGCATCCATGTCAGCACGTAAAGCAATCGCTTCCATGTCTTCCGAATGATGACTAGCGCGCAACATGCCAACAACACCTGTACCACCAACACCTGTTACGTGAGAAATGCCTAATTTTGTCAATTGTTCAGAAACAAATTTCATTGTTTCTACTTCTTGATAGGATAATTCAGGATGCTTGTGCAAATGTTCACGGTAAGCTTTTACCTTTTCAAACAATTCTTCTGAGCGTTGTACGATTTGATTTTTCATTTTATTCCCTATAATTCATCCGAAAATCTACTTTCTGTACGGTTGTAAATAAACATTCCTAAAAGCAAAAACAAAAATACAATAGAAAAATTCAACAACCAAATCCATTTGAATTCGCCGAAATCAAACAATGACCAGCGCCATGCTTGAATGACGTTTGCCATAGGGTTGAAATCCAATAAATAAGCATATTCAGAAGGCAAAATATGACTATCGAAAAACACCGGCGAAAACCAAATACCAAAATACAAAATAAACGGAATAAGGTGCAATAAATCGCGTTTTTTATAAGCCAAAACAGAAAACCAAAACACCAAAGTCAAGGCGCAAGCAATATTAAAAATTAATACCAAAGGTAGAAAAACCATTTTCCATGAAGGCCATTGATTATAGTAAATCATTAGTGGCAATAACAACAATAAACTAACTCCTAATTCAATCAAAGCAATCAGCATTTTTGAAAAAGGAATAACACTTTTAGGAAAGTATATTTTCTTGATTAAATGAGATGATTCCTGCAATCCAAAGGTTCCTGCATTGACAGTATAAGAGAAAAAATTCCATCCCAATAGTCCACTTAAAACATAAATAGGATAAGCAATGCCTTCCGTCGTCCAGTTGAGTAAAAATCCAAAGAAAAATGTGAAAATAAATAAAGCTGTCAATGGTTGAACAATGGTCCAACCCAATCCTATCCACGTTTGGGCATATTTCACTTTCAAATCTCGTTTAGCAAATACCCAAATCAAATTGCGATACAACCACAACCGCTTGAAATAAGCAGAGAAGTACTCTTTCTCAGCAGAATACACCACTATTTCATCTTGATTATTCATTGAAATAAGATTGAATGGTGTTACAAATAAAATCACAGTCCTCGCTGGTTAACTGATGATGCAAAGGCAATCTTAGCAAACAATCTGAAACAACTTCTGTAACTGGTAAGGTTTCATCGCAAAAATGACGTCCCATCTCTGAATTATGCAAAGGAATGTAGTGAAACATCGACTCTATTCCTCGATCTTTCAAATAAGCTTGTAAATGATCTCTTTCCTCTTTTGAAGACAATAACAAATAAAACAAGTGAATATTTTGATTCAATAAACTTTCGCTAATAATTCGAATTGGCAGTTGTTTCAAGGCATCAAAATAATGTTTTGACAACGCAATTCTCTTAGTCAAAATGGCTTCTTCGTTGATTAAATTATCATACAACGATATGGCGCTCAATTCATTCATTTGATATTTTGAACCTACACTCACCCACTCGTAGTAGGGCTTATTTTGTTGCATAAACTGCGTTCGGTTGGTCCCAATGTGGTAAATATAATCTAAATCGGTTGCGTATTTTTTATTGTTGCAAAGCAATAAACCACCTTGCACAGCGGAAATTTGTTTCGTGACATCAAAACTAATCACTCCAAAATCTCCAATTGTTCCCAAAGGTTGATTTTCATAATCATTTCCATAAGCCATTGCTGCATCTTCAATTAAAAAAAGTTGATGCGCAGCACAAATAGATTTTAGTCGGTTCAAATCAGCTGCATGTCCACCGTAATGAGTGATTACAATCGCTTTTGTTTGGGGTGTAATTTTAGATTCAATTAAATCCAAATTCAAATTAAAATCTTCTTGTGAAACATCAACAAAAACAGGTTTAGCGCCTTGACTAACAAAGGCATTCACCGTAGAGACAAAAGTAAAAGAAGACAAAATCACCTCATCACCAGGTTGAATTCGAATCGCTTTTGCAATCATTTCCAATCCACCAGTAGCGGAATGAGTCAGCCATAAATCAGCCGTTGAAAAACGTTTTTTTAATAAACTTAAAGCCAAAAAAGAGTATTTTTTTTGACGAAAAAAGTCATAATTTGAAAATAAATCATCTACATAATCTAAATATTGCTTAGATTTGAATGTATCATTAAATTTTATTTTCGTTTGACCCATATTGTACATATTATCAATCCGGTAAAGTTACATGAAAATTCTGAATTAGGAATTGTTCAACCAATAACTTTTCAAAGTATGCTTGTGGCAAAGCAAATGACAACTGCCAATGTGCAACTTGTTACCACCCAATACGAAGAAGACAAAGCAATTATTCCTTCTGAATTTCGTATCCTTTCCAACTTAGAGCGTTCCGTACTTGACGTAAATCCTACTTTGAAAAAGCGCAAGCTTCCACTCATCGGAGATATTTTAGCAAAAACAAAAGAAGTAGAGCAATGTGATTACATCATTTTCACCAATGTTGACATTGCGTTAATGCCCTTTTTTTACGACACTGTTCAACAGTACATTGATAAAGGACACGACGCAATTGTTATCAATCGCAGACGTCTTTCTCACGAATACAGTAAAGTAGAGGAATTGCCAATGATGTATGCTGATTTAGGTAAATCGCATCCTGGTTTTGATTGCTTTGTAATCAAAAAAGAATTGTTGGAGCACTTTGTATTGGGAAACATTTGCGTAGGTATTTCCTTTTTAGAAGCAAGTTTGATTCACAACCTTTTTTCTTTTGCTCAACATCCATTATTTGTACCCGATGCACATTTAACTTTTCACATAGGAATGGATGTATTAGTCCCTCGAAACAATGATTTTTATCGTCACAATCGCAATGAGTTTTTCAATCGCATTCAACCGCAAATAAAACAATACTATTCACTAAAAAAGTTCCCTTATGGAACACTCCCTTTCCCAAAACGCGCCCTAAAATGGATGCTAAATCCTAGTATTTTCACTCGTAATTACTTAAAATTGGAAGGATTGAATTTTCGACAACGTTGGAAAGCTCGTTTAGATGAAATAAGATGGAGGGTTTTACAGAAGTAACTTACTAAAAAACAATAAATTAATTAAAAATAGTAAAAAATCAACATTGTGTAAATGTTAATTTTTTTGTTAAAAAAGCATTTTTATAATTATTAAAAAAAATAAAATAATGACTTTTGAGTTCGAATATGAACTACGTTAAGTTATATTTTGGTCGTTTGTTGTTAGTCCTGGCTATTGTATTTACAATAGTCAGCGGCTCTTCTCATCAAGGGTACAAAAAAACAATTAACAACCCTAGTGCTCCTACTGAAAAATACCAATCTCATTCAGAAGACGCTTCCGTTATTCTTTCCTCACTTATTATTGATAACTTTTCTGATATCAAATTTTTTAAAGAGAAAGAAAAAGAAACAGATAATGAATCAACTGTCATTGTAGTTGCTGGGCAAAGTTGTACAAAAATTCAAAGCACTAATTTTGAAATAACGAAATCAAAATTACAAGCCAACTTTTCCAAAAATCATCATAACAATTCCATCCCTATTTGGATTAAAAATTGCCAATACCTTATTTGATTTTTTTAGTTTATCATTCATCATTTTCAGCGATATTGACATAACAAGTCATCAAACTTGTCAGTAAAGAATGATTGTAATGACATTTCTATTCAGTTTACAGATTTATTTCTGAAAGCAAATTATTCATCAAAAACTAAAAAAATTAATATGAAAAAACTTACAGCAGTAGTAGGTCTATTGGGTATGCTATCAATTGTTGGGTGCAAAAATGAATCACACAAAGAAGAAGAATCCGTTTTGGTTGTTACCAACCCTATACAAAAAGACACCGTAGTATATAAAAATTATGTCGGTGTTATCAACGCCATCCAACACATTGAATTACGAGCATTAGAAAAAGGATATCTTCAAAACATCTTTGTTGATGAGGGACAATACATTAAAAAAGGTCAATTAATGTTTAAAATTTTGCCTTCCATTTATGATGCAGAATCTCAAATTGCTAAGGCGCAAAAAGAATTTGAAGAGATAGAATACCAAACAACAAAAAAATTGGCTGACAAAAACATCGTTTCTCCAAGTGAATTAGCAATGTCAAAAGCAAAGCTTGAAAAAGCGAAAGCAGAACTAAACTTAGCCAATACACATCTTAATTTTACTGACATAAGAGCTCCTTTTAGTGGATACATGGGTAAATTTAATGTCCGATTGGGTAGCTTATTGGATGAAGGAGAATTATTAACCTCATTATCTGATAATAGTAAAATTTGGGTATATTTCAATGTTCCAGAGGCAGAATACCTTAATTACAAACAACATAACGAAAAAATGCCTCCTGTAAAACTACTCATGGCTAACAATGACTTTTTTGATAAAGAGGGAACGATAGAAACAATTGAAGCCGATTTCAACACAGAAACAGGAAACATTGCATTCAGAGCAACTTTCGATAACTCAAAAGGACTTCTTCGACATGGAGAAACAGGTAATATCCTTTTACCTGTTGATTTAAAAAATGCTGTTATCATTCCTCAAGAAGCAACCTTTGAGGTATTGGACAAGAAATTTGTCTATCTAGTTGACAAAAACGACATCGTTCATCCTCGGGAAATTCAAATCGCTGCTGAATTACCTCAATTGTATGTCGTATCAAAAGGCTTATCAACAAAAGACAAAGTATTATTAGAGGGATTGAAAAAAGTACAAAATAACCAAAAGATAAAATATACTTTTAAAAGTACTGATGCAGCATTAAAGGAAATGAATTCATTGTTTTCTGAATAAAACACAAGAACATGTTTAGTAAATTTATCAAACGCCCAGTTTTAGCGTTATCGCTATCCTTGGCAATCGTTTTTCTTGGTTTTTTAGCCATTAATACACGACCTATTTCTCAATTTCCTGAAATCGCTCCACCTCAAGTCAATGTATTCATAGCCTTTCCAGGTGCTAGTGCTGATGTTTTAGTCTCTTCAACTCTTGTTCCATTAGAAAGAGCAATCAATGGTGTTCAAGGTATGCGTTACATCGTTTCTGACGCTACAAGTGCTGGGGAAGCAACCATTCAAATCATTTTTGAACCAGGAACAAATCCTAGTGATGCAGTTGTAAATGTCAAAACAAGGATTGACCAAGTGATGAACAACCTTCCTCCACTAGTGCAACGTGAAGGGGTAATCATCACCCCTATTCAGCCAAGTATGTTGATGTATGTCAACCTATACAGCAAAGACAAAGGTGCAGATGAAAAGTTTTTATACAACTACGCAAATGGGACTATCCTTCCAGAGTTGCAGCGTATCAACGGTATGGGGCGCGCACAAATTTTGGGTTCTCGTAAATATGCTATGCGAATTTGGTTAAACCCTGATAGAATGCGAGCTTACAAAGTCTCAACCGACGATGTTATGAATGCTATTGATGAACAAAGCGTTATTGGGAGACCTGGTCGCTTAGGTCAAAGTACAGGTAAAGAAGCTCAGTCATTAGAATACACACTTACTTACAAAGGTAGATTCAACAAGCCTGAAGAGTATGAGAACATCATCATCAGAGCTAATTCAGAAGGAGAAATACTAAAACTAAAAGATATTGCAACGGTAGAATTTGGCAGTGAATTCTTTGATATTTACTCAAATAAGGATGGTTACCCTTCTGCATCTATTGTACTAAAGCAAAACATAGGAAGTAATGCCAGTCAGGTAATTGAACAAGTCAAGGAAAAATTAAAAGAAATGAAGAAAAGCTTCCCTGCTGGGATGAATTATGAAATCAATTATGACGTATCAAAATTTGTAGATGCATCTATCGATAAAGTAATTCACACATTGGTAGAAGCTTTCATATTAGTAGCTATTGTTGTGTACATTTTCCTTGGTGATTTACGCTCCACATTAATTCCAATTATTGCAGTACCTGTTTCATTGATTGGTGCATTTATTTTTATGCAATTATTTGGCTTAACCATTAACATGATTACCTTATTTGCATTGGTGTTAGCTATTGGTATTGTAGTCGACAACGCAATAGTCGTCGTCGAGGCTGTCCATGCAAAGATGGAAGAAAAGCACTTATCTCCCTACAAAGCAACGAAAGAAGTGCTGGAAGAAATCAGCGGAGCCATTATTGCCATCACCTTGGTAATGACCTCTGTATTTGTTCCTATTTCATTTATGTCAGGTCCAGTTGGTGTTTTTTATCGCCAATTTTCTATTACAATGGCAAGTTCCATCTTGCTTTCTGGAGTTGTAGCCTTAACATTGACACCCGTTCTCTGCGCGATGATTTTGAAACCAAATCATGGTCACTCAAAACGAAAAACACCAATTACTATCTTCATTGATTGGTTCAACCGAATGTTTGAGAAATTTACTGGTCGCTATACAAATTTATTAAGTAAAATTGTTAATCGTAAAGTCATCACTTGGGGAATTTTAATTGGATTTGGGGTTGGAATTTTCATGGTCAATCAATCACTACCTGCTGGTTTTGTTCCCAATGAAGACCAAGGTATGATTTACGCTATTGTTCAAACGCCTCCTGGAACAACCTTAGAACGAACCAATGAAATTTCAAGAAAACTTCAAACAATAGCAGAAAAAATAGAAGGAGTTCAATCGGTTACATCATTGGCTGGTTACGAGGTTTTAACTGAAGGCCGTGGATCCAATGCTGGAACTTGTATTATCAACTTAAAAGATTGGTCTGAAAGAAAAAACAATGTACATAAAATCATTGAAGAGTTAGAAGAAAAAACAAAAGACTTAGGTACTGTGGTAGAATTCTTTGAACCACCTGCAGTTCCTGGTTATGGTTCTTCAGACGGCTTCTCATTAAGATTATTAGACAAAGGAGAAGAAACAGACTATCAAGAATTTAGCAAAGTAAACGATGATTTCATGGCTGCTTTACAAAAGCGAAAAGAGCTTACTGGATTGTTTACTTTCTACGCAGCTAATTATCCTCAATACAACTTGGAAATTGACAACTTAAAAGCCATGCAAAAAGGTGTTTCCATCGGTAAAGCAATGGATAATCTGGACATTTTGATTGGTAGTACATACGAACAAGGATTCATTCGTTTCAATAACTTCTTCAAAGTATATACGCAAGCAGATCCTAAATTTAGAAAAATGCCATCTGACGTAATGAATTTATTTATCAAAAATGAAGAAGGTGAAATGGTTCCGTATTCGTCGTTTATGACCATGAAAAAAACACAAGGACCGAATGAAATTACTCGTTTTAATCTCTACACCTCATCTGCAATTCGTGGAATTCCAGCTCCTGGCTATACTTCTGGTGATGCTATCAAAGCAATTCAAGAAGTGGCAAAAGAAACATTACCAAAAGGCTATGACATTGCGTGGGAAGGTTTATCTTATACAGAAGCAGCAAGAGGAAATGAAGCAATTGTCATCTTTGTAGTTGTAATCTTATTTACCTATTTGGTGCTATCAGCACAATACGAAAGTTTCTTAATTCCGTTGGTTGTTATTTTGTCCTTACCTCTAGGTATCTTGGGCTCATTCTTATTATTAAAGTTAATGGGATTAGCCAATGACATCTATGCACAAATCGGGCTCATCATGCTGGTCGGACTACTGGGCAAAAACGCAATCTTGATTGTGGAATTCGCCTTCATGAAGCATCGTGAAGGGATGAGCGTGTTTGACGCAGCAGTTGAAGGAGCTAAAATTCGTTTCAGAGCCATCTTAATGACTTCATTAGCGTTCATCGCAGGACTTGTTCCATTGGTTGTGGCACATGGTCCAGGTTCAGTTAGTAACCATACCATTGGTGCATCAGCACTTGGAGGAATGATTACGGGTACTCTATTTGGTGTCATCATTGTACCAGGTTTGTATTACATTTTCGGAACATTAGCCGAAGGTAAGTATTACATAAAAGACCAAGAAGATTCGCCTTTAAGTGAAGATTTCGTTGAGTATGTTGAACCTCAAAAGAAACAAGAAAGAAAATTGAAAGAATTAATCAAAAAAATAATTAGAAAAAATGACTAAGTATTTTCATCATAAACTCATTTTTGTAGTTGTACTTGCATTTGTTGTTTTGGGGTGTAAAAGCTCCAAAACAGCCTTGCAAGATGAGACATACAAACAAGGTAAAGACTATATACCATCGGTATATGCAAATGCTGCTGAACAAGACACCAACAGTATTGCCAATCAAAACTGGAAAGCTGTTTTTTCAGATCCAATGTTAACCCAGCTCATTGATTCTGCTTTAAAACACAATCAAGAATTAACCATCACAATGCAAGAAATTGAAATTGCAAAAAGTGAAGTACGTGCTAAAAAAGGTGAATACTTGCCAACTGGTGGTTTACAACTCGGCACAGGATTAGATAAATCTGCCGAATTCACCCGAAATGGAGCTGTAGAGAGCCAACTTCACATCCAAGATGGGAAGGCTTTTCCTGAACCTTTAGGGGATTTTATCATCGGAGCAAAATTTTCATGGGAAGCAGATATTTGGCGTAAAATGAGAAATAGTAAGAATGCTGCACTTTCTCGATACTTAGCTTCTATTGAAGGAAAAAACTACATGACAACTTCAATCGTTTCCGAAATAGCAGAAAACTATTACAAATTATTGGTTTTGGATAATCAATTAGACATTATAAATCAATTTATTCAAATTCAATCCGACATATTGGAGATAGTAAAACAGCAAAAAGATGCAGCAAAAGTTACTCAACTCGCAAGTAATCGATTTGAAGCTCAGCTATTAAAAACGAAAAACATGCAATATGAAATTCAACAAAGCATAGTAGAAACAGAGAACAAAATCAATTATCTTGTAGGTCGATTCCCTCAAAAAGTAGATCGAAATAAGGATAATCTAAACAATAGGATATTAACGAACTACTCTATTGGAACACCTGAGCAACTTCTCAACAATCGTCCAGATATCAAAAAGGCAGAAAGGGAATTAGTTGCTGCCAAATTTGATGTAAAAGCAGCCAAAGCAGCATTTTACCCAAGTTTAGGTATTTCAGCATCAGTAGGAATGCAAGCCTTTAACCCTGCTGTGTGGTTTAATCCTAAATCATTGTTGTATAATTTAATTGGTGATTTATTTGCTCCTTTAATCAACCGAAATGGAATTCGAGCAGCGTATAATACTTCAAAAGCAAAGCAAAATCAAGCATTAATTGAGTATCAGCAAACCATTTTAAAAGCGTATATAGAAGTATGCAATCAGATTTCAAGTGATCAAAATTTTTCAAAAAGTTTCGAAACAAAAAAGCAAGAAGTAGCCATTCTAAATGATGCTATTACCATTTCAAATGAGCTATATAGCGCAGCTAGAGCTGACTACATGGAGGTATTATTAACTCAAAAAGAAGCGCTTGATGCTAAAATGGAATTATTAGAAACTCAATTAAAAGAAAAAGAAGCTAAAATAGGTGTTTACCGTGCACTCGGAGGAGGATGGAAATAAATTCTTGTCTTTATTAGTAATTCATCTTTGAGTGCTAAAAAACAAAAGAGACTACCCTAAGTGGATAGTCTCTTTTGCTATGCTTTAAAATTCTCTAATCATTCAATTTCAACACTGCTAAGAAAGCTTCTTGAGGAACCTCAACGCGTCCTACTTGGCGCATGCGTTTCTTCCCTTCTTTTTGTTTCTCCAATAATTTACGTTTACGAGAAATATCCCCTCCGTAACATTTTGCAGTTACGTCCTTACGCAATGCTTTGATAGTTTCACGAGCGATGATTTTTGCTCCAATTGCAGCTTGAATTGGAATTTCAAATTGCTGTCTAGGGATTAATTCTTTTAATTTAATGCAAATCTTTTTACCCAAATCAAAAGCATTGGAACGGTGAACCAATGCTGACAAAGCATCTACTTGCTCACCATTTAGCATTAAATCCATTTTAACTAAATCAGATTCTTTGTATCCTACTGGGTGATAGTCAAAAGATGCATAACCTTTAGAAATAGTTTTTAGGCGATCATAAAAATCAAATACTATTTCTGACAATGGCATTTCAAATGACAATTCAACACGATCTTGCGTTAAATAAACTTGGTTTTTTAATTCTCCTCGTTTGTCAATACACAAAGTCATAACAGCCCCAACATACTCCGACTTTGTAATAACTTGAGCTCTAATATAAGGTTCTTCGATACGATCCATTCCAGATGGGTCTGGCAATTCCGAAGGATTGTTTACAACTATTCGTTCATTTGGATTTTTCTTCGTATATGCATAATAAGAAACGTTTGGAACAGTTGTGATAACAGTCATTTTAAATTCGCGTTCTAAACGTTCCTGGATAATTTCCATGTGCAACATTCCTAAGAAACCACAACGGAAACCAAAACCTAAGGCTTGAGAAGATTCTGGTTCAAACACCAAAGAAGAGTCATTCAATTGTAGTTTTTCCATTGAATAACGCAATTCTTCGTAATCATCTGTTTCCACTGGGTAAATTCCAGCAAAGACCATTGGTTTTACGTCCTCAAAACCTTTAATTGCTTCTGAACAAGGATTTTCCTTTGTTGTAATGGTATCCCCTACTTTTACTTCATTTGCTTGCTTAATACCTGAAATGATATATCCTACATCACCTGCTTTCACTTCACTTTTTGGCAACAAATCCATCTTTAACACTCCAATTTCATCGGCATCGTATTCCTTTCCTGTGTTAAAGAATTTAACTTTTTGATTCTTTTTAATAACCCCGTTCATTACGCGGTAATAAGCGATAATTCCTCTAAACGGATTAAACACAGAGTCAAAAATCATTGCTTGTAGAGGTGCATTTTCATCTCCTACTGGTGCAGGAATGCGTTTAACCACAGCTTCCAAAATTTTATCTACTCCAAGTCCCGTTTTACCTGAAGCTGGAATAATATCTTCTAAGCTACAACCAATTAAGTCCACTATTTCGTCGGACACTTCCTCTGGTCTAGCTCCTGGCAAGTCCATTTTATTTAAAATAGGAATAATCTCCAAGTCGTTTTCCAATGCTAAGTACAAATTGGAAATCGTTTGAGCTTCAATACCTTGAGAAGCATCTACAATTAATAAAGCACCTTCACACGCAGCAATAGAACGAGAAACTTCATAAGAAAAATCGACGTGTCCAGGAGTGTCAATTAAATTTAACACATATTCCTGACCTTCGTATTTATAATTCATTTGAATAGCATGTGATTTAATAGTAATACCACGTTCGCGTTCCAAATCCATATTATCCAAGGTTTGAGCTTGTAACTCACGATCTGAAATCGTCTTCGTTTCTTGTAATAAACGGTCTGCCAAGGTACTTTTACCATGGTCAATATGGGCAATAATACAAAAGTTTCTGATGTGCTTCATATACTAATTCTAAGCTGTCTTGAATAAAACACGCAAAGGTACATGATTTTTTTCTAAAATCGTTCTATCAACAAGTTATTTCTGAATTATTATCTTTTCTACATGAAGTAATTCTCCATTTTCATCTTTAACTTGAAAGAAATAAGTCCCCGATTGTAATTGATCAATGGATAACTGAACGGTGTTGTTTTGAAATTGTTGCACTGACCAAACTTTGCCCACTACATCCACTATTTGAACTTGCCATTGTGCCGAATGATTTGTTGCTTGTATGGTAACATGATTGCTTGCTGGATTAGGATAGATATTAAATAAAGCCGTTTTTAGAGATGTAACAGACATATTGTTTCCAATGGTTACACAATAATCTTCAACTTCACCCCACGTAAAATCTGAACACGTAGATGGTAAAGTAGCTTGTCCTGTTCCAACATAAGCCATTTGTATACGCATTCTAGAAACACCAGTCGCAGCAGTTGATGGAATAGTTAGCGTTCCCATTACTTCACCAAAACCGGCCACTGTTTGATCGTATAACAATTCATTAGAAGAAAATTGACCATCTTGGTTTTCATCGAACCAAATGCGAACACGTTCTGGTAGTGTTTGAGCACTAAAGCCTGGTGTTAGCTTGAAAGCATAGGTAGATCCAAGTTCTACATCAAAACCATCCGTGCTTGTTGGTGCTAAATAACCATTGTTATCACCTGTTTGATAAGTCACTTGTCCTAATTGAAACGAAGCTATCCATTCTTTTTGTTTTCCTAAAATAGCGGCAGTCGATTCTCCAGATTGTAAAGCTTGTAAAAGTGAGCTACCTTGCGCTTGTGAAATCATTATTACTGGAATGGTTACACTTCCTGCACCTGTACCAGACCCAAGGCTAGCCGGTGCTGCTGTTTGGTTATTGATGATGACCAATGCTAAAGCTCCTGCATTTTGTGCCAACAAAGCTTTTTCAGAAAAGTTACAAGTTCCTCTTAAAGCGACTGCAATTTTACCTGATAAATTGCCTGCATTCGACAATGTTCCGCATCCTTCATTCACAATGGCAGATGAACCTTGCATCAATACCATTTCTTCATAAACATAATTTTGATCCACTGCTCCACCCCAATTGTCAGTCTTGATATAATCTGTTACGGTCAAAGTTGGTGTCATAACAGCTAATCGACCTTGATTAGACCCTGTTGCTTTAGTTGAACAATAACTCAAATCAATGCAATTTCCACAATTAGTTGTCGCTATCGTGTACATTGCTGAAGAAGTTACTTCTGTGCTACAAGTTGTTTCCAAATAATATTCATAAACAGTACAATTTTCTAACCCAACTAATTGGTATGGCGAAGTAGGTTGTGGTACAATTTGCCAATCTGTTGTCCCATACTTTCTCCAATAAAGTTTTGTAGAAGTGACTTCATTATTAACAGAAAAACTAATTGTTGCAGCATTATCTGCTGGCATTGCTTGAATATTTTCTGCAAAACAAGTGCTGCACGTTTCATCCATGAGTAAGTCCAAGGTGTTTTTTGCATTTAATCTCCCACCAGTTTTGAACCTACTTGATAATTGAGATTTCACATCTACACCATTTAACAAAGCATCTCTAACTAAGTCAGCTCCTAATTTTGGATTTGACTTAACAATGCTCATAAAACTTGGACAAGGGATGGAATAGGCCAAACCTACAACACCTGCAGTTAAAGGGCAAGAGAAGGATGTACCTGTTGTTGTGGTAATGCCAGTACTTCCCGAAGTAGTTACAACGTTAATACCGGGAGCTCCTAAATAAACGGTATTCACCCCATAACCACCAGCAGTGTTATCATTGTGGTCTGTTCTTCCCACACCAATCATATAATTACTCGGGCAAGCAGTTGGCATGTCTCCAGCTGTATCCACGTTTAAATTGGAATTGGTTGTTGCTCCGATATTTAAAATTCCATGGGTTCCTAAGGTATCATAAAAAGCACACCAAATAGGATAATTTGCAGGATTTGCACCATCAATTCCCCAAGAAGAACTAGTTGCTACAACAAAAGCGCCTTGCGTTCCTCCAGTTTCATTCCATCGTTTGCGCATCACTAAAGGATAGGTATATGCCTGAATCGCCTCTGCTTGTGTGTTAATGCTATAATCACCAACAACCATTAATTTAACATCCCAGTTGGCTCCAACTACATTGAATCCATTGTCGCCTTTTGCCCCCATCATTCCTAAGCAATTGGTTCCATGAGCCCCATTTCCATAATTATCATTCCCTTGTATTGGGTTCCAGCCATTGTAATCGTCAACGTAACCATTGCCATCATCATCAATGCCATTTCCTGGAATTTCTGCTAAATTTCTCCAACGATTCGGACTAAGATCTTGGTGATCTAAATTACCACTTTCAATCAAACAAATAACAATATCATCGTTGGTTGCTGTGCGTCCGCCTGTTGTAATATCCCAAGCCAGATGAGAACTAATATCAGCTCCTGGAGTTCCTCCTGTTTGACCAGTATTCCGGTGATGCCATTGCTGAGTGAAACTTGCATCCCCTGGAATAGTCGAACGCATTTCAATGTAGTAATTATAATCGGCTAATGAAACTTCCTTTTGTTGATACAACCAATATTGCAACTGTTCATGAGAAACCGCATGATGATTAAAACTTAACAACCACACGCGCATTGGTGCTGATAGGTATTTTTGTTCTTTTAATTCAAATGTCTCCGGTGCTTTTTTGAGTAAACCCGCCAGCTCATTTTCACTGGTTAATTGAACTAAAAACTCACCTTCAACATAAGGTTTGTTATCAAAATGTAGATTGTTACGTTGTGAAAAAGTAGTTGCGACAACTAACACTAAAAATACAGTCAGAAAAATAAAATTCTTCATAAGTAAAACTTTTAAACGTTAAAAATATAAAAAAAATCTATATCCATGCTTAAAAATAATCTATTTTATAAAAAATATAAGATAATTAAATAACTTTGTCATCCTTATACTTAATTATTGGCGTTATATGTACAAATATCTTCTTGTAATTCTTGCAATTACATTTTCTGGAAGTGTTTTTTCACAAGTATCTAAACTGGTACAAGGTACTCTTGTAGACGAAAAAAGTGAAAAAGAAATCAAAAATGTTGGTGTTGTCATAAAAAACACAGAGACAGCTGATTCATTTTATGTAGAAACAAATCGTGATGGTTTATTTCAATTCAAAAACATTCCTTTGGGAGTTTATGAATTTAAAATCAACGACAAGGACTACAAAAAAGATAGTACATTTACCTTTGAGTTAACTGCTGACCATGCGGAACATTTTACATTTGGCGCTCCTATTCCAGCTACCTTAAAAGCAACTTGGTTGTTCAATTGGGGAAATAGAAAAATGACGGATGCAAATGGAAAAGTTTATATTCATGAGCATTATTGGTCGCATTTAGTGGCTAAAATCGTTTTAACCTTGTATGGATTGTTCTTACTTTTGATTTTCTTTTATTCAGTTTTGCAATTCAATCTTGCAATTGCTTATGCTAAAAGCAAGAAAAAATCAAAAGGTGATGCACCTGTTTTCGATCCTGAAAAGACGCCAAAAGTTACTGTTCAATTACCAATGTTTAACGAAATGTACGTAGCTGAACGCGTGATTGATGCTTGTGCGAAATTTGACTATCCGTCAGACAAACTTCAAATTCAAGTTTTAGACGATTCAACCGATGAAACGAAGGATCTAATTGCCAAAAAAGTAGCTGAAGTTGCTGCAACTGGTGTGAATATTCAACACATTCACAGAACAGACAGAACTGGTTACAAAGCAGGAGCACTAGATGCAGCTATGGACAGAGTTGAAGGGGAATTCATTGCTATTTTCGATGCAGACTTCATTCCAGAACCTGATTTCTTGCAAAAAACAATGCCTTATTTCCAAGATGATAAAGTGGGTGTTGTGCAAACAAGATGGGGACATTTGAATAAAAATTATTCCTTGTTAACAGAATTACAAGCTTTTGGTTTGAATGGTCACTTTGCTATTGAGCAAGGAGGAAGAAACTCAGCAGGACATTATATCAACTTCAACGGCACAGGTGGTATCTGGAGAAAAACTTGTATTGAAGACGCTGGAGGTTGGGAACATGACACGTTAACAGAAGACCTTGACTTGAGTTACCGAGCTCAAATGAAAGGTTGGAAATTCCAATACTTGGAAGACGTAGTTTCTCCAGCTGAGTTACCAATCACCATGTCTGCTTTAAAAAGTCAGCAGCACCGTTGGATGAAAGGTGGAGTTGAATGTTTCAAAAAAATGTGGTTGCGTTTGTTAACTACAAAAGGAGTAAAATTCACAGATAGAATTCATGGGTTATCACATTTGTTTAACTCATCTGTTTTCTTATTTATTATTTCTGTTGCGTTATTAAGCTTAATTGTTTTGCATGTAAAAGACAGTTTCTCTGACTTAAATTACATCTTGCGATTTATGAGTATTTTTATCGTCAGCACTATTTTCTTGATGGTTTATTATTGGTATTCTTTCCGTGATAGAACTGTTGATGGAAAAAAATCATTCTTCAAGTTTGTTGGTCGTTTCTTTACATTCTTGATTATGTCAATGGGAATGTCTATCAACAACACAGTAGCCGTAATTGAAGGATACTTTGGAATCAAAAGTTCATTTGTTCGCACTCCAAAGTTCAATATCGCAACAAAAGGAGAAGCAAAACAAAACAAATACGACAAAAAGAAACTTTCTATCGTAAACATCTTAGAAGGTTTGTTCGCAGCTATATTCTTGTACACTGCTATTATTCGTGCAATCTATGGCGACTTAGGAATGGTTCCTTTCCATTTAATGCTTGGAATAGGTTTTGGAATGGTTTTCTATTACTCTGTGAAAGAAATTCGCGATGCTAATAGAGGATAATTATTCGCTAGAAATTTATGTGAGGCTTTCTTTTTAAGGAAGCCTCTTTTTTTATCTTATTTAACCAACAAATTAATCAATATAAGAATGTTGTTACAGCTATAAGAAGGAATAACACCTGTCTTTTTTTACGCAATAATTATCAAGATAGTTTTCACAAATGATTCTGTACAAATAGTCAAAAATGAGAAAAATTTCAGCTTTGAATTAGGTTTACAAAATTCAAAAACAACGTTAGTTAAATTTCGTTTAACTATGTTTAAATTAATAAAGCAAAGAGCAAGCACTTAATTTATCAGTACTTAACAGGCAAAAAAAAGAGGTTATCCATTACAGAAAACCTCTCTAAAGTTTAAAAAAAATCTCTATAGACTCACCACATCAAAAATCACTAAGAAACCGAAGATAACACCAACGATTGCTAAGAAATCTAACAATAAAGTCACCCAAAAATTCATTCCGATGCTACCATCATGAAGGTAAACAGAAATTAAGTTCAAGAAAGGGAATAAACATAAGATAATCATCAATACTAGCATTCCACCGCCTCCAGCAGAGCCCCCTCCTCTTGTAGCAGCATTTGACTTCTCTTGTTTTTTAGTCATTTCTTGCTTTTCAACTGAGTTGTTTTTCGCTATTTCAGTTGTTTGATTGTAATAAGGTTTATTCGTTGACTTACCAGCTACACTTGCTACAGAATTGTCAGTTGAAGCCTCATCATTAGCGTAAGTATAAGCAGTTGAAGCTTGCTTATTTACTTCATTTTCAACAGTTGTAGAAGCAATTTCAGTCAACACTACTTCTTGTTTAGTTAGATCTTTTTTCGTTTTAACGCTATCAATAGCTAAACGATCTTCCTTATTAGCTTTCTTTTCTTTTACTGTAGTTTCTTTTGAATACCACTGCACGTTGTAGCCTTTATTGTGCAATCTTTTTTCTACTGAACAAGAACCAAGCGCTAATGTAAAAGCTACCAATCCGATTAATAATTTTACTCCATTTTTCATGTTTTTAATTTTTAAGTTGTTACTATTTTGCTCTAAACAAGGAGATAATCTAAGTTAATTGTATTTCTAAAATTATTTCTATTCAAAAATACGAAAAAAAAAATCTATTTATTTTATTTATTTACCATTTATCTTCCGTTCCGTCTTCTTTATTGGCTTCATCTAACAATTTTTGCCAGTTGTAAGTCAAGTCTTCTGAATCATTTATAATTTCCTTGTAATCATCTGGATGAATGTCATAACGCATAATTTCTTCTCCTGTGTATTCTTCAATTTCATCCAATAATGCACGTTCGTCATCTGAACAGAAACTAAGTGCTTGCCCTTTGTTTTCACCACGACCTGTACGGCCACAACGGTGGACATAATTTTCAGGATCATCAGGCAAGTCATAATTAATCACATAATCCACATTTGGGATATCAATTCCACGAGCAGAAACATCCGTGGTGATTAAAACCTTATTTTCACCCGAACGGAAACGATTTAAGATTTCAAAACGATCTTTTTGTTCAATTCCCCCGTGGATTTCTTCTGAATCAATGCCAACACGCTTCATTGCGGCAACAACACGACCAGCACGCACTTTCGTACGAACAAAAACCAAAATTCTTTTTTCAGGAAATTCATGTAAGATATTTTCTAAAAAGAAACGTTTATCGTCCATGGCAATAAAAGCCACTGCGTGTTCCACCGATTGAGCAACAGGGTTTTTAGGTGAAATTTGAATTCGAATAGCGTTTTTTACTACATCATACGCCAATGACTTAATTTTTTTATCAATCGTTGCCGAAAAGAACAACGTTTGGCGTTTTTTAGGAATCTTTTTAAGAATATCTTGAATATCTTTATTAAAACCTAAACTCAACATTAAATCCGCTTCATCAAGTACCAAAAATTGCACCTGTGACACATCGATATGTCCTTGAGCAATTAAATCGAACATTCTACCAGGAGTTGCCACAAGCACATCTACCCCACTATTCAACGCTTGAATTTGTTTATCTTGCTCCACTCCACCGTACAATCCCAAAACAGAAACAGTTGTTTTTTTACCGATTGTTTGAAACACATCTGCAATTTGCTGTGCCAACTCACGCGTAGGAACCATGACTAAACAACGAACAGACCCCTTGCTGTATTTTGATTTTTTAGACAAAGCATGAAGAATTGGAATAGCAAAAGCAGCTGTTTTTCCAGTACCAGTTTGCGCAATCGCCATCACATCCTCTCCATCCAAAATAGGTTGAATAGCCTTGTATTGGATATCAGTAGCACGAACGAAGCCCATGTTATCTAACTGTTCCAAGATGTTTTTGTTAATGGCGTAATCCTTAAATTTCATATTGATCTAATTTATTGAGCAAAGTTACGAGTTTTTGGTGGATAAAAAAAAGGCAACTGAAACAGCTGCCTTTAAGATTGTATTTAAAGAAATCTTATTCTTCGTCTTTGATAGATGGAACTAAGATACGTCCACAGTGTTCACAAACGATGATTTTCTTTTTCATTTCGATGTCTAATTGACGTTGAGGCGGGATCACGTTAAAACATCCACCACATGAATCACGTTCAACTGGAACAACAGCCAACCCGTTTTTAGCATTGATACGCAAACGATCGTAAGCCATTGTTAAACGAGTTTCAATTCCAGCTTTTGCTTTTTCTGACAATTGAACCAATTCTTCTTCCTCTTTTTGAGTTTCTGCAACAATTGTGTCTAATTCGCCTTTTTTCTCACTCAACATTTCTTTGCGAGTTACTAAATCAGCCTTTACGGATTCAAGAATTTCTTTCTTTTGAGCAATTTTAGCTTTTGCTTCTTTCGATTTTTTATCTTGTAACTTGATATCTAACTCTTGAAACTCAATTTCTTTTGCTAAAGATTCAAATTCACGGTTGTTTCGCACGTTATTTTGTTGCTCTTTGAACTTAGAAATTGCTGTTTCAGCATCTTTTGCAGCATTTTTTCTATCAGAAATCTCAGTTTCTAAGTCTTTAATTTCTTCCTGAATTTTAGCTGAACGTGTTTCTAACCCTTCAATATCGTCTTCCAAGTCTTGAACTTCTAAAGGTAATTCTCCACGAACTAATCTAATCGCATCAATCTTAGAATCAATCTTTTGCAATTCATAAAGAGCATCTAATTTTTCAGCTACGCTTACTTCTTTCTTTGTTGCAGTTGCCATATATTTATTTAAAAATAATTTATTGGATTCGTATTCACATTCGTTAAACGAAATGCAAAGTTAGGAAATTTTTTTATCAAAACATCACTTAATAAATTAATCGTATATTGTTCACTCTCAAAATGTCCAATATCAGCTATGATTATTTTATCTTCAGCATCAAAGAATTCGTGATATTTAAAGTCTCCAGTGATGTAAATATCAGCATTTTCATGCTGTGCATTTTTTAATAAAAAAGATCCTGAGCCTCCACAAAAAGCTACTTTTTTGATCGAAGATTTAACAATTTTTGTGTGTCTAATTACTTTAAGTTGAAATTGTTGCTTCAATAATCGGAAAAAATCTTCCGTTTTCATCGATTGTTTCAATTCACCAACCATACCTACTCCTTCGTAGGTATTGGCATTTTTTAGAGGAATTAAATCATAAGCAACTTCTTCGTATGGGTGCGTTTTTAGCATCATTCGAACAACATTGTTCAACAAATGATTGCTAACTAAAACTTCTATTTTTGTTTCTTCCACCGCACTCGCTTCATTGTTGCTTCCAATCGTTGGATTCGCTCCTTCTACTGGGGTAAAAGTCCCCACGCCATCCGTTGAAAAACTGCATTCTTTGTAATTGCCAATTTGTCCAGCTCCTGATTCATACATGGCTGCTAAAACTTCTTCTTTATTGGCTTTTGGAACATAGACCACTAATTTTGTTAAACTATCTTGCTTGGGCTCTAAAACATGTAGATTTGTTAAGTTCAATCGTTTTCCAATTTCATAATTGACGCCAAATCGATAATTATCCAAGTTTGTATGAATGGCATAAAGTGCAATATCATGCTTGATACACTTCATCACCACGCGTTCAATGTATGTTCTACCTGTCAATGATTTCAAGCCTCGAAAAACGATTGGGTGATGAGCAATAATTAAATTGCATCCTGTAGCGATTGCCTCGTCAACCACTTCTTCTGTACTATCTAAACAAATCAATGCTTGTGTTAATTCTGCTGTTGCATTTCCAACAATCAACCCAGCATTATCATAGGATTCTTGACTCGACAAAGGAGCTAAACTTTCTAAAAATTGTGTAACCTCGCTTATTTTCATGGTTAAAAGTTAGGTGTATAATTATGTGTTTTATAAAACTCATCGATGTAATTGCACGCTTCTTCAGCTGTATCAACTACCGCAAATAAATCTAAATCTTGTTCTTGAATGTTATTTTCTTTTTGCAACATCACTGTTTTTATCCAATCTACAAGCCCAGACCAATAAGCTTTTCCTATTAATACCACCGGTCTTCGTGTAATTTTTTTTGTTTGAATCAAGGTCAATGCTTCAAATAATTCATCCATTGTCCCCAAGCCCCCAGGTAGCACGACAAAACCTTGTGAATACTTTACGAATACGACCTTTCTAACAAAGAAATAATCAAATTTCAAATTGGAACTATCATCAATGTATTTATTGTGAAATTGTTCAAAAGGCAAAACGATGTTTAATCCTACCGATTTTCCGCCTCCTTGTTGCGCCCCTTTATTCCCTGCTTCCATAATACCTGGTCCACCACCTGTGATAACACCGTAGCCTGATTCAGCTAATCGTTGTGCAACTTCCAATCCTAATTGATAATAGGGATTATCTTCCTTTGTGCGAGCAGAACCAAAAACAGAGATACAAGGCCCTATTTTTGCCATTTTTTCATACCCTTCAACAAATTCAGCCATGATTTTAAAAATCGCCCAACTATCATTGATTTTTATGCTGTTCCAATCTTTTCGTTCTCTTTTCATTTCAATAAATATGGGTAAAAATAAACAAAAACAGCGCAAAATGCAACTTCAACTAATAGATATTTGTAATTTTGCAAAAAATTAGGTGCAATGCTTCGCAAGATTTTTCAACATAGCGTCCATCACAATTTAGTCATTAGTTTCTCTGGTGCAATGTTGAGTTATGGTATCACTCATCATTTCGGGTTAAAACACCAGATTCACTACGTATTATTAACTTTTTTGTTAAGTTATGGTGCATATAACCTACAACGTATCATTGATCATACTTCTTTTGAAACAGCCGAATTAGCGAAAACCTGGAAAAACAATCAAATTAAAATTATTTTCAGTACTTTAGCACTAACAACAGCTTTATTTTTAGGTGTTTATCTTTTCAATATTCGCTTACTTCTTTTTATATTTACATTCCTATTTTCTGTAATAAGCAGTTGGTACACCTTTCCTGTTTTTGGAAAAAAGTTACGAGAAATACCTTATTTAAAAATTTTTGCCATTGCGACAACATGGGCATTTACAACCACATTTTTTCCTTTATACAACGAGGGGAAGGACTTTGTAGAATCTAGCACAGTTTCACTCTTAATCGCCATTTATTTCATTGCCATTACATTACCTTTTGACATTCGAGATATGCACGCTGATGATCAAAAGCAGCAAACCATTCCACAAATAGTGGGTATTGTAAAATCAAAAATTATTGGAACTATCTTACTTGTTTTATTCTTTATTGGGAGCATTGACTTAGCTCTTTTCACTTTGTTCAATAGCTTGTTTTTATTGGCTATTATTTTGCAAATAGTACTTTTAGTAAATAGTTCTGAACAAAAAAGCATCAATTATTTTAATCTAATTGATGCTTCTATTTTAATGTTAAGCTTTAGTTTTTTACTCAGCTGATTTTGTTTCTTCTGCTCTTGGGAAATAACGTTTATTCCAAATGAGCAACATCAACACGCCTGTTGTTATTGCTGCATCAGCTAAATTCCATATTGCAGGGAACACTTGTTGTCCACCAACGTAAGGCACCCATTTTGGCCATAACGCATCGAATTTAAACATATCCACCACATTTCCGAAAAGAAAACCGCGTGGTTTCGTTTCAAGATTTTCTTTAAAGCCCCACACATCACATTCTACCCAAATACCAGATCCAGGTTGAATATTGTATGGAAAACAAGGGTCATAAGGGAAATAAAAATCGTAGTACATGGAGTCTAACAAATTCCCCACAGCACCGGCAATTACTAATCCCATCGCAATCAAGAAGCCAATTCGCATTCCTTCTTTTGCTTTTTTAACCCAATAGATAATCAGTGCAATGACAGCAATGATTCTAAAAATACTTAGTGCTAATTTATGCCAAGCTTTATTTCCAAAAGCGGTGCCAAACGCCATCCCGCGATTTTCAATATACTCCATCACAAACCACTTACCGACAACAGGAATTTCTTCTCCTAATTGGAAATGTGTTTTGACATAAATTTTAATCAACTGATCCAATAGCAAGATGACAAACACCAAGCTACCAACAATCAGCGCTTGCTTCTTGAAATTATTTTCCTTCATTGTTTTTCGCTTCGATACTTAAAGTAGCGTGAGGAACCAACATCAAGCGTTCTTTTTGAATTTTCTTACCTGTTACACGGCAAATTCCATACGTTTTGTTCTCGATTCGAATCAAGGCATTTTGCAAGTTTTGAATAAACTTCTCTTGACGAGATGCTAATTGCGCCACTTCTTCACGTGATAAGGTATCTGAACCATCTTCCATCATGTTAAATGTGCGACCTGTATCGTTTGTTCCATGATCATCTGATAAAGACAATGTACCTTTTAACAATCTCAAGTGCTCTTGCGCTTCTTCTAATTTTCCTTCAATTAATTCGCGAAATTCTTCTAATTCTGCGTCTGAATATCTTACTGTTTCACTCATTTCTTTTCTTTTTAAACTGTTAAATGCAATTTACTTTAGGTTTTCTTTTTAAAAGTTAGCAAAAATAACATTTTATTCCAAACTTTCAAGTTAATTTTTAATTAATAATAACTTAATTTAAAAATACATGCAATCAAAAAGGATTTTATGTGATTTTTTAGTATAAAATTAATGTATTTCTTAACTATTTAACATCCCTTACAATTTTAATCATCAAAAAGATAGAAATGCAGGTTAATTGAATTTAAGTTCTTATTTTTGTGCAAAATTTGTTTAAAAATAAATAATCATTATGAGTTTTATCGAACTATCAGATCAAGAAATTCAACGTAGAGAAACGTTGAATAAAATCCGTGAGATGGGGATAGATCCTTATCCAGCAGCTTTGTATCCTGTAACAGACTATGCAAAGGACATCAAGGATAAGTTCGAAGAAAATAAAGAAGTCTGTTTGGCAGGTCGTATGATGAGCCAACGCATCATGGGTAAGGCGAGTTTTATTGAATTACAAGACTCTACAGGTCGTATTCAAGTATACTTCAACCGAGATGAGATGTGCCCTGGTGAAGACAAAACATTGTACAACGAAGTATTTAAAAAATTACTTGACTTAGGTGACTTTATTGGTGTTAAAGGACATATTTTCAAGACACAAGTAGGTGAAATTTCTGTAAATGTGAAAGAATTCACGCTATTAAGCAAGTCATTAAAACCACTTCCATTGCCAAAAACGGATGCAGAAGGTAAAGTTTATGACGCTTTCACTGATCCTGAAGCTCGCTATCGTCAACGTTATGCTGACCTAGTGGTAAATCCTCATGTCAAAGAAATTTTTATCAAGCGTACAAAATTATTTAATGCCATGCGTCAATTCTTTAACGATGCAGGGTATATGGAAGTAGAAACACCAGTGTTACAAGCAATACCTGGTGGAGCTGCTGCGCGTCCATTCGTTACGCACCACAACGCATTGGACATTCCTTTGTACATGCGAATTGCAAATGAATTGTATCTAAAACGTTTAATTGTTGGTGGATTTGACGGTGTTTATGAGTTCTCTAAAAACTTCCGCAATGAGGGGATGGATAGAACTCACAATCCAGAATTTACAGCAATGGAAATTTATGTTGCTTACAAAGACTACAACTGGATGATGGAATTCACAGAACGTTTGTTGGAGCATTGTGCAATTGCAGTGAATGGGACAACTCAAGCAACTTTTGGCGAACACAACATCGATTTCAAAGCACCTTATGCACGTGTTACAATGCGTCAAGCAATTATCGATTTCACTGGATTTGATATCGCTGGCAAATCAGAAGACGAAATTCGTGCCGCTGCAAAAGGAATGGGTATCGAAGTGGACGACACAATGGGTAAAGGAAAGTTAATCGATGAAATCTTTGGTGAAAAATGTGAAGGAAATTACATTCAACCAACATTCATTATCGACTATCCAAAAGAGATGTCTCCTTTGTGTAAATCTCACAGAAATGACCCTGAATTAACGGAGCGATTTGAGTTGATGGTGTGTGGGAAAGAAATTGCAAATGCTTACTCAGAACTAAACGACCCTATTGATCAGCGTGAACGTTTCGAAGAACAAGTTCGTTTATCAGAAAGAGGTGATGATGAAGCAGGACAATTCATTGACCAAGATTTCTTGCGTGCATTGGAATACGGGATGCCACCAACATCTGGACTTGGAATTGGAATGGACCGTTTAATCATGTTCTTAACCAATAATCCTTCAATCCAAGAAGTATTGTTCTTCCCTCAAATGAGACCTGAAGTTAAAAAATTAGCTTTGTCAGAAAATGAAAAAACAATTTTCGACATTTTGTCAAAAGAAAAAGAAATGGATTTAAATGATTTAAAAAATCAAGTTGGTCTTAGCAACAAACAATGGGACTTAAGCATCAAAGCATTGACTAAAATGGGAGTTGCTCAAGTAACCAAAGAAGGAGAACAGTTAATTATCCGAGCAAAATAATTTCAATTTATTTTTAATTTCATAGAGGTTGTTCAGTCCGAGCAACCTCTTTTTTTTAGTTCAAATTACCGAAAAAGAAAGCAATAAATAAGATATCACACAACGCTAAATACACATCATCCAATACTAACAAACAATATCTGCCGTTGTAGAATCACAAAAAAAATTGTTTCTAAACAAATAAACAGGAGTAAAACGTCAAGTTTTAGACAGCCTTCCAGTGCATGAAAACTTTGTGAACATCATAACGGGTATCCGACGTTGCGGTAAAAGCACACTTATGATGCAAGTTTTGCAAAAGCACTTTGACCATGCCCTATTTTTAAATTTTGAAGATCCACGCTTAAGTGGTTTTGTTTTAGACGATTTCAAGCGTTTAGATAAGGAAATAGAAACACGCGGAGCAAGTGTTTTATTTTTCGATGAAATACAAACCCTCATAGGTTGGGAATGGTATGTGCAACAGAAGTTAGATAAAGGTTTTAGAATAGTAGTTACAGGTTCAAACGCTACATTGCTGAGTACAGAACTCGGTACTAAATTAACCGGAAGGCATATATCTACCGAACTGTTTCCATTTTCGTATGCTGAATTTTTGGATTACACAAAACAACAAACCAATGCAGAATCAGCCTTAGAATATTTTCAAAAAGGTGGATTTCCAGAATACCTCAAAACAACTATCAGTAACGTGTTGAATCAATTATTTGATGACATTATATACAGAAATATAGCTGTAAGGTATAAAATAAGAGACGCACAAGCTTTGCGAAAATTAGCAATCTATTTAATATCAAACATCGGAAAGCCAGTATCTGCAACAAAATTGAAGCAACTGTTTGAAGTGAAGGCAACGAGTACTTTGCTAGAATATTTTTATTATCTTGAAAACAGCTATTTGGTGCAATTTGTACCAAAATTCAGCTACTCTTTAAAAGTTCAACTGCGCAATCCTAAAAAGGTTTACTGCATAGATTTAGGATTATTTACAAGTAATTCAATCGTATTTACAGAAGAAAATGGAAGACGCTTGGAAAATGTGGTTTACATCCAATTAAGAAGAAAACACAAAGAAATCTATTATTTTCAAGAAAAAAAAGAATGTGATTTTATCGTATTTGAAAAAGGAAAAGCTGTGGAAATAATACAAGTCTGCTACGATTTAAACGATGAAAACTTAGCCCGCGAACTAGATGGAGCCATAGAAGCACTTCACTTTTTTGAGCAAACAAGAGCAACAATCGTTACCTTAAACCAAGAAGATTGTTTCAATAAAGATGGAATGACAATAGATGTTGTGCCACTTCATAAATTTTTAGAATAAAAAAAGAGAATGCCTGACTTTTCGGACACTCTCTTTCTTAATCAATAAACACAAATTATTTTTTGGCAGGAGCTTGATTATTTGAACAACAAGCCTTTCCTTTCATTTCACCTTTTTTAGAATGACCATTCATTTTCATGTCTTGGCGCATCTCTTTACGCTTTTCTTGACGCTCTGCCTTTAATTGTTTCATTTTTTCTTTTTGCTCAGGCGTCAAAATTGCCTCCATTTCTTCTTGGTGCTTTTTATTCATTTCTTGCATTGAAGAACGCTGTTGCTTCATCTCTGCTTGATGTTTTGCACGCATTTCTTCCATTTGCTTTTTCTGAGCATCTGTCAAATTCAACTCAGCCATAACACGTTCATGTTGACTGCCCATCATTTGTTTCTTTTCAACTTTAGAAGTTTCATCAACTTTGCGAACTCCTCTATCTTGAGCCAAAGCCATACCTGACCCTGCAACCATCAATGCTGTTAAAGCTAAAACTTTTATTCCTTTCATAACGCTTACTTTTAATTAATAATTATGATATAAGATACGAAAATCATGCCAAAAAAACAAATTTAGAAGCTTAAAACTTAAAAAAATGTTAAATGAAACAAAAAAAGGTGAACATGCGAACGAATCAACATGAACACCCTCTACACTTTGCAACTTATGAAAAGAACCTATTTTTTCGACCAGTTATAACGAACACCTAAACTAAACCAGCGAGTTGGCATAGGTACTGCACCAGCTTCTTTGTATTGAGAACCAAGTAAATTAGTGCCTTCTACATAGATAACCACAGGATTGATAGCATAAGAAACGCGTGCATCCAATAAGAAATAAGGTGCAAGTTTAAAACGCTCAATCAAACGAGAAGTCACCTGGATTGAAAAACCTTTATAACCATAATTAACACCTAGCATTAATTGATTTTTTAAGGACTCTAACACATACTTCGATTGTTGATTCGTAGCAGCTTTATAACTTGGAGCCAAATAAGTGTATTTAACAAAATAACCAAAAGTATGTTCATTTTTAAAGTGAAGTTGTTGCTGAACGTTAGCTGATAAACCATGCACTTGATTTTGCCCGAGATTAATCGGAGAATATGGTTGTGTTACTGTATCTCTTACCCAATCAATAAATTGAGAGATATCACGGTAAAAATAAGAAGCAGAAACGCGCAAAGTTTTCCAATTGTATTGCAATGCTCCTTCATATTGCCAAGCGTTTTCAGGTTTTAAGTTTGCATTACCAACATTTCCTTTTTGCTGTAAATACAAATCAGTGAACGAGGGAATACGTTGCCCAGATCCTGCACTAAATGATAATTTCCAACCAGGCAAAAACAAATAAGCTAAATCAACTCCAGGATAAACTTGCCAACCAAAACTCGTATTGTAGTTAACATAAGCACCAGCAGTGGCAATTAATTTATTCCAATAAAAACCTTTATATTCCGCTGAAATACCGTGATTAGAACGATCATGACGGCCGATATTTGAGCTATTAATCGTTTCAAATCGTGATTCCCACCCAAGTCCAAATTCACCAATTTTTGTCTCAACACTGGCATTCAACTCAGCCATTAATGCATTAGAATAGTGCATAGAACGTGCTACTTTAGGATTGTAACGAAAATAACGGTAATCATCCTCGTTATATCGGTTGCTTATACGCGGTCGAAGCGTAAAACGACCAAATTTGTGAGTCGAACCGATGCTTGTTAATACTGTTTCAACAATTTCTTTCGATTCCTTATCGCCTGGAGCTGCATAAAAACCATTGGCTCCAAAATTGTTATAAGTATATCCTCCTAACCATTGCATCGAATGATTATCATTGAAACGATAAGAACCATTGTAAAATAATCGATTGTTATCTTGAGCTGTGTTGTAACGTTGGCCATTGTAAGTATCTTTACTCATAGCCAATAAATGACTTTGCTTTTTTGTGCCAAAATTAGCAGTCACTTGAACGCCGCCACCGCCATAAATTCCTTTGCGTTCCGTACTATCTTGTTTTGATTGAAAAGAAGAGCCAGCATAAGTGTGTACGCCAACAAAAGAATGCTCCTCCGATTTTGTTACGATATTAATTGCACCAGTTAATGAGTTGATTCCATAAACACGAGCTGCCGGTCCTCTTAATACTTCGATGCGTTCAATAGCCTCTAACGGAACAGGGATATTCAACATATTATGAGCAGTTTGAGCATCAATTAATTTTACACCATTTAATAATACCAACGTTTGTTCAAAAGAACCACCGTCAATACTTACGTCTGCCTGCGTTCCAAAAGGTCCACGTTGACGCAAATCCACTCCATTTACATAAGCCAATAACTCATTAACAGACTTAACAGGCAAACGTTGAATTTCCTCTTTAGAGAGAATTTGAATAGATCGCGTTGCTTGATTAAAAGGCGTCTGAATGCGATTTCCTTGGATAACAACAGTGTTCAATACCGTTGTATCAAGTTTTTCTTGACCAAATAAAGCATTGGTCGAAAGTAAAAATAAGGCGAAATAACTAATACGTTTCATTTAATTTGTTTGAAAATTTTGGTGCAAATGTTGTATATTTGCGCTAAAACTAAGTAGTCCGCAATGAAAAATTACAATAGTCCAGTTGAAAGTCATTTTTTTGAACTGATACACCTACAACGAAAAGGGAGCGACCCTATCTATTTGCAAATTGTTCATCAAACAATACGGGCCATTCGAAATGGGAGTTTGCAAATTGCGTATCAACTACCTGGTACAAGAGTAATTGCAGAACAATTATTCATTCATCGGAAAACAGTTGTTGCTGCCTTTGAAGAATTAGAAGCACAAGGATGGCTGACAACAAAACCCAATGTAGGTACATTTATTGCCAATCCAGAAGTAATTATTCAGAAACGTCCATCACCACAAAAAAATAGAAAACTCGCAGGATTTAGTTTTAAAACTTCACAAATAGTAAGTTCTCCTTTTGAAAACAATTCGATAAAACTTGCCTTTAATGATGGACAGCCAGATTATCGATTAATTGAAACAGATGAGTTGCATCGTTTTTACCGTTCTGCAATGAAACGCAAACAAATCATTGAAAAAATGAACGATTATTCCACTCAAAACAATCCCTTTTTTTTAGAAAAGCTTTCAAACTATTTCAACATAAGTAAAAAAGTGGCCATTTCTCCTAAAAACTGTGCAACTTCTAAACAAAAAGAAGCGTTACTTTACGCAATTTGTCAAGTAATCATTCAACCAAATGATTTGGTTTTAGTAGGAGAAAAAAGTCACTTTGCTGCCAACATGATTTTTAGTCAGCAACGAGCATTTTTGAAAACCTACCCCATGGATAATGAAGGAATCGACGTTGATTACATTAAAAAGCATTATAAAAAAGGACAAATTAGATGTATTTATGTACACACCTTACAACATTACCCTACAACCGTGCAAATGAGTGAAAAGAGGAAGAAAGAATTAATAGAATTAGCTCAAGAATATCAATTCATCATCCTAGAAGACGGTGATGGTGCTGAAATCTATTATCATAAAGCACTTCCTTTATCATTGTTTCATTTAGACAAAGATAACCGTGTTATTTACTTAGCAAAACTTGGGAAAATTCTCCCTCCCACTTTTCAGAATGCGTATATAGTTGCTGCAGAAAATTTTATCTCGGAAGTAAATAAATACTTAGCATTACTCGAACCACAAGGAGATTTTGTGATGCAACAAGCCATTGGAGAAATCATCGAAGAAGGTTTATTACACCGTAATCAGCGTAAAGTTTTGAAACAATACCAAGAACGAAAAACATATTTTGAGCAACAATTATACCAACACTTTGCTGGCCTTGCCAAATGGAACAGTCCATCTGGAGGTTTTGCATTTTGGTTAGAATGGAATGATAAAATTTCTTTGATAAAACTTGTAAAAAAATGTACTGAAAATCAGTTATTCATTCCTAAAAATTGCCTTTACCAAGACAATAAGACATGCGCCATACGATTAGGGTTTGCACACCTAACAACAAAAGAAATGCACCGAGCTTTGAGTATATTAAAAGAAGCGCACACGTCTTTATTACTAGAAAAAGAAACAGTGAAATAATTGTTCAATCAACAATTTTAAGCATCTTTGCAATCAAATGATACGTTCAATTAGCGATATAAAGACACAGGCTGTAAAACTTACACCTAAAGCAGAAGTTTTAATCAAGAAAGGGCATCCTTGGGTGTTTGAAAATAGCATTCGAAAAATAGGAGAAGGTGCGCAAACTGGTGATGTTTGCATTTTATTTGATCATAAAAACAATAAACTATACGCAGTTGGATTGTACGATGCTTCGTCAGAGATACGCATAAAAATTATTAGTAAAGGTCCAGCAAAATTAACAACTGATTTTTTTGTAAAAAAATTGAATGGCGCTATAGAAAAACGTGTTTCTTTGCTATCAGAAGACACAAACAGTTACCGTGTTTTATACGGTGAAAATGATTTATTGCCTGGCGTTATCGTAGATTACTATGATGAAATCGCTGTTTTAAAACTGTATTCTTCAGCTTGGTTACCTTATCTTGATTTTCTAAAAGAAGCACTTTTTCAAACGTTATCACCTAAAGCTATCGTGCTTAGAGTCAGCCGCAATGTGGAAAAAGAAAACAAACAAGTATTGAATGCCACCATCATTGCGGGTGAATTGACACAAGAAGAAATAATTTTCAAAGAGCATAACGTTCGTTTCTCTGCCAATGTATTAAAAGGTCACAAAACAGGATTCTTTTTAGACCACCGACACAACAGAAAGCGCATTGGTGAATTAGCTCATAACAAAACCGTTCTCGATGTTTTCGCTTATGCTGGAGGTTTTTCTGTTCATGCTTTAGTTGGCGGCGCAAAAGAAGTTACCAGTTTAGATATCAGTGAACAAGCTTTAGAGATGGCGAAAAAAAATGCTGCTTTAAACGCATTTAAAGGAAAACACACCACTATTGCAGGCGATGCCTTTGAAGTTTTAAATAAAATGATACAGAAAGAAATCGTTTTTGATTTAGTAGTCATCGACCCTCCTTCTTTTGCAAAAAGCAAGCGCGAGGCAGATCAAGCCATCCGAAAATACACCGAATTAGCGCAATTAGGAGTTCGTTTAACTAAAAAAGGAGGCATTTTACTACTTGCTTCATGCTCTTCACGTGTCAATTTGGAAGAATTTGAAAGAAGTCATCAAATCGCCTTCAAACAATTAGGTGTTCAACCAGAAGTAATCGACATTACCCAACACGATGTTGACCATCCTATCGGCTTCGAAGAGGGAGCTTATTTAAAAAGTATATATTATAGGGTTTAGATTGCAGATTGCAGATTGCAACCGCGAAGCAGCACTGGAAGTAATTGCAGATTGCAGATTAATCAAACTAAAACAATCTATTTTTAAAAGTGGTAATTAGTCAAATAGTCATTTGGTCATTCAGTCACTTTGTCATAATAAGCACAAAAAAATGGACCAAGTTTCCTCAGTCCATTTTTCATTCATTTAAAGCATTGTTAATATACAACTAACTTCACTGGTATAAATTGTTTTCCTTCTTGACTTTTAACTGTTACAAAGTAAGTGCCACGCATTAGCTGTTGCTCTGAGAAATGAACAGTAGTGACTCCTGAATGAACATCAACCTCTTGAAGTGATATAATTTTTCCATTCAAATCTTTCACTGCAACCGTTGTCGAGCCTAAATCAGTTGTTGCAGTAATAGCAACTGTAAACGTCCCTTTCGTTGGATTTGGATATACGGTCAAGTCATTATTATTTGATTGACAATTTGCGTAAATAGGTCCATACGTTATCACTTTTCCATCCGTATCGACTTGTAACAAACGGTAATAAACCGATCCAGAAGACACATCATCCGCTGCATAAACATGTGCAGACGTACTTGAACCTTGTGCTGGAACTTGACCAATATACGCCCAATCATACCCATTTCTACTTCTTTCAAGTATAAAATGAGATGTGCTAACTTCAGATGCTGTAATCCATTCAACACGTGTATTATTGTCTTCACAAAAAGCTGAAAAAGAAGTCAAATCTATCCCTAAAGGTGAAACATTGTCGCTTCCGTGCAACCAGAATTCTGAGAAACTTGTAATTGCAAAATCAGAATACAATGCTGTAACACCTGTCACTGGTGTACTACCTACACCATTATTTGTGTGTAAAGTTGTGTTTCCGTTTCCTCCTGTTGCAGGGCAATTATCTAAAGCACTAGCATTTACATTCAAAGGTCCAGAATATTTACTCAAAAACACAGTACTTTGATTTGGATTGGTCACCAAGTCATGCGGGCTTGAAGAAGCCATAGAAGCTGTTGCTAAATTTGATAACTCACTAGACGTATAAGGCAATCTAACCGTTGCTGGGCCGTTTACCGTTGGGTTGATTACCCAGTGGCGTTGCATCACAGCAGTTTCTTCTTGTGGCATGTCACAAGCTGGCACTAGTTGATTGGTTAAATCGACATAAACAGTAGCTGTTGTACTTCCCAAAGCTGTTGCTCCAGCAGTAACTGTTGTTATATAACGACCACTTACAGGGTGATAAAAAACAACTGTTTCATTAGCACCCACAATGCATGTTGCACTTTCTCCATTTACCGCTAAAGCAGTGGATGTAGAAGGTAAAGTAACCGTTGTAGAAACACAAGCTGTAGTATTACAAGGTCCTTCAGCTCGAACATAATATGTTGTCGTACCAACTGGAGGAGTGAAACTATATGTTGGTGTTGAAGTGGTTGCAACGAGTGTACCTCCACAAGAACCTGTGTACCAATGATAACTAGCTCCCGAACCTAATGTTCCTCCATTCGCTGTGAGCGTCACTGTATGCCCATGACAATGGTTTCCGCCTCCTGTAACAGATGTTGGTGCCGTTGATGGTGTAGAAATAACAACATCAACAGTAGTAGTAACGGTGTTACATACATCATAACCAACTTTTAACGTATAAGTACCCGCATCAGCTGCTGTTACATTTGACAAGGTAAGTACTTTACCTGTACCAACAACTGTTCCTCCTTTTGTCCAAACGTAATTAGTTTCAGCTGGAAGCACTTCTATAGTTTGCCATGTTCCTTGATCATTCGCTAATGTACCTTGCTTAATTTTTGTCCACGTTACTCCATTATCAGTACTTGTCATCAAGTGGTAATCTTTAAAACAAGTACTGCTAGCACCAGAAGCATAGCGACCATTTTTAATTTGCAATTCAGCTAGCGGACCTGCAGAAGTAAACACTATGTACTCTGGAGCGTAGAAAGGAGAAGCTGAACCATAATTTCTCCAGTTCGTATTCACTCCTGAGCCATCAGAAATTGATGCTTCTTTTGGGGTTAACCATTGTACTCCAGAAACTCCTCCTGGCAAATCTCCATCAAAAGCATTTCCTGCTCCATAAGAAGCATCTCCACATATGTTCGTAGTATATGTAGCAGAAGATGCAGTAGCACAATTTAGTGCTTGCTGCGTACCTGCAGCATTATAACCTCTTATTTCTTGCAAGCCATGCCAACCTGTACCATAAGCTGATGGAAATAATAAGGCGTATAATGTAGCTGTATTAGCAGGAGTTATTGTCGCTGATAAAGTAATATTATCTCCCACACAAGCAGTAGCTGGAGAAGGAGTTACAGTAACAGAACTAGGAACTGTATTTTTAATACTTCCTACAGTTCCTTGTGTACAAGTACCGTTCACTCTTGGACGAGCATTCACTGTATGAGTACCTGAACCAACATTTGAGAAAGTATTCGAAGATTGCCATGTTCCTCCATTCAATTGATATGAATACTGATTAAAAGCAGAGATATGCAAATTATCAATTCTATGCTCATCGTTCATTCCTCCAGTATGTCCAAAGAAAGACCATGTCCAAGAACTTTTATTTGCAGCATCATAAGCTACTTGATTGGTTAAAGGTAAGTAATTAAATACTACCGTATTTCCAACTTTTAAGTAAACACGTCCTGCAATATCAATATGGAAGAAAACATGATGCCAAGCATTTCTGATATCTAAATATTGGCGGCAACCACCACTTATTAGTACATTGTTTTGGTAAACGCCAACGCCAACTTTACCACCACTAGTAGACTCACCTTCACAAATATTTGGATCCGAGTTGTTCCATGTGTCAAAACGCACTTTAATATCACCATACGTAAATTGGAATCCATCAGCACCATTTCCATTTCCAATAAATAAATCAAAGGAAGCAGCTACAGAACTAGCATTTAATCCAGGATTAGTTACTGTAAGCGTTCCAGATTGACTATTTATAGCTTCCGTGAAACGTAAATTATTATTATTAAGCGTTGCGGAACCACCTATGGTATGTGCTCCCACTTCTGGTGTAGCAGAACTAAACGAGTTTCTATACCAAACAGATGTTCCTTTAAAATTACCTTCTTGGATGTATGCTTTAACCACTCCATTTTGAGGAGAACAAGCACTCGGATCATCCTTTAAGACTAATCCAGAAACATCACTATCAGTAACAACAATGGTTGTTAGAGCATCCTCACAATATCCTTGTGAAATGTTGTAAATATTCGCCGTTCCAGGGCCAACCGCTGTAACCAAACCTGTAGAACTTACTGTCGCCACAGAAGGATTACTAGTTGACCAAGTACCATAAGGATAACGGATAATAACGATACCTGATCCGCCAGACGCACCACCATAATGAGGGTGTGCATTACCTCCTGCACCACCTCCTGTGTTTGGGGCTCCATTGTTACCAGGTGAATTTGTACTACGATTTTTACCGTTTCCGCCACCACCTAAGCCACCATTACCAACAGCACTTCCATCAAAGCCACCGCCGCCGCCGCCGCCATACCATGTATCAGTTCCTGAAATGTTAGACATTATACCGTTTCCACCATTCCCTCCTGCTGAACTTGTAGCACTTCCTCCTTGATAACCAGCGCCGCCACCACCGCCACTTCTATAGCCACTCGTTCCTGCTCCACCAGCATTACCTTCTCCTATATTTCCAGCACCACCACTGCCGTTACTACCGCCGCCGCCACCGCCACTTGCTCCTGCTCCTCCTGTCTGATTATACAAACCTCCTTTACCACCGCCATTTGCAACTATACCAAAGGCTGATGATGGGCTACCGTCAGAACCTCCAGAAGAATTAGCACTTCCTGGAAGCGCACCAGCTCCACCAGCTCCGACAACAATCGAATAAGCCCCAGAAGAAACAGAAACAGCGCCATAACGAACTCCACCGCCGCCGCCGCCGCCGCT
The DNA here is from genome assembly GCA_964580465.1 of uncultured Fluviicola sp. Classification (GTDB taxonomy): domain Bacteria; phylum Bacteroidota; class Bacteroidia; order Flavobacteriales_D; family Crocinitomicaceae; genus Taishania. The sequence goes on along the minus strand of CAZOKJ010000007.1, from coordinate 4,240 downwards.
GACATCTCCTCGAGCACCGCCACCACCGCCGACAACAAGTACATCTAAGTCTCCAGAAACACCAGCCGGAACATTGAAAGTTCCACTACCTGTAAATGTGTGAATTTTATATCCATTTGCATAGGCAATAGTCCCTCCTGTTATACCTTCCATCGTATAAGACAACTGCGTTGTCTGTCCCACACACAATACATTATTCCCTGCAATTGGTGGTGGAGGCATCGAATATTGAACAACAAGATGCGGTTTAAGCGAATGACTGTGACCTGCAATGGTGTTCCTACAAGTGGAATGAGTAGGAGCTCCAGCATACACATGCATTCCAATTGCAAACCATCCCGCAGGTATTTGAGCAGACAAATCAGCCATATTAGCAGTCAAATCCCATGATTGCCAACCATCTCCAGAAGCAGATATAGAAAGATTATGTGTACCATAAATCGATCCATCTCTGATATCTGAAAGTCTAGCTTGATCATTCCCTCCTCCACCATCGAAAGAATTGACTGAAGGATCAGATGCCATGTGTCTAAAATTTGTATGCACTGCACAATCATATTCATAAGTATTGTTTTCAATAACATTGTACGACAATATAGCAGAGTTTATACATCCACTGATAGGAATGGATGAAACATTGTATTTAATCCATCCGTTATGGATATAATTAGTACTATTTCTTCCAATGTAGAAATTTCCATCACTACTTGCTCCATCTATATTGGTAGATGCATAGTTGACGGGGCTACTATATGTTCTATGACTTCCTGTCCATCTTGCACTTGCATTTGGATACAAATTTACTGTTGGGTCGATGACAATAGGGAAGTTACGTTCACTATTTGTCAACCACTCTACTGGCACTTTCGTTTTAATGGTTAAAAGATTACCATTTTGAACAATTTCGTAAGTCCCAATTATTTCACTAAAGCCATGATCATGACCTTCCTCGTCTTCATGGTGCACATGCGTATCATTATAAACAGGCTTTTCGTATTTAGCAACCACGTTTCCAGAGGCATCTTTTAACAAAATTTCATTGTTGACTAATTGTGCTGTCCAACCACTTGGCAACTGTGCTTTTTCTTCAAACACTAAAAATTGAGCTCCTGACGGAATATTAGCCAAAGCACTTGCATTTTGGATAATGTAATCCATTTTACGCTGCGTTGTGTTCTGCGTCAATCGCAAGTTAATTCCCGCACCATATACATTCGAATAAGTCAACTTATTATAGTCAACCATCCCTTGTTTATTTTGAATAGCTTGACTTTGAACAACCTGTTCATTTACGATGTAATACATACGCATATCCTTCATATCAATCAAGGAAGCTCCGTTTGGCAATACTGTTTTAATACTACCTTTTGACGTTGCAGGATAATATGTTTTGTGTCTATTCGTCGTGTTTTGAAATCCATCAGAAGACGGAGAAATTGTGTGAAAAATTGTTTTCCATTTTCCATCTTCTTGGTAGTGAACATCACCAGAAGTCAAAAATGCAGTATAAACATTTCCACCTGTTCGGAATGTTTTTGAATTAGCATCTCTTTTCTCAATCACCTCAGCATTTTGAGCATAAGAACCAAATGACTCATTGATCCACAAAGAATGAGGCTCATTGCTAGATGAAGACGGATGGACAATATCAGCAGGGCGATGTGTCAACGAAGCTGAATTTGGGTTAACTTGATTCCAAGCAAAATTGGTGGCAACCATTGACCCAAGGGTCAACACAAATAGCGGTAGAAATAATTTCATTAATTATAGTGTTACATTTATTCTAAGTAAATACATGGTATTTTTCGGCATCAAATTTAAACAAAAGGAATGATACAACAAAATGTATTTTTATATTTTATTGATTTATAAACAATTGAACCTAAAAAACAACTTGTTTTAATTAGAAACAAACCGCAAACACACTCCTTATTAGGACAATCGCGTTTTAATAATTGTTGAAAACTTATTTTAGAATAGGTAAGTAATAGCACAAAAAAAGGTCGACCAAATGATCGACCTTCTCAATATTGATTGAACTGAATTATTCAGCTACTACTTCAAATTTAATTGTAGGAGTTACACCTTTGTGTAAGTTAACAACAGCTTCGAATGTACCAACTTCTTTAATTGGTTCATTTTTGATTGTTAATGACTTACGATCGATGTCATATCCTTCTTTTTTCAATGCTTCAGCTAATTGAACAGTATTTACAGAACCGAAGATTTTTCCATTTTCACCAGCTTTAGTAGTGATAGAAACAGAAACAGTCTCCAATTTAGCAGCTAATTCTTGTGCTTCAGCTAAAATTTTGCTCTCTTTGTGAGCTTTTTGGCGCATTACTTCTTCGTGTGCTTTTTTAGCAGATGCAGTAGCCAAAATAGCGTAACCTTGAGGAATCAAGAAGTTACGTCCGTATCCTGGTTTTACAGTAACGATATCGTTAGCGTAACCCAATTTATCTACGTTTTTCTTTAAAATAATTTCCATTTTCTTAATGTTTTAATTGCAAATTCAAAAATTAGAGCTTATTTCAACATATCCCCAACGTATGGAAGAAGTGCGATGTGACGTGCTCTTTTGATTGCTTTGTTAACTCTTTTTTGGTATTTCGCTGAAGTACCAGTGATACGACGAGGTAAAATTTTACCTTGCTCGTTAACTAATTTCAACAAGAAATCTGCATCTTTATAATCGATGAACTTAATTCCTGTTTTTTTGAATCTACAGTATTTGTCTTTTCTAATCTCGATGTTAATCGGAGTTAGATAACGAATGTCATTTTGAGCCATTTTTTCTCGATTTAATGATTAATGATTAAGCGTTAGCTAATTTTGCTCTTCTTCTCTCAGCGTAAGCAACGTGGTCTTTATCCATCTTAACAGTTAAGAAACGGATAACGCGCTCGTCACGCTTCAATTGTACTTCAAAGTCAGCAACTGCAGCACCTTCTGCTTCAAATTCTACTAAAAAGTAAAATCCAGTTGATTTTTTTTGGATTGGGTACGCTAATTTACGTAATCCCCAGTTCTCCGAGTGCTTAACCGTACCACCAAATGATTTGATGTCATTCTCGATTTTTTGCACTGCTTCCTTTGCCTGCTCTTCAGACAAAACGGGAGTTAAAATGAAAACAGTTTCGTAAAAATTCATAATGTTAATTAATTTTAAGGGTGCAAAGATACAACTAATTTATAAACAAACAAAATTTTAGGTTGTAAATTGCAAATTACAACCGCAAAGCAGCACCAGAGGTAATTACAAATTGTGGATTGATCAAACTTAAACATCCTATTCTTAAAAGTATCAATTATAGTCATAGCGCTAACAAAAAAAAGGACCAAGTTTCCTCAGTCCTCTCATTAAGAATTATATCGCTTATTGAACAATCAACTTCACTGGAGCAAAATAAACACCTGCCGTATTTTCAATTGTTACAAAATACGTGCCTCGAACTAATTGCTCTTCTATGAATTGAACAGATGTTACTCCAATATGCAAATCAACTATCTTGCTCGCTATAACTTTGCCATTCAAATCTTTCACTGTTATGGTTGAACCATTGACAGCATCAGAACTTGACACCGCTACTGTGAAGTTTCCTTGATTTGGATTTGGATAAACTATCATTTCATTGTTTGTTGAATGACAATCTGCATAAATCGGTCCAAATACCGTTGACTTTCCATCCTTGTCCGTCTGAATTAATCGATAGTAAACAGAACCAAATTGTGCATCTGTGATAGCGTAAGTATGTATATTTGTACTATTTCCTTGTGCTTCTACTTGAGCAACTTCCGTCCAATCATATCCATTTCTACTTCTTTCAAGGACAAAATGAGAAGTATTGATTTCAGACGCTGTAAGCCACTCCACTCGTGTTGTTTTGTCATTACATTCAGCTCCAAAAGATGCTAAGTCAACCCCCAAAGGAGAAGTATTTGTGCTACCATGTAACCAGAATTCAGAGAATCCTGTGATTGCGAAATCAGAATACATAGCTGTAACACCTATTGCTGGTGTACTACCCACACCATTATTTGTGTGAATAGTTGTGTTGCCATTTCCTCCTGTTGCTGGGCAGTTATCTAATGCATTTGCGTTCACATTTGCTGGTCCTGAGTACTTACTTAAGAATACCGTATTTTGATTAGGGTTTACAACCAAATCATGCGGACTTGATGAAGTGACTGAAGCCGTTGCCAAGTTTGATAACTCCGTAGATGTATATGGCAATCT
>CAZOKJ010000006.1:28911-110662 GCA_964580465.1 uncultured Fluviicola sp. | reverse complement strand
TAAGATTAGGAAGGTTTAGCTTCGCTGCTACTTCGTGGTTTAGACAGTTTGACGGCTGGTGGCTCAGCGAAGTGGTGATTTTTACGATAAAACCAAAACTCGAAGCGACGATTTAAAAGTAAGCAAAAAATCTAAACTCGGAGTGTTTATTTGCCATTTTTCTGAACCACGTGTTAGCAATAGTGCATGATAAATGTTAATTAATGTTCTTTATGAGGTTTTGGTTCTTCAATCATTAACAATTTACACCAATTGGAAGTGATGAAAATTGTATCAATACTATTTTTAATCATTGTATTAATCGTGTCAGAATCTTCACATTTAAATAACAAATAATTATGGTTATCTACGTTCCAAATTGTATCAGGCATTTCATTTTTAAGAATTATTAAAGTCATTTCATTAGTGTGTTTTTTAAGTTGTGGAATTTTGAAATATCCTAAACTATCTGTTTTAGTTGAAATAATTTTTATCCTTTTAAGTAAATGTCTATATGTACAGTTAGTGGATATTGAGTTCCGTGCATTAAAACTCTTCCTGTTTGTAGCTTCTTGGTTTTAGTTATTACAGAACAAGAACATAAAAGTATTAAAACAAAATATTTTAAACTTAATTTACTCTTCATATTTGATGATTTTATGTGAAGATGATTTGTTATCCATTGTAATGGTCATCAAATAAATACCATTTGATAAATCAATTGTTGGCATTACTAATTATTTTGTTATATAAATGCACTTTTATTGCATTTATATAACAATAATAATCATTTTTTTCAAACCACCAACAAAACATGTTGGATTCATTTCAAAATTCTCCTCAATCCTCAACAAAAAAAAACGCTCAGAATTTCTGAGCGTTTTTTTCTTTCGGTTAAATTTAAGAAGTGTGAAATAAGTAAAACTTGTCTTACTTAAAAAGAAAGTAGAGTAGGTAGATAATAATTTGTATTGTGAAGATAATAACCCCTGCTAGTAAGGCTTTGCCGCTTATTTTCCACAATGTTTTAATGTTGATTTTTAGACCAATGGCAGCCATACCGATGTTAAGGAGTTGATCTCCTGTTTTTGTCAATGTCTTTAAGGTACTAGGTTCGAATAGCTTAATTTGTGAAAGCAATACAGCAACTAAAAACAATAGAATAAAAATGGGGAATTTTAACTTGGTTTCATCAGATTGTTTTCTAAACAAGAAATAAATGGTCAATAAAAAAGGAATCAAGAAAGCAACTCGCCCCATTTTAACAACGGTTGCAAATTCACCAACTTCATGGCTAACAGCAAAGCCGGCCCCCACAACATGTCCAACCGACTGTAAAATTCCTCCTAATAAAATTCCTGTTTCCACTTCTGTGTAGGCAAGTGCAGAAGCCAGTAAAGGCAAAATTATCATACCAACCAAACCTAAAAAGTTGATAACAGCCATTGAAATTCCTGTTTCTTCTTCTTTCGCCTTGATCAATGGCGCTGTTGCTCCAATGGCAGAAGATCCACAAATTGCGCTACCTGCACCTAATAACCAAAATGTTTTACTGTCTTTTTCTCCCATTATTCGTTGAAGAATTAACGCAGTAATAATAATGACAACGATGCTCCCAAATATCACACCGATGGTGCTTCCGCCTATTTCTTTGAATTTGCCAATTTCAAAACCAAATCCAATAAATACAATGGCAGTTTCCAATACGTATTTCTCTGTCCATGCTACTCCTTTTACAAAAAGAGAAAAATTTGTGAGCAGTTGTCGAACAACGATGCCAACTATTAAAGCCAGTAGAGCAGTGCCAAGCATTGGCAAATAACCACTTAATAATTTGGCAGTAAGCATCACTGCTACTGCCAAAAGTATTCCCCAAACCTTGACCTTCATGGATTAATTATTTATTAAGTGTTCCTTTCCAAGAAAGAATTCCTCCTTGTAAATCAATAACTTCTTTGAATCCTAACTCTTCCATTATTTTTCCTGCTCGGTTGCTTCTCGCACCACTTCTACAGTAAATATAAACGGGTTTATTTTTATCCAATTTACTGATTTGGTCTTTAAAATTAGCATCCATTACGTTGATGTTTTTAGCATCTTTAATGTGACCTTCTGCGTATTCTCCTGGAGTTCTTACGTCAATAATTGTAACTTTTGCTTTGTTAATGGTTTCCTCGTATTTAGCAGGTGCTACTACTTTGTAAACTTTAGAATCTTGTGCGTTACAAGAAAATACGAAAATGCTCATTAGAGCAATTAAAATCGTGTGTTTCATTTTTAGATTGTTTTTATGTTTATATTTTTTTTGCTAAAATTCTTACAACAGAAGCTTCTCCCTTATGGTGTTCTCCTTCACTTAATTCAATGTCCATTTTTTCAGCTTTAATAAACTCAAAGCCTTCAAAATCAGCTTTTATTTCATTTAATTCATAAAGCATGGCACTGTTTTTTGGACCTCCTGAATTAGGATTTTTCTGTTGATTTAATATGTGTTCTTTTTCAAAGCCTTCTATGATTAAATACCCATTTGGCTTGATGAATGAAGCAAGTTGTTGGTGATACGCGCGTCTTTTATCTACTGGAAAATGAGCATAAATCAACGCTAAAACATCAAAAGAAGCAGGTTCGTAACTGATTTCTTCAACCGTAGCAATCGCGTAGTCAATTGTTACTTGGTTTTTGTCAGCTAAAGCTAATGCTTTTTTCTTACCCTCTTCACTTTGATCGAATGCGCTAACATTCCATCCCTTTGTTGCAGCATAAACAGCATTTCTTCCTTCTCCTTCTGCAGGAAAAAGAATAGTTTGTCCAGGTGTTTTTTCTAATGCCTCTTGTAAGTAAACATTGGGCAATGTTCCGTAAACAAACTCTTCTTGGCTATAACGCTCGTTCCAAAACTCTTTCATTGCATGTTATTTTACATATTGTTTCACATTTTGCACGGTTTTACCATTGACTACATTTTTAAAACCATTTTGTTCTAAAATGCCTTTTGCCATGCTACTTCTTGCACCACTTCTACAGAAAACAACAATGTTTTGTTTTCCTTTGAATTTTGCCAATTGTGTTCCTAAACGATCAACAGGAATGTTGACAGCTCCTTTTACACTTCCAGTAGAAAATTCACCTGGTGTGCGTACATCAACTAAGAATGCACCGTTGTTAATTGCTTCTTCAATTGGTGATGGTCCTGATTCTCCCCCAAATAATTTTTTAAATAATCCAAACATAGTTCTTTATAATTTTTTAGATAATAGAACAAATATCGTGTCTATTTATGTTTCTCACAGTTACTTTTGTTACATTTTGAGATTTAATCACAAAACACAAGCATTTTTTTTAACCACATAGAGACATAGGTATTTCTTTCTTCCTAGAAGCCTTTGGCTTTAGATAGAAAACATAGGAGCAGACAATACTTGAAATACATGTTTGTCTTTGACAAACGCTATGTGTTGCTTTGTATCCTTATAAACTATGGTTTTTCTATGTGTCTTTGTGGTTAAACTCATCACAAGTCTGTGTGGTTGGTTTAATGATCGTAGAAATGAATCGATAATGCGGTTAAATACTTCATATTTAAAAAGGCTACCTATAAATAGATAGCCTTTCGTTTTGTTGTTGTTTGTTGTTTAAATCTATCAAGTATAAGCTAAAGCTGGTATTAATTTGTCATTACTTTTGATTGACAAACGTAATCCGTTTTAGGAACGTCTGTTTTTGCAATAGCATTAAAACCTCCTGCTACTTCTGTGAAGTTTCTGTATCCTCTTGCTTGCAAAATACTTGCTGCAACCATACTTCTATAACCTCCTGCACAGTGTAAGTAGAAATGTTCTTGCGGATTAATATCCTTTACCCAATCATTAATGAATGCTAAAGGTTTGCTATAAGCATTCTCAACATGTTCTGCTGCGTATTCACTATCTTTACGAACGTCGATAATCATATCTTTTGTTACGTCAACTTTTGAAGCAAATTCTTCAGCTGTAATTCTGTTTACTTTGTCTGTTTCTTTACCAGCGTCAACCCAAGTTTGAAATCCACCTGCTAAGTGACCAAGAACATTGTCAAAACCAACGCGACTTAAACGCGTTACTGCTTCTTCCTCACGACCTAAATCTGTTACTAACAAAATCGGTTGCTTCACGTCCACAATCATTGCACCTACCCATGGAGCGAAGTCACCTGACAATCCGATGTTAATAGATTGAGGAATGTAACCATTTGTAAATTCTTTGTCTGAACGTGTGTCCAAAATCAATGCTCCAGTTTCTTCAGCAACTGCTTCAAATTCTACTGCGTTCAAAGCGCGCATTCCTTGGTTTAATACAGTGTCAAAGCTGTCGTATCCCATTTTATTCATTGCAACGTTCATTCCGAAGTATCCTGGAGGAGGTAATAATCCATCCAATACTGCTGCAACAAATGCTTCTTTAGAAGGCTGATTTAAAGCATAGTTCATTTGCTTTTGGTTTCCTAATGTATCCACTGTTTCTTTCATCATGTTTTTTCCACATGCTGAACCTGCACCGTGTGCTGGATAAACAGTAATATCATCTGCTAGGGGTAAAATCTTGTTATACAAGCTGTCGTATAAATGACCTGCCAATTCTTCTTGTGTCATGTTCGCTGCTTTTTGAGCTAAGTCAGGACGGCCAACATCACCTAAGAATAAAGTATCACCACTAAACAATGCTGTTTCTTTTCCATTTTCATCAATCAATAAGATGCTGATACTTTCCATTGTGTGACCTGGAGTGTGTAGCACTTTCAATTGAACATCGCCAATTTTAAATATTTGGTTATCCTCAGCAATTGTTACTTCAAAACCTGGTTGAGCTGTAGGTCCAAAAACAATCGCTGCACCAGTTGCTTTACTTAAATCTAAGTGTCCTGAAACGAAATCGGCATGGAAATGTGTTTCAAAAATGAATTTCAATTTCGCATTGTCTTTTTCCAAACGTTCAATGTATGGTTGTGTCTCTCTTAAAGGATCGATGATTGCAGCTTCACCTTTTGATTCGATGTAATAAGCTCCTTGAGCTAAACATCCTGTGTAAATTTGTTCTACTTTCATGATTTAATTATATATTAGTTAAAGTTATGATTTTTATTTTACGTAACAAAATTAATTTGTTTATTTCTTCTATACAGCTACTAAAGTTACATAGCTTCTTTTATTATTACTTGATTTACAGTTTTTTATTTAAAAACAGTTTCTTTTAGAATAATATAGACTCCCATGATTAAGACAAAGTATCCAAAAGCTGGTTTTAACTTATTTCCATCTATTTTTTTAGATAAAGCCATTCCTATAAAAATACCTCCTATAGCAAAAATGCTTACTTTGAAAAGGAAAAACCAATCGATTAATGTGTTGCTTCCTTCCCCAAAAAATCCGATGAGTGATTTTGCAGCGATAATGACCAAAGAAGTACCTACCGCTTCTTTCATTGGTAATTTACTCAATACCACCAAAGCAGGGATAATAAGGAAACCACCACCAGCACCAACTAAACCTGTCAAAATTCCTACCACTGTTCCTTCTAATAAAATAATAGGGTAGTTAAATACTTGTTGCCCAGTTTCTTCAGTTGATTTTTTATTTTTTTTAATCATACTGTACGAAGCTGCTATCATTAAAATGGCAAACAATAGCATCAACGCAATACTTTTGGTTACGACAAAATTACTAATGGTTAAAATTTCATTAGGTATAGCTGGTACAATATAAGCACGTGTCAAAAATACGGCTATGATTGAAGGAATACCAAAGATAAAGGCAGTTTTTACATTTACCAATCCCTTTTTAAAATACGTAACAGAACCAACCAAACTAGTTGTTCCAACAATAAACAAAGAATAAGCTGTAGCTAAAACAGCATCCACACTGAATAAATAAACCAACACAGGTACGGTAAGAATACTTCCACCTCCGCCAATTAAACCAAGGGAGATGCCTATTAAAATAGATGCTAAATATCCAATTATTTCCATTTGTTCTTTATTTGTTCAAAAGTGTTGCAAAGATCAAGACTTTTTTTGCTTTATACAGCTACTTATGTTACAATGAAAAATAATTCTTAAAATTTACTACTTTTGTAATAACGACTAAACCATTTTTGTAAAAAGAGGTAAGTCTTTTATTTAAACAACAACAAATGAAAAGAGTAGTAGTAACAGGTCTTGGGGCGTTGACTCCAATCGGGAATGATGTTCCAACTTTTTGGAATAATCTAAAAAACGGTGTAAGTGGAGCTGCTCCCATCACTAAATTTGATACGTCGAAATTTAAGGCTCAATTTGCCTGCGAATTAAAAGATTTTGATTTAAAAGAACATTTTCACGTAAAAGAATTGCGTCAGTACGATGCCTTTTCTTTGTATGCCTTATATGCTGTCAATGAAGCTGTCACTACGGCAAAAATTGATTTTGACACATTGAATAAAGATCGAATTGGGGTCATTTGGGGTTCTGGAAATGGTGGGATTCAAACTTTCCAAGATCAAATGAAAGAATATTGTGAAGGCGATGGCACTCCTCGTTTTACTCCATTTTTTATCCCTCGTATTTTAGTTGACATTGCAGCTGGAATTATTTCCATGAAATATGGATTAAGAGGAGTGAATTTTTGCCCTGTTTCAGCTTGTGCAACCTCTAACACTGCTTTAATTGAAGCTTTTAACTATATTAAATGGGGCAAAGCAGATATGATTATTACTGGTGGTTCTGAAGCTGCTATTAATGAAGCTTCAATTGGTGGATTCTCGTCAGCAAAAGCATTGTCAACTCGCAACGATGATCCTGCAACTGCTTCTCGTCCTTTTGATGTTTCACGCGATGGATTTGTGATGGGAGAAGGTGCTGGAGCGTTAATTTTGGAAGAATACGAACATGCTGTGAAACGCGGAGCAACGATTTATGCAGAAGTTGTTGGTGGTGGAATGGCTGCTGACGCCTATCATTTGACAGGAACGCACCCAGAAGGTGATGGTGCTGTTTTAGGAATGAATGAGGCACTAAGAGAAGCTGAAATTTCAGCTGATGAAGTAGATTACATCAATATGCACGCCACATCAACTCCTTTGGGTGATGTGTCTGAACTAAAAGCTGCTAAACGTGTGTTTGGTGAACGCAAAACGTTGACCGTTTCTGCAACTAAATCTATGACAGGGCATTTGTTAGGAGCAGCTGGAGCTATTGAAGGGATTGCATGTGTTTTGGCATTAAAAAATGGGGAGGTTCCTCCAACAATTAACACTACAGAAATAGAACCTGATTTCAAAGATTTATTTGATTTTCCATTGAATAAATCTGTGAAAAAAGATCTTACTTATGCAATGAGCAATACTTTTGGTTTTGGTGGACACATTGCCAGTGTATTGTTTAAGAAGTTTAAATAGCCTTTAATTAGAAAAGCATATACAAAATAAGGGTGTCCGTTTGGGCACCCTTTCTTCTTCTTTGTTAGTTCTTTTTTGTTAGTAGTGTAGTAATGTTTTATTTTACTGTTGCAACATTGTTACAACTCCTTTGTATTCAGATTTTTCACCTGGTTCAGGATTGGTTAAAGTTACTTTCCAAATATAAGTGTAATTAAAATCAACCAATTGATTTGTATTCATATCTACGCCATTCCAACCTTCTGTAGAAGTTGTTTCAAATAAGGTGAAACCTGATTTTGGATGAATAATTGTCAATTTGAACCCTGTGTTTCTTTCTAATAAAGCATAAGGAATAAATGTGTTTTTACGTCTGTCACTGCTTAAAGGCATGAACGCAGAAGGTGCTAATAGGTTGTAATCTTCGTCTATGTATACGTTTTTAGTAACAATAGATTCGCAACCTTCAAGATTTCTCGCTTTCAACGTAACGTGATATGTTCCTTTGTTGTACAAATGAACAGTTGTTGTTTTTCCAGATTTTTTCTCTTTTAATCCTTCAACAATCCATTCATAATTAGTGCCATTGTTAGCAGCTTCAAGTTGAATAGAAGGAAGTCCATTGCTGTATTTTTCTTCGTCATAAACAGTGAAATCTACAACTTTGCTTTCTTTTACTATAAAACTTTTTGTTGTTGTAGCGTTTTTAGCACTATAAACTAAGTATTCACCACTTTCAATAGCAGTAATAGAAGTTGTTTTTTTAGCTGCTATTTTAGTTTCTTTACCATTAGGAGCAACAACTACTAAATCAGATTCATTTTTATTTTCGATGTTAATGGTTTCATTTTTACAATAAACGTTATTCAAAACAGGCAAAATGAATGAAGCTTCACTCTTCGGAGTTTTAATTACAGGTGCTAAAACTACGCTAGTAGGAGTGATGGTTTCAACTGTTTTTTCAATAGGCGCAATTGTTTTTTTATCAGCTTCTACTTGAGTAGCAGTTGTTGTGTTTTCTTTAACAGCTGGTGTTTTTTCAACTGACAAAGCAGTGTTGTCACTAATAGGAGTAGATTTTGAACTTACAGTTGATTTATTGTTTACAGAATTAATCGCTTGATTTTCTGTAGCGTTATTTGTTGCTTTATTTTCAACAGTAATTCTTTTCTCAGGTATTTGTTCGTCTGATTTATTCCAAAGCAATACAACCGCAGTTGTGATGACAGCTGCAGCGATACCAGCTGACCAAGCTAGTAAATTACCTCCTCCTGTTTTAGGAGTAACAGGTTGAACTTTATCCAATTGTTGGCTCAATGCTGTCCATGCCTTTGGGTTGTATGGCATTTCAAATTCATTGAACGCTTCTGTTATTTTATTTTCCAAATTACCTTTCATTGTTAATGTATTTTGGTGAATTGCTTCATAAGTATCGTTTTCAAATTCATCTTTGCTTTTGCTAGATTTGATTTAGACGCTCCTTCGGAAATACCGAGTGTTTCGGCAATTTCTTTGTGAGAGAAATTTTCAATGACGTACAAGTTAAAAACAGTTCGATAAGCAGGGGAGAGTTGCTGAATGGCTTGTAAGGCCATTTCACCTTTAATAGTAAGGTTTTCAAACTCTTCCGCTTCAACTACTGGATCAATTGTTTCATTGACAAAATCAGTGTCATTATCTGACAATAAAGGGTCTTTTTTTGATTTTCGAATTGCATCTATTGAGGCATTGGCAACAATTCTACAAGCCCAACCATTGAACGAACCTTTGGAGTCATACGTATCTAGCTTTTCAAAGATCTTAATAAAACTGTTTTGGAGGACTTCTTCAGCAGTGTCTCTATCGCTAATATAACGCAGGGCAACTACAATCAATTTACCGTAATATAATTGAAAAAGTCGTTCTTGAGATCGACGGTCGTTTTTCAAACAGCCTTCAATTATTTCTTGTAAATCCACCTCTTTTTTCACAGCTTTCAACTATATGACGTTGGGTTGTTTAAATGGTTGCTTTTTTCAACAATTTATTTTCTATCTTTTAGTGCATTGTTCAAAACTCGTTGTATTTGAGCACGCGTTCCAAGTGAAATAAGCTTCTTATTTTCTGCATCTGGATAAACTCTATTGGATAAAAATACATAGTTCAAACCGTTTTTAGGATCAGCCCAAGCAACGGTCCCTGTAAAACCTGAATGTCCAAAACTTTCAAAAGAACAAGTTTCATCGCAAGTTCCTCCTCCAGTTTTTAAAACAGGTTTGTCAAATCCCGCGCCACGCCTATTTCCTGCAAACTGCACGCGTGTGTATTCGTGAATAACTTTTGAATCTAGCAACTGCAATCCACCATAGTTTCCTTTGTTTAAAAACAACTGCATTAATTCTGCAAGTTCTGTCGCATTGGTAAACAAACCAGCGTGTCCAGCAACTCCGCCAATCATAGCAGCGCCTGGGTCGTGTACATATCCTTGTACTAATTGCTTGCGATAAATTTTATCGTCTTCTGTTGGAGCAACGGTGGTAATGGGAACAGTTTTGTATGGATTAAAAAGGGTATGATGGAATCCCATTTTGCTATAAATTTCATCGTTTAAGAATTGGTCTAATGACTTTCCTGCTTCTTTTTCTATGATTTCCTTTAAAAAATAATAGCCTAAGTCGCTGTACAAGTATTTTTTTGTTCCTAAGTTTTGATTTAAAATTTCTCTGCGCATCGTATCGCCGTAATTGGCTTTAATGTAAATTCCGTCAGCAACTTGTAGATAGCCTTTTTCATTTGCTTTGTCGGTATAAACTTCTGGATTGAATTTTCCTTCAATGAGCGTGCGTTTGTAAAAAGGAATCCAAGCTTTTAACCCTGCTTGATGGGCTAGCATTTCTCTAAGTTTAATTAAAGATAACTGCGAACCACTAGTTGCTTCTGGTAGGTATTCTCCAACTGTTTTATCAAGGTTAAATTTCCCTTGTGATTGTAATTTCATTAAAGCAGTTGTTGATGCTGCAATTTTGGTAATGGAAGCAATATCGTACAAATCGTCATTGGTTACCAAGCGGTCATTGTATTGAAATGAGCCATAACTTTTTCTGAAAAATATCTTACCGTCCACAGCAGCTACAATTTGACAACCTGGGAAAACTTTTTGTTGAATGGCACTTTCAACTATTCGATCGATTTCAAGCAAATAGTCAGATTTTATTCCAACTTCTTCAGGTTGTGAAAATTTCATGCGTCCATTCGTAGAAGTGACCAATCCCATTCCTGTTGTGAAAGAATGAGAAGCATTAAAAGACAACTTTCCTTGAAAAGGAATCGCACCCATGAGCATTTGAGCCACTCTGTTTTGTACAAATGAATTGTTTTCATAAGCAACAACAAGCGATTGAAAATTACTCACGTCCATTGATTGACTTAAAATCAAAGGATTACCGAAAATAACCAATGTATTTTCTGTTTTTTTGCTAAATTGTTTTAAATATGCGTTGATATTGGCAGGTGTACCAAAATTATCTTTGGGTAAAACGGTTGTAGCGTGAAGTGTAACAATAACTCTGTCGTAACCATTTGTATTGAGTTGAATGCCTTTTTGAATTTGCTCAAAACTATAGTTTTGTTGATCCATTTTGACAAAATCATTGATTACTTTGTTAAATTCTTCAGGCTTACTACCAATAGAAATATGAAGAAACTTTTTGCTTAAGTCATTGAAAGGCAAAACTTGTTGTTCATTTTTAAGTAAAGCTGTACTTTTTTCAAAAATTTGGTATTTAGCCCATAATTCTTCACCAGCAGTGTATGCACTACCTTTTACAGGTTTGATGAAACTTTTTTCTTTAAGTTTTAAAATTTTTAGACAGCGCTCATTGATTTCTTTTTCAGAAATATCACCTTTTTGAACTTTCTTTTTAATTGCTTGAATGGCATCTTTTGTATTTTCAGAATAAATCAGAATGTCGCAACCTGCTTCAAACGCTTTTACCGCAACATCAACTTTACCGTATTTATCAGCAACAGCTTTCATATTCAAAGCATCAGAAACAACTAGTCCTTTGAAGCCCAATTTTCCTTTTAAATAATCTTGGATAATAATTTTAGATAAGCTACTTGGAGAGCCACTAGGATCTAATGATGGTACACTCAAATGTCCGACCATAACAGATGTTGCTCCGGCTTTAATCCCCGCTTTAAATGGAATCCAATCGCAGTCCATCAACTCTTCATACGTTTTATGAATCACTGGCAAATCAAAGTGTGAATCTTTATCAGTATCACCGTGACCTGGGAAATGCTTGATACTAGAATAAACGCCAGTTTCTTCAAAGCCTTTAACGAAAGCAGCGACTTGTTTCCCTACTTTTTCAGAGTCTTCACCAAAAGATCGAAAGCCAATAACAGGATTGTTGGGATTTGAATTTACGTCTGCAACAGGGCTGAAATTAAATTGAATTCCTAAGTTGGCGCTTTCATATCCCATCATTTTTGCTAATTTTTCAGATAATTCTAAATCATCAGCTGCTCCAATGGTGTAGGCATAAGGAAAACGATCAACATCACTCATACGCATGCTAGCTCCCCATTCTGCATCTAAAGCATAAAATAAGGGGATATTTTCAGAATTTTGTTGTAGTTTACCTGCATATTTCAAATAGTTTTCTTTTGTTTTAGGAAACCAAATGACACCACCAACACCCAATTCTTTGATTGTTTTTTCGACTTCATTCATGTGAACATCACCTTGCGAAGGATAGGCCGCAATCATAAAAAATTGAGCGATTTTTTGCTCTAAAGTCATGCTGTTTAACTTGTCATTTGCCCAATTAGCTGTAATAATAGGTGCATTCTTTTCATTGTAAAAAAAAGAAGACAACAATGCTATAATGACAATAGCAAAAACAACGAGAGAGGTGTTCAGAAGCTTTTTCATGGTTTCATTTACTTTGTAACGATAAAGATACTACATAGATTGTGCCAAAAATGAAAAAAATGTGATAGTTGTTAACAATCTTTTTAAAATAACTTACTTTTCTTCTTTTTGATACCTTAAATACATGAAATGCTCATATTTTCCTTTGATAAATTCAATTAATTCCCATTCAGAAGCAGTTCGTAAGAAGTCAGGATTGATGTTTAAGAAATAAATAAAGTCGTCAAATTCGTCTTCTGTTAAATTAACCACATCGTAGGCAACATAAGTTCTCAATAATTCTTTTAAAATGTCGCGCTGAGAATCTTTGAATTTCCATTCTTCTATTTTGCGTTTATTGCGTTCGGTTTTTGAAAAAGCTTGATATAAAGCAGTTATAGGACTTTGAAGAACTTCCATTCCTTTTACAGTGCGGGTTTCGACCATTACTAAGGCTTCACGTTCTTCTCGTATTTGATTGAGTGTTTTAATAGGACGAACGACAAACTCTTGCAATTCTTTAGGTTTTCCGTTGATGTGGAAATTTTTCACAAATCGACATTCGTCATCTGCTTTTATTTTTAAATTAATCAAATCATAACCTTTTACTGAAATAGTAATGGAATCACCGTCGCTTACAAACACAGAAAAATGACCGTTAGGTTGACCAAAAACGCCTTTTCCAGTGGTGCGATTGACAATCATCATATTGTAAAAAGATTGTTGGCGCAAGGTATCCATTACTTTCCCTTTGAACAATACGGTTTCGCATTGAGAAAAAGACCAATGTGCAAACATGAAAAATAAGATTCCTACAAGCGCTTGTTTCATATATTTGTGCTCTATATATTTTTTACCAAATTAACAAAAAAGATGCCACGAATAAACTATTTTAAGAAAATTTGTCAAAATTATGGCATGAATATTGTTTCTTTGCTAAGCAAAACACATACAATGAAAGGGATATTAACAACAGTTTTAATGATAAATTTAATGGTAACAAGCTGTTCAACAGGCAAAAAAGCGTTGCAACACAACCAAGAAACTAACCAAGTGCAGAACAAACAGAATTCGATGTTAGCGACTTATTTATTAAAATCGGCAGATGGTGAATTTCAAGAAATGCAATTGACTTTAAATGAAGGAGGTAGCTATCGTTTTTATGTTTCAGTTGAATCAGATGATTATGGCTGGG
Organism: uncultured Fluviicola sp.; assembly: GCA_964580465.1. GTDB lineage: Bacteria > Bacteroidota > Bacteroidia > Flavobacteriales_D > Crocinitomicaceae > Taishania. Next base: position 97,206 of record CAZOKJ010000006.1, on the reverse strand, counting down.
TAATTAATGATATTAGCGGAACTTACACATTAGACAAAGACAAACAAGCGGTTAAGTTTGATAAGCAATTAAAGGAATACGGAATATCATCTTTAAAAGTAGGAGAGAAGCAACTGATTCAGGATGATAAAGTTTTCGTTGCAGTTCAAGTTGACAACGAGTTGACGGAAAAATATTGGAAATTAGTAAGCATTAACGGGAAAAAAATTAATAGAAACCACATTGTTGATCGCGAACCGTATCTGCTGTTAAAATCAATTTTTAACCGTGTAAATGGCCATGATGGTTGTAACTCTTTTGGCGGCCAGTTTGTATTAGATGAAAATACCATTACTTTTAAACATGTTTTTTCAACGATGATGGCATGTCCAAATTTATTGAGTTTCGAGCATTATTTAAGTATTTTGAATAGTGGAAAATTAACCTATAAACAAAATGATGATTCACTTACATTATCGTCAGGGAAGGATAAGTTGGTGTTTGAAGCAGTGTATTTTTAACAAAAAAAGCAGTCTCAGCTGCTTTTTTTGTTTTTCTATGTTTCAATTGATTATTTCATCCACTTCAAATGCCTAGCATAAAGTAAAACAAACACTAAACTAGCAAGTAAACTCAATCCAACAACTGTATTTGAGAACAGGGAAGGAGTAATGAAGAAATAAATTTGAACAGATGCTAAAAAGCAATAAATAATGTAAAAATGGAAACCTATTTTTCTTCGAGTAAACATTAAAAATACACCAGCTAAACCTATGAGTAAGAATAAAGTACTAGATATGAAGTTTGTCATGAAATGTGCATTTGTTTGTTCAGTTAAAACAATTAAATCACGCATAAAATCTTCAGCCCATCGCATGTTTCCTAAATCTTTAATATCAGAAATGGATTTGGTCACTTGCACTTTGTAATCCTCTATTTGGTCATCACTCATTGGACCAGCAATAGCAGAAGTAATTCCTGAAAGCAATGACCATCCGATGTTCACAAAACTCAAAATAGCAACCACAGTCAATTGACTCGGACGCTCGTTTTGATCTTTTGGTGTTAAGGTGTCTAATTCTTCGTTCATTATTGAATAGTTAATCGTTTAACAAATTGTTTACTTAGTTCCATTAAAGGTTGAAAATAGACATCTGTTTTCACAAATGGAACGACTTTTCTATATGCCTCATGCAAAGATTCAACAATGTCAGAGCTTTTTAAAGGTCTTCTAAATTCCAACGCTTGAGCTGCATTCATTAATTCAATTGCTTGTATTGAGTAGCAATTTTCAATCACTCGGTATAACTTAGTTGCTGCATTTGCTCCCATTGAAACATGGTCTTCTTGTCCATTGGAAGAGTCGATTGTGTCAACACTTGCAGGAGTACATAATTGTTTGTTTTGGCTAACAATAGAAGCACATGTGTATTGAGGAATCATAAATCCTGAATTTAAACCAGGATTAGCTACTAAAAAAGCTGGTAAAGAGCGTGTTCCAGAGATTAATTTATATACTCTTCGTTCAGAAATGCTTCCCATTTCAGCCATTGCAATAGCAAGAAAGTCCATTACTAAAGCCAAAGGTTGACCATGGAAGTTGCCCGCAGATACTACTTCATCATCTTCTGGGAAAACAGTTGGATTGTCTGTAACAGCATTTACTTCTCGTTCTACAACTTTAGCACAATGTTTGATAGTATCTAAAGAAGCACCGTGAACTTGTGGAATACATCTGAAAGAATAAGGATCTTGCACGTGTTCTTTTGGACGTTCAATGATTTGACTTCCTTTTAAAAGTTTTCTAAATTGTTCAGCTGTATCAATTTGTCCATTTTGATTGCGAATTTCATTCACATTTGCTTGGAAAGGATTGAGACGACCATCGTAGCCTTCTAAAGACATTGCGGCAACTAAATTAAATTGGCGCCATAACTTAAAGCTATGTTCAATGGCATAAGTAGCATAAGAACTCATGAATTGTGTACCATTTAACAATGCCAAACCTTCTTTTGACTGTAATGTAATTGGCTCTAAGCCTAATTGTTTATACACATCAGCAGTAGCAACGATTTTTCCTTGATAAAAAACTTCACCTTCACCAATTAAAGGCAATGATAGATGAGCCAAAGGAGCTAAATCTCCTGAAGCGCCTAAACTACCTTGTTGGTAAACAATCGGTAAAATGTCGTTGTTGTAGAAATAAATCAAACGCTCAACAGTTTCAACTTGAACGCCCGATTTTCCATGAGATAACCCCATGATTTTTAATAACAACATTCGTCTAACGATTTCAAAAGGAACCATTTCACCCATTCCGCAAGCATGAGAACGAACAAGATTGGACTGCAAAGTGGATAAATCTTCTACAGAAATAGCAGTGTTGCACAAAGAACCAAATCCTGTGTTGACACCATAGATTAAATCGTTAGAATTACCAACTTTTGAATTCAAAAAATCTCTACATTTTTGAATTTCTTGTTTCGTTTCATCTGTTAATTGTAATTGAACAGGCGTATTTAAAATCGCTTCAATTTCTTGTAATCGCAGCCATTTACGGTCAATGTGTACTATTTCCATCGTTTAGTTTTTTAATAATTTCCTTTAAATCAAGTGAAGTTTGTTCGCCACTTGACATGTTTTTAAGGGTTAATATTTCGGTAGTCATTTCAGTTTCTCCAATCAAAATCGTGTATTCAGCACGAATATCGTTGGCATATTTCATTTGCTTTTGCAATTTTGCAGCACTTGGATAAACATCGCAATCAATTCCAGCGTTTCGCAATTGGTGCGCAACTTTCATTGCATACAATAATTCTTTTTCGCCAAAATTAATGAGTAGAACTTTTACTCCGTTGTCCAATGCTTCTGGGAATAGGTTTAATTCGTTTAAAACATCATAAATACGGTCGGCGCCAAAAGAAATTCCTACACCAGACATTCCTTTCATTCCGAATAACCCTGTAAGATCGTCGTAACGTCCACCACCACAAATACTTCCCATTTGAACACCATTGGCTTTTACTTCAAAAATAGCACCTGTATAATAATTCAGACCACGAGCTAAAGTCACGTCAAATTCTAATTTAGCACGCTTTAATTGTAGATAATTAGCTTGCTCTAAAACAAATTCCAATTCTTTGATGCCTTCTAAACCAATTTCACTTTGTGCCAAATAGTTTTTCATTTGTGCTAAAATTTCCTCGTTTGATCCTGTCATTTCAAACAAAGGCATGATTTTTTCAATGGCAGCATCTGTTATTTCTTTTTCTTTGAGTTCATTTACAACACCTTCGACACCTATCTTATCCAATTTGTCGATAGCAACAGTAATGGCAACAATTTTTTCCGTTTCTCCACAAACTTCAGCGATGCCCGATAAAATTTTTCTGTTGTTGATTTTAATGGAAAAATCAGGCAATCCAAGACGAGTTAAAACTTCATCAAAAATTAAAACAAAATCCACTTCATATACCAATGAATCGCTTCCTACAACATCTGCATCGCATTGAAAAAACTCTTGATAACGTCCGTGTTGTGGTCTGTCAGCTCTCCAAACAGGTTGAATTTGGTAACGCTTAAATGGAAAAGATAACTCATTTTGGTGTTGAACAACAAAACGAGCGAAAGGCACAGTTAAATCATAACGCAATGCTTTTTCTGCCAAGGAATTAGCAAAACGCGGTAACAAATTATTATTTAAAGCTTCAATGTCAGCTTTTTTAAGTTTTTCACCTGAATTTAAAATTCTAAAAATCAATCGGTCCCCTTCTTCACCATATTTACCAAGTAGGGTAGAAGATAGTTCAAATGACGGAGTTTCTATCGGTGCAAAACCATATTTGTTATAAACAGATTTAATGGTGTCAAAAATATAGTTGCGGCGGGCAACTTCAAAGGGTAAAAAGTCTCTTGTTCCTTTCGGAATGGATGGTTTTTGTGCCATTGTTATGTATCAATTTTTAAAAACAACAAATGTACGAAAAAATGTCTTAAAACCTGAGTTCGGTTGTGAAATTAGCATTCAGGTTTAAAGTTATTCAATTACGCCAACATCTACACCAACATGGAAGATTGCATCTCCTTTGTAAACTGTTGGAGCCTCGTTCACGCATAGTATAACTCCTTCTTTAGCGGCTTTAATTTTACGTTCTATCTTTCCAAATGGATCCATAATGATGCCTAATAAATCTCCTTTTTGAATGCGTTCTCCATTTTTTACTTGTGCTAAAAACAAACCAGAATTTGGTGCTCTCAGCCATTTTGATTGAGATAAGAAAATGGGAGATCTACCAGCAGAAATGTCAATTTTAAATTGGCGCATTCCCAACTTGTTGAGAATTAATTTAGCTCCATTTATACCTTCTTCAACCACTTGCTCTTCAATCGAATTAGCTTTTCCACCTTCAAAAAGTAAGTATTGTTTTCCCATTTTTTTCATGGACTCACGAATGGTTTTGCCAATTAATGTGGTGTCTAAAATAATAGGAGGATTAAAGATTTTTGCTAATTCGACGCTTCGAATATCGTCAAAATCGCATCGTATTTGAGGAAAGTTGTTGCGTTGAACAGCTCCGGTGTGGTAGTCAATGAGTACATCAGTTACGGGAGCAATTTCAGTAATAAATTGATAAGCAAACTGAGAAGCCAACGAACCTGTTAAACTTCCTGGAAAACTTCTATTTAAGTCACGACCATCTGGAAGTTCTCTTTTTAAGTTGAGAAACCCAAAAATGTTAAAAATTGGGATGCAAATGATGGTGCCAATAATGGGTTTGTTGTATTTTTTGCGAATAATTCGACGAATAATTTCAACTCCATTAATTTCATCTCCGTGCATTCCCGCCATTAACACAACGGTTGGTCCATCTATTTTTGCTCTATCAACAATGATGGGAATTTGAACAGGTGTGCTTGTGTGTAGTTTAGCAACACTTAGGTTCAACTCATAATGTTTACCAGGAGCAATATCTTGTCCTAAAATGGTTATTTTTTTATTCTTGATTTTATTTTGTGATGACATTTCTTTCTAAATATTCAATGATTGAACCAGCGATATCAACTCCTGTAGTTGTTTCAATTCCTTGTAAACCAGGTGAAGAGTTGACTTCTAACACCAATGGTCCCCTAGCTGATTGAAGCATATCAACCCCAGCTACGGCTAAGCCCAATGCTTTTGTTGCCAAAATTGCTGTTGCTTGCTCTTCAGGAGATAATTCAATCACATTAGAGCTGCCTCCACGGTGTAAGTTAGATCGGAATTCACCTTCTTTTCCTTGTCGTTTCATAGCGCCAACTACCTGTCCATCAACAACAAAAGCTCGAATGTCAGCTCCTTTTGCTTCTTTGATAAATTCTTGTGCAATGACACGCGCTTTAAGTCCGTTAAAAGCTTCTAATACAGATTGTGCCGCATTTTGATTTTCAGCTAAAACAACTCCAAGTCCTTGCGTTCCTTCTAGCAATTTCAATACCACAGGAACTCCACCAGCTGAATCAACTACGTGTTTTACGTTTTTTGAATAATTTGTAAAAACAGTTTTTGGCAATCCCAAACCTTCTTTCGACAGTACTTGCAAGCAACGAAGTTTGTCACGTGAATGAACAATTCCTCGTGAACTAGCCGCTGTGAATACGTTCATCATTTCAAATTGACGAACCACCGCTGTTCCATAAAATGTCACAGATGCTCCAATACGTGGGATAACGGCGTCAAAATCTTCTAAATAACCACCGTTATAGAACAATTTTGGACCATTTTGTTCAATTTCAATGTTGCATTTAAGATGATCAACTACATGAACTTCATGACCACGGAGCTCAGCTGCTTCTACTAATCGTTTAGTAGAGTATAAGTTTGAATTTCTCGATAATACTGCTATTTTCATTGCATGATTTAAAAATGCTAATGTAAGCGATTTTATAATTCATGCAATGAAAAAAGAGAAATATTTTTAATCCATTAATTGTACAGGCTCGTTAGGTTTTACCTTTTGGTAAACAAACAATGCTAAATTGGTGAAAGCAATAACTGCGATTGTTTGAGCACTAGCTTTCAATGCTTCATTCCATTCAATTACGTATAACAATGCAAAAGCAACAAAAATAAGTGCAAAAACGACACTTGTGTACATGATTTTACGCAAGAAATAAGCTAAATTCAAATTACTTGCTTCGGTGTGGAATCGCTTGCTTTTTAAAGCTGCAAATTCGGTGAACATATAGAATATAACAGTTGCTACAATAATACCCATTGGGAATTCACCTAAACCGTCACCTTGTGCGTATGAGTGTAAACCTACCAAATAAAAGTTAACACCGAAAAAGGTAAATAGGATAGAGGTGTAAGCCCATAAACTCGCTGCATTGAATAGGAATTTTCCTTTTAAAGATGGAATAAAACGCAAGTGCAATAATACTGCATAAGCTAAAATAGACACTAAAGCCCAAGTTTCTTTCGGGTCCCAACCCCAATATCTACCCCAAGATTCATTTGCCCAAACACCTCCTAAGAAAGTTCCTGCTGTCAAAAGATAAATACCTATTGTCATAGACATTTCAGAAACATACGTTAATTCGTTGATGTTCCAAGTAAACAATTGGTTGTTTTCTTTGGTTTTAAACACGTATAAAATCATGTTGATGAATCCTAAGATTGCTCCTAAACCTAAGAAAGCGTAACTTGCAGTGATGATGGAAACGTGAATTTGTAACCAATAAGATTTTAAAACTGGTACCAAAGGTGAAATTTCAGGATCCAATATGTTTAATTCAGTTACAAACAACATGAAGAATGCCAAAATAGCTGCTGCGCCTAAAATCACTTGATTTTTCTTGTTAAACATCAAACCTGCTAATATTGCTATCCATGCAATGAATGCTAATGCTTCATAACCATTACTCCAAGGGGCATACCCAGTAATAAACCAACGAATTAACATTCCAGCTAAATGGAAGAGGAAAAACAAAATCAGTGCACTTGTAAGTACATTACGCGTTATTTTCACTCCTTTTCGTTCACCTTTACTTGATAAAATAGCGATTAAAAATATAACAACTAAACCTAATCCAAGCAACAAATACGCATACATGGTGTGTTTAAACACTTCTAGTTTGTTGTAGATGATTTCAGCGTTGATTTTTGTGCTAGATGGCGCTATATCTCCTGCATGAGAACGTTGAGAAGCAATTAGTTTATCCAATTCTGCATTTGGAACATCGTAATTATTGTCAATAGAAGCTTGATTGACAGATTGGAAATAATTAATTCCCAATTTATACATTTCAGGCTCATTTTTTGAAACTTCTTCTGCAAAAGGTGTAAACCACGTATTTTGAGCATCTATGCGTACAGGCATAATGCGCATGTATTGCCAAAACTGAATTTCAGAAAAAATTTGAAAACGATCTACTAATTTTATAAGTTGTTTGTCAAATTCTCCACGTTCTTTTTCTGCTTTTTGGTGAGCCTTTTGATACTCATCAGCTAAAATAAATTCATTTCTGTCTTTGTCAATTAAATCAACAAATGAAGCATAAGCATCTTTCATTTTTAGTTTTTCTCTCAAAACTTTAGAAACAAAAATAACTTTTTTGTCAAGCCAAGCGTCTGGTTGCATGTGCATACTTAACACAGTTTGTACAGCATTATACGTGTGGTCGCCATCTGTATAGGTGTTCTTACGAGAAATTTTAGTCAACAATTGTTCACTTAAGGTGTGGAAAGGAACAATACGACCTTGATAATCTTGCACCATTAAATGCTCTAATTTTTTAGCATGCGCAATGGAAATATATCTCGCTGCCGCAGCTTTGTAAGGTTCGTTTTCTGACGTTGTTGCCGCTTCGTGTGTATGCTCGTGCTCTGCTGTTTCACTTGTAGCAACTGGCTCATCGTGATTTCCATAGTGAACAGAACCGTCTTCGTGAACATGATAATCTTGATCTTGCGCAAAAGAGATTGAATTTACCATCAACAACAAGATCAATAAACCAGCTTTCATACGTTTGTTTTTTATTTTTTTCAATTTACCATTCAATTCTTGGAATCTACTAGCAGGAGCAAAAATCGATGCAAACATTCCAACCATCATTAATAAATAACCTAAATAAGTGATGTTTGTTCCCCACCAGTCGTAATTAACACTCAAAATCGTACCTGTTTCATCAGGGAAGTAAGAAGATTGGAAGAAACGATATCCTCTGTAATCCATAACGTTGTTCATAAAGATTTTCTGTGTCTTTTTGAAATTGTGTTTGTTGTCATTGATTGTTACAATACTTTCATAAGAAGAAGGAGCCGTAGAACCAGGGTATTTATGTAAGGTAAAATCATTACAAGCTAAAGAAAATGGTAAACGAATAGGTACGCCTCCATATTGAATGCTATACAACATACCGTTGAATGTAAAACGCTCTTCGTTAGCAATAATTCCATGACCACCGGCAATTTTTACAATTTTAGTGTCATTTCCATCTGTAATTTGCAATGTTAAATAGTCATCACCTAGATCTTTTCTGCCTGAAGGAACAAGCATTTTTTTAGCATGATTAACTTTTTCTTTAAACACAAATGATTGTTCGCCAACATAATACAAAGTTAATACATTAAAAGGAACAAGTGTATCAACAGGAATGTTTACAAACATTGAATCTGGAACATCCATTCCTGACTGACGAACTTGTTGCATTTGTGCCATTGGCAAATAACGCATTGGTAAGCTTGTTTTCAACATCATTTTACCATCTTTATTGTAAAGTTCAATACCTCCAGGCATCAAATCTTTCTTTTCAAAAGATAGCGGAATGTTACCAACCATCATAAAATCGCCTTCTGAAAGATAATTTGGCGTATTACCTCCAGTAACGATATTTAGAACATAATTAGAAATAGTGTCATTTACAACTAAACTATCAATGTGTTTTGGTTGAAAATCGATGATTTTCACATTAATTGTTTTGTTTTTTTCAGGAAATTTAAAATTAACATTGAAACGCGGCTTTACCAATTTTGACATAAACATCGTTTCCTCCACATATTTGTTTTCGATGTAAATTTTCAAGCGAGGATCAGCAGAATAAATATGGTCAACGGGGCGTAAAATTCCAGTTTGTGGATCTGGCTCTGGTAGTTTCATAACACCTTCAAAACTAACGTGACGCGTAACACCTGCACCTATCATTATGACGATAAATGAAAGGTGGAATAATAGAATGGCAATTTTAGCACGCTGCCACATATTGTGTCTGAAAGTATTAATAATCAGATTGATCGTCAAATAAATCAGCAGTAATTCAAACCATATAGCATTGTAAATTAACAACTTGGCAGTTTGGATGTCATAGATAGACTCTAAAAAAGTAGCAATACCAATGGCAAATAAAAAGATAATCAACCCAACTGACATCATTCTCATAGAGAAAAAATCCCTTATCAACTTATTCATTTTTTTGATTTTATATATACTTTGCAAAAATACACATTGCAAATGACAAAAAGCAAGTTTTTTAGAATAAGTTTAAATAGTCATTTAGCTGTATAAAAAAAACGAGCTGTATCGATTTAATATACAGCTCGTTGGAATGAATTTGAGAGTCTAATTAATTTTCAGATTTCCAGTATTCAAATTCTTCAAAATTACCATTAAAGCTAACAGTAAAACGATCTTCAACAATACCAAAATCATACTTTTGGCTTGAATTTGGAGTTTGGAAAACTCCAGTAAAACCAGATATTTCACCGTTTACATATTCTTGAGAAAGAATTTTTAATTTAACTTTCTTACCTGGTTTTTCAAATTGCATTTTTTCCCATGTCCATAAACCTACAATCTTTTTTCCATCTTTACTAAATGCAACTTGATAATACTCAGCATCTAAACCTGGAGCGCATCCTTCACATCTGAAAATTGATCCTTGAGGTTTCATGTTTTCATCAACCACCTCTTCAATTACTTTTTCTTCTTCTACTGGTGTCTCTTCTTGGACTGCTTCTGTCACCTCTGTTTCAGTATTTTCTGAAGCTGTTTCTTTCTCTGAGTTGCCGCATGCCACTAATGCAAATGCACATGCCAAAGCTAGATAATGTTTTTTCATAGTATTGTTTATTATTTTGCTGTAAATCTATATATAAAAAATTAATTCTATTTTCAACATCTTTTATTTAGCCCTAAAAACAAGGGTTTTTGTGTTTGTTTTTGGGTAGTTTTATAGGACTTTATTGGAAAATAAGCCCTCTTCATTAAATAATATGCGTGGTTCATAAAAAAGTCCAGTTTTCATCCATTTAGCCGAATAAATTTGATGAAAAATAAGAGAATTTAGCTTTGTCTTAAAAGTAAACTTAATCTTATTAAACTAATATTAAAATAATGACAATTATGAAAAAGAAACTTATTTTGTTGACAGGATTTATGGCTTTTTTTAATTTAACAATTGCTCAAGTATTAAAAGTGGATACGACTTTTGACGATGACGCTGATACATTCTTGTCAGGAGTAATTGAAGAAGAAACAGAAAAAGTAATTATACCACATAAATTTAGTTATATAACTGAATTAGACGATGATAATACGAATTATTTTATTGTGGTAGATGTTGATGGAAATAGAGGTTTATACAACAATAAAGGAGAAATTATTGTTCCTGTGAAATTTGAAAAAGTATCAAGAATTGATGGTTACAATGACCATGTTCATGTACGAATAAATGATAAACAAGGTATTTACAATTTGAAAGGTAAAGAAATAGTTCCACCTATTTATGAAAGTGCAGATGATTTTTATCAAAGCTTCGTTAAAATTAAAGACGGTGAGAAGTATGGTGTTTATTCGTTGGATGGTCGAATTATTTTAGAAATAAAATATGATTTTGTTATGTTTGATGTAAATGGGCAACCTTTTAGAGCAAATATCAAGGATACTTATTACTCTTTTGATAGAGACGGTAATTGCCTAGATTGTGAACAATAAATGAGTTAATGCATATAACAAGAAAGGGTGCCAAATCGGCACCCTTTCTTGTTAAAATAATGTTGGCTGATCATCCTCATCATCCTTGGTTAAATCCCATTCCATTGTAGGACTTTCTCCTTCTTGTTCTACTTCATCATCTATGTGTTCTTCAGTTGTATTGGCAACTGATTCATTCATGTCAGGCCAAGGCTCTTCACCTTCTTCTGGAATTTCAGGAAGAACTTCTTTGATTTTTAATTTTGTTAATTGGTTTCCTTGAGCTTTCATGCCCTTTACGTCAATAAAGTCGGCAATTTCAATAATGGTGTCAGGAAGATTCTTTGTTGCCTTTAATAATTTATTGTACACAATGCGAGCTTTTGGACGATACGAAGTAGAAACCATATCTAAGTAAGACCCTTCGCTCTCACTTATGAAAGAAACGCGTTTATCCATAGTTACTTCGCAAACAAAACGTTTCACAAAATGGAGGTCTTTTTCTGCATCGTAATAAATAGCTGAAACAGCTCTGTCAGGATGCCACTTTTCAATGTGCATCATGTCTTCGTCAAAGTGAGTTGCTAAGTCAAAACCAGAAAGACGGTATTCACCATTTTTGTAAAGAGTTAAAATCCTATCGTTTCCTTTGAATTGACCTAAGAACTTGCCTCTACCATCATCATTTAATCGACCAACAATTTCATCGTACCAAATTTTACGAGCAGAAAGAGTAGAGCCACCGACTTCTTTTTGGACAATTTTTTGTACAATTTCTTTTGTTACTCTGTTTCCAGCAGCGCCTCTACCTTTGATAAGCATTGCACCAAAATCAATATCAAATCTCAAACGCTTAATGTGTGGACGAGGACGAAGCATAACCGTTACGATTTCCCGTTCACCATTTGGATGTACAGAGAAATAAAGTAATTTAGAACCTTTTGTTCCGCGTGTTAAGTCATATTCAGTATCTCGTGTAATTGAGTCAACCGTAAAACGTTTCATCATCGTTGGTCCACCTACACCATCTTGATACATCATGTGGTAAATCGTTCTTTTATCGCCTTTTTTCCACACGTTAGCATAAACAATTCCTTTTCCTACGAATTTTTTATCAGCCACTTTTGTAACCATCATTTTACCTGTTGCAAAGAAAATAATGACGTCATCAATTTCGGAACAATCACTGATATATTCTGCTTTTTTCAATCCATGTCCTACGAATCCTTCTTCATAATCCACGTAAAGTTTTTTGTTGGCGATAATTACCTTCGTAGCATTAATTGAGTCAAAAGTTCTGATTTCCGTTTTGCGTTCTTTTCCTTCGCCAAATCGTTTTTTCAAATCTTTGTAATACTCAATAGCATATTCGATTAAGTTAGCTAAGTTTGACTTGATTTCTTCCATTTCAGCTTCAATCTTAGCGATTAATTCATCTGCTTTAGAAGCATCGAAACGTGTGATACGAATCATTGGAATTTGCGTTAACTTTTGTAAATCTTCATCTACAATTTCACGAATTAACAGCTTTTTAAAAGGTTCAAATGATTGGTATAAGTACTTGTATAACGATTCTCTATCTGAATAATGCTTAAAATCGATGTACATTTCTTCATTGATGAAAATCTTTTCTAGCGTAGAAAAATGCCATTGACGTTGAAGTTCATCCAAGCGAATTTCCAATTCTCTTTTTAAAAGATCTACGGTATTGTTGGTGTTAATTTTTAAAATTTCACTAACTCCTATAAAACGAGGCTTATCGCCATCAATAACAGAAGCATTTGGAGAGATGGATACCTCACAATCCGTAAATGCATAAAGGGCATCAATTGTTTTATCAGGAGAAACACCGGGTGCAAGATGGATAATAATTTCAGCCGTTGCAGCAGTGTTGTCCTCAATTTTTTTAATTTTTATTTTCCCTTTATCGTTTGCTTTAAGAATAGAATCTATCAATGAAGTTGTTGTTCCAACAGGAATTTCATTGATAATTAACGTTTTTGAGTCTTCTTTTTTTATTTTAGCACGAAGTCTAACTTTTCCACCTCTTAAACCATCGTTATAGTTAGAAAAATCAGCTAAACCACCATTGGGAAAATCTGGAAAGATTTCTACTCGTTTTCCTCTTAAATGATTGATAGATTGGTCGATTAGTTCGATAAAATTGTGTGGTAAGATTTTGCACGCCATACCAACTGCAATTCCTTCCGCTCCTTGCGCTAGTAGCAACGGGAATTTTACGGGTAATTGCTCTGGTTCATTATTTCTACCATCATAACTTTTCAACCAATTGGTCGTTTTAGGATTAAAAACAACGTGGTTTGCAAATTTCGTCAATCGCGCTTCAATGTAACGAGGTGCAGCAGCTCCGTCTCCCGTTAACGTGTTTCCCCAGTTACCTTGGCAATCAATTAACAAGTCTTTTTGACCTAATTGAACCAATGCGTCACCTATGGAAGCATCACCATGTGGGTGATATTTCATGGTGTTACCAATGATATTTGCCACTTTGTTATAACGTCCATCATCCATCTCCTTCATCGAGTGGAGGATACGTCTTTGTACAGGTTTGAAACCGTCGTGTACAGAAGGCACGGCACGTTCCAAAATAACATAAGAAGCATAATCTAAAAACCAATTTTCATATAAGCCGCTAACAGGAATGATTGAATCATCATCACTGTTTTCGTTGTTTTTTTGATGTAACTTGTCAAAATCATTGGATGATTTCGATGAGTCGGTAGTTTCGCTATTGTCGTTTTGATCGTCGAATTGCGGGTCTCTTTCTTCTTCTTCGTTCTCTGCCATTGTATGATTTTTTAAACAAGTTCTTCACTATCAATTCCGTCTTTCACAGCATCAGATCGCAAGTTGTCAATAATGAAATCTTGACGTTCCGGTGTGTTTTTACCCATGTAATAAGAAAGGATAGTATCTATTGTAGATTCTTTTGAAAGTACCACAGGTTCAAGTCGAATATCTTCGCCAATAAAATTTTTAAATTCATCTGGTGAAATCTCTCCTAGACCTTTAAAGCGAGTAATTTCAGGATTTTTTCCAAGTTTTGCAATTGCATTCACGCGTTCTTCATCGGAATAACAATAAATGGTTTCTTTTTTATTTCGTACACGAAACAAAGGAGTTTGCAACACGTACACATGATTTCTTTTCACTAAATCAGGAAAAAATTGCAAAAAGAAAGTAAGCAACAACATACGAATGTGCATTCCATCTACGTCGGCATCGGTTGCGATAACTATGCGATTAAAGCGTAAATTATCCATGTCCTCTTCAATGTCCAACGCGGCTTGTAAAAGATTGAATTCCTCGTTTTCGTACACTACTTTTTTTGTCAATCCATAACAATTGAGCGGTTTACCACGCAATGAGAAAACAGCTTGTGTGTTGACATTTCTTGATTTAGTAATCGAACCACTTGCAGAGTCTCCCTCCGTGATAAATAGTGTTGTTTCTTCATTTCTTTCATCTTTTACATCCGTGAAATGAATGCGACAATCACGCAGTTTTCTGTTGTGAAGTGAAGCTTTTTTAGCACGATCACGCGCAATTTTACGAATACCCGATAATTCCTTTCGTTCTCTTTCAGACTGTTTGATTTTCTTTTCTAAAGATTCCGCAATTTCAGGATTTCTATGTAAATAATTGTCTAATTTTTCTTTTAAGAAATCGTTGACAAAGGCACGCATTGATTTCCCGTTTGGTTCGATTTCTAAAGAACCCAACTTTGTTTTAGTTTGCGACTCAAATACGGGCTCAATAACTTTTACAGCAACAGATGCTACGATGGATTGACGAATGTCTGAAGCTTCGTAGTTTTTACCATAAAAATCACGAATGACCTTTGCAACTGACTCTCTAAAAGCACCTTGATGTGTTCCTCCTTGAGTTGTGTGTTGACCATTCACGAAAGAATAATAATCCTCACCATACGTTTTTCCATGTGTAAAGGCTACTTCTATATCTTCACCTTCAAGATGAATAATAGGGTAGAGTGGATCACCATCCATATTGTCTTCTAGCAAGTCTTTTAAACCATGTTTTGACTGAAAACGTTCATTGTTAAAGTTGATAACCAATTCACGATTGAGGTAACAATAGTTCCACATCATCTTGGTTAAATAATTCATTTTAAAGTTGAATTTCTTAAAGATTGTTTCATCAGGAATAAATTCAACATACGTGCCGTTTTGTTCTGTTGTAGCTTCCATATCATATTCTTTGACTAAGTTACCACGTTCAAAATCAGCTCGTTTTTTTTGTCCATCACGTACAGAATAAACAGAAAAATGACTAGACAGGGCATTAACAGCCTTAGTACCAACACCATTTAAGCCAACGGATTTCTTAAACGCTTTTGAGTCGTATTTACCGCCCGTGTTCATTTTAGACACTACATCAACAACTTTACCAAGTGGAATACCTCGACCGTAATCTCGAACAGATACTTTGCTGTCTTTTACTTTTATTTCGATGCGTTTACCGTTACCCATGACAAATTCGTCGATACAATTGTCAACAACTTCTTTTACAAGGATATAAATACCATCATCAGCTGAGTTTCCATCACCTAATTTCCCGATGTACATACCAGGTCGCAATCGAATGTGTTCCTTCCAGTCTAATGAACGTATGTTGTCTTCAGTATATTGATTTTCTGCCATTTTTAGAAGATTTATCTGCAATTAACAAAAATAAGGAAAATATAGACCTAAATAACGTGGTTTTGAAAGAATTATAAACGAAAGCATGTGAATAAGCTTAGGACTCCAATAATTAAGGTAAAAAAAGTGATTATTTTCTTATACTTTTAATTTTAATTACATTTGTTAATTAATGAATGAACCAAAAATTTTGTAGATATGTCAGTAGAAAACTTAGCTCACAACCAATTTTTTGAGGAGTTACGATCAAAAGAATACGCTCGTTTAGATGAGCAAAAGCATACTTATTTGGATTTTACAGGTGGTAATTCATATGCTAAAAGTCAATTATAAAAACATTTTAATTTATTGTCAAATAATATATTAGGTAATTCACATTCAACTAATACTTCATCTAAATTATCTACTCAATTAGTGGAGGAAGCTCGCCAAGAAGTGTTGCGCTATTTCAATGCAGAAGATTACTATTGCATTTTTACATCCAATGCTTCTAATGTCTTGAAAATTGTTGGTGAAAGTTACCCTTTCTCTCCGTCTGCTCGTTTTATGTTACTTTCTGATAACCATAATTCGGTAAATGGCATTCGTGAATTTTGCATTGCTAAAGGTGGAAATTTGTTATACGCACCTATTTATCATGATGATCTACGCATGGATGAAGCGTTTATAGAAAGGGAATTATGTAAACCGGGTGAATATGAGGAAAAATTATTCGCTTTCCCGGCTCAATCGAATGTGTCTGGTGTTAAACATGATTTAAAATGGATTTCATTTGCACAAGAACATGGTTGGGATGTTTTGTTGGACGCTGCTGCCTTTGTACCATCAAGTCCATTGGATTTGAAAAAATATCCTGTTGATTTTGTTAATATCTCTTTTTATAAAATAATGGGGTATCCAACTGGAATTGGATGTTTGTTGGTCAAAAAATCTAAATTTAATAAATTAAGAAAGCCGTGGTTTGCAGGTGGTACAGTAAGTTTTGTTTCTGTTAACGCTTTACATCACTCTTTAATTGAATCGCATGAACGTTTTGAAGATGGTACAATCGATTATTTAGGCTTGCCTGCTTTAAAGATTGGTTTTGAATACATTCAATCTATTGGAATACAACGTATTCAGGAACGTGTTATTTCATTAAGAAAATACATTTATGATGCTTTAATTCAACTTAAGCACAGCAACGGTAATCCACTTGTTTCCATTTCAGGACCTTCTGATAATGAAAATGTTGATGGAACATTGATTTTAGAATTATACAACTCAAATGGTGTTCGATATGATTTTGAAGCCATTGAAGAATTAGCTAATAAACAAACCATTTCTTTGCGTTCTGGTTGCTTTTGTAATCCTGGATTGGATGAAGCTAATAGTTGTTTGACAGCTGAAGAACTAGCTAAGTTTTTTAGTGTCAAAGGAGGTGGAACCTATCATGAAATGAATTTGTTTTTTGGAAAAATGAGAGGTTCTACTCGAATATCATTTGGTATCGCAACTGTACAACGTGATTTAGATACATTTGTATCTTTTGTTAAATCGTTTATTGATAAGTAATTAGAATATTCTCCATTTACTTTTCATGATTGTTTTCCGATAATCGTCAAGGATTTCATTGCATCCTTTTTGAATGAATTTTTGGATGAATTTATACGTTCCTTTATGTTGCTTGTAATCCATTTCATCAGAGAAGATAGGAATGATGGTAAGGAAATGTATTTTTTTATCTGATAATTCCAGTGCCTGGAGTTCTTGCTCTAATTTTAGTGGAGAAGAAAGCAATAAGTGATCCTCTAACATCGTTGAAGAAAAGGGTAGAAGTGTACCTTTTCCATTGGGAATCGTGTGTCCATGACCAAACCAAGTTTCTTTCTCTACAACATGTTTACTTAATTTTTGGAGCCAATCGTATATCCAATTTGTTTGAGGATTATCTACCGCTTCCCATTCCCAATAACTCGGCAAACAAAAGCAAAGCTCATTGTGTTCGTAACCTTTGTAAGTTTCGGGCACAGGCATGGTATAATCCGATAGTCCATTAGTCATAATGACAGTAATAGGTGTTTTTAGTTCAAAATCCAAAGCCAATAATGGCATTTCTCCTTCTTTTGTAGGGATATCAAGAACTCTGTTAGCTCCAAATCGTTGAATGAGTGCTTCTTTTACTGCTGTCATAGTGTCTAAAATAAAGGCTACCCTTTGCTGAGTAGCCTATTTGAAATCTTGTTACTTTTTCTTGCTCCAAGTTTTTATTAAAGCATTATTTGTTTTTGAGAAATCAGCATCTCCAGATTTTTCAATGCTTAATTTCATTGCCTCAATAGCTTGTGTGTATTCTCCTAATCGAGCGTGTAATAACGCTTTTTTCTGAATAAAATAGTATGGCGCATCTTGACCGCTTAGTTCAATGGCTTTGTTGATCCATTCCAATCCTTTTTTTGCATCTTTATTAGCGTTGTAATAATAATCACCTGCTTTGTAATAATCGCCTGCTTTTGGAGTGGCACTTAAAGTTTTTTGAATACTTGCTTCAATTACTTCTGAATTGTCCACTTTAAAAGGGAAGTTAATCTTTTTATCTCCCCATGCTAGTGTTAAATTAGCTCCATCAATTTCAATTTTATCAAACGAAATGGTAAATGTTTCAACAGTTGTTGTTTTAGCGACTTTACTTGTTCCTTTTAAAACAACTTTAGACTCATCCCATTTTTCAGGTAGCCCCCAATTGTTAGCATCGCTATAGAAATATAAAGTCCATTGGTCTTTTTCAGGTTGCAAATACAATGCGTAAGAACCTGCTTTTAATTTGTGTTCGCCAAAAAATAAATCTGTTGTTGTTGTAAAAACGGTATTTTTATTAGCACCAGCTCTCCATACTTTTCCGTAAGGAACGATGTTAGGAAAAACATCACGGTTTCTTTTGCTTGGACGTGAATACTCTACTGTTAATGTTGTTAATCCTACAGTTTGTTCCACTTTTGCACTAGGGCTAAGCGCAGGAGTTGTAATTTGAGCATTCAATCCCATACTAACGGACAGAGCCGAAACCAAAATAAGTTTTTTCATGTTATTCATTATTTGATGTTACTAAATTCAAGGCATCCCAAAACGCTTGAGCTGAAGGTACACAACCACTTTCTAATAAAGTATGCACCTCCATTTCTCTTGTTTTTTGATGCTTCTTTGTTTGTTTAAAAAAGTTAAGTTTACTTTCTTTATTTTGAAGCGCTTCATGAATTGTTTCAGGAGTAGATAAATCGATGTTTTCGTTGCTTGACGTTTGGATAGAAATCAGTTTGCTTTCTTGTTCCCCAACATGAAAAACGATGCATGAATCTTTTGAACGAAATTCCAAGTAATGGATATTGGAATAAATTTTTTCTAAGACAGTATCTGAAAACAATTCTACTAATTCAATTGCTTTGTCAGGCTGGTTTTCATTGATTTTTTTCCAAGTATCTCCATCAACACCATTAATTATTAAAAAAGCTTTTAATTCTTCTTCAAAAAAGCTTAACTCCTCATGATTTAAAATTCGATACTTCATGTGGGTTTATTTTAAAATCCAACCGCTGTAACCTTGATTCGTTGCTTTTGAAATAATTTCCTGCAATTGTTCTGGATTAGCAGCTTGACCGATAGAAACTCTACTCAAACCGCCTGTTTTGTCGTATATAAAAGCGTCAAAGCCTTTCGACTTTAATTCAGCGACCAGTGATTGAGCATTGGCATCTTCAGAAAAACAACCTACTATGTAGTTGATTCCTTTAGTTGAAGCCGTATTCGTAACTACTGTTGACGAAGTGTTAATTTCTGGTGCAATAGTTGTTTCTTGTTTTTCTTGTTCAAGTCTAACCAATAAAAATGCATCTTCTGACAACTGGTAAGAATATGTTTTGTCAGTTGTTTCAATGTTAGCAATTTGTTTTTCAATGCTTTCAGTTTCTGAGAACTGAATTAAAGAAGAGTCTACTGTTATAGGTGCATAGCTTGCTTCTTGTTGCTTGTGAAAAGGATTAAAATCGTGAAAAGAAATTAATTTTGACTCTAACACGTCTGTATTCATTGGAATCCACAGTGAATAGAATAAAAATGGAATAATCAATGCTGCTGCGGCATATTTCCATGCAGCAATTTTATTTTTTTGAATAGGTTTTCCTATCGTAATGACTTCTTTTTCAATAGCCGGAGCTATTTCTTTTTCAAAAGCAGGCGCAATTGCTTGTTCTATAGCAGGTTCAATTAAAGTAGTTTTAGTTGGTGTTAGCTCCTCTTTATTTGCATGTTGAACGATTGCCACATCTTCTTCTGTTAAGAAATGAAGACTGCTTAGCCCAAAAGAGGATAGGAGCAAATTCGCATAACGATCTTGCTCAAAACAAATGTTCTTTTCTTGATCTAAAAATAAAAATCCAACTCGGTCAATAGAAACTCGGTTGCCTTGTGACATGTCGTGATTCCATTGTTTGATTTGTTGGTCAATAATTGCCTGTGCTTCCTCGTATGAAAAAGCGTTTTCTTGTGCGAGTTTAGTAATTAACAAACCATCATTATTGATTAATTGACGATTAAACAGTAATGATTTGCTAGGAGGGGTTGCAATTCCCTTGTTAAAATCAACTTTAGCAGCCATTTGTTTAGCTACAAAGCCACCAAACCCAGGGATGATGACGCAATTATAGCGCAACAATAAGTCTCCAATTAATTTTTCCAATGTTACCATACTACAAATATACTTAAAAAAGTAAATCAGCAACTATTCAAGCTCCACAATCTTCAATTATTTACTAAATTCAAACTTTAAATTAAGCATTTCTAGTTGTTTAATCAACGCATTTGAAGGTTCTATTTTAGTATTTTTAGAAGGCATTTTTATTTCCACATTATTGACACTATCATGAATAATAAAGGTAAGACCACATGCTCCAGGATGGCTTGAAAATAACTCCTTTAAATTAGACAGCATTCGTTGATCAAGTGTTCTAGCTGGAATATGAACGGCTATATTATTGATGCGATTCGAACGAATATTGTGCAGCAAGTCAATGTTGGAGATGTTGAATTGCAATTTATTGTTTCTTGGTGGAATTTCAATGCGTCCTTTGATGGCTAAAAATGTTTGAGGAACTAGTAAGTGTTTGTATTTCAAATACACTTCACTCCACATATAAAGACGTTCAATTCCAGAATGGTCTTCTATGGTAACGATCCCAAAAGGATTACCTGTTGAAGTTCTTCGGTCTTCTACTTCTGTGACAATGCAACCTATTGTAATCTCTTTGTTAATGTTTTGTTGTAAATCCAACAGCATTGAAACTTTTCCGTTACACAAATAATCTGTTTCTATTTTATAATCATCTAAAGGATGCCCTGAAAGATAAATTCCAACAACTTCTTTTTCCTTTGATAATTTTAACCAGCTTCCCCATTCTTCAGATTTAGGGATGATTGGTTCTGGCATACTCACTTCAGAGTCGTCTCCGAATAAGGAAATTTGATCGGAGTTTTCACCGTCTTTTACTGCTGCTGAGTAGCGAAGTAAATTCTCTAAAAATGTGCGTTTATTAGTGTCTTCAGCAAAGAATTGAGCTCTATGAACTTCTTTAAAAGAATCAAAACCACCACCGTAAATCAATCCTTCGTATGCTTTTTTATTTACTTCTTTTGTCCCTAATCGTTTTGCAAAGTCAAAAATCGATTTATAGGAGCCTCCTTTTTCTCGTTCTGCAATTATTGCTGAAACAGGACCGTTTCCTAACCCTTTAATTGCTCCCATACCAAAACGAATCGCACCTTCTTTATTTACAGTAAATTTAAAGTTTGATTCATTCACATCTGGACTCAATACTGGAATCCCCATTCGTTTAGCTTCTTCCATAAACATGGTGACTTGCTTAATGTCGTTCATGTTGTTGGATAGTACAGCAGCCATGTATTCAGCTGGGTAATTAGCTTTTAAATAAGCTGTTTGATACGCAATCCAAGCATAGCAAGTAGAGTGAGATTTGTTAAACGCGTAGGACGCAAATGCTTCCCAGTCTTTCCAAATTTTTTCTAATTTATCTTCTGGATGTCCGTTTCCTACACCATTAGCAATAAACAACGGTTTCATTTTGTCCAACACATCTTTTTGCTTTTTCCCCATTGCCTTACGTAAAGAATCGGCTTCACCTTTGGTAAAATTGGCTAACTTTTGCGAAAGTAACATTACCTGCTCTTGGTAAACTGTAATTCCGTACGTTTCTGCAAGGTATTCTTCACAATCATCAATGTCATAAACGATAGGTTCTTCACCGTGTTTACGTTTAATAAAAGAAGGAATGTATTCCAATGGACCAGGACGATACAACGCATTCATCGCAATTAAGTCAGCAAAAACAGTCGGTTTTAAATCACGCATGTATTTTTGCATGCCATCGGATTCATATTGGAAAATACCCACAGTTTCACCTCGCTGGAACAGTTCGTATGTTTTAACATCGTCTATAGGAAAATTATCTGGTTCTAAATCAATACCATGACGAAGTTTCACATTTCGGACTGCTTCCTTTATTAAAGACAAGGTTTTTAGGCCCAAAAAGTCCATTTTAAGAAGTCCAGCGGATTCTGCTACAGAGTTGTCAAATTGAGTAACCCACATATCAGAATCTTTAGCCACTGCAACAGGTACAAAGTTGGTAATGTCTTCAGGTGTAATGATTACACCACAAGCGTGGATACCTGTGTTTCTTAAAGATCCTTCTAATTGTACGGCTTGACGAATTACTTCAGCTTGCAAATCATTTCCCTGAGCTATTCGTTTTAATTCTTTCGCTCCAGCAATTTGATCTGCGTTATTTTTTAATTTAGCAGCCAATGCTTCATCATCCATCTTAAAGATATTGGATAGGGAAGTGTCTGGTACTAATTTGGCTAAATAATTGGCCTCATTTAGAGGTAAATCCATTACGCGAGCTGTGTCTTTTATAGAAGACTTCGCAGCCATTGTTCCATAAGTGATGATCTGAGCAACTTGATTGGCTCCATATTTGTCAATCACCCAATTAATAACATCACCACGACCTTCATCATCAAAGTCGATATCGATATCGGGCATAGATACACGGTCGGGGTTTAGGAAACGCTCAAATAGTAGATCGTACTTTATAGGGTCAACATTTGTAATACCAATACAGTAGGCTACAGCAGAACCAGCAGCCGAACCACGTCCTGGGCCTACGGATACTCCCATGTCTCTAGCAGCTTGACAAAAGTCTTGTACGATAAGGAAATAACCGGGATAACCAGTTTTTTCAATAATCGATAATTCAAAATCTAAACGATTGCGAATTTCATCTGTTATTTCAGGATAGCGTTTTTCTGCTCCTACGTATGTTAAGTGACGTAAATAATTATTTTCTCCTCTTTTTCCACCGTCCTCTTTATCGAGTGGATCTTGGAATTCTTCAGGAATATCAAAAGCAGGCAATAAAATGTCACGGGCCAAACCATAAGGTTCACACTTATTGATAATTTCTTGTACATTTTCAATCGCTTCAGGCAAATCAATGAATAATTCTTTCATTTCTTCCTGCGATTTAAAATAATACTCCTCGTTTTCTAACCCAAATCGATAACCTCTACCACGACCTTTTGGAGTGGAAACCAGCGAAGAATCTTTTACACACAACAATACATCATGTGCTTCAGCTTCGGCTTTTGTACCATAAAAAGTATTGTTGGTAGCTACAATTTTTACCTCATGTTTTTCAGCAAGTTTTAACAGCGTTTCATTTACACGTTCTTCATCTACTTGGCCGTGGCGCATCAACTCTAAGTAAAAGTCATCTTTAAATTGTTCTTTCCACCAGATTAGAGCATCTTCAGCTTGTTTTTCACCAACATTAAGAATTAAATTGGGAATTTCACCATATAAGTTACCTGATAAAACAATTAAATCATCCTTGTACTGTAATAAGTTATTTTTATCAATTCTTGGGACATAGTAAAAACCTTCCGTATAAGCAATTGAAGCTAATTTTATGAGATTATGGTATCCTTTTCTATTTTTAGCTAAGATAACAATTTGATACCCATTATCTTGCCCCTTTCGTTCAGTAATATCACGAGCAACATTAAATTCACACCCAATAATAGGGATGATTTCTTGTTGTGTAAATTCCTCTCCATTTGCTTCAGCAGCAGCTCGTGCTTCTTTAATTTTCTTATTATGTGCGGCAACTTCTTTTTCAAAATGAAATGCAGCCATCATGTTTCCATTGTCAGTCAGCGCTACAGCAGGCATGTTATGTTGAGCCGCTAAACTAACTAAATCTTTTACTTTTATAGTTGATTGAAGAATGGTGTATTGTGTATGATTGTGAAGATGTGCAAATTGCACTTTTTCTAAACGCTCACGATTGGAATCTTCATTAAAGGAGATGGTTGGTTTTTCAGCAAGCGCTTTTAGTTTGTCACTTTCTGCTTTTAGATTAAGGTGAACCAAACCAATTACATCGATTGGCTCAGGGTTAAAACCTTTAAAATCTTCAATGTAAGTAGAATCTCGTTGTAGCTCTTCTGTTGTAAAAATACCTATACGTATCAATTCTAAAAAACAACGAGTAGTTGCCTCCACGTCGGCAGTAGCATTGTGAGCTTCTGAAAAAGGTACACCAAACAAGTATTGGTGCAATTCCGTTAAAGTTGGCAACTTATAGCGACCGCCACGTCCTCCAGGAAGCTTACACAATTCAGCTGTAACTTCTGTACACGTATCCAAGACGGGCATTTCAACCATTGGAGTAGGGAGGCCTAATCGAATAAACTCTGCTCCTAATACGTTGATATCGAATTTTATATTTTGACCAACAACGAATTTAGCTTTGCCTAATGCTTCATTAAATGCATGTAATACACTTTCTAAATCAACACCATTTTCTTTTGCTAATTCTGTTGAAATACCATGTATTCTTTCTGCATCGTAGGGAATGTCAAATCCATCAGGTTGAATGATAAAATCTTTATGTTCTATCAATTGCCCCATTTCATCATGCAGTTGCCAAGCGATTTGAATAACGCGAGGCCAATTATCTACATCTGACATTGGTGCATCCCATCTTTTTGGTAAACCCGTTGTTTCGGTGTCAAAAATGATATACATAGTTAATTATTTTTACGAATATGTTGTGTTTTAGAAGTAGTTAAATTCTTAATAGAAACTAAATCAGGATATTATTGAATTATTGTCACAAAAAAGTGTGCGTGTTAAAGTTAGTGAATATTTCGATTAGTAATTTTGAAAAATCATTTTTTTATCAACAAAGTAAAAAGAAGAATGAAGCAAAAAAAATCCCCAACGTTGCTGTTGAGGATTTTCGATTAAAGTGTGTTTATTCTTATTCTTCAGAATCATCATCACCAGAATCATCAACAGATCCACGAGCTCTTTTCACTGCTACAATAACAGAGTTAGCTGGGTCTAATACTGTAACTCCAGGAATTTGTACGTCTTTAATACGAATAGAATGACCAATTCTTAAAGGAGCGATGTTTAATACAACTGCTTCTGGAAGATCTTTAGCCAAACCAACCATTGTTAATTTTCTGAATGATTGTAACAATTTACCACCAGCCATAACACCTCTTGCACTTCCTTCTAAACGAACTGGTAAAGAAACTCTTACTGGTTTTTTATCAGTTACTTCCAAGAAGTCGATGTGTTGAATAGTATCTTTAACTGGGTGTTGTTGCAATTCACGAACGATTGCACTCGCTTTTTTGCCATCAATATCCAATTCTACCAAATATACATCTGGAGAAAAAACGATTTTGTTGATGTCATTTCTCTTTACAGAAAAGTGAGTTTGCTCACCGTTACCATAAAGCACTGCCGGAACACGGTCAGCATTTCTAACTGCTGCAGCGTCCTTTTTCCCTACGTTCGCTCTTAACGAACCGCTCAATTGTGCTGTTTTCATTTGATTTTATTTATGAAATTATAAAATGTTTACTAATTGATTCGTTGTTAACTAATTGCTTAATTACATCAGCAAATAAATCTGCAACTGTTAACACTCTGATTTTGCTACTTTGCTTTTTCAAAGGAATTGTATCTGTTACAATTAACTCTGTCAATTGAGAAGCTTCAATACGCTCATAAGCTGGACCAGAAAGGACTGCGTGCGTACAAAAAGCACGAACAGATTTTGCTCCTTTTTCCATGAATAAATCCGCAGCTTTAGTCAATGTACCAGCAGTATCGCACATGTCATCAACTAAGATTACATCTTTTCCTGTTACATCACCGATAACAGTCATTTCTGCTACTTCATTGGCTTGTTTTCTGTGTTTGTGACACAATGCCAAACCTAAATCCATGCGTTTAGCATAAGAATTCGCACGTTTAGCACCTCCAGCATCAGGAGCAGCCATGATTAAATTACCATTGTTCAAACGTTCCATTTCTGGGTAGAAAATAGTTGAACCATACAAATGATCAACTGGGACTTCAAAAAATCCTTGAATTTGGTCTGCATGTAAGTCCATTGTCATAATACGACTAACACCAGCAGCCATTAACATATTGGCAACTAATTTAGCACCGATTGCAACACGCGGTTTGTCTTTTCTATCTTGACGAGCAAATCCAAAGTAAGGAATAACTGCTACGATTGAACGAGCTGAAGCTCTTTTTGCAGCATCAATCATCAATAACAATTCGAATAGATTATCTGCTGGTGGCATTGTTGATTGAACGATAAAAACATCGTTTCCTCTTACAGTTTCTTCAAATGATGGTTGAAATTCACCATCACTAAAATCTGTTACTTTAACATCTCCTAAAGATACACCATAAGAAGCAGCTACTTTTTTTGCTAATTCTTCTGATACTCTTCCTGCAAATATTTTAATTCCAGCTGACATAATTCAAATTGATTTGAGGGTGCAAAGTTAGTGTTTTATTTAATATGATTGTAAGAAAATGTAAGAAAATACACTTTTTAATTTGAATACCTTATTTTCAATTCTGAAATTGTCAATTTTTCTTTGCTACTAATGATGAATTCATGTCGGCCAGGCAATAATGTTTCAAAGTTTTTATCTAAATGAAAAAAATGCTGTTCTGAATAAATCCAACAATCAAATAATGGTTCTTTATTCGTTAGAATAAGTACTTGGTGATTGTTTTTCTCAATGATTTCTAGTTGAAAATCCTTGTTCGATTTAGATCTTTGGTTATTATTTGTATTGTAAATTATTCTTTCTTTGTCAAGCCCTTTTTCATCTTTCCAACTCATACGTACAATGTATTCATTTAGCGGTTTTTGTATCAATGAAAACACAGGTAATGAAACGACTGTTTGTGGTTTTGTTTCAACAAAAAAGGCATGTTGTTCCAACCAATTCCCATTCAAATCATAAAAATCAAAACACACATCGTTTTGATAAGTTTCACAGGCATCACTAACTAAGAAAAATTCTTTTTTATTCAGTTTTGATTCCACTGGCAACACAGCGATGTTTTCATAATCTTTTTGTGCTTGATAATGCAAGGCCTTCCAATTACCATAATAATCAATGCTCGACCAAGTAGGAGCAGGCCAACAATCATTTACTTGCCAGAATAAAGTTCCTGCACATCTTGGCCAATCAGTTCGGTGGCTGGCAATTGCAATCCCAACAGCTCTGGCTTGAGTAAGTTGAGAAAAATAAATAAACTCTTCAAAATCAGTTGTTTTTCCAAAAAGATTGTCTGAATGTTTTTTTATCATTCCATTTCCTACATAACTTTTTTGGCGAAGCTTCATTGCTTCTGTTTCTAAATTCCAATCTTTTTTGTCCAACACTTTTGTCAAAGTAGCATATTCAGGAAAACTTTGAAAACCATATTCAGCGTTGAAACGACCACTTTTATTGCCGAAATCTTCCAAAGGATCCTTTCCGTGCCAAACGCCCCAATAATGTTGAGAACCATGATTGTAATATTCTGGTTTTCCCCAATTACTAAGCGGACTAGTGTGAATGTAGGGAACGGTTGAGTAAACAGAAATTCGCTCGGGCAACAATTGTTTAAACAAGTCATCATAAGCTTGTTCAATTTCTTTTGCTGCTTTACCGTATAAGTTATATTTTACTTGAAATCCCCAGTTTTTCCATGCTACATCTACTTCATTGTTTCCATTCAGCAATACGACAGAAGGATGACTAGAAATTCTAGGTGTTTGATAGTCAAATTCTCGTTTTACATTCGCTAAAAATTCAGGAGTTCCAGGATACATTGAACAAGCAAACATATAATCTTGCCAAACCATGATTCCTAACTTGTCACATTCGTCAAAAAAGACATCATCTGGGTAATATCCGCCTCCCCAAACTCGAACCATATTGAAATTAGCAGCTTTCATTTGCTGAATCATGTCTCTAACCATGTCGTCTGTTACACGAGCAGGGAAAACTTCTTGAGGAATGTAATCGCCTCCTTTACAGAAAATCTTTTTACCATTTACAGCAATTTCATAAGAAGTTCCAAATTGATCCTTTTCCTGAATTAATTCTGATTTTCTGACACCAAATTGAACTGTTTTTTGGTCAATGATACTTCCATTTTCATCCGTAATTGTCCATTTGTCAGTGTACAGATGTTGATTTCCAAAGTGAATAGGCCACCAAAGTTGGGCATTTTTCAATTCAACTTTGGTAGTTAACCAATTTTCAGAAATGTGAGCTGTTAACTCACCAAATAGTTCACTTTTCCAATGATAATTTTTTAAAGGACTTTGGGCAAAATGAACTCCGAAAGACAAAGTAGCATCAGCACCGATTAGCTCTATTGTTTGAATGTTTTTATTAATGATTTGGTTGCCTTTGTAGCTTACAATTTTTGCGACTTTATTG
Source organism: uncultured Fluviicola sp. (assembly GCA_964580465.1). GTDB lineage: Bacteria > Bacteroidota > Bacteroidia > Flavobacteriales_D > Crocinitomicaceae > Taishania. Next base: position 68,723 of record CAZOKJ010000006.1, on the reverse strand, counting down.
AATCCAATAGTATTCATGCGAAAGGTCCAGTCCCAACCGAATTGATATTGTGGTTTACGACTGTATGGTGCAATGGCTATTTTATGAGGATCGTTGGCAGCGGGTAGTTTATAAGCAGCTTTTTCGTAGCTATCTTTGAAGTAGAGTACAGGTGGCGTGAAAACGGCTACTAATTCATTTTTACCTTCTTTTAGCCATTGATTGATGGTTAAACGGTAAGGAATGAATGCATTGTCACAAGTTAAAATGAGCTGTCCATTGAGATAAATTTCAGCATAGGTATCTACAGAAGGTAAATCAATATCAATGATTTGGCCAGTTAACTCGTTTTTTTGAATTGTAAAACTACTTTTTAAGGTCCATTGATGATCTTCTATCCAATCAAATAATTTCTCGTTCATTCCAACATGAGGATCAGGTAAAAGACCTTCACGAATGAATGCTTCTTGAATACTTCCTTTTTCTCCTAAAGAAATATTTTTTTTAGAACGAGGATCTGAAAAATCCCATTTTAAGTTCTTTTCCATTGAAAAAAGCATTGAAGTTAATGAACAAAATAAAATTGGTAAAATACGTTTCATAACATTTTATTCGTTAATGTTAGCACTGAAAAAATCGTGCCAAAAATGGAATTCGATTAATCGACAATAACCGCTTCAAAATGTTTCCAAAGGTTTTCCTTCGGAACAGGTGCCGTAACAACAATGTCTTCCTTTGTTGTCGGATGGTTAAAAGTAATTTTTCGAGCATGCAAATGAATGAAACCATCTGGATTACTCCTTTTGGCTCCATATTTTAAATCTCCTTTAATAATGCAGCCAATATTTGCTAATTGACAGCGTATCTGGTGATGTCTTCCAGTTTCTAGTTGAATTTCTAGCAAATGATAATTGTCCGACGAAGCCAAATGTTTGTATGTAAGGATAGCTTGTTTTGCATTTTTTGTACCTTCTTTTACAACGTACGATTTATTTTGTTGCTCATTTTTAGCTAACCAATTTACCAATCGCTCACTATCTTTACGAGGAACTTGGTCAACAATAGCCCAATAAATTTTATTGGTTTCTTTATCCCTAAATTGTTGATTTAAACGTTCCAATGCTTTACTTGTTCGAGCAAAAACTAAAGCGCCACTAGTTGGTCGATCCAAGCGGTGGACAACGCCACAAAATACATTCCCTGGCTTGTTATATTTTTCTTTTAAATATGATTTAATACGTTCAGGAAGAGGTTCGTCACCCGTTTTATCTCCCTGCACCAAGTCTGATGCTTTTTTGTTGACAACAATGGTGTGATTGTCCTCGTGAAGAACCTCTAAATTGTATTTTTCAGCAATATCCATTCCTAGTATTGTTCATCTTCGTTAGGGAAGTCACCTGATTTTACATCCTCAATATAACGAGAGAACGAAGTCATCATTTGCTCGTATAAATTATTGTATTTACGTAAAAAACGTGGGTTAAACTCATTGTTGATTCCCAACATGTCATGCACTACTAAAACTTGTCCATCAACGCCTCCACCAGCACCAATGCCAATTACAGGGATTTCAATAGATTCAGCAACACGTTTAGCTAAATGTGCAGGGATTTTCTCTAATACAATAGCAAAACACCCCACTTCTTCTAATAATTTAGCATCTTCAATTAAACGATTAGCTTCTTCTTCTTCTTTAGCTCTAACTACATAAGAACCAAATTTATAGATAGACTGAGGAGTTAATCCTAAGTGTCCCATAACTGGAATTCCAGCTGTTAAAATACGAGAAATAGACTCAATAATTTCAGAACCACCTTCCATTTTTACTGCATGGCCACCAGATTCTTTCATAATACGGATTGCACTTGAAAGAGCTTCCTTAGAATTTCCTTGATAGGAACCAAAAGGCATATCTACAACAACTAATGATCGTTGGCATGCTCTCACAACAGAAGAAGCATGGTAAATCATCTGGTCTAAAGTAATGGGCAACGTTGTTTCGTGACCCGCCATTACATTGGAAGCAGAGTCACCAACAAGAATCACATCAATACCAGCTGTGTCAATAATGCGAGCCATTGAAAAATCATAACCTGTTAGCATCGTGATTTTCTCACCACGTGCTTTCATTTCGCTGAGTGTCTTAGTTGTAACTCGCTTAATGTTTGAATGTACAGACATATTTTTAAATTTGTTTCATGCAAAGCTACAAAAAATTAAAATAATTCTTTGTAAATTTGTTGTATGAATAATTTTGAAGCATACAATCCAACCAAAATCGTTTTTGGAAAAGATCAATACCTTAAACTAAATGGTTTACTTAAAGAATTAAACGTAAAAAACATTTTATTAGCCTTCGGTGGGGGAAGTATTCATAAAAATGGTGTTTATACTAATGTTATGAGTCAACTTTCTGAATTTAATGTAATTGAATTCGGAGGAATTGAAGCTAATCCTGAGTACACGACTTTGATGAAAGCAGTGGAAGTTGTTAAAAATGAAAAGATTGACTTTGTTTTAGCTGTAGGCGGCGGCTCTGTCATTGATGGCGTTAAATTCATTGTTGGTGCTGCATTGTACGATGGAAATCCGTGGGATGTGTTGGAAAAAAAGCCAGGTTGTTTGTTTAAAGATGCTTTGCCTTTTGGCACTGTTTTAACATTGCCTGCAACTGGTTCAGAAGCCAACTCTGGCGCTGTCATTAGCCGCAAAGAATTATTTGCAAAAAGAACGATGGGAGGTCCTAAATTTTTCCCTGTCTTTTCTATTTGCGACCCACAAGTTGTTACTTCATTGCCAGAAAGACAAATTGTAAATGGCATTGTTGATACCTTTGTCCATACTTTAGAACAGTATTTAACCATTAAAGGTGAAAACTTATTGCAAGAACGTCAAGCGGAAGGGATTTTACAAACATTGGTTGAAATTACCCCTCGATTACTTAAAAATTCTTCTGATTATGAAGCAGCAGCCAACTTAATGTGGTGTTCTACAAATGCATTAAATGGAAACTTGAGGTTAGGGGTGATAACTGATTGGTGTACACACATGATAGGACATGAATTAACTGCTTTTTACAACATCGATCATGCACGTACTTTGGCTATTATTGGACCGAGATTGTATGAACATCAATACGATAGAAAAAAAGAAAAATTAGCTCAATATGGAGAACGAGTTTGGGGACTAACTGGAACGATTGAAGAAGTTTCAAAACAAGCCATTGAGCGTACGGAGCAATTTTATCAATCATTAGGAATCGGTACAAAAATCTCAGATTACACATCTGACACAGCAAGTATTGCCGAAGAGATTAAAAACAGATTTATTGAAAGAGGATGGACAGGAATGGGCGAACATAAAGCTATTGCGCCAAATGACGTGGAGCAAATCGTTTTATCAGCTATTTAACTTGTTAAAATGTTTTAAAAATTCAATTTCTTTCGTTAAAAGTAATTTCTACATGTAATTTTTAGTTATTTTTGAAATTTAATCAATAAAATTGGCAGACTCAATAGTAATTATACCAACCTATAACGAAAAGGAAAATGTGGAACGAATGACTCGTGCCATCATGTCCTTGGATAAAGAATTTCACATTCTTTTCGTTGATGATTCTTCTCCAGATGGAACTGCATCCATTATTAAAGAATTGATGAACGAATTTGAAGGAAAAGTATTTTTAGAAGAACGAAAAGGAAAACTAGGATTGGGTACAGCTTATATTCATGGATTCAAATGGGCTATTCGCAACCAGTATGATTATGTTTTTGAAATGGACTGCGATTTTTCTCACAACCCTTCTGATTTAATTCGTTTATATAATGCTTGCGCTAACGAAGGAGCTGATTTTAGTATTGGTTCTCGTTATACAAAAGGAGGTAAGGTTGAAAATTGGCCTAAAGATCGTTTGTTGTTGTCTTTTTTTGCCAGTATTTACGTTCGTTTAATCTTATTTATTACCATTAAAGATATGACCGCTGGGTTTAAATGTTATAAACGTAAAGTGTTAGAAACAATTAATTTAGATAACAACACATTTAAAGGTTATGCTTTTCAAATAGCAATGAAATATGCGGCTGTTAAACATGGCTTTAAAGTGAAAGAAGTACCCATTGTATTCATTGACCGTTTATACGGAGAATCTAAAATGAGTACAGGTATTTTTAAAGAGGCATTTTTAGGTGTTTGGAAAATGAGATGGATGAAATTATGAAAAATTATTTAATAAAAAATGCTGTTATTGTTAATGAAAATAAACAAACAGCAGGAGATGTTTATATTGAAAATGGATTTATAAAATCAATTGGAACCAATTTATCACCTGACGCTTCTCATGAAGTTATAGACATTAATGGAGCCTATTTGCTACCTGGTTGCATCGACGATCAAGTGCATTTTAGAGAACCTGGTTTAACACACAAAGCAACCGTTGCTTCTGAGTCGAGAGCCGCAGTAGCGGGTGGTATTACTACCTTTATGGAAATGCCCAATACGGTGCCAAATACCTTGACGCAAGAACTATTGGAAGAAAAATACCAACGAGCTGCAGAAACCTCTATCGCCAATTATTCATTTTTTATGGGAGCTTCTAACGATAATATTGAAGAAGTTCTCAAAACAAACCCTAAAAATGTTTGTGGCGTTAAAGTATTCATGGGCTCGTCAACAGGAAATATGTTAGTGGATAATGAGGGAACATTGAACAATTTATTTTCAAAAGTTCCCATGTTAATTGCTACCCATTGTGAAGATGAGGCCACAATTAGAGCAAATATTGAACACTATAAATCTATTTATGGTGAAGATGTACCTGTTGAAAAACATCCTTTAATTCGTTCAGCTGAAGCATGTTATATTTCTTCTTCATTGGCTGTCAGCTTGGCTAAAAAACACAATACTCGCTTACACATTCTACATATTTCAACTGCTAAAGAATTAGATTTGTTTGATAACTCTATTCCTTTGAGTCAGAAACGAATAACAGCAGAAGCGTGTGTACACCACTTGTGGTTTAGCGATCAAGATTACCAAGAAAAAGGTAATTTCATAAAATGGAATCCTGCTGTTAAAACGGCAGCCGATAGAGAGGCTGTTTTTCAAGCAGTTTTAGACGGTCGAATAGATGTTATAGCTACAGATCACGCTCCTCATACCATTGAAGAAAAGCAACAAAGCTATTTTAAAGCGCCATCAGGAGGACCATTGGTTCAACATGCTTTATTGGCCATGCTTGAAAAGATGGAAGAAGGTAAAATCAGCATTGAAAAAATTACCGAAAAAATGGCTCATAACCCAGCTATTTTGTTTGAAATTGACAAAAGAGGGTATATTCGAGAAGGATATCATGCTGATTTAGTTGTTGTTGAAAAGAAAGAACAAGTGGTAGATAAAAATTCATTGTTGTATCAATGCGCTTGGTCACCTTTTGAAGGTCAACGTTTTTCATATACCATTGCAAAAACATTTGTCAATGGAAATTTAGTTTGGAATGATGGAAAAATCATTGAGGGAATCAATGGACAACGTGTTTTATTTAATCGATAAATGAATAAACTTATTTTTTTTATTGGAATTTGTGCACTCTTTGTTTCTTGCAAAGAAAAGGAACACTATGAATCTGTACCTAAGGCACTTATTCCTAAAGAAAAAATGATTGATTTGATAACTAACTTAACTATTTTAGAAAGCACTTATCAAGCAAAATATGTTCAGGTAACGCGTTACAGTTGGTTACTACAGCAAGAAGCTGATTCTTTGTTTAAAGCAAATGGAATTACACGTCAGCAATACGACGAAAGTTTGACTTATTACAATAAGCAACACGAAGAAATGGTTGAAATGTATCAAGAAGTCAAAACAAAGTTACAAGCTGTCCCAAATTAAGCAATTCATTTATCAAAAAAAAATCAAATTTTTCTTTTGCAAATAAGTTCAATTCGAAAATAACGTTTTTTCTTAAATTTAGTTCAAAAGATTTGTTTTTTTCATTTGTTCAAGTATATTTGTTCTAACAACTACTTTGAAAACAATGAAAAAACTTTTTTTTCTAGCTTCTTTTCTCATGCCTCTATTTGCCCTCACTCAAGGATGGCATGCAGTTGGTGCACGTTCTAATTCTTTAGCAAATGCCTCGGTTACTTTAAACGATGTATGGTCTTTTCATCATAACCCTGGAGCTTTAGGATCCATTCAAACACCAACTGTTGGAGTAAGTTACGAAAATCGATTCCTTCTTAAAGAATTACAAAGTCAAGGACTAGCTTATGCTCATCCTTTAAAAGTAGGTGTTATTTCTGTTGGTGCTCAGTTTTTTGGATACGAATTGTATCGCTCTCAACGTGTTGGAATGGGCTACAGCATGCAATTTGCAAAACGTTTTTTTGCTGGTGTTCAATTAAATTACCAAGGACTCCAATTAAAGGAAAATTATGGAAATAAAAATAGTGTAACAGCTGAATTAGGTTTTTTAACGATGATTACCAATGAATTACGATTAGGTTTTAGCATTAGTAATTTGAATCGTTCACGATTGACGAAACATCCAAGAGAATACTTTTCTACTAATTTTCGCTTAGGAATGAGTTACTTATTAGCAAATAAAGTACTATTTTTAGCTGAGGCCTCAAAAACAGTAGTCGATCCTTTGAGAGGTCATTTTGCAATTGAATACCAAGCAATTAATGATTTTTACATTCGAGTAGGAGTAGCAACTTCTCCGCTTAACTTTACCTTTGGCGTAGGATACAAATGGAAGTTTATTGCCTTAGATGCTGGATCAGCCTACCAGTCGATTGTTGGATGGTCTCCTCATGTTTCATTAACATTTACTGCCATTAAAAAAGCAAAAGAATGAGACACGGACTGTTTTTTCTTTCATTTTGTTGTATATTCTTTAGTTATACTCAAGAAAGAACTGAAATCATTCAACAACGGATTGAATTCATTTCAGAACAAATGGATAACGAAGAATTGGACATAACCGATATTTTTCAGGTACTCTATGATCGAATCGATCGACCTTTAAATTTGAATTTAGCAACTAAAAATCAACTTTCTGAATTAGGATTGTTAACAGATGTTCAAATCAATGATTTATTGCTTCATCGTGAACGATTTGGAAAATTAATTACTATTTACGAATTGCAAAGTTTAAAATTTTGGGATTTAACGATTATTGAATTAATCTTACCCTTTGTAACGGTAGATAATCGCTTAGGCCAATTGCACGTGTCGTTTAAAGAAGCAATTAAAAGGGGAAAATTTGAATGGTATTTGCGCTATCAACGAATTGTAGAAAAACAAAAAGGATACACAGCAGCAAATGATTCAGTTTTACAAGCAAGCAATACTTATTACCATGGAAATCCTGATAAATATTACACCCGATTTCGATATTCTTACTATTCAAATTTAAGTCTTGGATTTACAGCTGAAAAAGATCCCGGTGAACAATTTTTCAAAGGAAAACAAAAATATGGCTTTGATTTTTATTCCATTCATGCTTTTTACAAAGGAGGAAAGTATTTAAGGGGTGTTGCTTTAGGTGATTATCAAGTGCAAATTGGACAAGGGCTAAATTTATGGTCTGGTTATTCTTTCAGCAAATCAGCGGATGTAACAATGGTTAAGAAAAATGCCATTCCTTTAAAACCCTACGCTTCGTCTGATGAAGTTCAATTTTTGCGGGGAGCTGCTGTGCATTTAGGTTATAAAAACGTTGAATTGTTAGCCTTTGCTTCAGTTAAAAATATAGATGGCGCATTGACAACTATCGAAAGTACTGATAGTCTCACTAATTCATCTGAGAATTTTTATTCCTCAAGCATTAATTTAACAGGTTTTCATCGAACAAATTCAGAATTAGCTAAAAAGAACTCAATGACAGAATGGATCATTGGGTCAACGGTTCAATATGAAAAAAGAAATCTTCATGTAGGTTTAGCACTTGTTAATTGGAATTATAACAAACCTTATAATAAGCCAATTTTACCCTACAATCAATTCGATTTTAGAGGTAAAACAACCACATCTATTTCAGCCGATTATAGTTATGTTATTCGGAATTTTGTTTTTTTTGGTGAAGCAAGTTTTGTAACCCACTCAAAAAGTTGGGCAAATTTACATGGTTTATTGATAGCAATGAGCACGAAAGCCTCTCTGGCATTGGTTTATCGCAATTATCAAAGAGGTTATGAAACATTTTACAATACAGCTTTTTCAGAAGGTGGGCGAATGGCTAATAATGAACGCGGAATTTACGCTGGATTGAATGTTAACCTTACTAAAAAATGGATTGTGAACACCTATTTTGATTTATTTGAGTTTCCATGGTTAAAATTTCAAGTCAATCAACCAAGCAAAGGATATGAATTTTTAACACAACTAACCTACAAAATTGCGAGAAATATTGAAATATACGGTCGTTTTCGTCAACAAAATCGAGAAAAAAACAATCGAAATTCAGATGGCTCGATTAAAGGGTTAGAACCTGTTGTTCAGCGTAATTTCAGGCTGAATGCTTCTTATAAAATAGGGGAGTCTTTCTATTTAAAAAGCAGGGTTGAATATGTCAACATCCAACGTCCTAGTTCTAAAACTGAGCACGGAGTTGTTTTGTCACAAGATTTTTCTTATCGACCTAAAAAATTACCTTTTGAGCTAACGTTTCGATATGCTCTTTTTGACACAGATAGCTATGATTCAAAAATTTACACAATGGAATCAAACGCTCTTTATGTTTATTCTTCTCCAGCTTATTATTATCAAGGTAATAGAGCGTATTTACTCCTGCGTATCAAGCTTGTACGAAACATTGATTTTTGGGCAAGATATGGTATTTATTTGTATTCAAATAGAGATGAGATTGGCTCGGTTGGTGAACAAATTAATGGACCAATCAAATCAGATATCACCTTGCAACTTCGAGTGAAATTTTAACTATAGAGTAGGAAAGAGGTTGATTAGCAAATAATTAATCTTTAAAAATAGAAACTGGGCGTTTATTTTCATCCAAAGCTACAAAGGTAAATTCACCACTGACTGCTTTGTCTCTCCCTTCACTATACATTTGTTCAATGAAAATGTCAACTTTTACTTTTAAGCTGGTTCTTCCAATGTAGGATACTTTGCCTACTAGTTCAACAATGGTTCCACCTGGAATTGGTTTTTTAAAGTCAATTTTATCACTGCTAACTGTAACCATTCGTTGGCGACTAAAACGAGTTGCAGCAATAAAGGCAACTTCGTCCATTAATTGCATGGCAGTACCTCCAAAAAGAGTATCGTAGTGATTCGTTGTGTTAGGAAACACCGCTTTAAAAATACGTGTTTCTGACTGTTGGATTTTTTCTTCTATTTTCATCTTTAATTCATTTACAAGTTGGATGAAAACAAAATCAACGGAATATAAATATTCTTGGTTGACATTTGCTTCAAATCGCGAAAGCTTTGTCTAAAAAATGAGAAGGCGACCTGACTTATGATGAAATGATCACTTACAGTTGCGCGACAGTTCGTGAATTTCACACGATTCCCCTTCATGCATTTAACTAAACGAAAGAACGTTGCACAAAAGTAGTAATAAAAATAGAGTAGAAGAGAATAAAGTTCAATTTCATTCATAAAAAAAGGTGTTAGAACTACGTCCAACACCTTTCTAGTTTTATTTACTCTGAAAATTATTCACTCATTTTTTTATAGTGCATTGCTTTTTCAGAATTTCCTAAATTTTGATTAATTTGGAATAGAATATGTGCAACGGCTTTATCATTAGGAGACTTAGCAAGGTATTTCTCTAATGGAACTATTGCTTTTTGGTACATTTCTGTGCTTTTAGCAAGTGTGATGTCGTAATTGAAATCATTTTCGTTCAATGTATTAGCATGATTTCTCAAATCAGTAGCCCAAGTTACATAATGTGCACCTAAGTTATATAGTGCTTCTGTGTAATTTGGATCCAACTCAATTGCTTTCAACAAAGCTTCTTCCGCTTTTTCATTTTGCTTCAATTCTGTGTAGATTGTACCAATTGTATAGTACAATTGTTTGTTTTTAGGATCAGCAGCAATGGCATCGCTCAATGTTTTTTCAGCTTCAACATTTTGACCATTTGCCAAGTACATATTTGTTAATTCAAACAAAATTGTTTTATCACCTTTGTACTTTTCTTTTCCTTTATTAAGAATTTCAATCGCCTTATCTTTTTCCCCTAACTTGTTGTAAGCACGAGCAGCATAAGCAAAAGCTTCACCTCTGTTGTAACCAACTTCAGCAAGTTCAGCATACGTTTCAGCAGCTTCTTTTTTCATGTCTGCTTTTTCAAAACATAAAGCAGCGTTGTATAAATTAACGCTATCCACAATGTTTTTTGCACCTACAATTTGATACATGTAATAAAAGGCACCACCAGCTTCCATGAATTTTCCTTTTTTATAAGCATCTTCTGCCATAGGAGCCAACATGTTAATTTGTTGATCTACTTGTTGGTCAATGTCAGCACGGAATTTTTTATCCATTTTGTAACAGTCTCTCAAAGAAGCAATAGAAATCTCCATCGCATTTTTACCAAAATTTTGAAAAACGAAAGAAGTGTCTTGCGTCATCATTGCTAATTGAGTAGATGCACCGTAAATCATACCTTTATAGTACAAAGTTTTTGACTGACCTTTTGTTTCAGGATGCTCACTTGCTTCATCAATGTATTTTTTAGCATTTAATAAAGAAGTTTTAGCTTCGTCAACCTTACCTTGCATTAGTGCCAATTGAAATTTGTTTTTATACTCAACTGCGGCACTTGTTACAACTGTTTTTTGAGAGAAACCTAAACTAGAAACAAGAAGTCCTCCCATTAACATTATTACACTTTGTGTTTTCATTTTATCCAAGTTTAAAATCATTCATTACTATTCTTCAGTACTATTATCAATTTGCGTGCCATTTTCTTCAGAAATGTCATTTCCATTGTTTTCAGTACCTTCTAAACCCTCTTCCTCTTCTTCTTCGTCACTACGAGGAACCCTAGCAACTGCTGCAATTTCAGCATTTCCTTTCAAGTTAATTAATTTAACTCCTTGAGCAGCTCTTCCCATTGTGCGGATAGTGTCAATGTGCATACGAATAGTAACCCCTGATTTTGTAATAATCATCAAGTCTTCTTCATCTGTTACATTGTTGATAGCTAATAAAGGTCCGGTTTTATCAGTGATATTCAATGTTTTCACACCTTTACCACCGCGGTTAGTAATACGATATACTGGTTCTTGGTCTTCTGGATCATTTAGGTAAGTACGTTTTCCGTATCCTTTTTCAGATACAACTAATATAGTAGAGTAAACATCTTCTACGCAAATCATGCCCACTACAGCATCTGTTTCCGATGTTAAAGTAACACCACGTACACCTGAAGCATTTCTTCCCATTGGACGAACTGCTGTTTCATTGAAGCGAATGGCACGTCCTTCACGAGTTGCTAATACGATTTCATTTGTACCATTCGTTAAACGAGCTTCTAATAACTCATCCCCATCGCGAACTGTAATGGCATTGATACCATTTGTTCTAGGACGAGAATATGCTTCCAATGATGTTTTCTTAATTACACCATTTTTAGTACACATGATAATGAAATTGTTGTCAACGTATTCTTTATCTGTTAAATCTTGTACTTTCACATACGCTTTAATCTTATCATCTTGCTCGATGTTGATTAAGTTTTGAATAGCACGTCCTTTCGCTGTTTTATTTCCTTCTGGAATTTCAAACACACGCATCCAGTAACATTTACCTTTTTCAGTAAAAATTAACAAGTAATTATGGTTCGTAGCAACAAATAATTGCTCCAAGAAGTCTTTGTCACGAGTAGCTGAGCCTTTTGAACCCATACCACCTCTGTTTTGAACTTTGTATTCAGACAAACTTGTGCGCTTAATGTAACCAGCGTGAGAAATTGTTACTACCACTTCTTCATCAGGAATCAAGTCTTCAATTCGCATTTCGCTTGCTGAGTATTCAATAATAGAACGACGTTCATCACCATACTTTTCTTTAACGTGAGTTAATTCATCCTTGATGATTTGCATTCTACGTTCTTTTCTTGCTAGGATATCCTTTAAATCCGCAATCAAAGTCATTAAATCTGCATATTCAGCACGTAGTTTATCTTGCTCTAGTCCAGTCAACTGACGTAAACGCATGTCAACAATTGCTCTAGCTTGAATTTCAGACAAATTAAAACGAGTAATTAATTCTTCCATTGCCGCGTTTGGACTTGCTGCACCACGAATGATTTTAATTACTTCATCAATATTGTCTGACGCAATAATTAAACCTTCTAAAATATGTGCTCTTTCTTCCGCTTTGCGCAACTCGTACTGTGTACGTCTAGTCACTACCTCATGACGGAAATCAATGAAATGAGCTAAAATTTCTTTCACATTTAACAATTGCGGTCTTCCATTGACTAAACAAATGTTATTTACTGAGAATGAAGTTTGTAGAGCGGTGTATTTGAACAATTTATTTAACACGACGTTAGGAATTGCATCACGTTTTAATTCATAAACGATGCGCATACCACTTCTATCAGATTCATCGCGAATGTCAGAAATTCCTTCGATTTTTTTATCGTTCACCAAGTCAGCAGTACGTTTAATCATTTCTGCTTTGTTAACTTGATAAGGGATTTCAGTTACAATGATTTGTTCTCTACCGTTTTCCTCTTCAATTTCAGCTTTTGCACGCATCACGATACGACCTCTACCCGTCAACAACGCTTCGCGAACGCCCTCATATCCATAGATGATACCACCAGTTGGAAAGTCAGGAGCTTTAATGTATTCTAACAATTCTTCTGGCTCGATATCATTGTTATCAATGTAAGCAATAGCACCATCTACAACTTCAGATAAGTTGTGTGGAGCCATGTTTGTTGCCATACCCACAGCGATACCAGAAGCACCATTCACCAAAAGGTTTGGTATTTTCGTTGGCATTACAGTTGGTTCTTCCAAGCTTTCGTCAAAGTTTGGTTTAAAATCAACCGTTTCTTTATCTAAATCATCTAACATTTCCTCGGCTATCTTTTTCATTCTAGCTTCGGTGTAACGCATTGCAGCTGGACTATCACCGTCAACAGAACCAAAGTTACCTTGACCATCTACAAGTGGATAGCGAAGTGACCAAGGTTGCGCCATACGTACCATTGTGTCATATACTGAAGCGTCGCCGTGTGGGTGGTATTTACCCAATACTTCCCCAACGATTCTCGCTGATTTCTTATGAGCCCTGTTTGAGAAAACCCCTAGCTCTTGCATACCGTAAAGTACACGTCTATGAACTGGTTTAAAACCATCACGCACATCTGGTAATGCACGAGAAACAATTACCGACATTGAATAGTCAATGTAGGCTGATTTCATTTCACTTTCAATGTTAATCTGGATTATCTTTTCTCCGTCTGCCATCTTGTCATTTAATTAAATTGTTGCACGATTTTTGTTCGTGTTAAAATGCAATTGACGAAATTAGTCATTTTTTTGAAAATAGCAACTATAAAAAAGGAGTGATTTACTAACAAAATTGTGTGGAAAATCTACTTTTTATGGTAAGTTATTAACAATTTTATTTTTTATTTTTGTAAATGTCGATAAATTACGCAAATTTATCATTTGAAAGGAGGTTGAATTATGGAAGCAAAATTTTCACCAAGAGTTAAAGATGTGATCTCTTTCAGTAGGGAAGAGGCTTTGCGTCTTGGTAATGATTTTTTAGGCACAGAACACTTGTTGCTTGGTTTAATAAGAGAGAAAGAAGGGACAGCTATTCGCATTTTAAATGCGCTCAATGTTGATTTGTCAAAAATCAAAAATGAGATTGAAAATTCGTTGGTTCAAGGTCAAAAAGCAAATGGTCCAATAAGAACTGATGATAATCAAGTGCCTTTAGTAAAACAAGCTGAAAAGGTATTGAAACTTACTTTCTTAGAATCTAAAATTTATAGAAGTAGTGTTATCGGTACTGAACACTTATTGCTATCTATTTTAAAAGTAGAAGACAGTGTGACGTGTAGAATTTTAAACAAACATGGAATAGTGTATGACACTGTCCGTGATGAATTAGAAATTATGAAAAATAACAATGAAAACTTAAAGGAATTTGAAGCTAGAGCTGATTTTCCTGGAGGAGAAGAGGAATCAACTGATTTTGGTTCGATGCGCAAACCTACTGATCCGAAATCAAAAACTCCTGTTTTGGATAATTTTGGTCGCGATTTGACAAAAATGGCTGAGCAAGGTCGCCTAGATCCTATTGTAGGTCGTGAAACTGAAATTGAACGTGTTAGTCAAATTTTGTCTCGTAGAAAGAAAAACAATCCTATATTAATAGGTGAGCCTGGTGTTGGTAAAAGTGCCATTGCTGAAGGGCTTGCTTTGAGAATTGTTCAGCGCAAGGTTTCTCGTGTGCTTTTTGATAAACGTGTCATCTCTTTGGATTTGGCTTCTTTGGTCGCTGGTACTAAGTATCGTGGGCAATTTGAAGAACGTATGAAAGCTGTTATGCAAGAAATTGAACGCAATCCAGATGTTATTTTGTTTATTGATGAAATTCACACAATTATCGGTGCGGGTGGGGCTTCTGGTTCTTTAGATGCTTCAAACATGTTCAAACCTGCATTGGCGCGCGGTGAAATGCAAGTAATTGGTGCAACAACTTTGGATGAGTATCGCCAATACATTGAAAAAGATGGCGCTTTAGAGCGTCGTTTCCAAAAAGTACTCATTGAACCAACTACGATTGATGAAACCATTCAGATATTAAACAATATCAAAGATCGTTACGAGGATCATCACTCTGTGACTTATACTCCAGAAGCAATTGATGCTTGTGCCAAATTGACGGAGCGATACATTACTGATCGTCATTTACCTGATAAGGCAATTGATGCATTAGATGAAGTGGGCTCTCGTGTGCATATTGGAAATATCAATGTTCCTCAAGAAATCATCGATTTGGAACAAAAATTAGAAGATTTAAAAGAAGAAAAAAACGTTGCTGTAAAAGCACAACAATACGAAAAAGCAGCTGAATTTAGAGATAAAGAACGTCAACTAAATGAAAGTTTAGACGCTGCAAAAGTAAAATGGGAAGAGGAATCTAAAAACAACCGTATTGTGGTTACAGAAGACCATGTGGCGGAAGTGGTTTCTATGATGTCTGGTGTGCCTGTTACGCGTGTTTCTGAATCTGAAACAGCGAAGTTGTTGAATATGGATGCTGAATTAAAAGGCAGCGTTATTGGCCAAGATGAAGCTGTTACTAAAGTTGTTAAAGCAATCAGAAGAAACAGAGCTGGATTGAAAGATCCTAACAAACCTATTGGTTCTTTCTTTTTCTTAGGACCAACTGGTGTCGGTAAAACACAATTAGCAAAGGTGTTGGCTAAATACTTGTTTGATTCTGCTGATGCTTTGATTCGAATCGACATGTCTGAATACATGGAGAAATTCTCAATTTCTAGATTAGTTGGAGCTCCTCCGGGATATGTAGGTTACGAAGAAGGTGGTCAGCTGACTGAAAAAGTTAGAAGAAAACCTTATTCTATCGTGTTATTGGATGAAATTGAAAAAGCTCACCCTGATGTGTTCAACTTACTCTTACAAGTGTTGGATGATGGTCACATGACAGATGGTTTAGGTCGAAAAATTGACTTTAAAAATACTATCTTGATTATGACTTCAAACATTGGAGCTCGTCAACTAGCAGATTTTGGTACAGGTGTAGGTTTTGGTACAAAAGCACAAGAAGATTCTAAAACTGAAAATTCTTTAGCGGTGGTTCAAAATGCATTACGCAAGGCGTTTTCTCCAGAATTCTTGAACCGTGTTGATGATATGATTATGTTTAACTCATTGAAACGTGAGGATATTCATAAAATCATCGATTTAGAGTTGGAAAAACTATATGCTCGTATCATTTCTTTGGGTTACCAAATTGAATTAACAGAACAAGCAAAGGATTTCATCGTTGAAAAAGGATATGATGAGAAATTCGGTGCTCGTCCGTTAAAGCGTGCTATACAAAAATACATCGAAGATCCGTTAGCAGAGGAAATCATTAAATCTTCTCTTGGTGAAGGGGTTTTGTTCCAATTGGATTTGAATGAAACTAAAGATGGAATGATGGTTAAAGTTGTTGAAAAGAAAGCTGTTAAAAAGAAAGCGGAATAATTTTTTAGATAACAATAAAATACAAGGGTTGTCATTTTTTTTGGCAACCCTTTTTTGTACTAAAGAAAGGTTAGTAACAAATAATCTATTAATTTTGAAAGAAAAAAAATGAAATTTTATCTTCTTTTTATTTTTATTTTAGTAGTTAACGGTTTTAGTTTTAGTCAAATAAATGAAGAAAACTTACAAAAACATGTTTATTTTTTAGCTTCTGATAAATTAAAAGGTAGAGAAACAGGAAAAAAGGGCAGTCAAAAAGCTGCACGTTATATTGCTAAAGAGTTCGCAGTGCTTGGACTTCAACCAAAAGGTGAACGTGGTTATTTTCAGGACTTTAACGCGCATATCAAAAAAATAACAACAAAAGATAGTATTCGAAAAACGCAAAATGTCATTGGTTTTCTTGATAACAAAGCTTCAAAAACGATTGTTATTGGAGCACATTATGATCATTTAGGCAAAGGAACAATTGGTAGTTCGAGAGACACCTTAAACATTGGGAAAATTCACAATGGTGCCGATGACAATGCCTCTGGCGTTGCTGGGTTGTTAGAGTTGGCTCGTTATTTTTCAACTAATGATGAACAAGAGAAAATGAACATTTTATTCATTGCTTTTGGTTCTGAAGAATGGGGACTCATTGGTTCCAAGTATTTTGTTGAGCATCCAACTATTCCATTGGACCAAATTCATTGGATGTTGAACATGGATATGATTGGGCGTTACAATCCTGAGAATGGATTAGCCATTATTGGACATGGGACGAGCGATGCTTTTATAGAAATTTTTGAAGGAGTAGAAAGTTCAATTCGATTCTACACGAGTAAAGATGGAAGAGGAGGGTCTGATCAAACTTCTTTTTATGACAAAAAAATCCCTGTGCTTTTCTTTCACACAGGGGGACATGATGATTATCACAAGTCAACCGACGATGCTCACAAAGTTGATTATGCAGCAATGAAAGCCATTGTTGAATTAGAGTTGAAAATTATTCAACGATCTATGTCGGTGCCTGTCATGAATTTTATTTGGACAAATTAAGCTTTTTTCTTTTCGTCTTTTTGAAAAATAGAGAAGAAAACACCTCCCATCATAGCACCATACAATGTGCTATTTAAAGGTTTTGAAGTAATTGCACAAGTTCCAGATTCACAACCTACGAACTTCCAATATAAGTATCCACCAAGAGCGCCTACGAGTACGCCAATAATTGGTAATATATTTGCTTTTAAGAAATTTTTCATGCGTTTAATTTTATTTTCCACATTCCTCTAAAGTCACCTAGTTTATAACCAGTAGCTTTATCTTGTGGGTATTTAGCCATAATTGTTTTTAATACATCAGGTTTGATGTCAGTTTCTTTATTTCCGTGACATTCAATACAAGTTGTCATCATTGTTTTAATAGTTTTGTAGTAATATACATCACCATTTTCTTTAACAAGCAAGTGCTTTTTTTCTAAGGTGGAATCAGCGTTGATTCTCTTTAAGTCTTCCCATGCTTGCTTATCCATAGCTGTTTCCAAGCCATTTAGGGGATTTCTATTTTTTTCAGAAACTCTACGGATTTTTGGGCCTAATTCATTCGACATGGAATCCATAATGATTGCGGCATGTTCATTACAAAAATCTACTGCACCAGCAAAACCAACCGATTTGATTTTACCTTGAACATTTGCCATAAGATTAATCTGTGTTACGGTAGAAACGCTATCGCCCAATGCCAAATACTCTTCATCTGTCATTGAAAAAGCAGAATTCGCTGAATTATCCGTTGAATCCTCAACTGCCTTTGGCGTTTCGTTTGTTTGACAAGCTACCAAAAGTGAACTCGCCAATAAAGCATAAAGTATTTTCATTTTATTTCTGTATAAGTTATTTCTTCAATTTCTTCCAATTTTTCAACTCCTTTTTTTGTTGAAACAGCTGGTGCACAGGTACCACCATTCATACCGCAACCGATATTAAAAATAGGTAGAATAGAAAACAAAATTCCTAAAAAGATAAACATTGGCTCGTGATTGCGGATACCATCTCCTAGGATAAAAACGCCTAACATCAAGCGAAAAACACGCATCACATTCCAATTCTTAACGATTTGTTCCATTAGTTATTCTTTTTTTTCAATGTATTAATTCCTAAGGCAGCATAAATTGGACAAAAATTAATCATAGAGGTAATTAAGAAAATGATAGCCAATACGCCCAATATGATAGCTGTCAAACCATTAATAATTCCTGTAAAATACAAAATTGCTACAATCACTGCTAAAAAAATGCGGATATATTTATCCTTACTTCCCATATTCTTTTTCATGACAATAAAATTTTAAGTTCTTACAAATTTAATGAGTTAAAATAGTTTCCTTGGTAACTATTGTTACATTTATCAGATTAGTTTAATTTTAAAGCTCCTTCTTTTAGTGAATAAGGTGAAATAATCAGTTTTTCAGCTGCTAATTTTTCCATTATCCATTTGATTTTAACTGCTGCAATGGGTAACATCAATTGTCGAATGGGAATGATGAGTGGGTTTAACTGTCGTTCGCTTAGAGTTGATGCAATAATTTTATCCAGAGCCTCAAACAATACGGACTTTTCCATGGTTAAACCAGTTTCAAAATGCGTTACTCGTTTATCAAAAAACACTTCATAAACGGTTTCAAAAACACCTGAAGAACCAATGATGATATCTGTTTTTAATGCTTCAAGTTGATTGTTTGATTTGTTTTCTAACCAGTTTATAATCGTTTCTTCGTCTTCTTTCGTCAGTGGATCTGACAATTGCAATTGCTGATACATTCTTGAAACGCCAATATCCAAACTTACCGAGAATTGTACGCCTTGTTGGTTTGCTAAGACAAATTCTGTACTGCCACCACCAATATCCATAATAACAGCTGGAGAGCTGAAATCATACGACCAAAGTACACCTTTGTAAATTAAATTGGCTTCTTCTAATCCTGTAATGACTTTAATTTTAATACCCACTTCTTTTTCAACTAGTTGACAAAATTCGTTTCCATTGCTTGCATTTCGAATGGCAGAGGTACCAAAAGCATGAATAATAGCTACTTGGTGTTTGTCACATTGAGATTTAAACGCTTTTAATGTTGTAAGTGCTCGACTAATTGCTTCTGGTGCAATTTTATTTTGGTTAATACCACCCATTCCTAAAGCTACACCTTCTTTATCGTGGAAAATAGTTGTAAATTGAGTTTCACCAACAGTTGCTATTAAGATGTTAAAAGTATTGGTGCCTAAATCAATGACTGCTACTTTTTTAACCATTTTACAAGTGTTTTTAATCCTAAACGATGTCCAAATTGTAAGATTCCATTTTTATATAATCGACCGGCAATTGACAAACAAAATAAAGCAGAAAGCAATAAAACAATCAGTGATAACCATAGTTGATATGCTTCACCAGCACCGTAACCAACAGCTAAACGAACCATGACTACTACTGGAGAAGTAAATGGGATATAGTGCAACCAAGTTGTTAACTCGCTTTCAGGATTTGCTACGGCGAAATATCCCGAATATGCAGCAAGTGTTAAGATAAACAAAATAGGTAAAATGAATTGCTGTCCATCGTTTTCTGTTCCTGCTGTTGAACCAATTGCAGCGAAAAAAGAACCATAAAATAAGTAACTGCCAATAAAAAACAGTAAAAAGAAGCTAATCATCACGCTAAAATTGACACGTTCATAAACCAAATCAACAATGGCATTAAACTCTTTCCCAGCGTATAGCTTTTCTTGCAATGACATAAAGCGACCACTTTCTTGAACTTCGTTCATTGCCATAGCTGTAGTGTCATAAATACTCGGAAATAACATTTCTCTCATCAAAAATAAACCTGTACCGATGACGATAATCCAAATCAAAAATTGAATAAAAGCAGCCAAACCAATACCAGTTAATTTACCGGCCAATAATTGTTGAGGGCGAACAGAAGCCAATAACACTTCAACAATTCGATTGCTTTTTTCAGCACTCACACTTCTGAGAATTGTCATACCAAATAGACCAATAAATACAATGATGATCATTCCAAAAAAGAAACCAACCCAAGAACGAATGTCTGAAGTTTGGTCAAAAGGATCATAAACATTTCTAAAAGCGAATTTAATAGGTTGTTTAATTTCTCTAAATTTTGCTATTGATAAATCTGTAAAACGTTCAATCATAACCTCTTCAATGCGACGTTCCACTTGATATTGTACTTTCGATTGCAAACTAAACACTGGTTTTGTACGATAAAAAACATAAGCAACTTTGTTACTCATTACTTTTTCGTTGATTTCAACCATTGCATCAAATTGTTGGTAACGCTTTCCATTTGCAAAATCTTTGTGATCAACGTAATCATTGGCAAAGGAATAGGTAACAGTTGGGTCTGGATGGGGCATTAATTTGTTTTCCAAAATCCCAGCCTTGTCTGTAACAAGTACATTCCATTTATCTGTTTCATTGCCTCCCACGACAAAAAGTAAATACAATAGCCCCATGATAACCAATGGACCAAAAATGGAAAACAAAACGAAAGAACGAGATCCTACACGCTCTTTTAATTCTCTTAAAGCAATTAACCAACTGTTTTTCATGCTGTTTGTTGCGTATTTGATTGCACTAATTCAATAAAAACATCTTGCATAGAAGGTAAAACTTCCCATGCAGCTTCAATTTGCACTTGACCGATTAAAGTTTTCAACAAGTCATCAAAAGTATTGTCGCCTCGTAAACGAACTTTTACGACAAAAAGATTATCAGATGGATTGGAAGTATCTACTAATTCAAAACCAGCCCATAAAGCAGTAGCAAAGGCAACTATATTTCCTCTAAATTTAATGGCATATAAACCACTTTTACGCTCGCTTTGTAAATCAACAACACGTCCTTCTACTAATTTCTTAGCATTATTTATTAAAGCCACACGATCACAAATTTCTTCAACGCTTTGCATATTGTGTGTAGAAAGAATAATTGTTTTTCCTTTGTTTCTCATTCCAATCAATTCATTTTTAATCAATTCTATATTGATTGGGTCGAAACCGCTATAAGGTTCGTCTAAAATTAGTAAATCAGGTTCATGTAAAACAGTACAAATAAATTGAACTTTTTGAGCCATTCCTTTGGAAAGTTCTTCGATACGCTTTTTTCTCCAATCGGTTACCTCAAATTTTTCAAGCCAATAATCCAATTTACGTTTAAGATCAGCTTTGGATAAACCTCTCAATTGGCCAAGAAATAACGCATGGTCTTCAACAGTCATTGATTTGTACAAACCACGTTCTTCAGGCATGTAGCCAATGTTTTCTAAATGTTTCATTGTCAATAAATCACCATTAAAACGAATGGCACCTTCATCAGGTTCGATAATGCGATTGATGGATCGGATAAGTGTAGTTTTACCAGCCCCATTTGGACCTAATAAACCAAATATCTCACCTTTATTGACTGTCAATGAAACATCATTTAACGCTTGTTTTCGAAAAAATGATTTTGACAAATGTTCAACTGTTAGCATATTTAGCATGTTATTACAATAGGTTCAAAGATAGAAAAAAAGCGCAGAATATTCCATTTTATTGAGATATTTTAAATAAGTAGCTTGCAAATTAAAAATAAAAGCTTACTTTTGTGCCGGGGTAAGTCTTGTACGACCAGCTCCCTTCTAATCCCCCAGGACAGGAATGTAGCAAGGGCCGAAGGTTGTAGCGGTGCGATACGAGTAGCTTGCCCCTCTTTTTTTGCCCTAATTTTTAAATCCTTTAACATGGAATTTATCTCTGAAGAATTAGATAGATACGTATGTCAACATACTGAAAATGAACCTGATTACTTGAAGGAGTTAAGTAGAAAAACGCACTTAGAAGTGGTACAACCTCGAATGCTAAGCGGCCATTTTCAAGGAAGGGTGTTGAGCATGCTCTCACACATGATTCAACCTAAGCGTATTTTAGAAATTGGGACTTATACAGGATATTCAGCTCTTTGTTTAGCAGAAGGATTACAAGAAGATGGATTACTTTATACCATTGATGTTAACGAGGAATTAGAAGATTTTGTCAATGAATTCATAGAGAAAGCAGGGATGCGCTCCAAAATAAAAAACATTATCGGTGATGCTGCTCACATAATTCCTAGCATTGATGAAGAATTTGACATTGTTTTTATTGATGCCGATAAAAAAAGCTATGCTCTTTACTATGATTTAGTGTTTGACAAAGTCAAAAAAGGCGGTTATATCATTTCTGATAACGTGTTGTGGTCTGGAAAAGTGTTAGAAGATTACGAAAAATTAGATAAGTCCACACGATTAATCATGGATTTCAATCAAAAAGTACACGAAGATAATAGAGTACAAGAGGTATTGTTCCCAATTCGCGATGGCTTACTCATTGCTAGAAAAAAATAAACTTCTTTATTACCTTGATTTAATTTTTCTATTTTTCCAAGACGGAGTAATAAAAAGTCCTAAAAAAAAGAACAGGAATGCGTAAATAGGAAAATAAAACTCATAAATTGGTAATAACCATACTGTTTTTTGGATATTAATTCTTTTAAAATAATGTGTTGATTGAAAATAATCACTTATAATTTTCATGCAAAAAAGTACAATAGAATAAAGAACATATCCTTTAAAAATTGTAAGTAAAAACAAAGAAATAAAAATCAATTGATTTAAAAGTTGTAAAAAACCAACTGTATTTGCTAATCGATCATTGATGAAAATTGACTTTTTAATCCATCTTAATCGTTGATTAATCAGGTCTTTAAAAGAAGATGGGGCAGGAGTTGAAACAACTAAATCTTGATCAATTATTACATTAACTGATTGTCTGTTGTTTACAAAATTTGTCAACAAAAATTGATCATCACCGCTTGCAATATGTTCATGTTGTTGCAATGAATTGTAAATGAAATATTTTTCTTTTTGAACCAATAAATTAGCTCCACTTGCAACAATTGGACGTTTCCAACCAGTTAAACTATAATTAATAGCATTTAAGAAATGTACATCCAAACTTGAGAGTTTAGAAAAAATAGAATTTCCATGTATAACAACAGGTAAAATCGTTAAAGCTGAAACAGTTTGATTCTTTAAAGTGGAAAAATAGTTTTCCGAAAAAGTAATATCAGCATCAAAAGTTAAGCAATAGGAAGTGGAGGCAAGTTGCATTCCCTGATGAATAGCATTTTTTTTACCTGACTTTATCGAACTAACTATTTGATAATTGGTGATTTGCAATGTGTTTTCAATAATTTCAACTCCATTGTCCTCAGAAGAATCATTGACAAAAATAAATGCCTTAGGTAGCTTCTGAGAGCGATTAATTGATTTTAACAAAGGTGAAATTCGCGTTGCTTCGTTTCTAAATGGAATAATGACTGTTAAATCTGAAAGTTGAAGTTGGGCACCATGATTTAATTGCTTTTTTTGTTGTTTTTGAACACCTAGTTTTGCCCACACAGAAAGTGCGATTTGAAAAGCCATATAAGGTGCCAATATCAATTCCATCGGTTACTTTTTTTACTGACAAATAAACCAATAATTGTTGGAATGAGCAAATTAATAACCCAAATTATTAACGAAGAAAAAACAATAGACCATTCTTGAAGTAATAATGGAGATAAAACGTATAAAGAAATTGATTCTCTGATAATTAATTTTCCTAAAAATAAAGAAGGAGATAAAGTGATAAATAAATACAATTTCCAAATCAGCATATATGTCTCCCATGAAAATGGAGCACCAAATGATTTTAAAATGAGCATTAATTGCAACGAAAAAATGAAGTTTCTTCCTATTGATCGAGTGAGAAATTGCCATCTTAGCAACTTGTTTTTTTGAAGAATCAATGCAATACGTCTAAACCATTTGAATTTTTTTTGCAACCAGTTTATACGTTCGAAATAGAAATAAAAAAGAATAAGCAATGCAATGATAAGTGAATAAAACACAAAATAATCTTTGGTTTCATGTAAAAAAAGTAAAGCAATTAGTCCCAATATCATGGTAACCAAAAACTGCCCAAAGTTAGCAACTAAAGTTAATAAGGTAATATTTACGCGCTGATTCTTAGGGAAATAATACATTCTTCCAAGGAAATTCCCTTGCATGTTGGGCGTAATCATCCCAGTGATAATTCCCGCGAAAAATGATTGAATTTTCAGCGACCACCCAACAGTTGAAAAAAGTGATTTTAAGATTAAATTCCATTTAGAAAATTCAAACCAATAATTAATTACAACCAAACAAAAAGCGAGTAAAATCCACAGCCAATCAGGCTGATTAACTTGCTGTAATTCAGCTATATTTAATCGTTTAAATTGCCAATAACAAAGTAATCCAACAAACAATGTTAGTATCATTTTAAGCAGTCTAAACGCTATGCTATTTTTATTGTTTATCTTAGTCAAAACTTTC
Source organism: uncultured Fluviicola sp. (assembly GCA_964580465.1). Classification (GTDB taxonomy): domain Bacteria; phylum Bacteroidota; class Bacteroidia; order Flavobacteriales_D; family Crocinitomicaceae; genus Taishania. The sequence continues at coordinate 44,083 of CAZOKJ010000006.1, read as the reverse complement.
ATTTGAATGGTTGAAGATAAGATAATTCTTGGAATTGACCCAGGAACAACAATTTTAGGATACGGAATTATTAAAGTTAGCGGTAACAAATTATCACTGTTAACCTTTGGTGTGGTTCAGCTTTCGAAGCTTTCTGACCATCCTGAAAAATTAGAAAGAATTTTTTCACGCATCGATGGATTGATCAAAGAATTTCGGCCTCATGAGTTAGCAATTGAAGCTCCCTTTTTTGGAAAAAATGTGCAATCGATGTTGAAATTGGGTCGTGCACAAGGAGTTGCTATTGCTGCCTGCTTAAGTAATGGAATGACATTTGAAGAATATACTCCAAGAAGAATCAAACAAAGCGTGGCAGGAAATGGAAATGCATCTAAGGAACAAGTTGCAGCCATGTTAGAAAAACTTTTTCAAATCAAAGAGATGCCAAAGTATTTAGATGCTACGGATGGTTTAGCTGTTGCTGTTTGCCATCATTTTTCAAAAGGAATAGGGGAGCATAGTAAATCGAAAGTGAGCAGTTGGGATGGTTTTCTCAAAAAAAATCCAGATAGAAAGAAATAATTTCACAAAAAGTTGGTTTTATTAAAAAATAGTACTATATTTCGTGAACTATAAAACTATAAAACCATGCGATTCCTTGTTTTTGCTTGCTTAACGAGCTTTGTTGCTTGTGGGCAGGATCATAGCTATATAAAAGAAAAAATCACAGTTGTAAATACTGACGGCACTCATATATTGTTAGACGCCGAAAAATTATACCAAGACCGTTGGGATGTATTGCCACAGCCTCAGTTTTGGAAGAAAATCATGCGATTGTCTCCAGATTCATGTGTTATCAATGTAGCATCAACTAGACAAATTTTGGAAACAACTTCCATAAAAGAATGGAAAAGTTTAACAGAAGAAGGAAAAGAGTTGTATAAGAATACTTTGCGTCAAAAATTTGGTATTGATTCTTCAGAAATCATCTTTATTACAACAGGTAAGAGTGACTTTTACAAGTTTGATTTGGTGTATCCTACTTTATCCAAAGGAATTGCAGAGTTTGAGAAAAACAATGTTGATCCTTGGTATGCCCAAGCAATTTTATTAATTGAGTCACCTGGACAATTAGCAAAATCTGTAGCAGGTGCTTATGGTGCTTTTCAATTAATGCCAGGTGTTGCAAGAAATCAAGGTTTAATAGTGAATAAAACCATTGATGAACGCAAAGACTTTGCTCGTTCTGCTTATGCAGCCTCTCGTTTGATAAAAAATATATGCATTCCAGAAACGAAAAAAATCTTAAATCGTTATCAAATCAACTATAAAGAAACTGATATTTGGTTTCGCTTAATGGTTTTACACGTTTATCATGCTGGAGCTTTAAACGTCGCTGCGGCTATTGAAAAAATTAATCCAAGCAAAGGAGAACAGCAGTTGATTCAACAGTTGTGGCAGACAAAAGCAGCAAGTTTCGGCAATAATTCTCAAAATTATTCACAGTTAGCATTGGCTTCTCAACTAATTTTAGATGAACTAATTTTGAACACTTGCGAAGATGTTTATTCTTGTGGTGAGAAAGAATTGGCTGATTTTTAAAAATGGTGTTTAATTAAAAATAGTATGAACATTTATTTAATGATTAAATTTCCGTATTTTTGCATCAACAAACAACAAATAAAATGAGACAATATCACGATTTACTTCAACATATATTAGATAACGGCGTTAAAAAAGAAGATAGAACAGGTACGGGAACACTTTCTGTATTCGGTTATCAAGCGCGTTATAATTTAGCAGATGGTTTTCCAGTTGTTACAACAAAGAAACTGCATTTGCGTTCTATTATCATCGAATTATTGTGGTTCTTACAAGGAGATACCAATATCAAATACTTGAAAGACAACGGTGTAAGCATCTGGGATGAATGGGCAGATGAAAATGGAAATTTAGGACCTGTTTATGGGCACCAATGGAGAAGTTGGCCAGGAAAAGATGGAGAAGCAATTGATCAAATCTCCAAATTAATTGAACAAATTAAGAAAAATCCAGATTCTCGTCGTTTAATCGTTTCTGCATGGAATGTTTGCGATGTGGACAATATGGCTTTACCTCCTTGTCATACTTTGTTTCAATTTTACGTAGCAGAAGGTAAATTAAGTTGTCAATTGTACCAACGCAGCGCTGACACTTTCTTGGGAGTACCATTTAACATTGCTTCGTATGCTTTGTTGACCATGATGATTGCGCAAGTTTGTGGTTTACAACCAGGTGATTTTGTCCATACTATTGGTGATGCTCACTTGTATTTAAATCACATTGAGCAAGCGAAAGAGCAATTATCACGTGAGTTGCGACCATTGCCGACAATGAAAATAAATCCAGATGTAAAAGATATTTTCTCTTTTAAATACGAAGATTTTGAGTTGGTTAATTACGATCCACATCCGCATATTAAAGCTCCAGTAGCAGTTTAGTTTCTATGAAAGCAGCTTTAATTGTTGCCATGGATAAAGAAAATGGCATCGGTAAAAACAATGATTTGATGTGGCATTTGCCTGCTGATATGCGTTTTTTCAAAGAAACAACCACGGGACACATTGTTGTTTTGGGGCGTAAAAATTATGAATCTATTCCAGAACGTTTTCGACCGTTACCCAATCGTGAGAATGTTGTTTTAACACGTAATGCAAATTTTGAAGCTCCTGGTTGCTTGGTTTTTCATTCCTTGGAAGCATGTTTGGAACATTACAAAAACGAAACGGAACGTACAGTGTTCATTATAGGTGGTGGTGAAATTTACCGCCAAGCATTGGAACTAAACGTAGTAGACGAGATGTACATCACCTACGTAAATCACACTTACGGAGCAGATACTTTTTTTCCAAAATTTGATTCAAACGAATGGTTAAGTAAATCTGTTTTCCAACAAGAATCAGACGAAAAACACGAAGTAGGATTTGAAGTGGTGAAATTAGTGCGAAAGTAGCGGAGGATTTTAACCACGCAAAGACTGCAAAGAAGATTTTAATCGAAAAGACTTTTTAACGCAAAGTTTTTTTTAAACCACATAGGTAACAAATTTTTAAACCACATAGTGGCATAAAAAAGCATAGTTGAGAAGGTAGCATAGGGAATAGAGGGGGCGCCTACGGCAAACGATAGAAATGACTCTTTCTATCCACAGATTACACAGATTTCCTAAGATTAGTATTGTCATCGTATTAGTATTTTACTCCGTAGGAGTATTACAATATTACCCCTGAACAAACGATAGTGAAGTTCAGGGTAACGTCCCCACTCAAATCAAGAACCCCGTAGGAGTCCAACTAACTTCATTTTGGAAAAATTGCGAATTGATTCAACTCCTTCGGAGTTGTAGAAATATAAATGTTTTTTTTTGAACGTATAAACATTGAACTCCTTAGGAGTTGTAACATCATCCAATCACAACATCACCTAGTCATCAATTCACAGTAACTAGTCCTTATACTCATTGCGTTCTAAGCGGTCTTTAATGTCTTGCAAGTTGAGGGCTTTTTTTCTATCGCGTGTCATTTTGGCTGTTTCAGTAAAATAAATGTGTTGCGTTAAGAAATGTACTTGTATCTCATCCCATTTACGGTCAGAGTCAATTTTTCCGTGTTCGCGTAATTCTAGACGTAAACGATCTGCAATTTCATGGAAATCATCGCGACCTAAATAGTCTAAATCAGCGTCGCATATTATTTCTTCTAGTAAGTTTGTTGGTTTATGTGGGACAGAAGTCACAAAAATCAATGCTTTAATGGCATCAATGTGCTCTTGCGTGTAGCCATATTTTGGTAAGATTTCTGAAGCCATTCTAACACCAATAGGCTCATTCTTTTCATATTGCTCTACAAATCCTGCGTCGTGGTAACTTGCCGCTGTTTTTAATAAAAACAATCCTTCGTCTGTTACGTTTTCGCTCAAAGCTAAACGTTCCACAGCTTGAACTACATCTTTCGTATGGCCGATACTATGATAGTGTAGTTTATCGGAAAGTTCTTTTTCTAACTTTTTCATAATAAAACGTTCCGCTTTGTAATAGTTAATCGAACTATAGTGATGTAGGTTAACAATTTTATGAAAACGCTCATTTGGGTAGATCCCTTTTCCGTCAACAGATAACTCAGGCTTTATACGTTCCACTTGGAACATTTCAATTTTTTCTTCACCTTTTGCTGAAACCAACCCTTTAAAGGTGCATTCAAAATAAGGTTCGATGTGTAAATACGTATTTTTTGTAATGGTTACTTTGCCAGGATTTCCCAACATTTCCATGCGTTGTGCATAGTTTACAGTCGCTCCCCAAACATCATAAGCCAAGCGTTTTGATCCAATAATACCTGCAGTAACCTCTCCAGTGTTTATTCCAAGACGTAACTTCCAAGGTTCTTCACCTGCATCAATAGATTCTTGTTCTAATGACTGGATATAGTGTTGGATTTGCAAACCTGCTAACACAGTGTCAATTGGATTTGTATTGTTGCGCACAGGAACACCACCAGCAGCCATGTAAGCATCTCCAATGGTTTTAATGCGCTCCAAATTATTGTTAAAGACAATTTCGTCAAACTTTCTAAAATAAATATCCAGCCTTTTTACCAAATCACTCGGTGGCATGTTATTCGTTATTTTTGTAAACCCAACAAAGTCGGTGAACATAACGGAAACAACTTTAAAAGCACGTGCACTAGCTTCTCCTTTTTCCAATAATTCATCAGCCATGCTATCTGGAATAAGGTTGCGCAATAAACGTTCTGATTTTTCCTTTTCAATCGCAAGTTGCTGACTTTGTAACTCTAATGTTTCGTTTTGTTTTTCAATTTTTAAGTTCTTTTCACGAATTTCAGCAGTACGTTCAGCAATTTTCATTTCCAAACGCACTTGTTCTCTTTTTTCTTCAGCTATTTTTTTGCGAATAAAAATACGCAATGCAATTGCTAAGGCAGCAGCAATGCTTAACCAAAACCACCATGTTTTCCAAAATGGACTTTTAATGTGGATGTGAATAACTTTAGGTTGTGAAACCCATTCTCCAAAACCAACGCGAGCATAGATTTTTAAAGTGTAACTACCTGATTGTAATGAATTGAACATCAATTCATTATTATCACCCAATTCAACTTCTAATTTATCATCTCCTTCAAGTACATATTTGTAATTTAAAAGCTCATTGTTGAAGATGTTATCTGTCTGAAAACGAATGGTAAAACTGCGTTGTTTGTAGCTTAAATACAAATCATTCGTATAAGAAATGGATTGTTTCAATGGCGAATTTTCATCGTTAACATCAATCCATTTGTTGTCCAATTTGAATTTAGTCAGAACTACATCTACATTTAGGTTGTATTGATTCAACGATTGTGGATTAAAGAAAATTAAACCCGCAATTCCCCCGAAATACAATTCTCCACTTTTTGATTGTAAACCAGCTCCCATATTGAACTCGTTACTAATCAGACCGTGTACTTCTGAAAAGTTCAATGATTTTTTACTTTTTAAGTTGAACTTAGCCAATCCTTTGTTGGTACTAATCCATAAATTGTTTTGTTTGTCTGAAATAATGGAGTAAACAACATTATTAGGCAATCCATCTTTTTTGTTGAAAATGGCATGTTTTTTTGTTTTCTCATTCCAATAAACAATACCGTCACCAGCGGAACCAAGATAAAATTCTCCGGGAGCAATCTCAATCATGCTTGTAAAGTAATTGCTCAACTGATCACTAATGTAGTGATTATCAGTATAAGGAACAATTTTTAAATGCAAAGGATTTTTATCATCCAAAAGTGAAAGTCCACCAGAGGAAGTGGCAAAGAAAATTCGATCTTTACTATCCTTATAAATCATACGACAAACTCCAGGTAATATGGATTGTTTCGGTTCTTTTGGGTTGTTAACAAATTCAGTTACAGTCTTTTTATGGAAATCTACCAACAAAACACCAGTCTTAGTGGCAAGAAAGTAACGATTTTGATCGTATTGTAAAATATGGTAAACTCTATTATGAGCATCTACTATCTTTTTATCGATAAAAGTAGGTGTTTTAAAACTGTATTGATTATTGGGTTGAATAATTAATTCATAAAAACCATCCATTGAACCAATTAGCAAACGATTTTCATTTATATATAATACATCAAGCACCGCTGTTTCTGAATTGTCTTCATAACGATTATTTGACAATTGAGTACGGAAATAATGTGCAAATCGTTTATTTTTTTTATCAAAACGAGAAACGCCAATGTCAGTTCCAATGTATAGCAATTCATTGTTTGGTGATTCAGCCACGCTCCAAACGTTAGGAGAGGGGAGTCCGTTCTCCAAATTGGCACTAACAGTAATATCTAAAAAGCCTTGATTTAAAGGATTAAAACCAGAAATTCCTCGAGAGGTCCCTATCCAAATGGTTTGATTTTTATCTTCAAAAATACAATTTATATTGTTATATAACAAAGTATTACGTTGAAAAATATCTTGTGTTGAATGAATAATTGCCCCATCTTGATGAAGTGAAAACAAACCATTGTTAACCGTCGCAACGTGCCAGCTTCCAGATTGGGCAAGTAAAATATCACTCGCATTTATAGCACCAAATTGCTTGGTAATTTGTTCTAAAAATTCGTTGATAGCAAAAGTAGTGGTAGAACATGTAAATAATCCTTGATTGGAACCGATTACAACTTCTCCAGAAGAAAATTGCTTGACAAAGTTTACAACAACAGTATTGTTATTTTTTGATTTTAAAGCAATGCGTTTTAGTTGACCTGTTTTTGGATTATATGCTTCCAAGGGTTGATCTTCAGAACTTGCAAAAATCCATCCTTCAGAGGATACAAAAATATCTTTTAGTTGTTTACTTGTAAAAATGTTGCTTTTATTAACAAACTTATTGACTTTGGTATTGAAAATCCACACTCCTTTTCGAGTTGTTGCCAGCCAAATTGTTTTTCCGTCAGTATCAAAAGCAATTTTTTCTATACTTATTCCACCTTCTTTTAGGTTGTAAGTTGTAAAAGCATCCGATTTTTTATCTCTAAACATCAATCCATTTGATGTTGCCATCCACAAATTGTCTTTGGAATCAGGCTGAATGTGTCGAATGAAATTACTTTCTATTCCCTTTGTGTCATCTGTAGTATAGACGTCAAAATTTTTACCATCAAAACGATTCAACCCATCTTGTGTTCCTATCCAAAGTCCATGATTTTCATCTTGATACATTGTAATTGCAGAACTTTGAGACAAGCCTTCGTTAATGGTGTAGTTTTTAAATTGATAAAAACTTTGTGCATAGATATCCAAACTGCTAAGCAAAAAGCCTAGTAGGACAGTAGTAGCAGTCTGAATAATCCGTATAAATTTCATCAATTATTTGGCTGTGTTTGTTGTAGTCGCTTGAATTGCAGAATTTTCTAAATCTTTATCAAACAAATACATTCCACCTTTGTCGTTTCCAATTAGTTTAATTTTATCCAAAATTGTACGAGCCAATGCTTCTTCTTCTAATTGTTCAGAAACATACCATTGAATAAAATTGTGAGTAGTGTAATCGCGTTCATCTAAACATAACCCCACTAAATCATTGATACTAGTTGTTACAGCAATTTCATGCTCTAACAAGCTAGTGAATAAATCTTCTAAATTCTTATAAGCACAAGGCGGCTGCGCAATAGATGGAATAATTGCCGTTCCTCCACGTTCATTGACAAACTTTACCAATTTCAACATGTGAAAACGTTCTTCATCTGAATGGGCATACATGAACTGTGCCGTACCATTCAATCCGTTGTTTTCAGCCCAAGAAGCCATTGATAAATATATTTGTGAAGCATAAGCTTCTTTTTCAATCTGTGCGTTTAATGCTTTTTCTATCTTTTTATTCATAAAAAATGTCTTTTAATCAAAGATAAAAAGGATTATCATAGATCGCAAATAAAATGATTGATTTTTTTCAAAGAATCTGTGTTTACAAGTTTAAAACCTTGGCCAGTAAAGAGACGTTGGCTTGCTAAATTATGTTCTTGAATGGCACATTCTAACTGCTTTAAACCTAATTTCTTCTTAGCAAAATTCTTAATTAACTGAACACTTTCACTTGCGTATCCTTTCTTACGATGTTCTTTTTGTTGAATTAAAATCCCAACTTTTGCAGTTTTATTTTCTTTATCTATGCTGAAAATATCAATGTTACCAATTGGTTCTGAAGAATTAGAAAAACAAATTAAAAATCGTATTTGTTCACTGTCTTCTTCTGTTTTTTGCTCAATAATAAATTGTATGATTTCTTCTTCTGTATAAGGTGTACTCGTGTCGCTGTATTCCCAATTTTTTGGATCATTTTCAATGGAAAGTAAATACGAACAATCGCTAATTTCAACTGTCCGAAGAAAAATAGTTGTTCCGTGCACTTTCATTAAAGTCTGATTTCTCCTGAAAAAACATGGGTTCCAGGACCAATAAGCCAAACATTGGAAAAAATACCTTCGTCAATGGCGAAACGAACTGACAATTCTCCGCCCAATACCTGAATTTTAATGATTTGTTCGCCTGTTAATTGTTGTTGATGTGCGTAAGCAATTGCAGCAGCTGTAACTCCCGTTCCACATGCCAAGGTTTCATTTTCAACGCCTCTTTCATACGTGCGAACAGATAATTCGTTCGATCCTAAAACTTGAACGCTGTTCACGTTGATTCCTTCTTGTTTATAGGTTTCATTATAGCGAATGGATTTTCCGTAATCATAGATATCAAAAGTAGCGTTGCTTTCCACAAAATGAATGTAATGAGGAGACCCTGTGTAAATAACGTAGTCATTGTTTGTTTGCTGAATTTCAGTGACATCCATCATTTCTAATTGAATCAATCCGTCAACAATACTTGCTTTATGCAAGCCATCGTAACCTAAAAAGGTTGTTTCATCACCTATGATGGCTAGTTTTTTACTAAAAGCAACTGCGCAACGTCCGCCATTGCCACAAAAACTTTTACTTCCATCTGCATTGTAATAATCTGCTTCAAAATCAAAGTCTTTAATAGAATTGATTTTTATCAATCCATCCGCTCCAATTCCAAACTTACGATGACACAAAAAACGAATATCATCAAACGTCAGACAATCGTAACGTCCATCGCGGTTATCTAGCATAATAAAATCATTACCAGCTCCTTGGTATTTTGAAAATTGTACTTTCATATCAACAAAGATAGTGGATTATTTAGAAAAATGTGTTAAATGCAATCCTCCAGTATGTAAAAACACAACTGTAGTGTTATCATAAACTTCTTTTTCAAGTTCTTTGAGCATTCCATAAAAAGCTTTTGATGTATAAATCTTATCTAGAGGGAGTTGCAATTCTTTTTCGCAAAAATCAATAAATTCAAAAAGCTCATCCGTTTGCTTTGCATATCCTCCAAAATGATAGTCGAAATGGACGTGAACTTGTTCAAGTAATTCTTCAATTGTTTCATCGTCAAATCCTGATTTTAAGTACAATGCTTTCATTTCTCCAAGAGAATCAAAATTTTTAATTGCCGGTACAACATGTAATTGTTGTTGATTCATTCCAAGCAGCAAGCCACAGCTCGTTGTGCCTGTTCCTTGGGCTACAAATAAATGATCAAAGTGGGGAAGTTCAGCAACAATTTCTTGACACCCAATCATTCCATAATAACTAGCTCCTCCTTCTGGTACAATGTACGAATTAGGGAAAGTAAGCAACAATTCTTCATGGTATTCTTTCATATAGCGCAAGGAATATTCCTCTCGTGATACGAAATGAAGTGTCATTCCTAGTTCTTCACAACGTTGAAGTAATGGATTCGAGTTTTCATTTAATTCTTCGCCTCGTACGACGCCAATGGATGGAATGTTGAGTGCGTGACATGCACTTGCAGTTGCCAATAAATGATTGGAGAAAGCACCGCCAAACGTAAGTACACGCTCATTTTTAGATTGTTTAAATTGAGCAATGGTATATTTTAGTTTTCGCCATTTATTACCCGACACTTCTTTATGAATTAAATCGTCACGTTTTACCAATAGGCGAATGCCACGTTGCGAAAATTGTTCCGTGTGAATTTCTTGTAAAATGGATAAACTTGTGTTAAATGGCATATTTTTTTGTACTTTTGTTAGTATGGTGGATGACATGTCAGGATTTTCAAAGAAAAAAAGATGGGATGATGATGAATATTATTATACCCCAGAGGGTTATATTTGTTTTACTGAGAAGCACCATCTAAAAAGAGGATATTGCTGCAAAAGTGGTTGTCGTCACTGTCCTTATGGTTATGACAAAAAGACAGGTCAGGTTAAAAATCCTTCAGCAAAAAAGGATTAATCTTCTGCTTTAATTCCATTTTCTGGATATTTCCCTGAATATTTACTCAAAATTTTCTTTAATTCCTTAATATCAGCATCTACGTTTCCAGTTGGTTCAAACAATTGATCCCAACCACCTGTCTTATTTTTATAATCGATGTAAGCTGTGTAAATTGGAACGTTGGCTTCCTGAGCGATGTAATAAAAACCTTTTTTCCAATTTGGATTGTATTTTCGTGTTCCTTCGGGGGTAAAAACTAAAAACATATTGTTGTTTTTAGCAAATTCCTCAATGGCCACTTGTGTCATATTGTTTTTCTTTTTTCTATCTACAGGAATCCCACCCATTCGTTTTAACATTCCCCCAAAAGGAAATTTGAATGCTTCTTTTTTAATGAGGTATTTTGTGTTAACTCCATAGTAATCAAAGGTTAATTTACCGATCACAAAATCCCAATTAGAGGTGTGAGGTCCCATGCAGACAACACATTTCTCAACTTGCGGAGGACGTTGGTCTATCTTCCAACCAAAAAGACGTAAAACGTAAAATCCAAACTTTCCCATAATGCAAAATTAATAAAAGTTTTATCCTGAATTTTGAAAAAGAAAAAAATAATAATCGAACTCAGTAAAAGGCAAAGTTGTTTACTCTAATTCATTTAAAACTAGTCGATAACAGGCATTATTTAACTAAATTTTATCTTTGCCCAACCATCTAAGCACATTATCGTACCAAATTTCTTTTGATTCTTGAGGGGTTAAAATTCCAGCTTCAACAGCAAAGTCAATAACACGACCAGGGTATGAACGAGCTACACCTTCCATTTCACCTAAAGGGTAGGGGTCGTCTAGTCCTGCAACAATTTGCCCCGATCCAACTCTAATTTTCAATAATTGTAAGGTGTAAGAATCGTGCACTAAAGTATCGAAAAACACATTGGGATGACCTAAGGTATCGCGAGGATCTCTTGTTCCATCAAACAAATCTGGGCGACCGTCATAACCTTGCAATCTTCGTCCATAGTTGGCTTGTCCAAGCATGCAACCATGTGCAAAACAGGTACGCATATCAGGAAAACGAGAAACAAAATCTTTTAATGAAAACAAGTGAAGTGCATCTGCTGTTTGAGCCATCATCCATACTAAATGAAAACGCCAGTATTCATCTTTTAATTTAACCATTTGTTCACCATCATAGGGGTGAATTTCCACAGCTAATTTATAGTGATTGGCAAGTTCAAAAATAGGGTTAACAGCATCATCCATAATAGAAACCCACTCATTATTGGCATCTAAATAATGCGTTGGCAAGCACAACACCCGAAGGTTTAGTTCTTCAACACATCTAACCATTTCATTGAGGGCATCTTCCATGTGTAGAGGTTGCACAACGAAACCACTTGTAAATTTAGTTGGATGTTCGTGTTGAACTTTTGCGTTAAAATCATTTTGCCAACGAATGGTGTCATAAGTATCTTGACGGTTCCAGCCATTGCAATAGATTTGAGACAAATTAAGCATGACTGCATGGTCAATTTTATGCTTTTCCATCCATTCCAACTTTTCTTTTAAAAAGAAACTTGGGTCAGTAATTGGGCGACTCCAATCTCCTTGACGCATGAATTTTTTGTCTTCATCAATAGAAAACAGTTTCTTTTCTTTTAAAAAATTTGGAATTTCTTCTGGCTCTGGTAAAATGTGCCCGTGACCGTTTATTTTCATTTGTCTAGTTTATTTCCCAACCAAAAATACAAAAAAGAATTATTCAATAACAGCTTTTTGAATAATTCTTTTTTTCTGTTTATGAATGCTTATTAAGTATTATTAAATCAATTGATTACATTCTGTTTGGGACATCAATACCTAACAATAACATAGCAGTTTTGATAATTTTTCCAACAGATTGACTCAATATTAATCGGAATTTCTTTAATTCTTCGTTTGGTTCGTTTAAAATATAAACGGATTGATAGAATTGATTGTATGTTTTTACTAATTCATACGTGTAATTGGCAATTCCAGCAGGAGAATACATTTTTCCTGCTTCTGCAACGATTAATGGAAACTCTGTTAAAATTTTGATTAATTCTTTCTCTACTTCATTGATTTCGGCAGGAGAGGAATTGGTCAATTGAACTTCTGCTTTTGATAGCAAAGATTGAATTCGCGCATAAGTATATTGAATAAAAGGTCCTGTGTTACCATTTAATTCAATCGATTCCATTGGGTTAAATACTAATTTTTTCTTTGGATCTACTTTTAATAAATAGTACTTTAAACCTCCCATACCAATAGTGCGGAATAAATCTTCTTTTTCCGCATCCGTCATTCCATCTAAATGTCCTCGTTCATTGGCCATTTCACGAGCTGTATCAACTACTTCGTCCATTAGGTCATCCGCATCAACCACTGTTCCTTCACGAGATTTCATTCTTCCCATACCTTTTGGAAGTTCAACCATTCCATAAGATAAATGGAAGCAGTTAACAGCCCAAGCGTAACCTAATTTTTGAAGAATTAAAAACAATACTTTGAAGTGATAATCTTGCTCATTTCCAACAGTATAAACAATTCCACTTAAAGTTGGGTAATCATTGAAACGATCAACCGCAGTCCCCATGTCTTGTGTCATATATACAGCCGTACCATCAGAACGAAGCACTAATTTTTCGTCCAATCCATCGGCTGTTAAATCAATCCAAACAGAGCCATCATCTTTTTTAAAGAAAACTCCCTTTGCCAATCCTTCGTCAACAATGTCTTTTCCTAATATAAAGGTGTCAGATTCGTAGTATAATTTATCAAAATCTACCCCCATTGCTTTGTAGGTAACGTCAAAGCCATCGTACACCCAATTGTTCATGGTTTTCCACAATTCAACTACTTCAGTATCTTTTGCTTCCCATTTCACCAACATTTCTTTTGCTTCTTTCAACAAAGAGGTTTGATTTTTAGCCAAATCTTTGATTTTTGTATCAATTCCAGCAATTTCTTTTTCGTCTTTGTCAATTTTTGCTGCATTTAACTTTAAAAACTCTTCTTTTATTGCTTCTGGTGTATTGTCAAACGTTCCCGTTTCCCATTGTGCAATGATTGCTTTAGCCTCTTCGTTAAAATGTTTATCAAATTCAACGTAGTATTTTCCAACGAGTTTATCACCTTTTAAACCAGTATTTGCAGGTGTTTCACGTTCACCATTTGCATTGATTGGAGAAAATTTTTCCCAAGCCAACATGCTTTTACAGATGTGAATACCTCTATCGTTGATGATTTGCGTTTTAATAACTTTGTGTCCGTTTGCTTTTAGAATTTCAGCAACAGAGTAACCTAAAAAATTGTTACGTAAGTGCCCTAAATGCAATGGTTTATTAGTGTTTGGAGAAGAATACTCAACCATAATGGTAGGTTTGGAATCTTTTTCAGCTAGTCCAAAGCGTTCATTTGAGTGGATTGTAGTTAGCTCATTTACCCAATAACTATCTGAAATGACCAAATTTAAAAAACCGCCAATAACTTCATATTCACTAATAAAGGATAGCTTTTCTAGTAAAAAATCACCTATTTTTTTTCCTGCTTCAGCTGGACTTACTTGTAGCATTTTCACAAAAGGAAAGATAACCAAGGTTAAGTCGCCTTTTACATCTTTACGCGTTTTTTGAAATTGAATTAATTGTTCATTAATGACTGTTCCAAACAAGTTCTCTGAATGTGCTAACAAGCTAGATTTAATACTGTTTTCCATGTATTTTTTACGATTATTTATTCTCTAAAACGGTTATTACTTCTTCTAACAAATGAAAGGCAACTTCAGCCATTTTATTTGTTTTTTCATCTAAACAAGGATTAATTTCTACCATTTCAAAACAAACTAATTTTGGATGGTTTGCTAAGGAGGTTAAAATGGTACTTGTTTCTGCAACGGATAAGCCATTGTCAACCGGTGTTCCAGTACCATGACTTGTCTCACTTGGATCCATTGAGTCCACGTCAAATGAAACGTAGATTAAATCACAATTGCTCAAACGATTTTCTATTTCTTTTACAACTGATAAAACTCCTTTTTCTCTTACTTCTTCAACCGTGAAATTTTTGATATTCAAGCGTTTCATTAAGGCTACTTCTTCCTCTTCAACATCTCGAACACCTATGAAAATTAAATCTTCAGGTCGAACTTTGTTTCCTTTTATTCCTATGCTTTTTAATTCATTCCAAGCTTCTTGTGTTTCTTTTGGAAGATCGTTGCGTTGAACTTGTAAGTTATCATCATCCAATGCAGTGGATAAAGGCATTCCGTGCATATTTCCTGACGGAGTCGTATAAGGTGTGTGCAAATCTCCATGAGCATCAATCCAAATAATTCCTAAACGTTTGTCTGGATAAGCTGCTTTTAATCCTGCGATTGTTCCACCAGCAGACCCGTGATCACCAGCCAAAATTACAGGAAAAAAATGGGTTTCTTTACTTTGTTGAATGACTGAAACTAATTGTTGAAAAATTGGTTTTAAACCTTCAATTCTTTTAGCAAATGAGTGGATTGGAATGGAGTTTAAGTAGTGGTTTTCTGTTACTAATTCGTGTACTGGGAATTTTCCAAAAAGGTTGCTTCCCTTGCTCCAGGCGACTACTTTTAAAGCGTCAGGTCCCAATGAAGCACCTCTTGTGCCTGCCGTAATTTCAGAGCGATTAATAATAAATTTTATATTCTCCATATAATTGTTTTTTTGGGGGATGAATCCCATCTCATTTAGCGTAAAAAAGTCAGCTTATTAAGCAATTTTTGTTTAAAAATTCAAAGATAGAAAAAAAAATGAATAGTGGACAATTGCTCACTAATGAAGT
>CAZOKJ010000006.1:0-28811 GCA_964580465.1 uncultured Fluviicola sp. | reverse complement strand
CTTCAATCAGAACAACAAAAAAGGGGTTTCCGAAGAAAACCCCTTTAATTATCAATAACCTGTAGTCGTTAATAATTTTTGATCCTACCTTATTAACGCTCGATTGTTGAAAAGGTTTCATTTTTATGAATAAAAAAAGTGTTTTTTAATAAAATTATTTTTAATTCATTAATTATCAATATGATATTGTTTTAATTTATTCTAGTAATTCAACATTATTCATGTTGTTTTTATCATTTTTAAACACTAAAAGTACCTATTTACAGCTTTTTGAAGACGTAAATGGTTTACCTTTCATTTTTTATCTATTTAGTCGTATTAAATCAAAATAAATGATTTTTTAAAAAACAAGTTTAAATATATCTTTTTAATTATGAGTTGATTAATGATTTTGTGTTGAATTTTTATGTTACAACAAATGTATAACAGTTTTTAAAATGTATTTTTGTAAAAAAGAAATTAAAGATGTCAGTAAGAAATTTAGAACCAAAAGCGCTTTGGAATTATTTTGCAGATTTGAATGCTGTTCCAAGACCTTCTAAAAAAGAAGAGCGTGTTGTACAATTTATGGTTGACTTTGGAAAATCCTTGGGGTTAGAAACTAAAGTTGATGCCATCCAAAACGTAATCATTAAAAAACCTGCAACTCCAGGGATGGAAAATAGAAAAACGGTGATTTTACAATCGCATTTGGATATGGTTCATCAAAAAAATGCAGATACAGTGTTTGATTTTGATACACAAGGCATTGAAATGATTGTTGACGGTGATTGGGTGAGAGCTAATGGTACAACTCTTGGTGCTGATAATGGTATTGGAGTTGCAACAATTATGGCTATTTTAGCTTCGAATGATATTGCACATCCTGCTTTAGAAGCAATGTTTACAGTGGATGAAGAAACGGGGATGACAGGTGCAATCCAATTGGATGGATCTAATTTTCAAGGTGAAATTTTGTTAAATTTAGACACTGAAGACGACGATGAATTGTCTATTGGTTGCGCTGGTGGTATTGACTCAAATACAAAATATAAATACTCACAAGTTGACATTGCGCCCAATAGCACACTTTTAACCATTTCAATCCGTGGATTGCTAGGTGGTCACTCTGGAATGGATATTGACAAGGGGAGAGGGAATGCTAATAAATTGATGAATCGTATTCTTTATCATTTGTTGTCGTTGCATCCTTTTCAATTAATTTCTATTGATGGTGGTAGTTTAAGAAATGCTATACCGCGTGAATCTACAGCTGTAATCGCAGTGGATAATTCATTGGTTGCAACTATTAAAGCTGCCATTCTTGAAAAAGCTGAAGCATTGAAATTTGAGTTTCGTTCTATTGAAAAAGCATTGTCAATAGATGTTGAGTCAAAAGGAGAGGGAACAAAAGCTGTAGAGCATGAAGATATGATTAAAATTTTAAATGTTTTATATGCTGTTCCAAATGGAGTTTTCCGCATGAGTCCAGACATTGAAGACTTAGTGGAAACATCTTCTAGTTTAGCGCGTGTAATTGTTAAAGATGGTGAGTTTATCACACAATCATTGCAAAGAAGTAGTGTTGAATCGACCAAAGCGGATGTTGCAAACGCTGTGAGAGCGGCTTTTGAATCTGCTGGAATGTCTGTTGTTCAAATGGGTGATTATCCAGGATGGCAACCGAATCCGGATTCAGCGATTTTAAACTTGATGCGCAACATGTACGTAGAGCGTTACAATGAGCAACCTCAAGTTAAAGCATGTCATGCTGGTTTGGAATGTGGAATTTTAGGAAAACACTTACCTGGTGTTGATATGATTTCTTTTGGACCAAATATCCGTGCTGCTCATTCTCCAGATGAAAAAGTGCAAATTTCTTCAGTTGAGAAATTCTGGGGTTATTTATTAGAGGTATTAAAAGATATTCCGACTAAATAGAAATTGTAATTTACAATAAACAAAATGGGCGATTCAATTGAATCGCCCATTTTATTTTAATATATTTTCTTCTTATTGTTTAATCATTTTCATTGTAGTGAATTGACCTTCACTTTGAACTTTAATGAAGTAAACACCACTTGTAAAATCTTCTACATTGAAGTTTGTATTATTCAATGCTTTTTCATCTGTAAAGAAGTATGTTTTAACTACTTCACCTGCGATGTTTAAAACACTAACTACTGGGCGTTTCCATGAACCATTTAAAGTAATGTTAAAATGATTGCTAGTTGGATTAGGATACAAATTAGCTGTCATTTCAGATTGTGCTATTTTATCTTTAATTGACAAGGTAAAAGGTGCGTCACTAAATTTCACCACATAAGCACCAACACGATAATACGGATTGTAAGAAGCATTGCAATCTTGGCATGTTGTACCAGAAATACAATTTGGATTATTCGGGTGACAATAATCTACGTATGATTCTTGGAAAATGTATCCTAATTGAACAATGTCTTGAGCTAAATAAGGAGTCAAGTCATACGAGAACACCATTCCCATACTTCCAGGACACCATCCAGCTCTGTTGTGTTGCCATGTTCCTTGTTGACCAGTACATCCAGCAGGATTTGGATTACAATTTTGCCATAAATCTTGTTCAAATGTTTCTACATTGTTTACATGGATGTGATGTTTTGCATGGTAAAACTCAGCAGCATTTCCTGTGTTGTTGCTTCCCCAACCATGTCCAGTTGACACTAAACGAATTTTAGAAGCTATCACGTTGTCTTCAAATTGAACTGAACGACTTTGAGTTGGTTGTAAATTTGCTGGGTCACCAAAAGAATAGTCACCATGCCATAATTCTTGAACACTAGAATATAAATGAGTCGGAGTACCAGCGTTGTAATTTAATTTCAAATTCAATTTCCAACCTCCAGTTCCCCAAGTTTCAATGTACATTCTAAATTCAACTTTTCCTTGTAAAATTGATTCATAATCAGTCACATCAATTGATTGTGAACAAGGCACACCATAAGGAGTGATGTAGCGGAATAATTCAATCCATTCACCACTAGGACCTTTTACTTCAACCCATCCTAAGCGATCCCAGTCATCACAGCCACCAGGTACATTTGGACAAGAAATAGCAAAATCAGCAATAATTGATTCAAATGTTCCTACAGATTGAGGAAGAGTGTAAGAACCGTAAAACCATTGAGAACCAATTGTTCCCATGTCAATAACATTGTTTAAGAAAGTTGTTGCAATGGTTGAACTAGCAGTGTTAACAACATTCATTTGAATGGTGTCGTAACCAACTTTTCCGTTACTTCCTGTTGCTTTAACAATCACTTGATTAGTTCCATATTGACTAGGTGTCCACCAATATTGCCATGAATTATTCGACCATGTTGCAGGATGTGTTACACCATCAATGATGTAATCGATAGCAGTAACAGACAACGCTTGTGGTTCATCAATAGTTGCATAAGCATGCAATAAGTAGGGCTTTAAAGATGGCATACGTAAATCTTCAACTGAAGTAAAACGCGTTGCAACAACAGGTTGAATTTCAGTTAAATCAACTACTTGGAATGAATGTGTTTGTTCCCAAGGATAGTAAGTTGCATTTCCAACTTGTTTTGCCTTCACAACCACTGTTCCATGTGCACCTGTTAAAGTAACTATGTTACCATTAACTGTTGCAGGACCTGAAACAATTTCAAAAGTGATAGGCAAACCAGAATTGGTTGTAGCATTTAACGCAAAAGGTGCATCAGTTGTATATTTTTTAGGAACAGCATCGAAACTTGCCAACTGATTCATTTGTCCAGTTGCAGGACAAGTCAAATCTTCGTACACATCTATTTCAGAAACAGCTAAGTAATAGTAGTTACCATAAGAGTTTAAGAAGCGGAAACGCACAAAAGAAGCAGAAACTGCTCCAAAATAAACGTTTGCACGTTGAGCTGCGGCATTTAAGCTTGGGTAAATTAAATCACCAGCAGATTGAGCCGTTTGCCAGTTTGTTCCGTCATTACTAACATAAACTTCATACGCTTTTGGTTTACCAAGTGCATTATTGTAACGCGAAAGCAATGAAATTCCACTCACATCATGAGGTGCACCCAAGTTAATTTGAATTTCATGAGGGAAATCAGGTTGAGCGCCTTGCCATCTTGTATGCCAAAATTTGGTCGTGTCACCATCAATTGCATAGATAGCTTTCCCATTGTTAGGTCCTTCACCAGTTGTTTCTTCACTATCTACGTAGTGAACAGTCCATCCTGTTTTAGGGATTTTAGTGCTCACACATTGTGAAAAGGAATAACTAATCGTTGCAATGAGTCCAATTGTTGTAAGAAATAATTTCATTTCAAATATGGTTTTAATCTTATTTGGACAAAAATACAATAAAAATTCAATTTTTTTAATTCATTTTATATAAGATTTTAACAAATCATTGACTAAATAATCACTATTTTTGAAATCCTAAATAGAAAAATAGACATATGCAGGAAGATCCTAATAAAATACTCATCGAATTAGCCAATGCAAAAATGCCTTTTGGAAAATACAAAGGTTATTTCATTTTGGATTTACCCGAATATTATGTAGTTTGGTACAAAAACAATGGTTTTCCAACTGGAAAAATAGGAGAAATGTTGCAACTAACTTATGAGTTAAAAATCAATGGGTTAGAACCGATGATTCGCAAACTTAGAACCGTTCGTTAATATTCGTAAGCTCCTAAGGTTGGAGTAGCACTTCTTACTTTTCCTTTTATGTCTTGCATTAAAGAAGTAGGAACACCAGCATGAATCATCGGTGAAGATGACCAAACTTCAAAATCATATTTTTGAACGTCTTTAAAATCAGGGTTTGTATTCCAAATAATGGATGAATAATAGGGTTCAGTACTTGGATTTTTTAATTTGATAAGACAATGATCTATCGTGATGTTATTGGTCCCGATATCATCCAAATTAATGGCTATTTCATTGTCTTGATAACCGTAAATAACACTGTTTTTAATAGAACCTGTGATGTCTGTTACCAATACATTTCCATTTTGTTCTTTGTAAAAATCGCTTATTCCCACAACTGGTAGCTGAGCTTTTCCAGAGGCATAGCCAGCAAAGGTACAGTGATTAAAATCAAAGCTACTTCCAACCAGGTTAATAAACCCGTGGTAACCATTTTTAGCAAGAACAACATTTTCAGCAACGATTTTTCCACCAGCAAAGTTCATAATACCATAAAAAGTATTGTTTTGAATAATGGTGTTTTTAACAATTACAGTAGGATTCGCTCCGTTTGCGCCATCTTTTTCAATATGTATTCCCGTAGTGCCATTTTTGATTATGGCATAGTTAATCGAAGAAGTTTTAGCTTCCTTAAAGTAAATTCCATAATACTGTCCAGCAACATCTTTGTAATCACTTTCTAAACGATCTCCTTGAATGATTACTTCATTGCCTAATTGTCCTTCGATGTTTAGTGTACCTTTATATACAAATAGAAACGAATTTTTGTGTAAATGAATTTTTGTTCCTGCAGGAATGGTCAATTGCTTTCCTTCATAAACAAAGGCAGCACCATATATTAGATGTGGCTTATCATTTGGCCAAGTTCCTTCGTTTGAATCTAAATTTGTTGAGTTTCCGCTCATGTCAGAATAGTGATAATAAATATCCTGTCCCCAAGCAGCTAAAATAATATATTGATCTTTTCCATTTGTTCTAAAACGAATCGAATCTTCTATTACCATTGGCAGAGAACCACCATTTGGGTTGAGGGTTACTTCTACAAACGCAAACAAACTATCTTTTCCTTCAATTTCGATATCAGAAAAGTGTGTTCCAGAAAGTCCATCTATATTAATACGAAAAGGGGAGGAGCTACCGCCCATTAATTCAATTTGAGAAATTTGAATGGTTTTTGTATCTTTGTTGTAAATTTTAAACTGTTGTGTAGTTGATCCAATGGTTGTAAAAACGGTATCAAACACGACTGTATCCTTCGAAAATGTTAAATTTCCATGTGAAAGAAAACTATTTTTTTTACACGAAGTACTCATGAAAAAAGAAAAGAATAATGCAAAAAACATTATTACAAAGCTGAATTTTAAATCTTTACGTTGGAATAATAACATGTTGATATCAATAATTATTGTCTAAAATTAACGAAAAAAATGAAATCTTATTTTATTTTTTCAAAAAAAGCATTGTAATTAAAAATAATTACTTAAATTTGCATTCCGTTTTTGGTAAAAATAGAAAATATTTATTCGAAATGAAAAAAGATATACATCCAGCAGATTACAGATTAGTAGTGTTCAAAGACATGTCTAACGAATATTCATTTTTATGCCCTTCTTGTGCAGCTTCTAACGAAACAATCACTTGGGAGGATGGAAATGAATACCCATTAGTAAAATTAGATATTTCTCATACATCACACCCATTCTTTACAGGTATTGCACAATTCGTGGATACTGCGGGTCGTATTGATAAATTCCAAAGCCGTTACGGTCGTCACACAAGAAAATAAGAATTTTTCTCACGATATGCGAATCCCTTTGTGTTTTACAAAGGGATTTTTTTGCTTTTTTATATTTTTCTCAGTACTTTCGAAAATTAAATGAGAAAGAGATATGAAGCAGGACGATTATTTTAATTTGTTTGAAGAGCTTTTACAAGAAAGTTCCATAGAACCTTATAGTAAAGAGGATATTCGCATAACAACACAAGCGAATCATGAAATTGTAAACAAAATTCTTCAAAATGAATGGAGTGAAGAGGTGAAACAAATGATTCCTGTCCATGTGCATCCTCAAAAATGGATTTTAATTGCCGAACATTGGTGCGCCGATTCAGCAAACATTGTTCCATATATTTCAAAACTAGCAAAAGCAATTCCAACAGTTGATCTATCAATTGAATTGCGCGACTCAAAACCTTTTACAATCAACCAATTTCTAACAAATGGGGGAAAAGCAATTCCAAAGCTGATTGCTAAGGACGAAAAAGGTGACGTTTTATTTACATGGGGGCCAAGACCAGATAAATTAACGCAACTTGTTAGAAAGTGGAAAGAAGAAAAGTTAGAAAATTCAATTTTTAAACAAAATATCCAAAATTGGTACGATGAAGACCAAGGGAATGAAACAATAATAGAATTAATTAATTTGATAAAATAATATGAACGCATCAGAATACATTGAATTGTTTGACACTATTTTAAACAGAACAGAGCAAGTTGCTCCTTATGATGATCCTGCATTTTTAGATTATGCAAAGTTAAATGCTTCACGCTTTAAAAGATGGATGAAAACAATGGAAATCGATGAGACATTTTCCAATTTTCTTCAAACTATAAAAACAAAACAGCACTGGATTATTATCACAGAACCTTGGTGTGGAGATGCGGCGCATATTGTTCCTTTTTTATTAAAATTTGCTGAACTTTCGCCTGCTATAACTTGTGAATTACAATTGCGCGATAGTGAGCCTTTTTTAATTGATAGCTACCTAACAAATGGAGGGAAGGCAATACCTAAATTGGTTAGTAGAAATGAACAAGGAGAGGATTTATTTGTTTGGGGGCCTCGTCCAGCAAAAGCACAAGAACTTGTTGTTCGTTTAAAAGAGGAAAATGCTGATTTTGAAAAAGTTAAAATCGAATTGCAAAATTGGTACAACGATAATAAAGGAGAAGAGATAATTAAGGAATTGACTGAATTACTAAAAAATTATTAATATGGCTACAAAACCTAAATTGGAAATAGTCAGGACAAATTTTGATACATTAGTTGAAGTGCTAGGGTTAATAGCCCTAGTATTTTCTTGGTTTTTTGTTCTTTATAAATACAAGCATCTACCAGAAAGTATTCCTACTCATTTTAACTTTAGTGGAACACCTGATGGATGGGGTAGTAAACAAACGTTTCTTTACCTTCCAATAGTTCCAACTTTAGTTTTCATTGGTACCTCTATTTTAAATCGTTTTCCACATATTTTTAATTACCCTGTAAAAATTACAGAAATAAACGCTGAAAAACAATACACACTTGCTGTTAGATTGTTGCGTGTGCTAAAACTAGCTGTTTCTCTTGTTTTTATACTCATTACAATGGAAATTGTTCACTACTCAGATCACAACGCACCTTTGTTTGGTTCATTGTTTGTCGTTATTTTTGGAGTGATTATACTTGTTCCGCTTGCTTTTTATTTAATTCAAGCAATGAGTGACAAAGATTGATACTATCTTGTAAATACCCATTCATCACCATTAGACAGGTTTTCATCATAGCGATAACCTCCAACGTTGAACGATTTTAACTCTTCTACGTCAGTTAATCTGTTTTTAATGATGAAGTTAGCCATTTGACCTCGCGCGTTTTTAGCATACATCATCACTACTTTGTACTCGCCATTTTTGAAATCTTTAAAAAGAGGAGTAACAATTCTTCTGTCTAATTTTTTACTTTGTACAGCCTTAAAATACTCCGTGGAAGCAAGGTTGACCAACACTTCATCGGTTGCCATCTCTGCTTTTAAAGCTTTATTGATTTTCATATCCCAAAAAGCATATAAATTCTTTGTTTTTGGGGTGATAGTCCATTTTGTTCCCATTTCTAAACGATAAGGATACATCAAATCCAAGGGGCGTAACAAGCCATATAACCCTGATAAAATGCGCAAATGATTGTTTGCAAATTGAAAATCATCAGCTGTAAAGGCTGCAATGTCTAACCCTCTGTACACTTCGCCCGTAAAAACAGTAGCTGCAGGCTTTACGTTTTCAGACAATTCAATTGGACGTTTCCATTGCGTGTTTCTAGCAACATTTAAAGCGGCAATATCACGAGAAACATGAATCAACTTCATTAAATCTTCTTCCTTAAGTTTGGAAAGTTCTTGCATTAAATAATCCGCTTCATCTAAAAATTGAGCTGTTGTGTGAAAAGGAACATTTGTATTAATCGTCGTGTCAATCGATTTTGCAGGTGATATAAGGATTTTCATATTTTCAACTTCTTTCTTCAAAATTATCAATTTTTATGGAATAAAAACTTTCTTTTACAAGGATAATGGTACTAAAATGTTTAATTTTGAGATTTTGAAAAAAAATACATTTTAAATAGTAAAAATTATGCAATTTTTCAATCCATTTGACGAATTACTTTTCGATGATACCTTATGTTTTCTTACAGGTGAGGAAGAAAATTTAACGACTATAGACGTTTTTCCAAATTGGTTTTTAGAACTTTCTAAAACAACCGAAAAACGATTAAAAATGATGGATAAAGGTGTAGAAATTCCTTATAAAGATCTAAAATTACCTTGTTCTTTAAAAGTACAAACTTCGTTTATGGACTTAGATAACAAAGTTAAGGAAGCTTTTTTAAAAGGATATGACGGATTAAAATCATTAGACGATCATGAATTATTTCTTTGGATAGGTAAAATCGTCTATGGCGTGCTGTACTTTGAGTTTCATTTTGAACGTAAAATGAATGAAAAACAAGGAGATATCTTTGGTATTTCTGAACCATTGATGGAAAAGTTGTCCTTATTTCATTTAATGTTGCAATCGTTGGTAACGCCGATTCAATTTACTGGAGTTAAACCTTGGAGCATTACAATAGTAAAAAACAAATACTCCGAAGATATTGTTAATTATCGCGATGATGCTGTGAATTTGATGTTTTCTGTTAGCACCAATGGTTTTGGTTTAATTGCTTGCTTACAAGACAATGGGGTAGTAGCAGGAATGCTTCGTTCTATCATTGAAAAAATAGGAACGTCTGTTTTACATCCAGTGCAGTTTGAAGAATTATGGTCAAAGTTTATTTATACTAACTATTTGTTACAGTACCCAGCTTCTTATAAATTTGGTAAAAATGAAAAAGGATTGATTATCCATGGAGTTCCTATTGAAGCAACGGGCAATGAGCCTTTGTTTCATCATTGGGACGACCAAACTTTTTCAACGGTTTTAGGAAATTATTGGAAACCTTGGGGAATTAAGGAAAAAGAAATTTATGTAGAACCTCATTCGCCTTTAAGTTTCCTTGAAAATGAACGAACAGGAGAATTTATCGACCCAGAAGGGATTAAATTACCATATTAACTAGGCTTGTTGCTCCAATTTTCGGAGCAGCAGTTCTTTTACAGAGGTTAAGATGTAATCTTTCGCTTCTGCGAATGAAAAGTCATATTTTCGTTCAACTTGGCGCAAATCTTCAGGGTATTTTTCCAATAGTTGAGTGTAATAATCATCTAACACTTCTGCCGATGGATTGGTGTAGTTTAACTTTAATTGAAAACGCCTAAGTAATGCTGTATCAATTAATTCTACGTTATTTGTAGCGCAAACAAGTACAACTGTTTTTGGCAAATAATCCATCATTTGAATAATGCTATTTACAATACGACGCATTTCGCCAACGTCTTTTTCATCGCTATCACGTTCTTTGCCTATTTGATCAAATTCATCCAAAAACAATACAGCTTTTTCACGAATGGCTTTGTCGAAGACTTGTTTCAAATTCTGTGAAGTTTCTCCAATACGCGATGCAACGACATTGCTTAAATTTAAGATAATGATAGGTTTCCCCAATGATTTTGCCAAAGCCTTTGCTGTCATTGTTTTACCACATCCAGAGCTACCAAATAACAAAATTTTATTATTTACCGGCAATTGGTATTTGACGAGTTCATCCACAAATTGATGTTCTCGAATCAATTGTTCAATTTGTTTTCTATTTTCGGCATCTAAGAACACATCTGCTAAATCGATTTGTTCTTTGTCTTGAATGATTAAATCAAATAAATTCATGTGTTTACAACAATGTTCCTTTTAAAATAATAGCAGCTATGGAGAAATAGATGATTAATCCGGTAACATCGACTAACGTTGCCACAAATGGAGCAGAAGAAGTTGCAGGGTCTATGTTCATTTTTTTCAATAAAATAGGAATCATTGATCCAGCCAAGGTTCCCCATAAAACAATGCCTATAAGTGAGAATAAGACAGTAATTGCAATAAGCAACCAGTGTTCACCGTAATCATACCATTGCAATTGCTGCCATAAAGTGATGCGTAAAAAACCAATTGTACCCAAAATAACACCCAAGGTTAGTCCAGATAAAATCTCTCGTTTCATAACAAACCACCAATCACGAATGGATAATTCTTTCAATGCTAAAGCACGAATAATCAAAGTTGCAGCTTGTGAACCACTATTACCACCAGATGAAATAATTAGGGGAACAAACAAGGCCAAGACGACAGCTTTTTCAATTTCATATTCAAAATATCCCATAGCTGTTGCGGTCAACATTTCTCCTAAAAATAAGATAATCAGCCAAGTGGCACGTTTTTCTGTTAGTTTAAAGAAACTTGTTTTCACATAAGGAAAGTCCAATTTTTCAACCCCCCCGAACTTTTGAATCTCTTCAGTTTCTTTTTGTTCCACAACGTCCATGATGTCATCGACAGTAATTACCCCAAGCAAAATATTCTCATCGTTGATAACAGGAATAACTACTCGGTCGTAATCTTTAAATCGCTGAATTGCTACATCTTGATCATCAGAAATGTTCAAAGCAACGAAATCACCGTCCATTAATTCAGTGATTTTTGTATCAGGCTCATTTAATACCAAGCGACGTACCTGAATATCATCTAGCAATTTACCGTCTTCATCTACCACGTAGATAACGTTGGCTGCTTCTGTGTCTTTGTGATTTTCTCGCAAGTGACGTCCAGCTTCTGCAACGGTCATATCCTTTGAAATAGTTGCATAATCGGTGTCAATTAGTCGGGCAACGGAGTTTTCAGAATAACCTAAAAAGTCCTGTGTTTCATGAAGGTTTTCCTCATTTAAGTAACTGATATAAATGGCTCTTTCAACCAATTTAAGGTCTTCAAAAAAGCTAATTCGATTATCCGAACTTAGGTTGTTCAATAAATAGCCAACGCGACGCTTAGGTAAATGGCGAACCAACTTATGCTGCAACAAAACATCAATATAGGGCAATGTTTTAAGCTGATTGTCAGGCGTAAGATTGATAAACGAAGTTAAGGCGTACTCAAAAGGTAAAACGTCAATAATTTGAGCAATTTCCGCTGGATGCACTTTTTCTTGTTCTTTGTCAAATAAGGAAAATAGATTAAAATCTCTGTCTAAGTCTATTTCTTTTATCTTTTGTAGAATATCTTCCATGCTCAATGTTTTTTTAGTGTTACTATTGAGTTTTTCTTACAGAAAAGTGCGCCTGTAATGCAGAAAACCTGTTTAAATATGTTGTGTTTTGCCCAACACAAACAAATCGGGTGCAAAGATAGTGAATTAATCTTAGATTCTTGTTATTAAACGGATATATTTGATCTTTTGCGGAGTATTATTTTACTTTGCCTAAAAAACCGTTATTACCTTCGGTGAGACTGCGTGTTCTGCGTTGTTTCTTTTCAATTTAGCCCGCTAAATTTTCAAACAAACACCTTGACTAACAGTTTTTTAGATCACCACGAAGTAGCACCAAAGGTAATCTGAATGTTAATTTTACAATCGAACTCAGGTTATTAGGACTCCTTTGGCTTCATTTTCAACGTCTTGCATTTCATTCATTTTTGAACATCTTAAAATAAAAAGAGAGTGCCTGATTTTTCGGACACCCTCTTTCACAACATTGGTTGATCATTATTCAACAATTAGTTTTCCGCTTTGAATGAGCTTGTTTTTAGCATCTCTCAATTGGTAAATATACATTCCTTTTTGTAAATCGTTGATAGTAATTTGTTTGCTTGTGACTTGTGCTAACTGCTCTTCTAAAACTGTTTTTCCAGTCAAATCAATTAATTCAAGTGTTCCATCTGTTTTATCAGAGAAAGAAATGGTAACTGTATTTTTAGCAGGATTAGGGTAGAGTAGAGCCGTTGTTGATTGTTCGATTTTATTAGTTGACATCGTGTTTTCTAAGGTGTTAACCGCATAATTTGTTATCACAGGTTCATTGTAATCGAAATAAATACCTACTTTATTTTTAATAACCGTGCCAACAGGAAGATTTGGTTTTAAATTTAATTTGAATGTTACAAAACCATGACTCATAGGTTCATTGCTTGCACTATCAGCTAAATGAATGTTAGGAAAATTAAATTTTAAAACAGATTCACTCAACCATTCAGGACTCATATAGTGACTGTTAGCAAGGATTTGCAACGATTTTGGCTCTAAATTTGCTTCTATAGTGTCAATTACATAGATATTTAAGGCTTCAGCTGATCCTGTGTTTTGAAAGCGAACAGTATAAGTAATTGCATCTGTTTCAACAGGAATATAACCTTCAGGTCCACGACCTTTTGGAGATGCTTCTTTTAAGTTTGGATCAAAGGAATTCACAATTGGAACAGCTAAAAGCAATGAATTATTTGCAGGATTCACATCGTTCGCATTGACAGCTGTTGAAAGTTCAAACCAAAGCGTGTCGCCAATGTTAACAGAAAGGGAAGGAGTGACACTGATTCCACCCAAGAATTGATTGAAATACGCTGTATTATTAGCTAAATTATTCAAATTCAAATAATTCCAATACAAAGTATCACCAACTTGAGCATCAGCGGGGTGTGAGCTTTGTGCTGCGTTATACGTTACGTTAGGATCTAATTTTAACTTTAAAACACCAGAAACTTGGTCACAGCCAATATTGAACACGCGAGGTGTTAGACCAAAAGGAACATTCGGACGAGCTGGTGTGCTTGTTAAGGTTACATAGGTGTCAATATCAGCACATTGCAAAGCAAAATCAACATTGTTTTGAGGTAATGAAGTAAACGTTTGCGACACTTGCATACACGGACTATTTGGAAAAGTAAATGCATAGATAGAAGGAATACTTACTGTGTAATTTTGCAAGTAATTTTCTTGTAAATGCACCTCATAATTTCCATTGTTATTGGGCATTGTAAAATTGTTTTGAAACGGCGTATTGGTGTAATTGGCAGCAATTTGAGGAGTAATATAAGTAATTCCTACATCTGATTGATTAAAATTACAATCTGAATTGTAATCCACGTAAATTTTCCCTTTTACAGCATTGTAATTACACGGTGTAAAATTAGCTGGTTCATTGATGAAAATTGTTGGATTCATTAAGGTGTCGCCATTACAAATAATTTTCATTACATTAGTCATTGCTATCGTATTGACCATGTTATTATTGACAGCATAATAATCAGAAACAACGTTAAAACCGTTCAACATGAAAGAAGGTTGCCAAGTTTGTTGTCCTGAAACATTTATTTCCGAATGCATAATTTGTCCACCAAAATCAATAAATTTAACTTCGGCATTCATTGGAGCATTGTGAATAATTGCAAAAGCTTGAGCATTGATTTCAACACTACAATTGGTTGCATTGTGATTAACTTGAGAACCCACCGGCATTAGTTGGATATTCGTTTGTGCATTCACTACTTGTCCAAGTAACAAGCATAAAACAGCAGTAATTTGTGTGATAGTTTTCATGATATATTTGTTTTAACTCATAGACGACAAAATTACTTTTTTGGTTGCTTTTTTTTGATACATTTCTATTAATACATTTTTGTCCTATAATTAATATTATGTTAAATAGAATGTAAATAAATGCCAATTTGCAAGAAATAATCACTTTGATATAACAAATCAAATAAAGAATCGTAAAGAATAATTATATTTGCTCTCAAAGTAAAAAAACTGCGTGAAACGTTTATCCATTTTTAGTATTCGTTCGTTTATAGGGCCATTTATGGTCACCTTTGCTATTTCTATGTTCATATTAATTATGCAGTTTTTTTGGAAATACATAGACGATTTAATGGGCAAAGGAATTGAAACGATTTACATTTTAGAGTTATTGTTTTACGTATCAGCTAGTTTAATACCTTTGGCTTTACCTTTGGCCATGTTGTTGTCATCCATTATGACGATGGGAAATTTAGCTGAAAATAACGAATTAACAGCCTTAAAATCAAGTGGACTTTCTTTGTATCGAATATTGCGACCTTTGTCTGTCGTTGTTTTAATCATAGCGTTTGCCACATTTTTATTTGCCAATTATGTGATTCCTGTAGCTAACTACAAATGGCATGCATTGATTTATGACTTTCAGAACACAAAAATTGCTTCTGTGATTGTTCCTGGAGTGTACACAAAAGAATTAGATGGGTATGCCATTAAAGTCCAGAAAAAAAATGAAGATGGTAGTTTTTCAAATGTAACCATTCACGATAAAACAAATGCGAATGAGTTAAAAACTGTAAAGGCAGAAAAAGCATCATTATACAAGTCAGATAATGGTAAGTACTTGTTTTTCAACTTGGAAAATGGCACAATTTTAGAAGAATTGTCGCTCTCCCCTCCTATTTATGACGCTGAAAACAATGATATTAGTCAAAATTCCATTAGAGAAACGAGAAGATCTACTTTTGAACAGTTGACTTACCGTGTAGATTTAGTTGGTTTTACATTAAATCGTGGAAATGACGAGGATTTTAAAGATGATTATGAAATGTTGACCGTATTTCAGCTGCATGAAGCTTTGGATTCAGTCAATAGAAAAGTGAATGATGTCAAAAAAGACTTCGATTTGACCTTAAAAAATGGTCAAGAATACTATCAAAGCATTAATTATCAGAAATTAGCTGATTCGTTGAAAAATCAAGATGATGACACCATACATACACGAATAGATTTTCAACAGTTAACTAAGGAAGAACATTTGGAAATCAAGCAAAATGCTATTGCAAAAATTGACGCACGTATCAATACTTTGCAATCTCAAAATGAGTATGTGAAAATGTTGGAAAAAAGTACAACACGCTACTGGATTGAATTTCATCGAAAATTTGCCTTAACCTATGCCATTATCGTTTTATTTTTCGTTGGTGCTCCACTTGGGGCTATTGTTAAAAAAGGAGGTTTTGGCGCACCTGTTGTTATTGCAGCATTACTTTTTATGTTTTATTTCGTATTAAACAGTATTGGTGAAAGTTTGGTTCAATCGGATTCTGCTTCTCCTTTTTGGGGGATGTGGTTTCCTTCAATCATCCTGACTCCTATTGCTTTTATATTGATGTTTGCAGCAGCAAATGACGCTCCATTATTGGAAAAAGATACTTGGAAAATGTTTTTTAACGTATTATTTTTGAGAAACAAACAAAAGAAGCGCAAAACAAATCAATAAAAAGTGTATTTTTAGCACCGATTAAACAATTTATGGAACAAATCGATAACCTTTTAATAAATACTGATTGTCTTTTTTTTAGAGGAGATTTACCTTGTCTTCCTCATAAACAATACAATTATCATTGTGAAAACTGTCCTTCCTACAAGAAAATTGAAACGCGTATTTTAATTATTAAATTAGGCGCTATTGGTGATGTTATTCGCACTACTCCACTGTTGAGACGTATTCGAAAAGAATATCCAAATGCAAAAGTAACTTGGTTAACACAGTCACCGGCCATTTTACCAAAATCGGAAATTGAAGAGATTCTCAACTATGATTTTAAGTCGGTTTTATACTTGCAACAAACATCTTTTGATCTTCTTTTTAATTTAGATAAAGATAAAGATGCTTGTGCATTAGCGAATACAATTCAGGCCACTTCAAAATTTGGTTATCAATTAAAAAATGGTGTTCCATTTCCACAAAATGAACTAGCAAATCACAAATATGCTACAGGACTTTTTGATACTGTGAGCAAAGCAAATACGCTTTCTTATGTGCAAGAAATCTTTGAAATGGTTGGCTGGGAATTTAACGGTGAGGAATATCTTTTTGACAACCATGAAGATAAGGGCTATCGTTGGAAATTTGATTCCGATAAAAAACGCATTGGACTGAACACAGGTTGTGGTGATCGTTGGACTACTCGCCTATGGCCTGATGAATATTGGATTGAACTCATTAAATTACTCCAAGATAATGGATTTGAACCTGTCTTGCTAGGTGGAGCGCAAGAGCACGATAAAAATGCTTTTCTTTCCAATGCAACAGGAGCTAAATATTTTGGTCACTTTAAGTTGGAACAGTTTATTAACTTGATGCATCAAATGGATTTAGTGGTTACTCAAGTTACCATGGCCATGCACATCACCATTGCCTTGCAAAAGAAAATTGTGTTGATGAACAATATCTTCAATCCACATGAATTTGAATTATATGGTCGTGGTGTAATTGTTGAGCCTTCTAAGGAATGTTCATGTTACTTTGATGGAAAATGCAAACACGGCATTTCGTGTATGTCTGATCTTCATCCTACAGTTGTATTTGAAGAAATTAAGAAACAGTTCTAAATGAACGTATTGCAACTGACATATCGTGTGCCCTATCCTGCCACAGACGGTGGTGCTATTGGTATTTACACGATTACCAAAGGTTTGCATGAAAATGGATGTGTCATTGATTTGGTGGCTATTAACACTCCTAAACACTCGCAACCTGCGGATGCAATGAGCGGTTTTGTTCGCTCTCAACACGATGTTTTTGTTGATACTTCTATTTCTGTTTTTAAGCTTTTAAAAAACATTTTATTTAAGCAAATACCATACAATGTTGAGCGTTTTATTTCAACTGATGTTAGTGATAAACTCATAGAATTATTAAGCAAGAATTCATACGATTTTATTCAAATTGAAGGAGCTTTTGTAGCCTACTACATAGATGTTATTCAACAACATAGTACGGCACCAATTATTGTTAGAACACACAACATAGAATATGTTATTTGGCAACGTTTGGCTATCAATGAGCGAAATCCGTTGAAAAAATGGTTTTTCAATCACTTAGCAAAGCGATTAATGCAGTTTGAATCGAGGTATTACAATAAAGCAAATGGTATTGCGGCAATTACTCCAGAAGATGAGAAACGCTTGCGAGAATTGCAAGTAACAAAACCAATTAAAGTCGTGCCTGTTGGAGTGATTTTAGATCAATTTAAAATTAAACCTTTAGTTGAACAAGAAGCTAATACTGTCTTTTCAATCAGTGCATTAGATTGGCAACCAAATATTGAAGGGTTGAATTGGTTTTTACAAGAAGTGTGGCCATTGGTACTTCAACGAAAGCCTGAAGTTCAGTTGCACATTGCTGGAAAGTCAACACCTGATTGGCTCAAAAACATGTCTATTCCCAACGCAACAATTCATGGTTTTGTTGATGATGCAAGTTTGTTTAAACAACGTTATCAATTGATGCTTGTGTCCTTACTTTCTGGAGGAGGAATGCGTGTGAAAATCATTGAAGGATTAGCAGAAAATAAATGCATGATTAGTACCACTATCGGGGCTGAAGGTGTGGCATATACGCATCAAAAAAACATCGTTATTGCTGATACTCCAACTGAATGGGTGGATGCTATTTGTTATTATTTAGAAAACAAAGATGCACGAACTAGCATTGAACAACAAGCTGGTGAGTTAGCTCAACAAAAGTATGATAACGTAACTGTTACTCGAGGATACATCGAACTTTTTAACGAATTGAAAGCTTAATGGAAACAAAAAAAAAATTAGTTGTTCTAGTTTCTAGATTTCCCTTCCCTTTGGAGAAAGGTGACAAGTTGCGTTCGTATTATCAAATCAAAGAATTGGTAAAAAAATATGATGTTCATTTAATTGCATTGAGTGATAAAAAAGTTGCGGATGAATGCGTAGAAGAATTGATAAATTTTTGTGCGACTACTACCATTTATAATCTTCCTTTGATTGGTCGTTTATTCCATAGTTTTATAGCATTATTGGGTAAAAAGCCGATACAAGTAGGTTATTTTTACAATCGCTCTGTTGCAACTAAAATTCAGCATCAATTACGTTTGATACAGCCAGATTTGATTTTAACTCAATTGGTGCGCACGACTGAATACACTAAAAATTATTTTAACTGCCCAAAAGTTTTGGACTACATGGATGCGTTTTCCAAAGGAATAGAGCGCAGAGTGGACGATGCACCTTGGTATTTAAAATGGTTTTTTAGAATGGAAAGTAAGCGTTTAAAACAATATGAACGCAGTGTTTTCGACTATTTTGACAAGCATTTAATCATTTCAGATCAAGACAAACGTTACATTTTTCACCCTGATAAAGATAAAATTCAATGCGTTCCCAATGGAATAGCTCCTTTTTTCTTTGAAAAGTTAAGCGTTGAAAAAAAATATGATTTTGTATTTGTTGGCAACATGAATTACGCGCCAAATGTGAAAGCAGTTTTATACATCATAGAAGAAGTTTTACCTGATTTTCCTGATACGCTTTTTCTTGTAGCCGGAGCTGATCCACATGCTAAAATCATAAAAGCAAGTCAACAAAATAAACAAGTTGTTGTTTCTGGCTGGGTAGATGATATTCGCGAAGCTTATCTAAGTGCACACGTCTTTTTAGCTCCAATGAAATCCGGCACTGGTATGCAAAATAAATTGCTTGAAGCCATGGCTCTTGGATTACCTTGCGTTACAACTTCATTGGCCAACAATGCTATAAAGGCAACCAACAAAGAATCCATCATGGTTTGTGATACAACAGAAGAAACCAAAGTAATTTTAAAAGAATTACTAGCTAACGAACAATTACGCTCTCAAATTGGTGAATCTGGCCGTGAATTCGTTCGTCAACAATACAGTTGGGAAAATATTTTGAGTATTTAAAAAGTGTAGTATTTATCCATTTTGTTGAACTTCTTTTAAGAAGAATAAACATGCAACTCCTTCGGAGTTGTATCTACCCCGTGGTTTTCTTACCCCGAACTTCGTTCGAGGTTATACACATGTAACTTCTTCGAAGTTGTAGATGCAAGTTCTGATTTTATGAAAAAAATGGACTCTCAATCCGTATAAAGTATTACTATATTACTCTGAACAAACGTGAGTGCTCAAGTCATATACCACTGACATGTAGAAACTCTGCTAGAGTTCAATTATACGCTAACGTTTTTTACTTCACTTCAAAGTTAAATAGTTCTTTTTCACTGATATACCCCACTAAACGATTGCCGATTTCAACTTTTCCAACACCAGCTGGTGTGCCAGTAAAAATTAAATCTCCTGTTTTTAACGTCATGAATTTGGACACATAAGCAATGATTTGATCAATGTGAAAAATCCAGTCCTTTGTGGTTCCTTTTTGAACTGTTTTACCGTCAATATCTAAATGAAATTCAATGTTTTCAAGGGTTAATTCATCCTTTTTAATCCATGTGTTTGAAATTGGAGCGCTGTGTTCAAATGCTTTAGCAATTTCCCATGGATGACCTTTTTCTTTGCATTTTTCTTGTAAATCTCTCGCTGTGAAATCAATACCCAATGAAATTTCATCGTAATATTTGTGTGCAAACTTTTCTTGAATGTTTTTACCAACTTTGTTGATTTTTACAACTACCTCACATTCATAATGCAGATCTTTTGTGAAATCAGGGTAGTAAAATGGATCGTTATCACGCAATAAAGCTGTGTCTGGCTTTAAGAAAAATAAAGGTTCCGTTGGAACAGCATTGTTTAATTCTTTCGCGTGGTCAGCGTAGTTTCTACCGATACAAATAATCTTCATTCTTATTTGAATTTATTTTTTAACGCTTCTAATTTATCTTGCATGCTTTCTTGCTTTCTTGCATTCATTTGTTCTTGCTGTTTTTGACGAATTTTTTCCATTTCGCGTCGCAACACTTGTTTGGTGTATAAAGGAAAATTGGCATCCAACATCCAACCGTAATAGCCAGGTTCGCTAATGCTTACATCTAAAAGTGTTCTTCCTTTGTGTTTTCCGAAATTATATACTGCTTCTCCCCTTTCATTTACAGCAATTCTGCCAGCAAAATCAAGGATATCAAAGTTTCCTACTCGTGTAAAATCAGCTAAGAAGTCAACGTCTCCTTTGATCGTTTCGTAGCGTTCTAATTGTGCTTGCAAAACTTCCCAAGTAGCCTGAACATCTGCCATTGCTTGATGTGCATCTGTCAAATCTTTGTCACAATAAAACTTGTAGGCAGCAACCAAAGTTCGTTGCTCCATTTTATGGAAGATGTTTTGCACATCAATTTGTTTCTTTGAAGCGATATCAAAATTACTCTCTGCTCGCAAAAACTCTTCTGCTAACAAAGGGATATCAAACTTATTAGAATTATATCCAGCCAAATCAGCATCACCAATAAACGCCTCTATTTCAGGTGCTAAATCTTTAAAAGTAGGCTCATTTGCTACGTCTTTGTCATAAATTCCGTGTATACGCGAAACTTCCTCAGGAATAGGACAACCTGGATTGACTTTATGCGTGTATTCATGCGTTGTGCCATCAATATCTACACGTAAAATCGCAATTTCAACAATGCGATCATTGGTTACATCTAATCCGGTAGCTTCTAAATCAAAGATAGCCAAGGGACGTTTAAGGTTCAATTTCATGTTTAGTTACATTTTATCCGTGAATAGTTTCGGATTTTCCATATTTTTCCATTAGTGTTGCTTCGAATTCTAAAAATTCTTTCCAACGTGCATCCACATCTACTTTTCCTCCGTATTTGCGAGCATATTTTAGAAATGTTGTATAATGTCTCGCTTCGCTTTCCATTAATTCGCGGTAAAAAGTACGCAACTCAGCATCTTTTAATTCTTCGCTTAAAATACGAAAACGTTCGCAACTTCTTGCTTCAATCATCGCTGCAAATAACATTTGATTGACAAAATGCACATCTCTAGAGCGATCATTTTTGTGATGCTTTAAAAATTCAGCTAAATCAGCAACGTAAGGATCTTTGCGTTCAAACCCTAACTTCATTCCACGTTTTTGCAATTCTTTGTGAACCATGTTAAAATGCTCCATTTCTTCTACTGAAATAGCAGTCATTTCTTCTACTAAATCCGTCAAATGAGGGTATTGAACAATCATGGAAATAGCATTACTAGCAGCTTTTTGTTCGCAAAACGCATGGTCGATTAATACTTCCTCCAAATTCTTTTCTGCAATATTTAACCAACGTGGATCAGTTGGCATTTTCAATCCTAACATATTTCAATTAAAATTATATCAACATATTTCACAAATATAATTCAAATAATTGAAAGAAGGTTGAAAAACGAAGAGTAAATAACCAGGTTGATGTTGTAACTATCCGAAACTTTTTGAAATGAAGTGCAAAAAAATGAAAATGATTTCTCGATACACTCGAAATGACAAGTCTCGACGAGTAATAGAGGCTATAAAGGAAACAACCTGTCATCCCGAACG
Source organism: uncultured Fluviicola sp. (assembly GCA_964580465.1). Lineage (GTDB taxonomy): Bacteria > Bacteroidota > Bacteroidia > Flavobacteriales_D > Crocinitomicaceae > Taishania. The sequence continues at coordinate 6,613 of CAZOKJ010000006.1, read as the reverse complement.
GAGTGAGGGAACTTCCTATGCGTCAGCTTGTCAGTCATTTTAAAACAAAAAATAATGTTTAATAATTTCGGATGAATGTGGGATGATGTCAAGATGACTAATTGATTAGTTTGACTTGTTTTAAAGAAGATTTATTTTACACATTATTTGTAAAAACTCTTTCAGGACAATTTGATTTGTTCTAAAACCACAACGCTATCTATTAACGATTCGTTAAATCCAAAAAAGATTCAAGCTTTTTGATTAATTTTGCAAAATGAAAATTACAATGATTCATCGCAAAGATACTGCTTGTTTTACGGAGCAGCAATTAAATATGTGTTACAACCAAGCTGTTTTCACAGAATTTTTATCACAACCTTTTTCCTTGGAAGCGTTTGAAAAACAAATGCAATGGAAGAAAGACCAATTTCCTATGGAAAATCGTCGTGTGTTGGTAAAAGTTTTAAAAGAGCAGTATCAAACAATTGATAATATCCATCCTAAAGTTCAAGAAAATATCGATTCGCTTTTAAATGAAAATACTTTTACTGTTGTCACTGGTCATCAATTGGTAGCCTTAACAGGTCCATTGTATTTTATTTATAAAATTGCGCATGTTATTCGTTCTACGGAAGAGCTAAAAAAACAATATCCTACCAATCATTTTGTGCCTGTGTTTTGGATGGCTACAGAAGATCATGATTATGAAGAAATTAAATCACTCCATTTGTTTAATAAAACCTTTATTTGGGAAACCAATCAAACGGGGCCAGTTGGAAAATTTGACTTAAATGGTTGGGATGATTTAATCCATGAGTTTTCCGATTTATTTAAAAATAATCCTGATAGTGAGGTTTTTACACTTTTAAAGAAGTTCAACGGCGCAACCTATGGTGAAGCTTTCTTTCAATTAGTTCATCAGTTATTCAATGAATATGGATTGGTGATATTAGATGCTGATCAAAGAGAATTGAAACAACTTTTTGTACCTTATATGCAAAAAGAACTGAAAGAACATTTTTCGGAAAAAGCTATTTTAAAGACAACAGATAAGTTAATTCAAAAAGGTGGTAAACAGCAAATTACTCCTCGCAACATAAACTTATTCTTTATGCAAAATGGAATCAGAGAACGCTTGGATTTAGCTCCTGATGGCAGTATTGAAATTGCCTCAAAAGGTAAGTTTACACTTGAAGAAATCAATCAAATGCTCCTTGAAAATCCAGCTTATTTTTCACCAAACGTATCTTTGAGACCTTTGTATCAAGAGGTTATTTTACCTAACTTATGCTACGTTGGTGGAAGTGGTGAAATCAATTATTGGTTACAATTAAAGGAAGTTTTTGACGTTGCAGCAATTATTTTTCCTTTACTGCAAACACGCAATTCAGTTCTTTGGATTGATGCACTAATAAGCGAAAAAATCACCAAATTGAACTTGAAACCAATTGATTTATTCAAAGAAACTTCTGTTTTAACCAAGGCTTATTTGGAAGAAAACGCTGCTGATGAAGTTGATTTTTCTACTTTAGATGAACAGCTAGCCAATTTGAAAAAAACATTGATTGCCACTACCCTTTCCATCGATCCAAACATGGAAAACTTCGCGCAAGCAGAGGGAGTTCGATTAGAAAAGCAATTGGAACAAATCAAAGATCGTTTATACAAAACTGTAAAGGGAAAACACGACAAAAATTTGAAAACGATTGTACAAATTAAAGAGCGTTTGTTTCCATCAAATTCCATGCAAGAACGTTACACCAATTTGTTTCAATTAGCACCAACAGGCAATTATAAATCTGTTATTCAAACAATTGTTGATTCAATGCAACCTTTTTCTCCAGATTTTATTATTCTTGAAGAAGAAGCGTCAATGTAATTTTTTACGCATAAAATAATGTTGAATTTCGTCGAACAATACATGGCTTGGCTCGATGATTTTGTAACCCATACCAAAGTAAAACGCTAAAGCATTTTCTCGAGCGTGCAAAGTTGCATACTCGCACGTTTCGGCTGCTTTTTCTTCAACTGCTTTCATAATTGCTTTTCCATACCCTTTTCCTTGGTACCCAGGAGCTACTGCCACAAATCGAATTTGACAAATAGTAGGATTTACATAGTCCAAACGAGCCACAGCTACTAATTGGTCATTTTCCCAAAGTGCAAAGTGCATTGCTGTTTCATCTCCACTGTTACGTTCACTTCCAGGAGCTTGCCCCCAAGGTTTTCTCAGTACTTCATAGCGCAAAGCATAATAGTCATTCCATTCTTGCTCTGTTTCAGGTGATTTAATAGTCATATCACGTAATTTTAAATGCGATGGAGCTCAATCGTTTCGTTAAAGTAGAGTCAATAACCTCTTCTAAAACTTTTTGACGAATTTCAGGAGCATCCAACACTTCATCCAAACTTTTAATTTTTCCAACAGGTACATAGTTTTTGTGCATTTCATGCAATAAATCTACAGAGTTAACCTGCGAAATTTTGTTTTGTAGTAGTTGGTATAAAGTTGTACGATTTGCTACACGAGCAACGTTTGTAGAGTATAATTCATTTGTTATTAGTTCATCTAAAGACAAATAACGACATAGTTTTTCAAAATGGCGATCGCTACCGATAGCGAAAGTAATTAATTGATGATCTTTTGTTTCAAATAACTCACCATAAGGTGCGATGTTTGGGTGTAAACTTCCAATTCGTTGAGGAACATGTCCCACATTCAAATAATTAGTTGCTTGGTTGACCAAACTACTAATTGCCGCATCAAATAAAGAAACTTCGACAACTTGCGCTTTATTCACATTATTTTTTTGCAATAATGCCAATAGAATCCCTTCTTTTAAATGGTGAGCAGCAAGTACATCAATCAGTGCAACCGGCATTTTCACTGGTTCGCTTTCAGGAGTACCATTCATACTCATAAAACCAGTTTCAGCTTGTAGAATCAGATCATAAGCAACACGGTCAGATTGACTGCCAAAACCAGAGATCTTTCCATGAATTAACGTAGGATTAATGTCAAAAAGAACGTCATCAGTTAAGTTAAATTTTTCTGCATCACCCAATTTTAAGTTGGACAATAAGATTGTAGCATCTTTCACTTCATCGAGAAAACGTTGGCGATCTTCAGCTTTAGAATAATTTAAACTAAGGTATTCTTTTTTGTAATTAACCGAAGAGAAATAAGCTGAAACTTTGCTGTTTTTATCTTCTTGAGATAATTTCCATGAACGTGTAACATCACCAAAATCAGGGTGTTCAATTTTAATTACACGAGCACCAAGCTCTGCGAAGAACATTCCAACAGAAGGACCAGCCAAGACAGAAGAAGCGTCAACTATTTTTAGATGATTTAGCATAAATTCTCATTTTATATAAGCATTCAACTTTAAATAAAATTGAACAGTAAGTAGTTAGTTTTGTTGAAAGTCGTTAAAAAGGAGTGTTATACATAGTTTAAACACTCCTTAATATGAGTTGAAAAGCTTATCGCTTCAATTCCCAATTAATGTAAGCATCAATTTTTGCTTCTTGTTCACTTGTAATTCCAGCTTTTTTAGCCATTGCAGGAAGAATTTTATCCCATTGCTCACGTGTATAATTTTTTACCGTTTTTAATCCATGGCATTTAGAGCAATGTTGTGCATTTAACGCATATCCTTCACCAATTTCCGCAGTTGGAAAGTTCATTGCTTCCTTAGTAGCGTCTATAACTGTTTTAGGGTCACTACATGAAGCTAAACCTGCAAACAAGCCTACTGCTAAAATCAACGTAATCTTTTTCATTTTATTAAAATTAATAAGTTCGATTTATAAAATTAAGCAATAAAAACCAATTTTAATCATGTTTTTTTAAGATTTTTCTTTTTACATTCCTTTTTTAGTCATTTTTGTGTTGATTTTATGACATCGTTATTTCTTCAGTTAAAAAAAGTGATTATATTTGTTTAAAGTAAAAATGGGAAGTTAGTGTGTTATTGTCAGAAAGACAATGATTTATGGTTACTACTTGTCCGTTATTAAAATGTATAAAACTATAAATATATTTAAGGTATGCCTTTTTATCACAAATTAGGAAAAATTCCTTCTAAGCGTCACGTACAATTTAGAAAAGAAAATGGGGAATTGTATTATGAAGAATTGTTTGGTACAGCTGGATTTGCAGGTATGTACACAAACATGTATCATATTCACCGCCCAACCATGATTAAGTCGTATGGGGAGCGTTATTCTGTTGCTCCAAAAATTGTTGACAACAACAATGTGAAGCCTTACCACTTGGATGGTTTTGAAATTCCAGCAGAAAAAGACTACGTTCAATCACGTAAAATTATGTTTGCGAACAACGATGTGTACGTTATTTTAGCTGCACCAAGTTTTACAAAAATGCCTTATTTCTTTAAGAATACAGATGCAGATGAATTAATTTTTATTCACAAAGGATCTGGAAAATTAAGAACATTTTTAGGAAACTTAGATTTTAAATACGGTGATTACTTAGTTGTTCCTCGAGGTATGATTTATCAAATTGACTTTGATACGGAAGATAACCGTTTGTTAATCGTTGAATCAAAAAGTCCTATTTTTACACCAAAACGTTACCGTAACAATTTCGGTCAATTATTGGAGCATTCACCATTTTGCGAACGCGATTTTCGTCGTCCAGAAGAATTGGAATCACATGATGAATTGGGCGATTTCTTAACAAAAACAAAGAAAAACGACGAGATTATTGACGTTACTTTTGCTGCTCACCCGTTTGGAGTGATTGGTTATGATGGTTACAATTACCCGTACGCCTTTTCTATTCATGATTTTGAACCAATTACAGGTCGCATTCACATGCCGCCGCCAATTCACCAAACATTTGAATCTGATGCAATGGTGATTTGTTCGTTCGTTCCTCGTTTGTACGATTATCATCCATTGGCAATTCCTGCACCGTACAATCACTCGAATATTGACTCAGATGAGTTGTTGTACTACGTAGATGGTGAATTCATGTCACGTAATAACATTAAACCAGGAAATATTACCCTACACCCAGCAGGTTTCACACACGGACCGCAACCAGGTGCAGCTGAAAGAAGTATTGGTAAGACAGAAACGAAAGAGTTAGCTGTTATGGTGGATACTTTTAAACCATTGATGGTGACTGAAGAAGCAATAAAAATTGCAAATTTGGATTACTATAAATCATGGTTAGAGTAAAAAAAAATTGGAAAAAAGATAGATTTTTAATACATTTACGAAGTATAAAGTATAGTAACTAAAATAAAAATTATGAGTGATTTAAAATCAGTAGAATACGGTTTAGAAAAGATATTTGAAGGAGCTCAAGACTTCTTACCACTTTTAGGTACAGATTATGTTGAGTTTTATGTTGGAAACGCTAAACAAGCAGCGCATTTTTATAAGACAGCGTTTGGATTTCAATCATTAGCTTATGCTGGTTTGGAAACGGGTTTGAGAGACAGAGCTTCTTACGTATTGGTTCAAGATAAAATTCGTTTGGTTTTCACAACTGCATTAAATAGTGAATCTCCAATTGGCGAGCATGTTAAAAAACACGGTGATGGTGTTAAAATTGTTGCTCTTTGGGTAGAAGATGCACGCAAATCTTTTGAGGAAACAACTAAAAGAGGTGCTCGTGTTTTCATGGAACCAACTGTTGAAACAGATGAATTTGGTGAAGTAGTAAGAGCTGGTATTTATACTTACGGTGAAACTGTTCACATGTTTGTTGAGCGCAAAAATTACAAAGGAACATTTTTACCTGGTTATAGAGAATGGAAATCAGACTACAATCCGACGACTGTAGGTTTAAAATACATTGACCACATGGTAGGAAATGTTGGTTGGAACGAAATGAATACTTGGGTAAAATGGTACGAAGATGTAATGGGATTTGTTAACTTCTTATCATTTGACGACAAACAAATTACAACTGAATATTCTGCTTTGATGTCAAAAGTGATGTCAAACGGAAATGGTCGTATTAAGTTCCCTATTAACGAGCCAGCAGAAGGTAAGAAAAAATCACAAATTGAAGAGTACTTAGATTTTTATGAAAGTCCAGGTGTTCAACACATCGCAGTTGCAACAGACGATATCATTAAAACGGTTTCAGACATGCGTGCACGTGGTGTTGAGTTCTTGAGTACGCCTCCACAAGCATATTATGATCAAGTTCCTGAGCGTTTAAGAGAGCATGTTTCTAAATTTAAAGAAGACATCAAAGAATTGCAAAAATTAGGTATTATGATTGATGCTGATGAGGAAGGTTATTTGTTACAAATCTTTACAAAGCCGGTAGAAGATCGCCCTACTCTATTCTTTGAAATTATTCAACGTATGGGAGCGCGTGGATTTGGAGCTGGTAACTTTAAAGCGTTATTTGAATCAATCGAAAGAGAACAAGAGTTGAGAGGAACTCTTTAAACATACGTTGATTTCAGTTATCGCTGAAATCACTTTCTAGTCATTTGAAGGAAAAAGGAGAAAAGCTGTCCGAAAGGATGGCTTTTTTTTGATGTGATTGGGGAAAGATTTTTCGCTTTGCTTGATAAAAATATCCTTTACTTTTTCTGGCGATAAAAAGTAAACAAAAATCGCTGTGTCGCTAGACTTT
>CAZOKJ010000005.1:95467-113057 GCA_964580465.1 uncultured Fluviicola sp. | reverse complement strand
GATTCAAATAAATTGGATTGGCGTAAAACTGTGTAAACGACGGATCTTGGGCTTGTGTTGTCATAGCAGTCAAGCAAAGAATTCCCGTAGTTATAATACGTTTTATACTTTTCATATTAGTATTTATGTTCTATATTTCTTACATTTTTCGAACGCTTAGTTCTTCACTATTATAACGCACGAATTTAAAAAAGGTTACAAATATTATAAATAACTAACAATAATCAAAGAAATATTTCGTTTTTTAATTTCATAGCTTAAAAGAATTTAAGATATTTGCGGTATGAACATAACGACAAACAATAGCATTAATCACTACTTTAGACTTTTTTGTCTATACCTTATATATACCAGTTTTTTTTCGTTTACTTTTTTTGCTCAACAAGAAAAAACATTTGATATTCAATGGAAAAATCCAATTGAATACGTAGATAGTGAAACTGGGATAACAAAAACCGTTCCCAACTTCGATTTTCAGATTTTTGCTGAAGCTTCTATTTTCTATCAGGTAAAAGAGGAAACAAGTGCCAATGCCAACAGTTCATTTGAATTAACAAACTACCAGACCGCTCCTGCTAATGCTAAAGAAATTAATTATTTAAAAAGTGAATCTATTGTCATTGGAACATCTCCTTATTTCAGCGGCGCAACTACCAATGGTGGTGGAAAACGTTACCAAATTATCTCAATCGTTCCTTTTGTAAAGGTAAACAATGTCATTCATCGCATTACTTCATTTACGGTGAAACAAACAAAATTAAGTCCTTTATCACCTAATAAAACAAAGTCTTTTGCTACTGAATCTGTATTGAAACCTGGAAGCGGAAAATGGTATAAAATTGCAGTCAATCAAGATGGTATCTATAAAATAAGTAAGCAGTTTTTAACTAATTTGGGTATTGACGTTGCTAATTTGAATCCGCAACATATTCATATTTATGGAAATGGGGATGGTTTGTTACCTGTATTGAACAGCGCTCCACGAACGGATGATTTAGCTCAAAATGCTATTTACATCGCTGGTGAATCTGATGGCGTTTTTAATGATGGCGATTACATCCTCTTTTACGCTAAAGGTCCGCACAGATGGGATGTTAACAGTGCAGGGACAGGCTTCGTAAATGAACGTCATATCTATAGTGATTTATCTTATTATTTCATCAATATCAATGAAGCAGTTGCTCCAAAACGCATTCAAAATTTGGCTTCTACAACCTTGCCTATTACTCACACTGTTACTAGTTATTCATTTAGAGCTGTGCATGAAACAGACTTAGTTAATTTAGCAAAATCAGGGCAGCGTTGGTATGGTGAAACATTTGACGTGGAATTAACGCGTACTTTTAATTTTTCTGTTCCAAACCCTGTTTTAAATGCTCCTTCTACAGCCATCATTTCAATGGGAGCAAAAAATAATTCAAGTAGCAATGCTAATTTAATTTACACAATCAATGGCACTCAACTATTGGATACTCCTGCTATGGCTAATCCAAGTCATCCGGCGAGAAATACAGAAAATTTCAGTTTCCTAAATAACAATTCCAATGTGAGTGTTAAAATTGAGTTACAACGCTTCAATCCAAGTACAGTGGCTTATTTAGACAAAATTGAAATCAATACGCGAAGATTGCTCACTTTTTATGGTTCTCAATTTTCTTTTAGGGATTTGGCATCTGCTGGCGGAAGCAATGTATGTGATTTTCAGCTTTCAAACTTACCTGCTAATGGTTTTGTTTGGGATGTTAGTGACAAAAACAATCCTCAACAAATTCAAGGGCAATCAGCAGGTTCAATTTATTCTTTTCAATTGCCTCAATCAACACTGAGAGAATTTGTAGCATCGAATGGTTCTGATTTTTTTGAACCTACATTTGTAGAGCAAGTCAACAATCAAAACTTACACGCTTTGAGTCAAGTAGATTATTTAATCATTACTCCATCCGAATTTGTTTCTCAAGCAAATCGATTAGCTGATTTACACAGAAATTTAGACGGTTTGTCTGTTCATGTTGTTGAGTTACATCAAATTTACAACGAATTTAGTAGTGGTGCACAAGATGCTGGTGCAATAAGAAGGTTTGTTAAAATGTTTTACGATAGAAGTACTTCACCTGCTGATCAAATCAAATATGTTTGTTTGTTTGGCGACGGAACGTATGACCCTAAAAACAGAATCGCTGGAAACAACAACCATGTGCCAACCTATCAATTAAATGGAAGCAATTATTCTGAAACAGATCAATTAAACATTGTTGCTGACGACTTTTATGCGATGCTCGATGACGGTGAATCAATGAATTCTGCTTCATTACCTGATGTTGGCATTGGTCGATTACTTGTCAATGATTTGCAAACTGGTAAAGAAATTGTCAATAAAATAGAGCATTACATGCGTGGAAAATCTGACTTCTACACAACGAACAATGTAAATTGTGTTGATGGTGTTTCTAGTAATTCATTTGGTGATTGGAGAATAAAAGCCATCAACATCGCTGACATGGAAGACTATTTTTTCAACGACCAAGAAGGAGTATATAACTACACCAAAGCCAATCATCCTGAGATTAACACTAACAAATTATACTTAGATGCTTTTCAATTAGAATCAACTGTTGCTGGTACTCGCTCGCCAGCATTAAACTCAGAGTTAACAAGTGGATTCAATTCTGGAACATTAATTATCAACTATGTAGGACATGGTAGTGAATACCAATTATCTGAGTCACGAATTGTAACAGTAGCATCGATTAATGAACTGCGCAATTCTGATCGTTTGCCTGTTTTTGTTTCTGCAACGTGTGAATTTACACGTTTTGACAACCCTGCGTTAGTATCTGCGGGCGAGTTAATGCAATTAAACCCTCTTGGTGGTGCTGTCGCTTTGATGACAACAACGCGCACTGTTGTTTACTCCATTAACTCATTGATTGTCTCTACTTTCTACAAAAACGTATTTAAGCGCAAAGCAGACCACTCTCCTTCTACTCTAGGAGAAATTATGATGCGCACAAAAATTGAAACGCCATCAGCTTCAACCGACAAAAATGCGTTTACATTAATTGGTGACCCTGCGTTAAAAATCAATTTACCTCGTTTTAAAATAGTCATTGACAGCGTAAATGGGAAAAATCCACAGTTGGTGACAGACACCATAAAAGCTTTAAGCAAAGTGAAAGTTCATGCCCACATTGAAGATGGAAATGGAAACGTGATGACAAGTTTTAACGGGACAGCTACTCCATCGTTATACGACAAGCCACAACAATTAAAAACATTGGGGCATCGTCCTGGTCCCAACTACACCAATGCAAATGTCAAAGATTTTGAACTTCAAAAAAATGTTATTTACAGAGGTCAATCTACCGTTACAAACGGGCATTTTTCTTTTGAATTCATTGTTCCTAAAGACATTAATTACAATTATGGCAATGGAAAATTCAGTCTTTATGCTGATAACCAATCCATTGATGCTTCTGGAGAAGAACAACGTGTTATTGTTGGAGGTGTAAATCCACAAGGATTGGCAGATGATATTGGTCCTACAATTAAATTATACTTAAATCACCCCAATTTTGCAAATGGAGGAACCACCGATGAAACACCATTTTTAATTGCAAAAATCAAAGATGAAAATGGAATCAATACAGTTGGAAATGGAATTGGGCACGATATTACTGCTGTCTTAGATGGAAAAACAAATGCACCAATTGTGTTAAACAATTTCTTTAAAAACGATTTAGACTCCTACCAATCAGGTGAATTACGTTATCAATTCTCACGCTTAGAGCCAGGAAGACACACGTTAACACTAAAAGTTTGGGATGTAAACAACAATTCATCCGAAGAAACAATTGAGTTCATTGTGCAAGAGAAAAAAGAATTAGCATTAACGCATGTATTGAATTACCCCAATCCATTTACAACAAGCACGCAGTTTTTCTTTGAACACAATCAATGTTGTACAGAGTTAGAAACGCAAGTTCAAATTTTCACTATTTCAGGTAGATTAGTCAAAACAATCAATACAAGTATGTACACACAAGGCTATCGTTCTGAGGGAATTCAGTGGGATGGAAAGGATGAATTTGGTGACGAATTAGCTCGAGGAGTTTACATTTATCGATTAAAAGTTAAAACTCCTGATGGAGAAACTGCTGAGAAATTAGAAAAATTAGTATTATTGTAACTTTTTATACAATAAAAAAACAATTAAGGCGTATATTTGGCTATTAGATTAAGAATTAAAACAACAAATGAAAAATAAATTTTTAGGACTTACAACTATTTTACTTAGTTTGGCTTCTTTTGAAGTTGCTGCACAAAGTGGAGTTACTCAAAAAGAATTAGACGGTAAATTAGGTTTAAACACCATTACAACAGCCCTTCCTTTTATGGGGATAACCGTAGATTCCCGTGCCGGAGCGATGGGAGAAGCAGGAACTGCATTGAGTGGTTCATCAACTTCTATCAATTGGAACACTTCTTCATTGATTTTTGCAAAAGACAAATCTGAAATCAGCATTTCCTACTCACCATGGTTGCGTAATTTAACAAATGATATGCACATCACAGATTTGCTAGGCTATTACAAATTTGGTCGCCACGTCGTAGGAGGTGGTTTGCGTTTTTTTAGCTTAGGTGAAATCACTTATACAGGTCAAAATGCCGAATTTATTCGAAACGATAAACCAAGTGAATTTGGATTAACTGGAGCTTATGCTTTTAAAATGAGCGATCGCTGGAGTGTTGGTATGAACGGTAAATTTGCCTATTCAAACCTTACAGGTGGTTATGTAGTGGAAGGAGTAGAAACTAAAGCTGCTATTGCAGGTGCTGCGGATTTATCGTTTACTTATTTTAATGAAGGAGTGCGATTAAAAAACCTAAACGCTGATTATACATTTGGATTGGCTTTTAACAACATTGGTAACAAAGTGAGTTATTCAACATCTGCTGAAAGAGACTTCATTCCAATGAATTTAAAAATCGGTAATGCTTTGAACATGCATTTTGACACACACAACTCTTTAACTGTCGCTTTAGATTTGCAAAAATTATTAGTTCCAACTCCAGCAATTTATGGTAAAAACTCAGCTGGTGAAACAGTTATGATTTCTGGTCACAACAGTAACGTTGGTGTCATCAAAGGATTGGTTCAGTCATTCTATGATGCTCCAGGTACACCTTTAAAAGACGATCAAGGGAAGTACATTCAAAATGCAGACGGTACTTATCAAATTAAAAAAGGTTCCAAGTTTGTAGAAGAACTTTCTGAAATCAATGTTGCGTTAGGATTAGAATATTGGTACAATAACCTATTGGCAATTCGTGCTGGATATTTTTATGAAGCAGCAAACAAAGGAAACCGTCAATTTTTCACTGCTGGTGTAGGATTAAAATACAACCGTTTTGGTATTGACATTTCTTACCTTGCAGCAGCTGGTGGTAGAAAATCGCCATTAGCAAACACCTTGCGTTTCAACTTGCGTTTTGTGTTGGGAAAAATCAATAGTGGCAAAAACAAATCAGACGATAACGCACCAGAATAAGGTAATTACACTATAGCAAAAAGGACTATTTTCAACTAAAAATAGTCCTTTTTTAGTTACTACACCTTTCAATATTTTTTATATTTTTGTACAGTCAAAATTTGAATCGATGAAAAAAATACAAATGGTTGACTTGATGACACAATATCAAGCAATCAAAAGCGAAGTAGATACAGCCATTCTTTCTGTAATAGAAAAAGCGCAATTTATCAATGGACCAGAAGTTAGTTCATTTCAAAGTGAATTAGAAAGTTATTTAAAAGCAAAACACGTTATCCCTTGTGCTAACGGAACAGATGCTTTGCAGATTGCTTTAATGGCTTTAGACTTACAACCTGGTGATGAAATCATTACTCCTTCGTTTACCTATATTGCTACAACGGAAGTAATGGCTTTATTAAAATTAAAACCTGTATTTGTAGAGGTTGATAAAGCTACTTTCTGTGTAGATCCCGCTGCAATTGAAGCTGCAATCACTCCAAAAACAAAAGCAATTGTGCCAGTACACTTGTACGGACAAGCTGCGGATATGGATGCCATTCTTGCCATTGCTAAGAAACATAATTTATACGTAATTGAAGACAATGCACAAGCCATCGGATGCGATTACACTCATGCTGATGGTTCTGTTTCTAAAACAGGAACAATGGGTAACATTGGTTGTACATCTTTCTTCCCTTCAAAAAACTTAGGCTGTTATGGTGATGGAGGTGCTTTATATACAAATGATGATGAATTAGCAGTAAAAATCAGAATGATTGCTAATCATGGTCAAAGCAAACGCTATTACCACGATGTGGTTGGTTGCAACTCCCGTTTGGATAGTATTCAAGCAGCTATTTTGCGTGTAAAACTGCCTCATTTGGATACTTACAATGAAAAAAGAAGAAAAGTAGCCGACTATTACGATGCTTTTTTTGCAAAATACGATGGAATTAAAACGCCTACTAGAAATCCAAAATCTACACACGTTTTTCATCAATACACCATGGTATTAGAAGGAATCGATCGCGATGCTTTAAATGCTTATTTAGCTGAAAAAGACATTCCTTCTATGATTTATTACCCAGTTCCTGCTCACCGTCAAAAAATGTTCGCTGCTTTTGGTAGTGATGCAACAGATTTACCTATCACTGATTGGTTGACTGAACGTGTAATTTCACTTCCAATTCACACAGAAATGGAAGAAGAACAATTGAAAACTATTTGTGATGCTGTAGCATCCTTTATTGAAAATAAGTAAATGAAAAAAATTGCTGTAGTCGGTACAGGATATGTTGGTTTAGTGACAGGTACCTGCTTTGCAGAAACTGGCAATCAAGTTATCTGTGTAGATATCGACGAAAAAAAAATAGAACGCATGCGCAATGGTGAGGTTCCAATTTATGAACCTCATCTTGATGTTTTGTTTGAACGTAACATTAAAGCCAATCGTTTGCGTTTCACCACTAGTTTGGAAGAAGGATTAAAAGATGCTGAAATTGTATTCCTTGCCCTCCCTACTCCACCTGGAGAAGATGGCTCTGCTGATCTTTCTTATGTGTTGGGAGTTGCTGAACAAATTGGAAAAATAATTACAGATTACAAAGTAATCGTTGATAAAAGCACTGTTCCAGTTGGCACAGCTGAAAAAGTACATGCAGCAATTGCTAAAAACGCAAAATGTGAGTTTGACGTTGTTTCAAATCCTGAATTTTTACGTGAAGGATTCGCTGTGGACGATTTCCTTAAACCTGACAGAGTTGTTATTGGAACAAGTTCAGAAAGAGCAAGCAAAGTGATGGGAGAACTCTATCAACCATTCGTTCGCCAAGGAAATCCAATCATTTACATGGATGAGAAATCGGCTGAATTAACAAAGTACGCTGCCAATTCATTCTTAGCTACGAAAATTACCTTTATGAATGAAATTGCCAATTTCTGTGAGTTAGTTGGAGCAGATGTTGACAAGGTTAGAATTGGAATTGGTGCCGACGATCGCATTGGTAAACGCTTCCTTTTCCCTGGAATTGGATATGGAGGTTCGTGTTTTCCTAAAGATGTTCAAGCGCTTGTTAAAAGCGGAAAAGATGTTCATTTTGACTTTCAAATTTTAAATGCTGTCATGAAAGTGAACGAGGAACAGAAAACAGTGCTTATTCCCAAAATGAAAAACTACTTTAAAGGAGATTTAAATGGAAAGAAAATTGCTGTTTGGGGCTTAGCATTTAAACCCGACACAGATGATATTCGAGAAGCTCCTGCCTTATACATGATTGATGAATTGCTAAAATTAGGTGCAGAGGTAACAGCTTTTGACCCAGAAGCAATGGAAAATGTAAAAAAACAATTAGGCGACACCATTCAATATGCGACAGACGAATATTCAGCAACAGAAGGAGCTGATGCGCTATTGATCTGTACAGAATGGGGCATTTTTAGAACACCAGATTTCAATCGTTTGGGTGAATTACTCAACGACAAAGTCATTTTTGATGGAAGAAATCTTTTTGATATCGAAAAAGTAAATAGCTTAGGATTTTACTATCAATCGATTGGTAGATCATTCAAATAGATTTTTCAAATGATATAAACAAAAAGAGCAACCAAATTGGTTGCTCTTTTTTGATTCTTATTATTCAAATTACATTCCTATTCCTTTCCAATCTTCTGGTGCGATTTTTTCATAATCTGCAGGAATTTCCATGTTGAACAAGTCTTTTTTATTGTATTTTTTCAAGTTTTTTTCTACATCAGTTGCTGTAAATACCAACATCATTTGTTGTGCATCTACCTCAAATTGCAATGGAAAACCTGAAATTTTATTGTTCATCATTTTCATTCCATCTTTAGAAGCAACTAATTCTTCTGTTGTCCAAATGTTCAAAGCAGCACCTTCTTCAGTTGTTACAATGAATTTAGTACATTTGTAACCAGCAATTTTCTTAGTTTCTGATGTTTTTTCAACTGTTACTTCAAATTCTTCTTCTTTATTTTCTTTAAAAGGCATCAAAGAAGCTTTTTTACCCATCATTCCAGACATCATCATCAATGTTTGTTTATTTTTAACATCAATAATTGTTTGATTTTGAACAAACATTCCCATGTTCATTTCAGTTCTTGTAAAATCTGGAGAAAAATATGTTGCAGAAGTTGAGCCTTTTAGCATACTTAACTGAGCTTCCACAGCAGGGTCAGAAGTTTTAAAATCAACAGAATAAGTTACCTTACCCTCAGTAATTTGTGCAAAAGAAGTTGCTGTAATGATAATACCAGCAATCAAAGAAAGCATTTTTTTCATTTTGTATAGTTTAAATTTATTTGTTTGCGAAAATACAAACAAAATATATGCCACAAAATTAAATTTTGATTTTCTATAGAAAAAAAAACACATTTTTACTTCAGCGTTAGTGTTCTAAAAATTAAAAGTCTTGATTATTGCTTTTTTCCATACAGCATTGCACTGAATTTACCAAAGTGGCATCTAGGCGCAAAGAGCAAGTTGAATATTCAGAACGACATACGCCTGCGACGACACATTAGTGACAACAATGTTGATTTTTAGAAAGGTTTAAAAATTGAAACTTGATTTCAATGACTTTGCGTACTTTCATTTTCTTTGGATATAGACATTGACAAACATGTAATTAATTCTCATTATTTTGTACTTTTGCTACATGGCAGGTATCTACATTCATATTCCATTTTGCAAGCAAAAGTGTACTTATTGTGATTTTCATTTCAGCACTACTTTTCATTCTTACAAGCAAAGAATGCTTGATGCTTTGTGCAAGGAAATTGAGTTAAGAAAAGAAGAGCTTCAAAGGGAGGGTATTGAAACAATTTATTTTGGAGGTGGAACGCCAAGTTTACTGGAAGAGAGCGAACTCCAACAACTGCTTATCGCCATATCGGGATATACCGATATACCGAAAGTAAAAGAAATTACCTTAGAAGCAAATCCCGATGACATCAACCAAACATCCATCCAATCATGGAAAAAATTAGGCATCAATCGCTTGAGCATCGGTTTACAATCTTTCAAAGAAAGCGATTTAAAATGGATGAATAGAGCCCACTCCGTTGAAGAAGCATTGCAATGTGTACAACTTGCTGTTGAAAATGGTATTCCAAACATTACAGTGGATTTAATCTACGGATTACCTGGACTAACTAATGAAGAGTGGGTGCAACATATTGAAAAAGTTGTTGAAATGGGCGTGCAACATGTTTCTGCTTATTGTCTAACTGTTGAAGAAAGAACAGGACTTAGTCGCTTAATTAAGCAAGGAAAAATAGAAGCAGCTGGTGAACATCAACAAGCCGATCAGTTTATTTTACTTGTAGAAACGTTGGAAAAACATGGCTTTCAGCAATACGAAATATCCAATTTTTGTAAACCAGGATTTGAGTCCTTGCACAATGGAAGCTATTGGAAAGGTGTGCACTACGTTGGAATAGGTCCTTCCGCTCACTCTTTTGATGGAAAAAGTCGCTCATGGAATGTTCGAAACAACCATCACTACATGGATGCTGTTGAAAAAAATACTTTTTGGTATGAAACAGAAGAATTGAGTTTAAAAGATCAATTCAACGAACTACTCCTCATCGGACTTAGAACAACATCAGGCGTTTCACTACAACAACTTGCTCACCTACTTCCACTTGATTCAAGTTTCAACAACCAGGTGCAAGTTTTTATCCAAGATCAACTAATGATAAGTGATGGCAATTACATTTTACTCACCCCAAAAGGTCGTTTGCAAGCAGATAGGATTGCTTCAGATTTGTTTTGTATTGACAAGTAAAACACTCATTTACAAACTTAATTAGTTCAAAACAAGTGCCAACTTATTCATTATCTATTAACCTGAGTTCGATTAATAAAATTGCATTCAGACCGCTAATAAACAGTGAGATACGATATAAAGCAACGAAAATGTATCGGGATACATTGAGGTTGCTTTATGATGTAGATTATCTGCGATGCTACTTCGTGGTGATGGGTTAATTTATCCGTACATTTCCAACATTGAAACATATCCCCTCCTTTTCAGTCGAGCATTTATTATCGTGATTGTCATGATAGGCGGTCATAAAGAAAGGATGAGTTGGAAAAAAATAAAAAATGTAAATGATAAAATCTATATTTTTTTAACACGAGGCAACCAATCATTAAAACACTCAGCCATAAAGCTACTGAATCATACAATCAACCAACTCAAAAATTTCCTGCTCTACACAATAATACAAAAACAGTTGCGTTCCAATTAGAAGAAATCTCTAAATTTTATAGCCATGCGTACGCTCCTTGTTCTCGCAATGCTAATACTTGCAAATGTGAGTTTAGCTAATCAAAAGTTGTATAACAAACTTAACAAGTTATACGAAACAGATAAAAATAAATGCTTAGAAACAGCGAAAAAGTTAATGCAAAAGAAAAGTTTCGAGCCAACACCCTATTATTTTGCTTCTGTGATTTATTATGACAAAAGTAAAGAGGCTAGAAACTTACGCGGTAATTATTTGCAATTATTCCGTGCTGTGAGCAGTGCTGTTAAATTTGAAGAATTAAGTGGTGACCAAGAGCGCGAATTGGTGCATTGGGACGAACATTTAGCAGTAGTAAAAAATCGCTCGGAGCTTTTAATTACAGCCCTTAACAGAAATGATTTGGAAGAATTAAGTGATAATTTAATCGGTCAATTAACAAAGATTGAAAGTTTGGCTCATCACTTTGGTGGTGTACAAAAAACAGATGTTTTGGCAGAGTTGTACAAAGCTCCAATTGTTGAAAAAACAGATAAAAATGAAGTCTTCACAAAAATAGATGGCCATTTTTATGGGCTTCCTAAAGGAATTGAAAATTTGGCTTCTTCCAACATCCAAGCGGAGCGCGAAATCGTAACTTTAATCAATAATGAACGAATTAAACGACAATTACCACCTGTCAATTGGAACGAAGACTTAGCAAGAGCTTCTCGTTATCATGCTTATGACCAAGGATCTCAAGGATACTTTAGCCACACATCAAACGACCGAATCAACGGCGATTTAAAAATGGTCGGAGGAACATTTGAGCGCATTGGGAAATTTTACAAAGGAAGTATTAAAGGTGAATGTATTGCTGCTGGAAATAATACTGCTCAGGCAACCTTTATACAATGGATGAACAGTGATGGACATCGAGAAATCATGCTAGATCCAACAGCCACCACCATCGGTATCGGCTATGTCTCTGTGGATAACAGTCCTTTCCAACACTATTGGGTATTGGCAACCGGAAAATAAACTAATTCTCTTTTTAAGAATACAAGGAATAACAGAGTGGGTTTCACCCGCTCTGTTATTCCCCCCCCTCTTTAAGGTCTGAGCTGTCATTCCAAGCGCAGCGAGGAATCTTTTTCACTCTACCATTGTGTATTTTAAAAGTTTATTTTATCAACCTCCTGTCAATTTCTTAATTTCATTTAACTTCATCAAAGCCTCAACTGGTGTCAATGTATTAATATCAATAGACACAAGTTGATCGTGAATTTGTTCTAAAACAGGGTCGTTTAATTGAAAGAAACTCAATTGCATGCTCCCTTCTTCAGATGAAACGGAATTTTGAGTTGACACTATGTTCATGGAGCCTGACAACTTAGCAGCGTTATTTTCTAAATCATGTGAATGCTCCAATGTTTTTAGAATACTTTCAGCACGTTTCACGACGATTGGTGGCATTCCTGCTAGTTTTGCTACGTGAATACCAAAAGAGTGTTCACTTCCTCCTTCCACCAACTTTCGAAGAAATAAAATTTTATTCCCCACCTCTTTGACTGCGACATTAAAGTTTCGAATGCGCTCAAATTTATGTGTCATTTCATTCAACTCATGATAATGCGTAGCAAACAAAGTTTTCGCTCTAAAAGTAGGGTGCTCATGCAAGTATTCTGCAATTGCCCAAGCGATTGAAATACCATCGTAGGTACTTGTTCCACGTCCAATTTCATCTAGTAAAACCAAACTTCTATTAGATAAATTATTTAAAATACTTGCGGTTTCATTCATTTCCACCATAAAAGTAGATTCTCCGCTCGAAATGTTATCAGAAGCACCAACGCGCGTAAACACTTTGTCAACTACGCCAAGAGTGGCTTCTGAAGCTGGAACAAAACTACCCATTTGAGCCATCAATGAAATCAAAGCAGTTTGGCGCAAAATGGCACTTTTACCACTCATATTCGGACCAGTAATCATGATAATTTGCTGTGAATCATTATCCAAATAAACATCATTTGCAATATAACTCTCACCAATGGCCAATTTATGTTCTATCACTGGATGCCTTCCTTCCTTTATGGAAATACTGAAAGAATCGTTGACTGTTGGTTGCACGTAATTGTTAGCGCGGGCAACCTCCGAAAATGAAGCTAAACAGTCTAATTGTGCTATTAAAAACGCATTTTGTTGAATCGTTTGAATAAAATCCTCCAAGGAAAGTACTAAATTTTGAAACAATTGTGTTTCCAAAGTATGAATACTACTTTCAGCACCTAACACTTTTGACTCAAATTCCTTTAGTTCTTCTGTAATATAGCGTTCTGCACTAGTCAATGTTTGTTTGCGTATCCATTCTTCAGGAACTTTATCTTTGTGCGTATTTCGAACTTCTAAATAATAACCAAACACATTGTTGTAATCAATTTTTAAGCTTGGTATTCCCGTGCGTTCTATTTCGCGTTGTTGCATTTCTTCCATCAAAATTTTAGCAGAAGAAAGCAGCATTCTATACTCATCCAACTGAGCGTTAAAACCATCAGCTATTACTTTTCCTTTACCAATTTGCACGGCAGGTTCGTCCATCAATGTCTTTTCCACCGTTTCAATCAATTGGAAACAAGGATTCAACTGATCTGTGATTTTATCCAACAACAAAACACCCGACTTTGAAAGTAGATTTTTAATCGGTTCTATTTGCTGCAATGTTCGTTTCAATTGCACGACTTCTTTTGGATTCACTTTCCCAACAGCCACTTTTGAAATCAAACGCTCCAAATCACCTATTTCTTTTAAGTGTGCAATTAATTCGTAAGTTTTGTCTTCTTCTCTTTTCAAAAAAGAAACAGCATTTTGACGTTCTTGAATGGGCGCAACATCTTTCAAAGGTAATACAATCCAACGCTTCATCATGCGTCCTCCCATTGCAGTTTGCGTTTGATCCAAAATATCACTTAAAGTAGTTGCATTGGGATGAGGAGAAAAAACCAATTCCAAATTACGCAATGTAAATTGATCCAACCAAACATATTTGTCTTCTTCGATACGCGAAAGCGTTGTGATATGTCCTAATTTATCATTTTGAGTTTCACTCAAATAATGTAAAATAGCACCTGCAGCAACAATTCCTTCATCCAACCCTTCTACGCCAAAACCTTTTAATGATTTGGTATTAAAGTGTGAAACCAAATTTTCTTGTGCAAAATCAGGGGTAAATACCCAATCATCTAATCGAAAATGATAATAACGAGTACTAAACAGAGCATCAAATTCTTTGGATTTATTTTTTTGAAAGATAATTTCTTTTGGCTCAAATCCTTGAATTACTTTTTCAATATACGCATTATTTCCCTGAGCAACTAAAAACTCACCAGTCGAAACATCCACAAAAGCAATGCCATGTCGATCTTTCCCAAAATGAATGGCACATAAAAAATTGTTTTTTTTCTGTTCCAAAACTTGATCGTTAAATGAAACGCCGGGTGTTACCAATTCTGTCACTCCTCGTTTGACGATTCCTTTTGCCATTTTAGGATCCTCCAACTGGTCGCAAATTGCTACTCGTTGACCAGCGCGAACTAATTTAGGTAAATATGTTTCCAAAGAATGGTATGGAAATCCTGCAAGTGCAGTTTCTGATTCACTTCCTGCACCTCTTTTCGTTAATACGATACCTAAAATTTTAGATGTTTTAATTGCATCTTCGCCAAACGTTTCATAAAAATCCCCAACTCTAAACAATAATAACGCACCAGGATGTTTTGCTTTTATCTGATTGTATTGCTTCATTAAAGGAGTTTCTTTTGCGATCATTTATATCTTGTTTTATGGGTTGAATTTTGCTGCGTAAAGATAGGAAATATCTTCCTGAGTTTTTTACCTAAAAAGTACTTCTTATCAACAAAAAAAGAAAGTAATCAACGATTTTTTTGTAATTTTGACTGAAAAAATGCGTTTACTCATTGTCTTCTATATTTTTTACATTTCTTTTTCCAGTTTCGGGCAATATTCTCACGACGATACATTAAGAGGTTCTATTCTACCAGAAAGAAGTTGGTGGGATGTTCAGCACCATCATTTACGCGTCAACATCCAACCAGAACATAAGACAATTAGTGGAAGCAACCAACTTGTTTTTAAAACAATTACTCATGGAAAAATCATGCAAATTGATTTACAAGCTCCATTAAAAATAGACAGCGTTCTCTATCAATCGAATCCATTGTCTTTTAACCAACATTCTAAGAATACTTGGTACGTTATGTTTCAGGATTATTTAGTTTTAGACCAATTGAACACTGTAACAATTTATTACAGCGGCCGACCTATTGAAGCCAAAAATGCTCCTTGGGATGGTGGCATCGTTTGGTCAAAGGATGAATTGGGAAATGATTTTATAGCAAGTGCTTGTCAAGGAATTGGTGCAAGTGCTTGGTGGCCATGTAAAGACCATGGATATGACGAACCCGATATGGGAGTCATCGTAGAATTAACCACTCCCAAAAAATTAATGAGTGTTTCCAACGGTCGGCTAATAAACGATACGATCATTGGAGAAGAACGAACAACTAAATGGCAAGTAATCAATCCCATTAACAACTACGGCGTAAATTTCAATATTGGCAACTATACAAGCTGGGATTCGCTTTATCAAGGTCGTCTTCCAATGACTTTTTATGCTTTAAAACAACATGCTAACGAAGCTAAAAAACAATTCAAAGACGCTTTTCGCATGATGGATGCTTTTGAACATTGGTTTGGCCCCTACCCTTTTTATGAAGATGGCTACAAGTTAGTAGAAGTTCCTTATTTAGGCATGGAACATCAAAGCTCTGTTACTTATGGAAACGGTTTTAAAAATGGTTATTTAGGCAACGATTTAAGTCAAACAGGTTGGGGGTTAAAATGGGATTTTATCATTATTCATGAAAGTGGACACGAATGGTTTGCTAACAATATCACAGCTAAGGACAACGCTGATTTATGGATTCACGAAGCATTCACAAGTTACTCAGAAGCTATTTTCACAGAATATCACTATGGAAAAGAAGCAGGAGCAGCATACGTTAGAGGAATTCGTGCAAATATTTTAAATGACAAGCCACTTATAGGAAATTATGGAGTCAATGATGATCATACCACCGATATTTATTACAAAGGCTCCAACCTGCTTCACACCATCCGACAATTAGTGCATGATGATACTAAATGGCGAAATCTGTTGCGCGAAATGAACGCTCACTTTTATCATCAAACAGTTGATTCCAAAGACATAGAAGGTTTTATGAGCAATTTTTTAGGATTATCTCTAAACTCGATTTTTGATCAATATTTACGAACCAAAGATTTACCTTTCCTAAAAATTAAAAAACAAGGGAAATTTTATCGATACAAATGGGAGAACTGTATTCCTAACTTTGACATGCCAATTGATGTATTTATCAACGGAATCAAAACACGATTAAATCCTGAAACTAAATTCAAAAAAATCAAAGCCAAACAAGTTGAAATAGATGATAATTACTACATCAAAAACACTATTTACTCAATTACGAAGAAATAAGTGTTTAACAACATTTTTTTTCATTACTTTTGAGAAATGAACAGATTAGCTACCTATTATTTTTTAATTATTTTTGTGTTGTGTAATGGTTTCGTCACAGCACAAGACGCTACTGTTTCTACTATCATCAACAATGTTAATTTAGACTCCCTAACGTTACGAGTTAAACAACTTTCTGGAGAAATTCCTGTTTCTATAAACGGGCAAAACCATACCATTCAATCTCGACAGCGACAAACTGCTGGAAATGAATTAGCTTATCAATTTATTAAACAAGAAATTCAAAGATATGGTTATCAAGTAGATTCGTTTCGTTTTAGCCCTACCGGAAAAAATCTGTATGCTATAATAAAAGGAACATTGTTTCCTCAACATCAACTAATTTTAGGTGCACACTATGACAATCTTCCCTTGAGTGCTATTGCACCAGGTGCAGACGATAACGCAAGTGGATGTGCTGCTATTTTGGAAGTATGCCGTTTACTTCGCGATTATTCATCACCTTACACACTAGTATTCGCCTTTTGGGATGAAGAAGAAGACGGAATGGTTGGAAGTACAGCTCACGCCAAACGAATGTCTTTTAACAACGAACAACTCATTGCTTACATCAATTTAGATATGATTGCTTGGGATGGAAACAACGATTCTATTGTAGATATCAACCTAAAAAACATTCAGCATTCTGCTTTTATCAAAGAAAAGTACTTATTAGCCAATCAAGCTTATAACATCGGTTTGCATTTAAACATTTTAAATCCAGGAAATTATCATTCTGACCAAAAACCATTTTGGGACTATGGATTCAGTGCCCTTGCCATTAATGAACATTACCTCTACGATTTCAATCCTCATTACCACAAAGTAACAGACAAAATTGACCATTTTAATGTTGATTATTTTCTTCGAGTTAGCAAACTTGCACTTGCTGGATTTTTAGAATTAAGCCAAGACATTGACCATGATTACGGATTTTTTGACAATGATTTGGCCGTACTTATCTTTCCAAATCCAGTGAAAAATGAACTATTTATTCGTTTAAAAGATAAAGAAGAAATAATTGAACACATTCAACTCATCGATTATAACGGTCGTATTTTACAAGAAATAATCCCCGAATCTAAACCAATTGTTCAATTAGAAACAACAACTTGGAAAAAAGGTAGTTATTTTATAGCAATTCAAACCAATAACCAACGGTATTTAAGAAAATTAATCATTGAAAATTAATCTGCAA
>CAZOKJ010000005.1:45421-95367 GCA_964580465.1 uncultured Fluviicola sp. | reverse complement strand
CAAACCAATAACCAACGGTATTTAAGAAAATTAATCATTGAAAATTAATCTGCAACTACCTCCGATGCTCCTTCGCAGTTAAAATTTGTAATTTGAAATTTGTAATCTATTCAATCGGGGTTTTAATTGGACTTCCTTTAATTTTCACATAAGGAAAAAAGTATTTAAACTCCAAAGAAATGTACGAACCGCTGATAGGTCCATCATGTTCAGGGTCGGAAACTATTTTAATACCATCGTACTTATATTCTGAACGCAAATAAAACAACGGTGTAAAAGGTACTCTTGCCGCTGCTCCAATGTAAAAAGTTCCTGCTTTTTGATTACGATATTCAAAACCGATATTGGCTACTGCTTCCGCTAACACTTTGCGTCCCAATGCTAATTGAGAAAACTCATGACGACTTTTAGGAGAGCGCTTCACACCTGCCACTGTCGGGTTGTAAATAATAGCTGCACCAATAGAAGCATTCATATAAAATTGTTCGCTTAAACGAATATAAAACAATGCACTTACGGGAATATCATAGGTAACATAACGCAAAGGAGCACTCGCAAAAACATTTGAGTCTGGATAAGCAGAATCAATAATAAATTTGCGTTCTGTCATGTTTATTCCAGTTTCAATAGCTATTAATTTCGTGATATTCGCCCTAACAACACCACCAAAAGAATACCCCACAGCTTGCTTTATAGTTGTTTCAAAGCCATTAACAACAATTTTTTTTGTAGTTTGACCGATAAACAAACCTGGAAAAATAGGTTTCACTTGAAAACCAAAAGCGGATGGAATACGTTCCTTTTTTTCTTGAGAAATCCCCAAAAAACTGAAAAGAACAAATAGAAGTGTGATTTGTAATTTCATTTCTTAAATTTAATACAAAGATGTAATTATTTTTCTAAAGAAACGTAACAGTAAGCTCAATTGTTGTAACACTACACACAAAACATCAAAAAAACGCCTCAAAAACAGAGAAAAAAAATTAATCTTCGATAATATTTGCTTTATCAGAATAAAGGCGGTAATTTTGTAGCCCCATTTTAAGAACAATCATGATTGATACAACGTTAGAAACAGCCAAAAAACTTTATCCTTTTCAAGAAAACACTGTTCAAAACATAATTCAAGAATTAGCAGACAATGGTGCCAACTTCAATCTGCTTTACCAACTTCCAACAGGAGGTGGAAAAACGGTTATTTTCTCAGAAATTACAAAACGATACATTCAGCAATGGAATAAAAAAGTACTGATTTTAACGCACCGCATCGAACTTTCTGTACAAACATCAACACAATTAAAGGCAATTGGTGTAGAGAATAAAATCATCAACTCAGATGTTAAAGCAATACCAGATCAAAATGAGTTTTCTTGTTTCATCGCGATGGTAGAAACGTTGAACAATCGTCTCCAAGATGATGAAAACTTTATTGAAGACATCGGCTTGGTTATTGTCGATGAAGCACATTACAACAGTTTTAGAAAAATTTTCCAGTATTATCAAAATGCCAACATACTTGGAGTAACAGCTACTCCTTTAAGCAGTAACAAAGCGCTTCCACTAAACGACAATTACAACAAATTATTAGTTGGCGAAAGCATTGCAAGTTTAATTGAAAGTGCATATTTAGCGAATGCTGACACTTACACGTACGATGTGAATTTGCATGGTTTAAAAATTGGATCAAATGGTGATTTTACTGTAAGTAGTTCTGATGTAGTGTATGGTAATTATTTTATGCAAGAAAAATTGCTTTTCGCATACGAAGAAATTGCCGTAGGAAGCAAAACATTAATTTTTAATCCTGGTATTGAAACATCAATTCGTGTAGAAGAAACTTTTAAGAAAAGAGGATTTAAAATAAAACATTTAGACTCAACATTTTCAGATAAAGACAGAAAAGATGTACTTAAATGGTTCAAAGAAACGCCCGAT
This sequence comes from uncultured Fluviicola sp., assembly GCA_964580465.1. Taxonomy (GTDB): domain Bacteria; phylum Bacteroidota; class Bacteroidia; order Flavobacteriales_D; family Crocinitomicaceae; genus Taishania. The sequence continues at coordinate 93,432 of CAZOKJ010000005.1, read as the reverse complement.
GCAATTCTTTCAAGCGTTGGTATTTTAACTACTGGATTTGATGAACCCACTGTAGAAACAATTATTCTTAATCGAGCTACGCGTTCTCTTACTCTTTATCATCAAATGATTGGACGTGGTTCACGTAAATTACCTCAAAAAGATAAATTTAAAGTCATTGACTTAGGAAACAACGTTAGGAGATTTGGATTGTGGCAAGATTATATCAATTGGCAAGATGCATTCCGTTTTCCAGATCGCTTCTTAGAATCCAAACTTTCTGAGTCAGATGACATGGAATTTGAAGTTGAATTTGAATTCCCACGAAAATTAGCTGAAGTAATAGATATTGAAAAACTAAATGATTTCAGTATTAAGGACGTTTATTATGAATGTTTAGACAATGGTGATAAAGGAAAATTAGCAGTCGATTTATCATTAGACAATCATTTTGAAGTGATTAAAAACGGGTCTGGTGATTTTTACGATGCTTTAGAAATCATGGAAGCATTGCAAGACCATGTAGAACACCGCCTAAAACAATACACCAAGTGCATTGCAAAGAGCACTAACAACTATTTTAAATATTTGCAAGAAACGTATAACAGACAATTGCGTCAAAAACTAAGAGAAGCATTAGACGATTAAAATAGAAAAAAGTCTAATTTATTAGTCATTTTGCGTTTAAAAGCTTATTTTTGTATCTATAAAAATTAAAAGTATGTCATCTGTATTAAATACCATAGAGGAAGCAATCGAAGATATTCGAAAAGGGAAAGTTGTCATTGTTGTTGACGATGAGGACAGAGAGAATGAAGGTGATTTTATTGCAGCTGCTGAGTGTGTAACTCCTGAAATGATTAACTTCATGGCAACGTATGGAAGAGGATTAATTTGTGCTCCTCTTACAGGCCAAAGATGTGATGAATTAGGACTTACACAAATGGTATCTAACAACACTGTTTTGCATGAAACTCAATTTACGGTTTCTGTTGACTTAATTGGTCAAGGATGTACAACAGGTATTTCTGTTCACGATCGATCTAAAACTATTAAATCATTAGTGGATAAGGAAACCAAAGCAAGTGATTTGGGAAGACCTGGTCATATTTTTCCTCTTAGAGCAAAAGATGGCGGTGTTTTGAGAAGAACAGGACATACAGAAGCAGCAGTTGACCTTGCACGTTTAGCTGGTTTTGAACCTGCTGGAATACTTGTAGAGATATTGAATGAAGATGGGTCAATGGCTCGTTTACCTCAATTACAAGAAGTCGCTAAAAAATTTGACTTAAAGCTTATCTCAATCGAGCAATTAATTGAATACAGAATGCACCATGAATCACTTATCGAAAGAGGTGATGAAGTACAAATGCCAACAAAAATTGGTGACTTCAAAATGGTGAATTACAAAGAAAAATTGAATGATTTAGACCATTTAGCACTCATAAAAGGTGAATGGGAAAAAGATGAACCAATCTTAGTTCGTGTTCACTCTTCTTGCATGACAGGTGATATCTTCGGCTCATGTCGTTGTGATTGTGGTCCACAATTAGAAAAAGCAATGCAAATGATTGAAGAAGCTGGAAAAGGCGTCATCGTTTACATGAATCAAGAAGGCAGAGGAATTGGATTAGCAAATAAATTAAAAGCATATAAATTACAAGAAGAAGGTTTGGACACAGTTGAAGCCAACTTGCAACTTGGATTTAAAGGTGATCAAAGAGATTACGGTGTAGGCGCACAAATTCTAAGAGATTTAGGCGTAACAAAAATGAAATTAATGTCCAATAATCCTACAAAAAGAACAGGATTAATCGGTTATGGCTTAGAAATAGTTGAAAACATTCCTATTGAAATTGAAAGTAATAAACACAACGAATTTTACTTAAAAACCAAGCGCGATAAAATGGGACATACTTTAAAAATGTAAACAATGATTTTAACAGCTAAGAACATTTATAAAAGTTACGATAATTTACCTATCCTAAAAGGGATTAATTTAACTGTCAAAAAGGGAGAAATCGTCTCTATCGTTGGTTCTTCTGGAGCTGGTAAAACAACATTGTTGCAAATTTTAAGTACTCTTGACAAACCTGATTCTGGTGAAATTGAATTGAATGGCACCTTACCTTTTTCAATGAATGATGCAAAAATTGCTCAATTCAGAAACAAAGAAATAGGCTTTATCTTTCAATTTCATCAGCTTTTACCCGAATTCACAGCAATTGAAAATGTGTGCATTCCAGCTATGATAGCAGGAAAAACATTATCCGAGGCCAAAGAAATAGCTCTACCGCTATTAAATCGTTTAGGATTAAAAGACAGAGCTGAGCATAAACCAAATCAACTTTCTGGAGGTGAACAACAACGAGTAGCAGTTGCTCGAGCGTTGGTGAATAGTCCAAGTATCATTTTTGCAGATGAACCTTCTGGAAATTTAGATACAGAAAATGCTAAACAATTACATCAATTATTTTTTGATTTAAGAAACGAATTTAATCAAACATTTGTAATCGTTACCCACAATTTGGAATTGGCTCAAATGGCTGACCGTACAATAGTAATGAAAGACGGATTGATTGTAGAATAATGAACAACTTAGAACTTAAAGAGTTTTTAGATTATAAAGCTGAACAATACGAAAACAAACTGTTCATCGATAGCGATCCCATTCAAATTCCACATCGCTTTACAGCAAAAGAAGACATAGAAATCAGTGCGTTTTTGATAGCAACCATTGCTTGGGGAAATCGTAAAATGATTATCAAAAACAGTGAAAAATTGATGGAAATAATGGAGCATGCTCCTTATGATTTCATTCAAAATTATTCCAAGAAAGACTTAAACTTTATCCATAGAACATTCAATTCAGAAGACTTAGATTTTTATCTTAAAAGCCTTCAAAACATCTATAAAAACGGAAATTTAGAATTAGCTTTTAAAGAACAAGAAAACATTGAAGGAATTAAAGGTAGAATAGTCCATTTTAGAGAACAATTTCTTTCAATAGAACATCTGACAAGATCAGAGAAACATCTTTCAAATCCACTCAAAAACTCAGCTTGTAAACGCATTAATATGTTTTTAAGATGGATGGTTAGAAGTGACGAAAAAGGAGTTGATTTTGGCATTTGGAAAAGCGTAAATCCTTCAGAGTTATATTTACCTTTAGATGTTCACACCAGTAAAAACGCTAGAAAACTAGGCTTATTAACGAGGAAACAAGATGATTGGAAAGCATTAGAAGAATTAATGAACCAACTTAAAGCATTCGATCCACACGATCCAGTAAAATATGATTTTGCTTTATTTGGATTGGGAGCATTTGAGCAATTTTAGCAAAATTAAAAACCATTATAAAACAAAAGAGGGATGTCAAATGACATCCCTCTTTGTATAAATGAGTTAAAATTACTCTTTATCTTCTGTTTCTTCTGTAGCATCAGCAGCAGGTGCTTCAGGAGTTTCAGTTGTTTCTTCAGCAACTTCTGCAGCAGGAGCAGCAGCTTCAGCTTTAGAACCACCTCTTCTAGAACGTCGAGTAGTTTTCTTCGCTTTTTCGTTAGTGTATAATTCATTGAAATCAACTAATTCAATCATACACATTTCAGCGTTATCACCTAAACGGAATCCTGTACGGATGATACGAGTATATCCACCTGGACGATCAGCAATTTTAGGAGCAACTGTTCTGAATAATTCAGTAACAACTTCTTTGTCTTGTAAATAACTGAAAACCGTTCTTCTGTTGTGAGTTGTATCTTCTTTTGATTTAGTCAAAAGAGGTTCGATGTAAACTCTTAAAGCTTTAGCTTTAGCAACAGTTGTATTAATGCGCTTATGCATGATAAGCGAAGACGCCATGTTAGATAGCATTGCTTTTCTGTGAGAAGCTGTTCTACCTAAATGATTTACTTTTTTTCCGTGTCTCATTTTGTTTTAAATTTCGTAAGTAACGGTTAATAAAGTTAATTGAGTATCGCGTTAACTTTACCACCTATTACGCCATTATTAATTTAATTTACCGCGATACTAGTCTTTGTCTAATTTATATTTAGAAACATTCATACCGAAAGTAAGCCCTTTGTTATCCACTAAGTCTTCCAATTCAGTCAATGATTTTTTACCAAAGTTACGGAACTTCAATAAATCGTTCTTATTGTAAGAAACTAAATCACCCAATGTTTCAACATCAGCAGCTTTCAAACAGTTCAATGCACGAACAGACAAGTCCATATCTACTAATTTAGATTTCAACAATTGTCTCATGTGTAAAGAAGTCTCATCAAACTCTTCTGTTTCGGCTTTAACTTCACTATCCAATGTGATGCGCTCATCAGAGAACAACATAAAGTGGTGAATTAAAATTTTAGCAGCTTCTTTTAAAGCATCTTTAGGATGGATTGAACCATCTGTAGTGATGTCTAAAACAAGTTTTTCATAGTCCGTTTTTTGCTCAACACGATAGTTTTCAATCGCATATTTAACATTTTTAATTGGAGTAAAGATAGAATCGACAAAAATTGTACCGAAAGCAGCTCCGCTAATTCTGTTTTCTTCAGAAGGAACATACCCGCGACCTTTAATAATTGTGATTTCCATTTCCAATTTAACAGAACTATTTAAGTTACAAATCACTAAACTTGGATTTAAAACTTGGAAAGCAGAAGTGAATTTACCTAAATCACCAGCAGTCAATTGCTCTTGTCCAGAAATAGAAACAGAAAAAGTTTCAGTATCAGTACCTTCAATTTGTTGCTTAAAGCGAACTTGTTTTAAGTTCAAGATGATTTCAGTAACGTCTTCCACAACTCCTTTAATAGTTGTAAACTCGTGGTCAGCACCTTTAATCTTAATTGAAGAGATTGCGAAACCTTCCAAAGAAGATAATAAGATACGACGCAAAGCGTTACCAATAGTGATTCCGTAACCAGGTTCTAACGGACGGAATTCAAATTGACCATGATGCTCATCAGATTGAATCATGATGACTTTATCAGGCTTTTGAAAATCTAAAATTGCCATTTGTTATTCTTCGTTTTAATTGTTTTGGAGTTGCGCGGTTGAGTAGCTGAAGAAACTACTCAACCCTTTGGCTCCAATCCAATGATTAATTAATTTTATTATTTAGAGTACAACTCGACGATTAACTGTTCCTTGATATTTTCAGGAATCATATCACGAGCAGGTACAGCTAATAATTTTCCAGACATAGTTGCTTTATCCCAAGACAACCAATCATAGTTTTTAGCGCTAGTTGATAAAGAGCTAGTGATAACCTCTAAAGATTTAGATTTTTCTCTTACTCCAACAACATCACCAACTTTCAATTGGTATGAAGGAATGTTTACAATCTCTCCGTTAACAGTAATATGTTTGTGAGAAACTAATTGACGAGCAGCGCTTCTTGTAGAAACGATACCTAAACGGTAAACAGTGTTGTCTAAACGAGTTTCACATAACTGTAACAAAATCTCACCTGTAATACCAGGTTTAGCATTTGCTTTATTGTACAAGTTAGAGAATTGACGCTCCAAAATACCATAAGTGTATTTTGCTTTTTGTTTTTCAGCTAACTGAATAGCGTACTCAGATTGTTTTCCACCACGACGTTTAGCTGGACCATGTTGTCCAGGACCGTAAGGACGTTTTTCTAAAGACTTGTCTGCACCGAAAATAGGATCACGGAAGCGACGAGCAATTTTTGTTTTTGGACCTGTATATCTTGCCATTTTAACTTTAAATTGTGAAAAGGCATCGTGAATTAAGGCTTTCCTTCGACGATGTACTCCCTTTTCTGGTTATAATTACTAATTAAACGCGACGTTTTTTCGGAGGACGACAACCGTTGTGCGGTAATGGAGTAACGTCAATAATTTCAGTTACTTCGATACCAGCATTGTGCAAAGATCGGATTGCAGATTCACGACCTGCACCTGGTCCTTTTACAAAAACTTTAACGCGACGTAATCCGAAGTCATGAGCTTCTTTTGCAGCATCCGTAGCACAAACGCCAGCAGCATAAGGAGTGTTCTTTTTAGAACCTCTAAAGCCCATTTTACCAGCTGAAGACCAAGAAATAACTTGACCACTGCCGTTAGTCAAAGAAATAATAACATTATTGAAGGAAGCTTGGATATGCGCTTCACCTAATGCATCTACTTTGACATTCTTCTTCTTTTTTTGATTCGATTTTGCCATTTGTATTTAGCTATTGTTTTATTAAACTTAAAAACAGATCAAGAAAAATTATTTTTTCTTGTTAGCAACTGTTTTTCTTCTTCCTTTACGAGTACGAGAGTTGTTCTTTGTACGTTGACCTCTTAATGGAAGACCAGCGCGGTGACGAATTCCTCTGTTACAACCGATATCCATCAAACGTTTAATGTTCAATTGGATTTCAGAACGCAATGCACCTTCTACTTTAATAGTATTAACTGCTTCACGAATCAAACCAATTTGATCATCGTTCCAGTCAGAAACTTTGATGTTTTCATCGATGTTGTTCTCTTTTAAAATTTTAGAAGCTGTGCTTCTTCCGATACCAAAGATGTAAGTTAACCCAACAACACCTCTTTTATTCTTTGGTAAATCTATACCTGCAATACGTGCCATACTTTCTAAATATTAACCTTGTCTTTGTTTAAGTTTAGGATTCTTTTTATTAATCACATAAACTCTTCCTTTTCTTTTAACGATTTTGCAATCTGCAGTACGTTTCTTTACTGATGCTCTAACTTTCATTTTTTAAAATTTTTAATATATTTTGAGCTTCTATTCTACTTATATCTGAAAGAGATACGCCCTTTCGTCAAATCATACGGTGACATTTCAACCTTCACTCTATCTCCAGGTAAAATTTTGATGTAAAACATACGCATTTTACCAGAAATATGTGCAGTGATAACGTGACCGTTTTCTAACTCAACACGAAACATAGCATTTGACAATGCTTCAATAATTGTTCCGTCTTGTTCTATCGATGTTTGCTTAGCCATATTCTAGAAACCTGATAATTCGTTAGCTGATCTTCTACCTTGGATGCGAGTTCCGTCCATTAAACCATCCATGTGGCGATTTAATAAATAAGACTCAATTTGTTGTAAAGTATCTAATACAACACCAACCATAATCAAAATTGAAGTACCTCCAAAGAACATTGCAAACTGACCGTTCACTCCAGCAATAGAAGCAAAAGCAGGCAAAATAGCAATCAATGCTAAAAACAATGATCCAGGTAATGTAATTCTAGAAACCAATGAGTCAACATATTCAGCTGTTTCCTCACCTGGTCTAACACCAGGGATAAAACCACCACTTTTCTTCAAATCCTCAGCAATTTTCTTAGGATTAATCATAATCGCAGTGTAGAAATAAGTAAACACAATGATTAATGTTGCTAAAAGAACATTATACCACAATCCGTAAGGATTTCCTAATGCCATTTGTAAGGCACTTGGAGTTTCAGAATTTGATGCAAACAACATCATAGGAATTGTAACAATTGCTTGAGCAAAAATGATTGGCATAACTCCTGAAGCGTTAACTTTAATAGGCAAATAGTTACGAGAACCTTGCTCAACAACGTCACGTGCACCACCTACAACTCTTTTAGCAGAGTTTAAAGGGATTCTACGAACACCTTGAACAATGAAAATCGTAGCCATTACCACTAACATAAATGCAACAATTTCAAGAATAATTTTAATCAAGTTACCAGCATTGATACCGATTTCAGACAAAAATGCCTGAGGCAAACGAGCAAGGATACCAACAGTAATCAATAAAGAAATACCATTTCCGATACCTTTCTCAGTAATACGCTCACCTAACCACACTGCAAACATAGTACCAGCAATCATTACTGATACAGTTTGAATCCACCATAAAGATGTTACATCAGCAGGCATTGCATTTTTGCTTTGCACGTAAAGCGCTACATAAGTAGGAGCTTGTAATGCAGCGATACCAACTGTTAGAATTCGAGTGTAGTTATTGATACGTTTTCTACCAGATTCACCTTCATTTTGCATTTTTTGAACTGCAGGTACAGCCATTCCCAATAATTGCATAATAATGGAAGCACTAATATAAGGCATAATACCCAAAGCCATAATAGAAGCATTAGTAAAACCACCTCCAGAGAATAATGATAACAAATCCTCTAACATATTAGCTGATCCAGCTTGATTAGCATGAGATAAAGCTGTATAATTTACACCTGGAATAATAATAAATGAACCTATACGGTAAACTAATATAAGTGAAAGAGTTAAAAGAATTCTTTTTCTCAACTCTTCCACCTTCCAGATGTTTTTTATGTTCTGTATAAAACGTTTCATCTTTTAATTTGTTGGCAAAGTTAATTAGATTTCTGAACAATTACCACCTTTGCTTTCAATTGCTTCTTTAGCAGATGCAGAAAACTTGTGTGCTGTAACATTAATCTTTGCAGTTAACTCTCCTCTTCCTAAGATTTTAACCAACTCATTTCTTGAAACCAATCCATTTTCCATTAAAACTTCAGGAGTAATTTCAGAAACATTTTTACGATCAATCAATTCTTGAATAATATCTAAGTTAATAGCTTTATATTCAACTCTATTGATGTTTTTAAATCCGAATTTAGGAACTCGTCTTTGAAGCGGCATTTGTCCCCCTTCAAATCCAATTTTCTTACTATAACCAGATCTAGATTTTGCTCCTTTATGACCGCGAGTAGCAGTACCACCGTAGCCAGAACCTTGACCACGTGCGATTCTTTTTCTGCTAGATACAGAACCCGCTGCAGGAGTTAAATTATGTAAAGTGCTCATATCAAATCAATTTTTATAAGTTATTCAACAACTTCAACTAAGTGTTGTACTTTCTTAATCATTCCCAAGATTTGAGGAGTTGCTTCTTTTTCAACGATAACGTTCAACTTTCTCAATCCTAGCGCTTGAATCGTAGCTTTTTGTACAGCTGGACGATTAATAGCGCTTCTTACTTGCTTAATTTTAATTTTAGCCATGTCCTTGTCTATTAACCATTAAATACTTTATCCAACGAAATACCACGCTGTCTAGCAACTGAAGATGCGTCTCTCAATTGAGAAAGAGCGTCCATAGTCGCTTTCACTACGTTATGCGGATTTGATGAACCTTGTGATTTTGCCAATACGTTGTGAATACCAACACTTTCTAATACAGCACGCATCGCACCACCTGCGATAACCCCTGTACCTTCAGAAGCTGGTTTCAACAAAACTCTTGCTCCAGAGAACTTCCCTTTTTGAGCATGAGGAACAGTTCCTTTCAAGATTGGAACTTTAATCAAGTTCTTTTTAGCGTCATCGATACCTTTAGTAATAGCTTCAGTAACCTCTTTAGCTTTACCTAATCCATGACCTACAATACCATTTTCATCACCAACTACAACAATAGCAGAGAAAGAAAAGGCACGACCACCCTTTGTTACTTTCGTTACGCGGTTTACGGCTACCAACTTATCTTTAAGCTCAATATCCGAAGACTTTACTCTGTTCAATACTTGTGCCATTTCTTAAAATTTTAAACCGCCTTCTCTTGCCGAGTTAGCTAATGATTTAACTCTACCGTGATACAAATAACCATTGCGATCAAACACAACAGATTGAATCCCAGCTTTAATTGCCTTTTCTGCTACTTCTTTACCAACAATAGAAGCTTGTTCAAGCTTAGCAACTTTTTCTGCTGCTTTGTTTTTGTAAGAAGATGCTGATGCCAACGTTTTTCCTGTAGTATCATCAATGATTTGAGCATAAATTTGCTTATTACTACGGAAAACTGACAATCTTGGAACCAAAGTAGTACCAGAAATTTTCTTTCTGATTCTTCTTTTGATTTTTGCTCGTTTATTTAATTTACTAAATGCCATAATTAATTAAGTTTATTTTTTAGATGCAGATTTACCTGCTTTTCTTCTAAGTTCTTCACCTACAAATTTAATACCTTTTCCTTTGTAAGGCTCTGGTTTACGGAAAGAACGTAATTTAGCTGCTACTTGACCTAAAAGTTGATTGTCATGTGATTCTAACGTCACAACTGGCGCCTTACCTTTTTGAGTTTCTGCTGTCAACTTAATTTCATTTGGCATTTGAAAAACAACTGGGTGAGAGAAACCTAATGCAAGCTCTAACAATTGACCGTTAGCATTTGCACTAAACCCTACACCTACAATTTCAAGTTGTTTTTTATACCCTTCCGATACGCCCACACACATATTGTGAACTAAAGCACGGTATAAACCATGTTTTGCTCTGTGATCTGGTGCGTCAGATACGCGGCTGAAAGAGATGACACCGTCTTCAATAGACAAATTAACACATGTAGTGTCAATTTCTTGTGTCAACTGACCTTTAGGACCTTTAACAGTAACGATGTTACCGTCAACCTTTACTTCTACTCCACTCGGGATGTTAACTGGGGATTTACCTATCCTTGACATTTTATTAATTTTTTAAAGATTAATATACGTAGCAAAGAACTTCTCCACCAACGTTTTGTTTTCTAGCTTCCTTATCTGTGATTACTCCGTGAGAAGTTGAAACAATCGCAATTCCAAGTCCGTTTAATACACGTGGCAATTCTTGCGCACCAGCATATTTACGTAAACCAGGTTTAGATGCTCTTACAATTTTAGTAATTGCAGGAACTCTAGTAGAAGGATTGTACTTCAAAGCAATTTTAATAATTCCTTGCTTTGAATCATCTTCAAACTTGTAATTTGAGATATACCCTTGGTCAAATAAAATAGCTGTAATCGCTTTTTTAGTATTTGACGCAGGAATCTCAACGGTTTTTAAACCAGCCGAACTCGCATTACGAATACGAGTCAAATAATCAGCTATTGGATCTGTGTACATATAAAAAAAAATTGTGATTATGGTTTTCGGAACACCCTAAAAATTAGGGTATTCCGAACCTTTAATCAGTTAATAATACAAAATTGGGTGCAAATATAATAAAATATTTTTACCAACTAGCTTTTTTTACACCTGGAATTTTTCCAAATAAAGCCATTTCACGGAAAGTTACACGAGAAAGTCCGAATTGACGCATGTATCCACGAGGTCTACCAGTCAATCCACAACGGTTGTGTTGTCTAACTTTTGCTGAATTAGCAGGCAATTTTTGTAATGCCATCATCGCATCCCACTTTTGAGTCAAAATTTCTTCTGAATCATCAGTAGATTTTAAGATTTTTACTAATTCTTCACGTTTTTTAGCATAACGTGCGTGAAGTTTTTCTCTTTTGCGCTCACGCGCTTTCATTGATTCTTTTGCCATCTCTTATTTTTTTATAAAAGGGAATCCAAATGCATCTAATAATGCCATACCTTCTTCATCTGTTTCAGCAGACGTAACAAACGTAATATCCATACCTAAGATACGGTTTACTTTGTCGATGTCAATCTCAGGGAAAATGATGTGTTCTTTAACTCCATAGTTGAAGTTACCACGACCATCAAATCCTTTAGGGCTAACACCTCTAAAGTCACGTGTTCTTGGAAGAGCTACTGAAATTAAACGATCAAGAAAATCGTACATTTGATCACCTCTCAAAGTAACCATAGCACCAATCGGCATTCCTTTTCTTAATTTAAAGTTAGAAATATCCTTTTTAGATTTTGTAGCTACAGCTCTTTGACCAGCGATTCTAGACAAATCTTCTACAGCAGCATCAACAATTTTTTTGTCAGCAACTGCATCTCCTAATCCTTGGCTCAAAACAATTTTCGTAAGTTTTGGTACACGCATCTTTGACTTGTAACCAAACTTTTCTGTTAAAGCAGGAACTACCTCCGCTTTATACTTTTCCTTAAGTCTCGGTGTATAACTCATTACTTAATCTCCTCCCCTGACTTTTTTGAATAACGAACTAATTTTCCATCTTTGTTCAATTTACGGCCAATGCGAGTAGCAACGCCATTATGAACAAGCATAAGGTTTGAAATATGGATACCCGCTTCGCGTTCCACAATTCCACCTTGAGGGTCTTGTGCACTTGGTTTAGAGTGTTTTTTAATGATATTAACACCCTCTACAATTGCACGAGATTTCTTTCTATCAATCGCAAGGACTTTTCCTTCCTGATTACGTGAAGTACCGCTAATAACCTTAACAGTATCACCTACTTTAATGTGTAATTTCTGTTGCATCATTTCAACAATTTAAAGTACCTCAGGAGCTAGAGAAATGATTTTCATATAATCTTTCTCACGTAGCTCACGAGCAACTGGTCCGAAAATACGAGTGGCTCTCATGTCACCCGCCTGATTCAAGATAACGCATGCGTTATCATCGAAACGAATGTAAGAACCATCAGCACGACGTACTTCTTTTTTAGTTCTTACTACTACTGCCTTAACAACCGCTCCCTTTTTAACGGCGCCAGAGGGCGCTGCACTCTTAACAGCAACAACGATTTTATCCCCAATTGAAGCATAACGACGTCTTGTACCACCCAATACACGGATACACAATACCTCTTTTGCTCCTGAGTTATCTGCTACTGTAAGTCTTGACTCTGTCTGTATCATTACTACAAATAATTATTTAGCTCTTTCAATAATTTCAACCAATCTCCAATTCTTTGTTTTTGACAAAGGACGAGTTTCCATGATCTTTACAGTATCACCGATGTTGCACTCGTTCTTTTCATCATGAGCAACGAACTTTTTGGTTCTTTTGATGAACTTACCATACTTAGGGTGTTTTACTTTTTTCAAAACTGAAACAACGATAGATTTATCCATCTTGTTACTAGTAACTACACCTACTCTTTCTTTTCTTAAATTACGCTCTGTCATTGTAATCAATATTTTGAGAAACAAGCGGTTAAGCTTGTTTCTCGCGTTTTGTTAACTCAGTGTTCAACTGGGCAATCGTTCTTCTCATTGTACGAATTTGAAGAGGATTTTCCAATGGAGTCACCTTGTGATTCAACTTGATTTTATTCAATTGACCGGTCAAATCCGCAATACGGCTTTTCAAGTCCTCAAGAGATAATTTTGTGATTTCTTGCTGCTTCATTTTACGATTAATTTTCTGGAACTACGAAATCATTACGAGTGATGAATTTGCACTTAACAGGCATTTTTTGAGCTGCCAAACGCATTGCTTCTTTAGCAATTTCGTAAGGAACCCCATCAGCTTCGAACAAAATACGTCCCGGTTTAACAATTGCCACCCAGTGACTTGGTGCACCTTTACCTTTACCCATACGTACTTCAGCTGGTTTAGAAGTTACTGGTTTATCAGGGAAGATGCGAATCCATACTTTACCTTCACGCTTCATGTAACGCGTAACTGCGATACGAGAAGCTTCAATTTGGCGAGATGTAATCCATCCCGGTTCCAAACTTTTAAGCGCATAAGATCCAAAAGCTACAGTACTTCCTCTTTGAGCAAGACCGCGGTTTCTTCCCTTTTGTGCTTTTCTAAATTTAGTTCTTTTTGGCTGTAACATTTTATAAAATTTTACTGTCCTTAATTACTTTTTTCTTTTCTTAGCACCTAGAGGTTTTTTCCCATTGCCTCCCTTTGAAGAAGATGGAGCTTGACCAACGTTTGGTGACAAATCGCGTTTTCCGTAAACTTCACCCTTACATATCCACACCTTGATACCTAAGCGACCATAAGTCGTGTGAGCTTCAGAAATTGCATAATCGATGTCAGCTCTGAACGTATGTAACGGAGTACGTCCATCTTTGTACATCTCTGAACGAGCCATTTCTGCACCATTCAAACGTCCAGAAATCTTAACTTTGATTCCTTCAGCTCCCATGCGCATTGTGCTCGCAATAGCCATTTTAATTGCTCTTCTGAAAGAAATACGAGCTTCTAATTGACGCGCGATACCATCAGCAACTAAACGAGCATCCAATTCTGGACGTTTTACCTCGAAAATGTTGATTTGAATCTCTTTTTTTGTCAATTTTTTTAACTCTTCTTTCAATTTGTCAACCTCTTGTCCACCTTTACCGATGATAACACCTGGTCTTGCTGTGTTAATAGTAACAGTAACAAGCTTCAATGTGCGCTCAATAATAATACGAGAGATAGAAGCTCTTGACAAACGAGCGTTTAGATATTTACGGATTTTGTCGTCTTCAACGATTTTATCTCTGTAGTTATCTCCGCCATACCAGTTAGATTCCCACCCATGGATGTAACCTAATCTATTTCCTATTGGATTTGTTTTTTGTCCCATTCTCTTACTTATTTAACACCATCAACGATAATGGTAACATGGTTTGATCTCTTTCTAATTCTATGAGCACGTCCTTGAGGAGCAGCTTGAATACGTTTCATCATTGGACCACCCGCTACTTCAATAGAACGAACGATCAATGTATTATCTTCAATGCTTTTCCCTTCATTTTTTTGCTCCCAGTTAGCGATTGCAGAACGCAAAAGCTTTGCAAGGCTAACAGATGCAGCCTTCGGATTGTGTTGCAAAATATTTAAAGCCTTGTTTACTTCTACACCTCTAACAAGATCAGCAACTAATCTCATTTTGCGAGGAGCGATAGAAGAATCATTTAAGCGAGCGATAGCTGTAGTAGCTTTTTTCTCCTTAAGACTCTTTGCCATTAATTGTTTTCTAGCACCCATGATTACTATCTTTTCTTATCTTTTTTATTACCACCATGGCCACGGAAGTTACGAGTAGGAGCAAATTCACCTAATTTGTGACCTACCATGTTTTCCGTAACAAAAACTGGAATAAATTTATTACCATTATGAACTGCAAATGTTAACCCAATAAAGTCTGGAGTAATAGTACTTGCTCTAGACCAAGTTTTGATAACATTTTTATTTTGTGACGCCTGTGCATCGTCCACTCTTTGCATTAATTTATAGTGAACAAACGGCGGTTTTTTCAACGAACGACTCATATCCTATTATTTTTTTCTTCTTTCGATAATCATTTTATCTGAATACTTCTTAGGCGCACGTGTTTTGTAACCCTTAGCTGGTAAGCCTTTACGTGATCTTGGGTGACCTCCGGCATTTCTACCTTCACCACCACCCATTGGGTGATCAACTGGGTTCATAACAACACCACGAACACGTGGACGGCGACCTAACCAACGGCTTCTTCCCGCTTTTCCTGATACAACCAAGCTATGTTCAGCATTAGATACAGATCCAATTGTAGCTAAACAAGTAGTTAAAATCATACGAGTTTCACCTGAAGGCAATTTAATGATAGCATAACGTCCATCACGAGCGTTCAATTGAGCATAAGTACCAGCTCCACGAGCAATAGCACCACCTCTACCAGGTTTTAATTCAATGTTATGAATTACAGTTCCTAATGGAATTTCACTTAAGAAAAGTGCATTCCCTACATTTGGTGCAGAACCTTGACCAGAGATTACAGTATCACCTACTTTTAAACCTTCTGGAGCAATGATGTACGCTTTTTCACCATCTGCATAATAAAGTAAAGCAATACGAGCTGTACGGTTTGGATCGTATTCAATCGTTTTAACCGTAGCAGGTACACCATGCTTGCTTCTTTTGAAATCAACGATACGGTATTTTTGTTTATGACCACCACCAATATAGCGCATAGTCATTTTACCATCGTGATTACGACCACCAGATTTACCTTTACCAACTACTAAAGACTTTTCAGGCTTTGATGTAGTGATTTCAGAATAGTCACTGATGATTTTGTGTCTTTGCCCTGGAGTTGTAGGCTTTAATTTTTTAAGACTCATTTCGTTTTACTACTTAAAAATTACTAAATAAATCAATCGTTTCTCCACTTGCAACTGTAACAATAGCTTTTTTCCATTGCTTGCTACGTTGCTCAACGATACCTTTGTTAGTATATTTAACAGAGGATTTACCGCCACCATAATTCATTGTACGAATTTCAGTTACCTGAACTCCGTACAATTTCTCGATAGCATCTTTAATTTCCAACTTATTTGCCGTTCTATCAACTACAAATGAAAAGCGATTTGACTTTTCTGATTGAGAAGTTGCTTTCTCGGTAATTATTGGCTTTTTAATAATTGCTTTCATCTTTTAATCAATTTAGAATCTTTTCGATTACTTCTATTGAACTTGCTGCTAATACAACTTTCTTAGCATTCAAAACATCATAAGTGTTGAATGACTCAGCTGTAACAACTTTAACTCTTTCAAGGTTACGTGATGCTAAATACACGTTTTCGTTTTCACTACCCAAAATGAACAAAACTTTTTGGTTTTCTAAGTTCAAACCAGCCAACAAAGCTTTGAAATCCTTTGTTTTTGCTGCATTGAAATTAACGTCTTCCAAAACAATTAAAGCATCTTGTTTCACTTTGTATGCAAAAGCAGACTTACGAGCTAAACGCTTCAATTTAATGTTCAATTTAAAATGATAGTTTCTTGGTCTTGGTCCAAACATACGACCACCACCAACACGAGTACCAGACTTAATGCTACCAGCACGTGCTCCACCAGTTCCTTTTTGTTTCTTAATTTTCTTTGTAGAACCTGCAATCTCAGCTCTTTCTTTTGATTTATGCGTTCCTTGACGACGATTTGCCAAGTGTTGCTTAACATCTAAGTAAATTGCATGATCGTTTGGTTCAATTCCAAAAATTCCTTCAGATAAGCTAACAGTTTTCGAAGTAGCTTTACCTTGTGCGTCAATTACTTTTACTTCCATTATTTCTGAATTAATACTGTTGAACCATTGGCTCCTGGAACGGAACCTTTAACGATAATTAAGTTTTTATCAGCTAAAACTTTCAAAATTTGTAAGTTATCAACTGTCACACGCTTGTTACCCATTTGTCCAGCCATTCTCATTCCTTTGAATACTTTCGCAGGATAAGAAGCTGCACCAATAGAACCTGGAGCGCGCAATCTGTTGTGCTGACCATGAGTTGTTTGACCAACTCCACCGAATCCATGACGTTTTACAACCCCTTGGAAACCTTTACCTTTAGAAGTACCAATTACATCTACGTATTCTCCTTCTTCGAAGATTTCAGATGTAACTACATCTCCTAAGTTCAAGTTATCGAAACCTTTAAATTCAGCTAACTTAGATTTTGGCTCTGTGTTAGCTTTTTTAAAGTGACCTTTCAATGCATTTGGAGTGTTTTTTTCTTTACGCTCTCCAAATCCTAATTGAACGGCATCGTAACCATCTCTGTCTTGTGTTTTAACTTGAGTTACAACACAAGGACCAGCTTCAATTACCGTGCATGGTAACATTTTACCCTCAGCACTATAAATGCTAGTCATTCCGATTTTTCTACCAATTATTCCTGGCATTACTACTTTATTTTATGATTAAACTTTGATTTCTACATCAACACCACTAGGCAACTCCAAACGCATCAACGCATCAACAGTTTTTGAAGAAGAGCTATAAATGTCTAAAAGACGTTTATAAGAACTTAATTCAAATTGTTCACGTGCTTTTTTGTTTACGTGTGGAGAACGCAATACAGTGTATATACGTTTGTGTGTTGGTAATGGAATTGGTCCACTAACAACAGCTCCAGTAGCTTTTACTGTTTTTACAATCTTCTCAGCAGATTTGTCTACCAAGTTATGATCGTATGACTTTAATTTAATTCTAATTTTTTGGCTCATTATACTATCGTATTATGCGTTCACTTTTCCGTTAACTTTTGCAACTACTTCGTCAGCAATATTCTTAGGTGCTTCAGCGTAGTGAGAGAACTCCATTGTAGAGTTTGCACGTCCTGATGACAATGTACGTAATTGAGTTACGTAACCGAACATTTCAGATAATGGAACATCACCTTTAATTACTTTAGATCCGTTCTTATCATCCATACCTCTGATTACACCTCTACGACGGTTCAAGTCACCAACAATGTCACCCATGTTTTCTTCTGGAGTAATAACTTCCAATTTCATAATTGGTTCCAATAAAACTGGTCCAGCTTTTTTCAATGCTGCTTTGTAAGCCATTTTAGCACACAATTCGAAAGACAATGAGTCAGAGTCAACTGCGTGGAATGAACCATCTACTAACTCAACAATCATTGATTCTACTTGGTAACCAGCCATAACACCATTCTTCATAGATTCTTTGAATCCTTTTTCTACTGAAGGAATGTATTCTTTTGGAATGTTACCACCTTTAATGCTATTAATGAACTCCAATCCTGTTTTTTCTGGATTTGTTTGCGGAGAAATTTTAACAACGATATCAGCAAACTTACCACGACCACCTGATTGTTTTTTGTAAACTTCTCTGTGATCAACTGGGATTGTGATATTTTCACGGTAGCTAACTTGTGGAGCTCCTTGGTTTACTTCAACTTTGAATTCACGTTTCAAACGGTCAATCAATACGTCTAAGTGTAACTCACCCATCCCTGAGATAACTGTTTGACCAGTTTCTTCGTCAGTTCTAACTTGGAAAGTTGGATCCTCTTCAGCTAATTTAGATAAACCGATAGATAATTTATCAGTATCTGCTTGAGTTTTAGGCTCAATAGCAACACCAATTACTGGATCTGGGAAGTCCATAGATTCCAAGATAATTCCGTGACCTTCAGCACATAATGTATCACCAGTGCGGATATCTTTAAATCCTACTACTGCACCAATATCACCAGCACCTAACTCTTCAATTTGATTTTGTTTGTTAGCATGCATTTGGAAGATACGAGAGATACGCTCTTTATTGTTTGTACGTGGGTTGTAAATATAAGAACCAGCAGGTAATTTACCAGAATAAGCACGTACGAAACACAAACGACCTACGTAAGGGTCAGTAGCAATTTTAAATGCTAACCCACAGAAAGGCTCGTCGTAAGAAGGCTTACGCTCGATTTCCTCTCCTGTTTTAGGATCGATACCTTTAATAGCTTCTTGATCTAATGGAGAAGGTAATAACGCCATTACGTTATCCAACATCGCTTGAACTCCTTTGTTTTTGAAAGAAGAACCACACATCATTGGAACAACTTTTCCAGAAATTACAGCTTGACGCAATGCAGCTAAAACTTCTTCTTCTGTGATAGAATTTGGATCTTCGAAGTATTTTTCCATCAACGTGTCATCAAATTCAGCAACTTGCTCCAATAAGTGCTCACGCATCTCAGTAGCTTCGTCAACTAAATCAGCTGGCATTTCGACTTCAGTATATGTCATACCTTTATCAGCTTCATTCCAAACGATTGCTTTAAAAGTAATCAAGTCAACTACTCCTTTGAAGTTATCTTCAGAACCGATAGGTAATTGTAATGGAAGTGAGTTACTTCCTAACATTTCTTTAACTTGGCGAACTACGTTTAAGAAGTCTGCTCCTTGACGGTCCATTTTGTTAACGAAACCAATACGAGGAACGTTGTAGTTGTTAGCCAAACGCCAGTTTGTTTCTGATTGAGGTTCAACACCATCAACAGCAGAGAACAAGAACACTAAACCATCTAATACACGTAATGAACGATTCACCTCAACTGTAAAGTCAACGTGTCCCGGAGTGTCAATTACGTTAATTTGGTATGTATTTCCTTTGTATTTCCATGGAACTGTAACAGCTGCAGAAGTAATAGTAATACCTCTTTCTTGCTCTTGAGCCATCCAGTCTGTTGTAGCACCACCTTCGTGAGTTTCACCCAATTTATGGTTTACACCAGAATAGAAAAGGATACGTTCTGTTGTAGTAGTTTTACCAGCATCAATGTGAGCGGCAATACCAATGTTACGTGTAAATTTAAGATCTCTTGCCATGATGATTAAAATCTAAAGTGAGAGAACGCCTTGTTAGCCTCAGCCATTCTTAATGTATCTTCTTTCTTCTTGAATGCAGCACCTTCTTCTTTAGATGCAGCAATAATTTCAGACGCTAATTTAGCGGCCATTGTTTTCTCGTTACGTTTACGAGCATATCCGATTAACCATTTCATAGCCAAAGATTGTTTTCTTGACTCACGAACTGGAGTTGGAATTTGGAAAGTAGCACCTCCTACACGACGAGAACGAACCTCAACTGGTGGAGCAACATTTTCCAACGCTTTTTTAAACGTTTCAATACCTGGAGTTTCTTCAACTTTCTTTTCTACGATAGCAATAGCATCATAGAAAATTTTGAATGCTAAACTCTTTTTTCCGTCATACATCAAGTTGTTAACGAACTTCGTTACTTGAACATCCTGGAAACGTGGATCCGGAAGGACGGCTATCTTTTTCGCTTTTCTTCTTCTCATTTTTCTACAGCTTTAACTATTATTTTTGCTTAGGTCTTTTCGCTCCATATTTAGAACGACGTTGTTTTCTTCCCTCAACACCTGCAGTGTCTTCCGCTCCACGTACAATGTGGTAGCGTACTCCTGGAAGGTCTTTAACCCTTCCTCCACGTACAAGCACTAATGAGTGCTCTTGTAAGTTGTGACCTTCACCACCGATGTAAGCGTTGACTTCTTTTCCGTTAGTCAAACGCACCCTTGCAACTTTACGCATTGCAGAGTTCGGCTTCTTAGGAGTAGTGGTGTAAACCCTTACACATACCCCTTTACGCTGTGGACATGAATCAAGTGCAGCAGATTTTGATTTCTTTACTACCGCCGTTCTTCCTTTGCGAACTAATTGTTGGATAGTTGGCATAAAATACTCTTAATTTTATTAATTATTAATTTACCCAAAACACTTTTGGGGACGCAAAGATACGCAAATTATTTTACAAAACAAGTAGTTACGAAAAAAAATAGAAAAAAAAATGATTTTGTGAATAGTTAAATTTTACTTTAAAAAGTAGCTCTAAAAAAGTAAAAAGTAGAGTAAAAAAAATCACTCTACTTTTCACACTATATAATAAGGTGTATTAATTTCTGTATAAAACTGCTTTTACAGCCTTTATAACTCTATCAACATTTGGCAAAGCTTCTTCAATTAATGAAGTAGAAAATGCAAATGGTGTGTCGGTTTGTGTTACTCGCATAACTGGAGCATCTAAATGATCAAAAGCATATCGTTGTAAATGGTATGCAATTTCAGATGAAATTGAAGCCAACGGCCAAGATTCTTCAACAACCACGCAGCGATTTGTTTTCTTAACAGATTCAACAACTGCTGCATAGTCTATTGGGCGAACCGTGCGCAAATCAACAATTTCAACTTCAATACCTTCTTTTGCTAATTCCTCAGCTGCAGCATGAGCAACCTTAATAATCTTACCAAAAGAAACGATTGTCACATCTGTACCTTTACGTTTAATATCCGCAACACCAATCGGAATGATATATTCACCTTCAGGAATTTCTCCTTTATCACTATACATTTTTTCTGACTCCAAAAAAACAATTGGATCATTATCGCGAATAGCTGCTTTCAATAATCCTTTCGCATCGTATGGTGTAGATGGTGTTACAACTTTCAATCCAGGAACATGCGCATAAAATGCTTCGAAACTTTGTGAGTGTGTCGCTGCTAATTGCCCTGCTTGTCCATTTCCTCCTCTAAATACAATTGGAACTCCATATTGGCCACCTGACATTTGCAGCATCTTTGCGGCGCTATTAATGATTTGGTCGGCTGCTAAAATAGCAAAATTCCATGTCATAAACTCTACAATTGGACGCAAACCGTTCATTGCTGCTCCAACTCCGATCGCTGAAAAACCAAGCTCTGCAATAGGGGTGTCAATAACGCGTTTTGGACCAAATTCATCCAACATTCCTTGAGATACTTTGTAAGCTCCATTGTATTCTGCAACCTCCTCTCCCATCAAGAACACGCTTGAGTCTCTTCTCATTTCCTCAGACATTGCTTCACGCAACGCTTCTCTAAATTGTACTGTCTTCATCTCGATTATTTATAAACTTCTATTCAGAAGCGAGTCCAAAGATAAAAAATAGTTCACATAACTCAGTTGTTTTATTTATTTTTTTCTGCAACCATCATTTTTGATTTGACAAATAAATAAAAAAAAGGTCATTCTTGACCGAACAACCTTACCTAATTAATTTCTCTTAATTCCAAAGAAACCAAGGTACTAAATATATTACTATTGCTAAACTTATGGAATAAAAAATTCATTGTATTGCTCGATATCGTTTGCCAACTAAACAAACTTACGTTTAAAATCAAACGGACTAAAAAGAGCTATGTTCAAAGAATTTTTCACAACTAAAGCGACCAATAAAGTACAAATTGTTTTTCATTTAATTCAGCATCTAACCGACCTGACAAAATGGTAAAACCTTCATTTTTAAACAAGTTTACTAATAATAAATCTTGTTGATAAACAGTCGCAAACAATTTATAAAAAGCTTGTTTTAAATGAATAAAAAGCAAAGACGCTTGTTCATTCGATATGGCTTTATTGGTGGATGACAGCACAATTGTATCATCTTTTATTGCCACAAAGATCAACGGAAGATTGTTTTCATCATAAAGAACAATTGTAACACAATCTGTCAATAAATCAATTATATTTTCTCGACGGCTTTCAGCAATTGAGTTTGTGAAAAAATGAAGACGTTGTTGCGTAGATTCCAAATACCAATCAACCAACATGGGAATTTCCGATTTTTCAATTCTTCTTATCATACCATCTTTTTTTTAAAAATATCATTGTCATCGTTGCCAAAACAAAAGGCAGTGTAAAATAGCCACCAAGAAAAGAAAGCAACTGCGATTGATAAAAATAAAAATGAAGCAATAAAGTAAGACCCAAACCGAGCACTAACCACATCCAATCACTTTTAACCTTTGGCTGTAATGCAATGGCTGTTAGAACTACGTTAAAACCAAAAAGTCCCATTTTAATATCATCTATAGGAAAATGCATAAAGATGGCAATCACTCCACCCATTAAAGCGCTTGTAACAGCTAACAAAGCTGAATTGAGATTAGAAAACACTAATCCAATTAGAAAGAGTGCTCCTCCTATTAATCCTCCTTGAAAAATGACCTGTCCAATGCCATTCAACACAATTTCCATCCATTGCCCCACTGGTAAATTTAATTGGAGCGGATGCAAATCAGAAGAGGGAACTAAAAATCCTTTAGACAAAATAACAAAACACAACCATGTTACCACTATGAATGGAAGGGTAAAAATAGAAATGGATCGTTTCATAGCAAAATGTTGTAAAAAGGTTGCTAATAAAGCTCCTAACACAATGAACAACCAAGTTAAGAATGTACTTTTAAACAACACAATAAGAGCAACACCTACTAGTGCAGCACTAAATCCATACAATCCAGATTCAACAGCAGGCTTTTTTTCGGTTAAGAAAAACGCAAAAATAGTAGCTGTGGTTGTTGCTAAGAGCAAAGCCAATCCATATTGCCAATTTGCTACACACAATGCAAGTAAAAAGAAAAAACCAGTGAATGAGTTTTCTTGTAGCATAATTTGCCCAATACCATTAAATACAGATTTAAGAAAGGAAGTATTATTCAACATAGAAAAACAAAGTAAGTAAATTAACAAAAATAAGATTTTTATCTGTCATTTGTAACCTTTTTCAACAAAACAGCCTCTAAAGAGGTAGATATGATTAGAATCATATACAAACAGAAAAAAAAACGAGTATATTTGCAGAAAGTTTAAGAGAATTATCATGTTGGTTTTTCATAAAATAGTAACACACATCGCACTTGTAGCAGTCCTTTTCTGGACAGTGAAAAATGCTGCCTTGTTTACTATTTATGAAATCGATCAAGAAACTTTTGTTGAGTTGTTTTGTGAGAACAAAGAAAAACCTGAATTAGAGTGTAACGGGCAGTGTCAAATTGAGCACATGTCTCAAGAAAAAAACAACGGACACAACGATCAGTTAATTCCGATGCTACAAACAGAGGTTTTTTTCTATCACCAAACATTATTTGAAGGTATTCAATTTTCATTAGCACTTGTTTTTAAAGAACCGAAAGAATACGGTTCAATTGCTCAAGCGCACTATACAGATACATATTACGCTAAATACGACAAGCCTCCAACTTTTTAAGTTTATACTTCGCATTTACTTACTGTTTATAGTCTAATGGATTATAACAGAGGAAATATTGTACAAACTTAAAATCAAAAAAACATGAAAAATTTAAAATTCATCGGCTTTATTATGCTGATAGTGATGGCTGTATCTTGTAAAAAAGTTGAACCGGTAAAGCCAACAGAAGAAAATGTATTAACTGGATTAACATTGGTAAAAACATTTAGCAATGAAACACATAAAATTGACCTATACACAACTTCAGGTAAAATCGAGCAAGGATACAATAAAATCTATTTCCAAGTAAAAGGAAATGATGGAGTTGCTTTAAAAGGAGTTCAATCATCATGGAAAACGTTGATGCACATGACTTCTATGAGTCACTCAAGTCCATACTCTGCAATTAGTGTTTCTGAAAAAGGTGAAACTGTTTATGAAGGTTACATCATTTTTCAAATGGCTAGCAACGACACTGAATATTGGGAAATCACATTTGATTACACTGTAAATGGAACAGCTTACACTGTAACTGACAGAGTTGATGTTAAAGCTCAAGTAAAAAGAAGAGTTGAATCATTCAAAGGTACAGACAATGTACGCTACATTATTGCATACGTTGAGCCAACTACTCCAAAGGTAGGCGTGAATTCAATCCAAGCATATTTGTACAAAATGGAAAACATGATGTTGTTTACTCCAGTAGATGGCTATACAATTAAGATGGATCCAAGAATGCCTGGAATGGGTAACCACAGCTCTCCAAACAATGAGCACTTAACTCAAAGTGCAGCTAGTAAAATTTACACTGGTAAATTGAACTTAACAATGACTGGTTATTGGAAATTGAATTTACAATTGCTTAATGCTGCTCAAGAAGTATTAAAAGGCGAAGCAATTGAAGGAGAAGTAGAAGCAAGTAGCATTTACTTTGAAGTAGAGTTCTAATAGTACTAGACTAACGGATTTAAACATATTCAAGAAACTTGCAGGTTTCTTAACTCATACTAAAAGACTGTCTGGCGACAGGCAGTCTTCTTACAATTTTTATAGTCATGAAAAAAGAGATTATCATTGCTTTAAGCGCGCTGATATTAAGCTATTCATGGTCTTCCTACGCGCAAGAACAACCATCTATAAGCCAAGATAGCACCGAGTTCCAACAATTAGACGAAGTGGTCATTGAAGGAAAAGGAACATTGACCAACAAACACACAAAAGTATTATCAACCATTGACGGTTATTTAGAATCAAATAACAACATCAACATGGTGAAAAGAGGAGCTTATGCCTGGGAGCCTCTTATTAACGGAATGGCGACAGAGCGCTCAATCATAACAATTGATGGAATGAGAATTTATGGTGCATGCACTGATAAAATGGATCCTGTCACTTCTTACGTGGAAATTACCAATTTGAGTAAAGCAGATGTTCAGAGTGGACAATCAGGTTCTACTCATGGAGCTACAATAGCTGGCGGTATTGATTTAGTTCGTCAACATTCTGAATTTGGACCTGCAGGGTTCAAAGGAACATTATTTACTGGCTTCGAAAGTAACAATTTGCAAAAGATTTTGGGTACAAAGCTACAGTTTGCTCATCATAAATTTTATACTGATTTTGATTTTACCTTTCGCGATGCTGAAAATTATTATGCTGGCAAAAGAACAAAAGTAGATTATTCACAATTTTCGAAATATAATCTTTCTGGTGTAGTGGGTGTTCGTCTAACAGATAAACAAACTTTATCAGGATCAGTTATTTACGACAGAGCTTGGAATGTTGGCTATCCTGCACTGCCGATGGATGTTAGCTTAGCAGAAGCAATAATGGGGTCTGTAAAATACGAATATCATGAATTGAGTAAAAATATTGACCACTTAGAAGCAAAAATTTATTACAACCAAATCACTCACATTATGGACGACACCAAGCGTCCTGTTGTCCCAATTCGAATGGATATGCCTGGATGGTCTAAAACAGCCGGTTTTTACACAATGCTAATGGGTGAAAAAGGTAAACATTATTGGAAAACAAATATTTCAGGTCATTACAACTATTCGCTAGCAGAAATGACCATGTATCCAAATAATCCAAATGAGCCTGATATGTTTATGCTAACTTGGCCTGGAGTAGATACTTATTACACTGGATTCTATGCGGAGGATAAAATCGAATGGAACGATAATTGGTCTTCAACAATTACTTTAGGAACAGGAATTCATGACAATTATCTCAGAGATACATTTGGGTATGAAAGCTTAAAAATCTTCTATCCTGATGTAGAACAAAACAAACTAAGATGGTTAAAAAATGGCGGATTTTCCACAAAATACATTGTAGGTCGCTTTAATCAAACATTAGGCGTGGCTTATGCTGAGAGAGCACCATCTGTTTCTGAGGGGTATGGATTCTACTTATTCAACAGTTTTGACAGATACGATTATGTAGGTAACCCACACATGAAAAATGAAAAATCATTGGAATTTAATGCTTCATCAACGCTTATTTTCCCAAAAGTTTTAGTGAAATTGCAGGCGAATTACTTTAGACTGTATGATTACATTATTGGCCGCCCTGACTCAACTTTATATTCAATGAATATTGGGATAAATGGCGTAAAAGTTTACGAACAATTCAAGAATGCAGACTTGTTCAATGTTAATTTTTCATTTTCATATTCTATTATTCCAAGTTTGAATTTATCAGGAAAAGCAATTTATAGATATGGTCAAGCTGGATCTATAAAATTACCACAAATTCAACCTTTCAGTTATGGAACTACCTTAAAATTTGAAATGAAAGACTACGTTGTCGAAGCCATCGTAGAGGGCGCGTTAAAACAGACAAGTTTTAGTCCAGAATTTGGAGAATCTGCAGCTCCAGACTACACCATTTTAAGCTTAGGAGCTTCAAAGTTGTTTAATTTCTCAAAAACGAATCAACAATTGCTAGTGAAAATTGGAGTAGAAAACCTTTTCGACAGATACTATCGCACATTTGCAGATTGGAATAAAATTCCTAGAATGGGTAGAAATTTCTATGTGAATTTGGTTTACAATTTTCAAGTAAAAAAGAAATAAAAAAAGTGGCTATTCGATCGAATAGCCACTTTTTTTTATAGTTAATCTCGTTATAAACTTCTATTTTCCCACTCAGCAAAAGAATCAGCTGTTTCCCATAATCTCAAGCGAACAACATGGTAATGTTCCGAAAGAGCATCTTGCACTTCTGTGCGAATAAAATATAAGATATTCTCTGCACTTGGTTCATAAGGCCATAGCATAAAATTTTGCCCCATTCCAGCGTTAGGATGTTCTTTGATGTAGTTTTCACTTAACACTAGTGAGTGATCCAATTTATTGATAACTTTTTCGTTAACAATTTTCTTTAGTTCCTTGAAATCAATCACAAATCCTGGAGCTGGCAATGGTTCATCGCTACTGTTTTTTGCTGCCACTGTTACATGCAACACATAGGAATGCCCATGAATGTATTTACACATTCCCTCGTAACAACTAATGGCATGTCCCATTTCGAAGCGAAAAATTTTAGTAACTGCTATCATTCTATTATCAAATTTGGTGCAAATTTACTGAGATTTGTTTGAATAAAATAATTTAACTACAACAAAACAATAAAAAGAGTCGCGATAAAAGTTCCGTAAGCAACTAATAGCACTTTCCAAACGATATGAGCCTGTTTCATTTCCATAAATTGAAAGCCTACTAATAAGAACTTAATTAATGACAATAAAACAATTGTTATCACAATTCCTTTAGAAATAGGTAACAATCCGACTGCGGCAACTATTAATGTTAAAGCTACCAACAAATAATATGAATAGGATAAATTCTTTAACATAATTAGAAAATTAAATAAAGGATAGGGAATAAAATTAGCCAAATTAAATCACACATGTGCCAAAAAGCAGCTCCTGCATCCAAATCTTCAAAAGAAGCCTCGTTTTGCTTTTTGATAATTGTTTGACGAATAACAAAAAGAATGACCAATCCAACCAACACATGAATCCAATGGAAGGCTGTCAATAGCCAATAAAAAATATAGAAAGTACTATAATCCATGCCAATTCCAGCTTCTATTTTGGAATAGTACTCAATCATTTTTAACACCAAAAAGCCTAAACCTGGCCACATTGCCCAACCTAGAAATTGAACAGTCTTTTGCCAATTTTTTGTTTTAAAAAACTGAACAGCACGTGCCACAAAAAAACCACTTGTTAGCAACAAGATAGTATTCGTAGTTGCAATTTCACGATTTAATAGTTGACTATCATTGTGAAATTCTTCTCGTATTTCAGAACCATAAAAGGCCAAAGCTGCAAATGCAATTCCAAAAGTCAATAACTCTAAATAGATAACAATCCAGATAAGCAACCCTCCTGGAGGATATGCTAATGATTTATGATTTATTTCCATTCTAACAATCTCCTTTCTCCTTCAATTAATTTAATATCGGTAATGTCTTGAGACATTTCAACCACTCCACGATAATTTTTCTCTTGATCTCTCACAGCAAAGTAACGAATCAAAACCGTTCTTCCTTTGTAATTAATCCAAAAAGAAGCTTCATTTTGAGATCCATTTCTAAACGCTTCCAAAATCTGCAAAACTGTATCTACACTTTTGGGTGGGTGGCAATATTTCACTTCTCTTCCGATTACTCCTGGGCTTCTTGGAAACAAGCGCTCGTCTCCTCTATTGTAAAAAATAACCTTGTCATTTTCATCCACATACGTTATGTCAACTGGCAACGTTCTAAACAATAAATTAACCTGTTCTACAGTCATGAATCCTTCATCGTAATGAGCTGCATTGTCATTAAAAACAACATCTGTTCTTCTTACTTTATCCTCAGAAGGATGAACATAAACAGGTTCAGCAGGATAATTTGCAGGAGTTTCCTTCAACATCCAACCAATTTCTTCTTCTCCTTTACGCATTTGAATCCATTCTTCATCCGTCAACAAACTCAATGCGTTAGGGAATAGAATTTCATCTTCTACATATAAAAGTTGCGTTAAATTTTGTTTTATTTCCAACACGCTTTGATTGATTTCGCCAAATTCTCGTGCTTCAATTCGTTTTCTAGCAGTTCGAAACATTTCACGAATCATATCGTGAAAAGTCCACATATTTTTAGATGGACCATCCCAGCCATGTTTTTCTAAATAAGGAAAAAGTTGATTTTCCTTGCGTTCAAATCTACGTTCTACTTCTGCCAAGTGATTAAACACATTATAGAACTTTTGATAGGCTTCACTTGGAACAATTGTAACAAACTCTTCCAACAAAGACTTTATCAACACAGCCTCTTGTTGATACGTGTGAATTGGATGCCCTTCTGCCAACTGCTCTTTTCTTTCTTCTACTGACATCTTTACTGATTTTTTATTTTTTCATATAATTTTGCTAATGAGTGTAGTAAGGATTCGGGTGATGTTAGTACTTGGTAATGATTTTGACCAAACATTTGTGGCAAGTAATACTTCGCTTGCGCTTCAATTGCAAGAGCGTATGAATTTACGTTCATTTCATTCAATTCACGCAAGGCTTGTTTAATATCTTGAACACCATGTTGCCCCTCATACTTATCATAGTCATTTGGTTTTCCATCCGAAAGTAAAATAACCCATTTATTTGTTGCATCTGTTTGCATCAAACGTGCTCCTGCGTGACGCAAAGCCGGCCCGATACGTGTATAACCACTCGGCTCAGCCGCCCCAATTTTCATTTTACCCCTATTCCAATCTTCATTGAAATCTTTTAGGGTTAAATAAGTGGTGTAATTTCTTGTTTTAGAGCTGAAACCATCTATTGAGAAAGAAATGTCAAATTCATTCAAAATTTCACCAAACAAAATGGAAACTTCTTTTTCAACATCTAACACACGATTTCCAGCAGCATAACCATCACTTGACAAACTCAAATCGAGCAGCAATAAAATGGCAATATCTTTATCTTTTTTTCGCTTGGACAAATACACACGCTCATCAGGCGTAACCTTTGAATGAATATCGGCATATAAATCAGTCAGCGCATCTAAATCAAAAGAATCACCTTGTACTTGTCTGCGTTGCATTTGCATTTTATTGTTAACACTAGTCAACATTTTACGCAAGCCACTCAAAGTTGTTTTATACTTACTAATGGTTCTTGTGTAATAATCAGGAGCTGTTTTTAACTGTGTTTTGGGATAAACCTTGCAATAATCAGGTAAATAAGCACGCTTTTTAAAATTCCATTCATCGTATTTTAAATGGAAACCTTTTTCATCCACTTCAGCACTTTCTGCAACAGAAGTATTTTCAACAAAATCAGCTTGATACACAGAGTGAACGGTATCATCCACACGAACAGTGTAGCGCATATTCATCTCTTCAATGGCAGCTTGATGGTCATCAAGTTCATCCTTCCCATCGAAATCACGCCAGTTTCCATTAAATTCTTCTGCTGTTTCAATTTTTTCAAAACTATGCATCAACACATAGTCTTCTTGTTGTTTTTTATCAATTGTTAATGAATTGATTTCCTCTACAGCTTTTGCGTGAAGCGTTGTTGTAATATCATTGTCGTTTTTAAGTTGCTTTACTTTGTCATCAAAATTTTGCAACTTAGAAGGATCTTGAATTTCATCCGAATTGGTCATCCACTTACCGTAAAGCCATGACAATTCAGGTTCTTTCGTTTTTTTATCCTTTGGTAATTGATTATAAAAAATCTCATACCATTCTTGCATCGAAGGAAAATCTTCAAACATCTTTTTAAGCACTTCAGGAGCTGTTTCTCGTGCTTTTTGATACGATAATTCTTCTTGAAAAGTATCTTTTGTCCAATTCAAATCAAGTTGAAACTGAGTGGACAAGTAAAGCGTTCTGAACAAGTAAAACTGTTCATTTTCTTCTTTCGTAGAAAATAATGCGCAGTCAATTGGAAGAAAAAAGTTATAGTCTTTATATCCACCTTCTTTTTCAGCAGGAAAAATTTCAACAGGTACGCCACACATAGCACGAGCAATCAACGTTAATTTCGGTTTAACATCCGTTAAACTAACTTTTTTAGCAAGTACTTCAGCGTTGTTCTGCTTTCTTTTGTTTAAAAACTTTACAAACCTGCTGTATATGATTTCATCTAATTCCAATCCCATAATAAACAGTTTTTAGTGTATGAATAATCATAGTTAACACTTGACTTTCAAGGAACTATTTATGAGTGAATCAAATCATTAAATCACATAAATCTTTTAATGCTTGCAATGTATCTTGTTCATCTGTTAGAGGTTCCACTACTGCAACATGGACAGACAATCGCTTAGGCAATCCATCATGAATCATTTTAGCAGCATTCACAAGCAAACGAGTAGAAACAGTTTCAGTTAATCCCAATTCAGTTAAATTACGAATTTTACTTGCAATCGTCACTAATTTTTGAGCGACATCCTTATCTACACCTGTTTCATTCATTAAAATTTCCACTTCAGCTTTCGGTTGTGGATAATCAAAAGAAAGCGACACAAAACGTTGTCTAGTTGAAGGTTTTAGTTCTTTGAATCCTTTTTGGTAACCTGGATTAAACGATGCTACCAATAAAAATTCAGGATGAGCCTTCACTGTTTCTCCTAATTTATCAATAAACAATTCTCTTCTGTGGTCTGTTAAAGAGTGAATAGCAACGATGACATCAGGGCGTGCTTCTGCAACCTCGTCAAGGTATAAAATATAACCATTTTTCACAGCTGTTGTCAAAGGTCCATCCATCCAAACTGTTTCAGCTCCTTTGATGATAAAGCGTCCGATTAAGTCCGTTGAGGATGTTTCTTCGTTACAATTTACTGTGATTAATTTTTTTCCAAGTTCATTTGCCATATATTCAATGAATCTTGACTTTCCAGAACCAGTTGGTCCTTTCAATAAAAGAGGTAATTTTAATGTATTCACTTTGTTAAACACATCAATTTCAGATCCTACCGCTTTATAAAATAGTGTATTTTCAGCAACCGTCATAACCTATTTTTTTAGTTTAATTGTTAATTTGATTAGTTTTAGAGGAGGAGAAAAATTACCATATCTCCTCCTCTATTTAACTTATATATAACTAATCAAGTTCATTTTCATTTGCAACCATCCCCTCATCTGATGGCTTGCCATACTTGATGAATTCGTAGATGTACATTAAAATACCTGTAGTAAACAATGATGCTGCAATAATAAGAATTACAAAGTGTACACTAATTTCATTTTGTACATCCATAAATTCTTTTTTCATCACACGCTCCATGTAAACTTGAGCAATACCTGCCACACCAAACGCAGCAGTCATACTGATCATTCCAAGGTTAGCCAACCAGAACGCCCAGTGACCAGTCGCATTGTTGTAACGTTTTCTACCTGTTAAGTTTGGTAATGCGTAGCTAATGATAGCCAAAACAATCATTGCGTAAGCACCCCAGAAAGCCAAGTGTCCGTGAGAAGCTGTCACTAATGTACCATGTGTGTACAAGTTTGTTTGTGGCATAGTATGAGCAAATCCTAATACACCTGCACCCAAGAAAGATACGATAGCTGCACCAATTGTCCAGAACAATGCAATTTTATTAGGGTGATTTTTCTCACCTTTTCTATACATAAATAGTGCAAACAATGCCATTGCTAAGAATGCTAATGGTTCCAATGCAGAGAAGATACCACCAACTACTAACCAAATTTTATTTACTCCGATGAAGTAATAGTGGTGACCAGTTCCTAAAATACCAGACAAGAAAGTTAAACCAACGATTACATACAACCATTTTTCGATAACTTCACGGTCAACACCTGTTAATTTAATCAATAAGTAAGACAAGATACCACCCATGATTAATTCCCATACACCTTCAACCCATAAGTGAACAACCCACCAACGGAAGAAAGAGTCAGTAACTTGGCTATCAAACCAAATCATACCTGGTAAGTACAATAATGCAGCAAATACTAATCCCATTGTTAACACCAATGCTGTTGTTGTACGTCTTTTACCCTTAAACAAAGTAGCTAAAATTAAGCCCAAGAATAATAGAACGTTTACCACTACTAAGAAATCTAATTCTCTAGGGATTTCCAAGAATTTACGACCTTCCCAATAGTTTAAGTGGAAACCTGCAACAGCAACAACACCTACTACTGCTAAAGAAATCAACTGAACATAAGCTAATTTTACACTTACTAATTCACGTTGAGCTTCTTCAGGAATGATGTAATAAGCTGCTCCCATAAAACCTGTTAACAACCAAACTACTAACAAGTTAGTATGTACTGCTCTAGCTGTGTTAAATGGAATATACTCATGTAAATTATCCATTCCAATGCGCGCAAAGCCCATGATAAAACCGTACGTTAATTGCAATGTTAACAACAACATACAAAGTGCGAAAAACCAATAGGCTACCTTTTGTGATTTATATTTCATAACTCTAATTTTTGTGTTTGAATTTAGAACTTAGACTGCTCGTAAATCATTTAGCTCAACATTTGCGTTTCTTCTCCGAGTGTACCCTTAGTCGTTGATTCATCTCCGCAAGTTTTCTTAAAGATTTCTTTTACATTCTTTTAATCCTCTTTCGCTAATGGTGAAACAACTCTATCAAATCCATTTAAGTCGATTTCTCCGACCCATTTAAAGTACGCAATTACTGCCTCTGCATCTTCATTGTTCATGCCGTAAGCAACCATTTTACGTCCTTTTGGTGCCCAAGGTTTAGGTGAAGTTAAAATTGCTTTAATTAAGCCTTCTCCTCTGCGTTCAACTACTTTGGTTAATTCAGGTGCATAATACCCTCCTTCTCCCATAATAGTATGACACCCCATACAATTGTTTTTTTCCCAGATTTCCTTACCACGAACTACCTGAGGATCAATCTTGTCATGGTTGGTCTGGTCGTTTTTAGGACTGAATGAGTAAACTGTTAGCCCAATGAAAGCTAAGAAAGTTACTACAGTACCTCCTAAAAAGAACGTTCTCGCCTGTGATTTTGATAACATAACTTTTTAATTTTTAATGAATACTTGAACATTATATATACATTAAGAGTAAAGAAACACTTTAATACTTCTACTCTTGGGTGTAAAATTAAGTCATAACGATGGATTAATTCTATGACTCAAATCATAAGTTTGTCATTTAATTGTCATTCAATATTTTTAGCATTAAAATTGGAAGTGTTTTAGAATTTTGTAAATTTGTGTATTACAAACAAAAACGATGTTATCACCAGGATCAAAAGGTTGGATTGACAAATACTTTTCATTAGTAGATGAAGGAAAAATTCTTTTAACTTATCCTTCTATTCCCAATGTTAGCTCAGCTGCCTATGTTCACTTATTAAGCGCACAAACTGGATTTATTTTTGGAATTCCATCCCATTTTTTGTTTTATCAATTAAAAGATAAAGATAATTGGACGAATGATGAAAAATTAAAAGTGTTGCTGTTTGAAACTTTACTTTTAGAGTTTCTACTGAAAAATAAAGATAGAAGCAACTTAAAAAATAATTTTGTTGAATCTGTTATGAAGTTCTATCCTCAGGTTAGTAACTCTATATTTCAGAATATACTTTCTTTTTGGGGAAAAGAATCGAACACTGTACAATTAGAAAACAGCTTATCGAAACGCATCACTGTAAGTTCTAGTATTTTTGATAGCCGTTGGTTATTAAAATCAGTAGGAAATGTATTTATTTACCTTGACATTATCATTTATCGTCGTTTTTTAAATTTCAACGAAGAGAAAGTAATTGCCAACTATTCAGAATATGCTTATAATGCGTTGGTTGCTATCTCGATGGCTGCTCACGCCGATGGAAAAGTGGATGATAAAGAGATTGAGTTTTATGATTTGTTTCTTAACGCAGCTAACTTAGAAGACGAATACCATCAAAAAGCTGAGCTATTTATCAAAAATGAACCCACGTTCTCAGATTTTTCAGATTTAGTACAAAAAGATAAGCAATTAGCTCGTTTTATTGTTGATTTAACTGTTTTGACCATCTTTAGAAATCACATTGTTGAAACTGTAGAAACAGATTTTGTGAGAAGTCTTATTCAGTACTTTGAGATGAATCAACAAGATTTGGATGAGTCATTGATAATGATTGAGCATTTTTTACTGAACAGTGATATTAAAAACAGTTTTTTGAGCAACAAAAATACTTACGAGAAAATTTATGGTAACATGACTTCTCGTTGGAGTAAAATTTTAATACGAAACAAAGATAGGATTGCTTTAGAATTGTCGGAAAGCAAAGAATTGATTAGTTTAATTAATAAATCGCGCTCACAAGAATTAACAGCAGACGAAAAGGAAAAGGTAAAATCTCAATTTATGGATATCATTAAGACGGTTCCTGCATTAACTATTTTCATGTTACCAGGAGGTGCAATCTTACTTCCTTTAATTCTAAAAATAGTTCCCGATTTAATTCCATCTTCATTCAAAACGAATGAGATAGAATAACGTTTATTAATAAAAAGTCTATGCCACAAGATAAAAACAGTGAAAAAGCACTACTGAAAGTGATTGAAACACTCGAGTTAACCAATGAAAGTGGCAATGACTTATTTCGTATCCTTTCTAACTATTTAAACGAGTTAATCGAAAAAGATTTCCAATCTTTAGTTAACATTCTGTATCGCGTAGATGTTTCAGAAAAAAAAGTAAGAGAATCACTGGCAAATACTGGTAATCAAAACGCCGGAGACGTACTAGCTCAGTTATTAATTGAACGTGAAATAGAAAAAAATTATTGGAGAGAAAGGTATAAAAAAGGATTGCTATAATTCTTCTTCTGCAGGCATTGCATCTCCCCTTAATTCTCTAATACGTTTTCTTACCTCTGCTGTGAATAATGATCCTTTGTAGTTAAACAATAATTCTTTGTAACACTCCATTGCTTTTTCATTGTTTAACAAATGATTTTGATAAATATCTCCTTTTATAAACCAAGCATCATCTGCTAAAATATCCTCTGGATAGTATTTTAATAATTCATCCAAATAAGCAATTGCTTCATTCCACTTTCCTTGATATTGCATTGCTTGAGCTTTTTTTATCAAAATTTCATCTCCCAAACTATGGTAAGGATAAACCGTAATGATA
Organism: uncultured Fluviicola sp.; assembly: GCA_964580465.1. Classification (GTDB taxonomy): domain Bacteria; phylum Bacteroidota; class Bacteroidia; order Flavobacteriales_D; family Crocinitomicaceae; genus Taishania. The sequence continues at coordinate 57,345 of CAZOKJ010000005.1, read as the reverse complement.
CTATCAAACAGTTGAAAAGCTTGGTTGTATTTATGTTGTTCTATTAATAAATCTGCTTTTGCAAACCAACTCATGGCTTGGTAATTGCTGTCTAATCCAAAATTATCAGTAATTAAAATCGACAATTGAATGGCATCATTTGAAATTAAGCGAGAAGTTCCTTGCTTCAATACGTCTAATTGAGATTGCGCAAAGTTAAATTCACCATCATAGTAAAAAATGCGTGCATTTTTAAAGCGCGCTTCATGCCCAATGGGTTCAAACTTAAATTCTTTATCAACTTGCATATAGTACAAAGAAGCCTCCCACATATCTCCATGTAAAACATTGATATCGCCCAATTTCATTTTAATTTCAGCTTTTTGAATATCCGTTAAGCGTTCCATTTTCAATGCTTGATCCAACAAACCGATTGCTTCAGAAGCTTTGTCATTGTAGAAAGCTTGGATATGAGCCAGTTCAATAATCAATGGTAAAGTTCGATATGTTTTTCCGACTCTATTGAGCGTTTGAGTATATTCGTTTATTGTTTCATTTAATTCTGTTTTGCTTAAATTTCCATTCGTAATCACCTCTTTATAACGAGTATTTAGCATTGCATTTTCAGCTTGGTAAAAAAGCGGACCGTTTTCACCCAAATTTTTAACGTAAGTAAACGCTTTTCTAGCCGTAGTATAATCATTGTTTTGAGCACACACTTGTCCTAATTCAAAAACTCTTCTTCCATTCAAATCCAATCGTTTATCCATCGCTTGCTCTTGCATCAATGCAGTAGTAAAGTCCTTGCTTTGAATAAAAAACCATGTTACTATCTCCGACAAAGTAGTGTCATTTGGTTTGCTTTGCGCCCGAGCGAGTAGTTCTGACTTTAAGGTAATGTATTCCTCACTTGACTTATTGTTGAAATCAATTACACGGCCTAAAACAGTTTGAACAGCAGAAGAATAACCTGAATTATAATTCAATAAATCAAGGTATTCTTGAATCATTTTTTTAGTTTCTTTTACTGATCCATAATACTCAGCAAATTGAAAATTTAAGGGGTACGATTGTTTCAGCATATTACGACCTTTCACAATCGTTTGAAAAGCATAATCATTTTTCCCTTTTGCTTTAAAAGCATCGTATAAGTTCGTTACAGCATTGGGACTTGGTGGCAATTCATCAATTAATGTTTTGTATAATTTCTCAGCTTTAGACAACTCATCTGTTTCTTCATAAAATTGAGCCAAAAACAATTGATATTCAGCAGAGTTATTTGAAATTTTTAATTGATTCTTTATTAGTTTTTCAGCAGCTTTTACATCTTTTTCGGCCATCAAACAGTAATAATAACGTTCGAAATAGACCTTCAATGGTTCTCGATTGTACAATTTAGCATAATATGGTTTTGCTTTTTCGTAATCACCCTGGGCGTAATAATGATTAGCCAATTGCACGTCATCTCCCTGTGCTTTTACAGTCATATTAACTGAAAACACCAACAATAAAAGGAGCAATAAATGGCGCGTTAAAGCATTCATACTAATTCTAAACTTAAAAGAATAACATCAAAAACCATGCTACTTAATTAGATTGTTTTTTTAAGGAATCAATCAACTGAATAATAGCCCGTTCAGATCCTTTATAATTTTCTAAACATCTTTTCTTTGTTGCTTGATAATCCGAAAATTGTTGTTGTAAAGCAACCAACTCACGTTGTTCAAAATCAATGTATTCTTCGTATTTTTCTCTTCTTCCACTCCCTGTATTTACGTCTTTGGTAAGTTTTTGAATTGATTTTAGTTTTTCATCCAATAAACTAGGGAAAAACTCGTTCATTTTTTTAATACTTTTAAAATCTTCTTCCGATTGTTTAAATCGATCTACTTTCTTAACTGTTTCAAGGTCTAACTCTTGATCATTGTAAAACAGCTTTATGGAATCCAATTTCGAATGGCAGGCATGTGATAAGCTATCAATCGTTTGAATATTTTCATTATTCCAATCTTTTTGCAATTGAACATACGCTTCCTCCACGACTTTCAACTCATTGAGTTGACGCCCTTTTTTCAAGTCTGAACAAGAAAACAAAACAATCGATAGAATGAATAGCACTAGGTATTTCATATTGCTAAGTTACATAAAATTGATGAAAATAAAAAAATAAATGTGAATGTTATTCTTTTTCAACTAAAACGATTTTCTTTGTTATTCGAATTTTTCTGCGTTTGCGTTTAGATTTCACATTCTCCCCTAGTAAAGCTCCCCAAGGTTTTAACGAATCCACATTATCAAAAATAATTTTTAAAATAGCTAACGAAGGAATACTCAACAACATGCCTGAAATTCCCCATAAACCTTCACCAATCAACAAACCAAGGAAAGTAACCAATGCGTTAATTTTAACTTTTGAACCTACAACAAAAGGCAAAATCAAATTGGCATCTATGATATGAACAACGATGTACACAATAAACACATACAATCCATCAATTGGTGCACCTGTAACAAAAGCAATTAGTGCAGTTAACAACATAGAAAACAAAATGCCAATATAGGGAACAATGTTTATCAAAGCAGTTAATAAACTAAGCAATAACGCGTATTTCACTTGAATCATTGAAAGTGTTAATAACGTTAACAAGAAGACGAGCAAAATTTGAATTCCCACACCTACCATGTAACTTTTAGTCATTTGCTTTATTTCTCCGATAACTTTATTGACACGACTTTTATGTTCATCAGCGAATACATTGAACAAAAATGACACCAACAATTTTCGGTAATTCAAGATAAAAATAAAGAAAAAGCTAAAAAACATGATAAAAGCAAAACTAGATGCTAGCACGTTAAAAGTAACCCCAACTATTTCAACAGAAGAGGACAACAAACGGGAAATACCCATATCAATGTATTCAAACTGTTGTTTAGAATTTACATGAAAGGTAGCGTCTATCCATTGCTGAAAACCAATAAAAACATTATTAGACTGCTCTTTAAGAAGCGGAACGTCTTGGTTAAAATCAGCTAGTTGTGTCCCAAAAAAGTAACCAAAAAAAGCAAACAAAACTAAAATAACAGTCATAGACGTCAGAGTTGACAAAGCTCTACCAAAACGCAACTTATTTTCTAAAAATGAAGCAAAAGGAACGAATAAAACTGCCAACAAAAGTGCTAAAAAGAAGGGAGCTATAATGTATTTGCCAACGATCAAAATGTAGGACAGTGCAATAATGCTAAAAAGCGTCAAAGCCAAACGAAGTAAGAATATATTTTTTGTTGTTTTCATTCGTTAATTATCTTTTTCAGATCGTTGAAAAATTTGTTTAATTTTCTTTTCTGAAAACAATGTTGTTTCCACTAATAGTTGGGTAAATAAAGGTCTAAATTTGGATGAAAAACCTGTTTTTCGTTTGAAAATCAATCTTCTCAAAGCAAAATCATACACTGACATTAACAAAGGTCGCGAAAAGAAAGATCGTTCTTCTTCTTCTATTTCCTCTGATTCATCGCCATAAACTTTTACTTTTAAGGTTTCAACTTCTAATTGAATAGCTTCCAACGCTGTGTCTTTTTCTAAAGAAACAGTCTTTTGTTCAGCTAAAAGTTCTTCGAAATTAGTGTGATTTTTAGACACTTGTTTTAAAATTGCATTTTTAACTCGATTGGTTTTCTTTGCACGTTTATTGGCAAGTAAAAACACGATTAACAAAAGCAAATAAAAACCTGCAACAGCCAAATAACCTAAGCTAGTTTTTCCCAGCCACTCACCTATTAAATGGGCTACGCCTATGTTCACAAAGAACAAAACAAAAAGCGACATCACAGCAATGATAACAGCGTTAATTCCAGCAGAAACCAAGTTCGTGATTCCTTCGTACACTTCTAACTGTACGGACTTAGTTTGCGCCTGAACATACTCTTTTGTATGAATGGTCAACCGCTCAAAAATAGATTTAAAAGAAGGATTGTTTTCTTTCACTTTTACATTTAACCTTGGTTAGACTTTGCAGATAATTCATCTTTTGCATTGGCCAATTCTTCTTTTAATTGATCCAAGACTTCACTGCTTGACTCTTTCATTCCATCCAAGATATCGTCCAACTTATCTCCTAAATCAGTTAGCTTATCCTTCACTTTTTTGCGTGTGTTTTCACCCTTATCTGGAGCTAATAACATGCCAATAGCAACACCAACCGCACCTGCAGCCAATATCCCTAAAACTGTTTTAGTTGTTTTGTCCATGTTTTCTGTCTTTAATATAAGGTAAATTAACGAAAAAAAAAGATTAAAAACAAATTTTTAAGCATGTTTAACAGGTTCAAGCACCATTGATTTGGCGTTCAGAATTCATATACAAAAAAAAGAGCTGCCGTAGCAACTCTTTAAGTTTTAATTATATTTAATCTTAGTATCTGTAATGCTCCGCTTTGTAAGGACCATCAACCGTTACACCGATATATTTTGCTTGATCTTCAGTTAACGTTTCTAACTCAACACCAATTTTAGCTAAATGTAAACGTGCTACTTTTTCATCCAAATGTTTAGGCAACATGTATACATCATTTTCGTAATTAGCAGAATTATTCCACAATTCGATTTGAGCCAATGTTTGGTTTGTAAAAGAGTTTGACATTACAAAAGAAGGGTGTCCTGTAGCACATCCTAAGTTCACCAAACGTCCTTCAGCCAATACAATAACTTCCTTATTACCAATCGTGTAAATATCTACTTGTGGCTTCACAATAACTTTTGTCTGACCATAGTTTTTATTCAACCATGCCATATCAATTTCGTTATCAAAGTGACCGATGTTACATACGATCGTTTTGTCTTTCATTTTTTCGAAATGGCGACCAACAACGATATCTTTGTTACCTGTTGTTGTTACAACGATATCTACATTGTCAACAACTGAATCCAATTTCTTTACTTCAAAACCGTCCATTGCAGCTTGTAATGCACAAATTGGGTCAATTTCAGTAACAATTACACGAGCTCCAGCACCTCTTAAAGAAGCTGCAGAACCTTTACCCACGTCACCGTATCCACAAACAACAGCTACTTTACCAGCCATCATAATATCTGTAGCACGACGAATAGAGTCAACCAATGATTCTTTACAACCGTATTTGTTGTCAAATTTAGATTTTGTAACAGAGTCATTTACGTTAATAGCTGGCATAACCAACGTACCATTTTTCTTTCTTTCGTATAAACGGTGAACACCAGTTGTTGTTTCTTCAGAAAGTCCTTTGATGTCTTTCGTTAATTCTGGATAGCGGTCAAACACCATGTTTGTCAAGTCACCACCATCGTCAAGGATCATATTTAGAGGTTTACCACCTTCGAAAGCAAACAATGTTTGTTCAATACACCAATCAAATTCCTCTTCGTTCATTCCTTTCCAAGCATAAACAGGGATTCCAGCTGCTGCGATAGCTGCTGCAGCATGATCTTGAGTTGAGAATATATTACAAGAAGACCAAGTTACTTCTGCACCTAATTCAACCAATGTTTCGATTAAAACAGCAGTTTGAATAGTCATGTGCAAACATCCTGCGATGCGTGCGCCAGCCAATGGTTTAGAAGCACCATATTCTGCTCTTAAAGACATCAAGCCTGGCATTTCAGCTTCAGCCAATCTGATTTCTTTTCTTCCCCATTCTGCTAGAGAAATATCTTTTACTTTGTAAGCTAACTTTTCGGTTGTATTGCTCATAATTGTCTAAATTAATTTTTTGTGTGTGCAAATTTACGAAGTAAGTTCCGTATAAAAAAATAGTTATCTTGATTATTTGCTAAATTCCTGTTAAATCCATTTTTAAAACGGTATACAAATCCATCATTGTTTCCATTTGAGCATCAGCAAGAATCAACTTTGGTTCTGGGTTATGCGTTTTTTCAGGTATGCAAAGCACCGTCATTTTAGCTGCTTTACCAGAAATGATGCCATTCAAAGAATCTTCTACCACCAAACATTCTTTTGGGGAGATACCTAAATTATTGGCAACAGTCAAATATACAGCTGGGTGAGGTTTGCCATATTCTTCATGCTCTGCAGAATGAACAAAATCAAATGAATCGGTCAATCTCAACACGCGTAGAACAGTTGCAATTAAAATAGTATAAGACGATGTAGCCAAGCCAATTCTTAATCCTTTTTCTTTAAGAAGTCCAATTGTTTCTATGACACCAGGAAGAGGTTCCCCATTTTCCTCAATCAACTTAATCATTCGTTTAATAATGCGTTCTTCCACTTCTTTGGCAGACACACCTTCCCATCCAATATGATGAAACCAATAAGCAATAACCTCATCGATGCGCAAGCCAACTGTTTTTTGAAAATCTTTTTTTGTCAAGTTGCATCCTACTTCTTGAAACGTTTGTTCCATGGCAATTTTCCACAATGGTTCAGAGTCAATTAAGACGCCATCCATATCAAAAATAACAGCTTTGAATTGCTTGTAATTGATCATTCTATTTTGTTTTTGGACAAAGATAGGGAAAATTTGTAGGAGGCAATTTTGTTTTATCTCAAACCGCTCAAGACAGTATTCAAGTGCATTATTTCTTTAACTAAAAAATAGATAAATATAGCTAGTAACCGGAGTTCGATTAATAAAATTGCATTTAGACCGCTAATAAACAGTGAGATACGATATAAAGCAACGAAAATGTATCGGGATACATTGAGGTTGCTTTATGATGTAGATTATCTGCGATGCTACTTCGTGGTGCTGTTTATCTGCGGAGTATTATTTTACTTTGCCTAAAAAACCGTTATTACCTTCGGTGAGACTGCGTGTTCTGCGTTGTTTCTTTTCAATTTAGCACGCTAAATTTTCAAACAAACGCCTTGACTAACAGTTTTTTAAATCACCACGAAATAGCACCAAAGGTAATCTGAATGTTAATTTTACAATCGAACTCAGGTTAGTAGATTAAATTCCCATAAAATCTTTTGGACATTGGTAACTGCGTTTTTTACTTCGTTTCATTCTAAACTTCTGAGACATAAATCGATTATCCCAGTCATAAATCAACGATAACTCATGTGAACCAAAGGAAGAAGAACGCAATTGTGAAATGGTAAAATCAACACTGTACATTAGCTTTAATGTTTGTTCCGTTCTTGTTGGTATGAAAACACCCAAGTTCAATATAAATGAATCAAACTTATAAGCCCTATCAAACAAACCTTCATTGCGTATCCATGCTCCTACGACAATAGGTCTTTGAACAACAGAAAAACCAATAGTTGCTGTTTGGAATTTATTTTGTTTTTCATAAATGACAGCTGGTGTAATAATTGTTTCATTAACCAATACAGCTAAATTAAAAGATCCAACCATTTTAATTGGGAGTTTCCCGCCCAAAAGCAAACCTTCTTTAGGTTGTGTCAAGTGCATTGCAGAAAATCCAAATGTAGCCATCAATTTTCTATAACCGCTGTATTTACTAGCTTCATGATTAAATCTAACAACCAAACCAGAACCAAAATCAGCATAAGTTGTGCTTACATAGCTAGGTGCGATAAAAGCCGACGTTCCTACTTCTCCCTGTATTTCATGGTAATTATCAGAAAAACGCAATTTTGACCAATCAATAAACTTGTTAATGATTCCGCCATTTACACCTACCTGCAACATGAAATTTTTCATTTCTACAGGTCGATAAGCATAGGTTAAGTACGCGCCAGAAGAACGTAGCATTGCTTCACCTGCAACATCTGTGTATGCGTTAACAGCCATTGCTAACTTTGGAATAATTTGTCCTTCAAATGATGCCGCGAATGTATTGAATCTTCCAGGAATAGGTGCCCACAAATTGCGTGCATGTAATTTAACAGAATAACCACTATTAAGTGCAACCATTCCAGGATTGTAATAAACCGGATTGTTGTAAAATTGTGAAAAATTAGGATCTTGCGCTATGGCAACATTCCAACCAAACAATATAAATAATAAAAACAATATCTTTTTCATACTCTTATCTTATTACCGTAACAGTTCCTGATTTTTTTACCTTTCCTTTTGGATATTCTTTCCCTTCCCAAATGCTTTCATCCAAGAAAGTTGCTGTAATTTTCCAGACATAAGCATCTTGTTGAACTGGCTCACCTCTATAGGTTGCGTCCCAAGCTTCTACTGGTCGGCCTAAATCATCTAACAAAGTTGACTCCCAGATTAAGTTACCCCAATCATCATAAATTTGTATGTGATAATCTTTCAAACCAATTCCTTTTGGTAAGAAATGAGACACCCCTTGACTTCCGTGACCAGGATAAACAGCATTTGGAACATATAAACCTTGTAGCAATGGATTTTTAATCACTTTTGTTATAGTATCAGTACATCCATTTACATTGGTCACTACAAGCATCACATAGTAGTCTGAATGTTCATAATAATTGTGAACAGGACTATTTTCCGTTGAGCTTTCACCATTTCCAAAATCCCACCATGATGTGGCATAATTAACAGATTGATTCGTAAAAATAACTGTTCCATTTGTTATGTTTTCAATCGTTGTTTCATAAGCAAAATTGGCAACAGGAGAAGTTTGAATATCAATAGGAGTGTTTAACACCATTGTATCTGAACATCCTCCAGAGCCGATTACAACGATACTAACGGTATAGAAACCTACATTTTCATAAGTATGTAAAACTGAATGACCAGTAGCAGTTGTACCGTCTCCAAAATTCCAAATTACATCATTTGCAAATTGACTTGTTGACGTAAAAGGAATTGCAGCATTTTGGCACCCTAACACTGAAGGCAAATCAAAATTTGCTACAGGAGTTTGATGAATGGTAATCTGCTGAACAGCCGTATCTTTACAACCAAATTGATTAGATGCAATTAGTTGAATCGTAAATGTACCAGCAGTCATGTAGGTATAATTTGGATTTGTTAAATTAGACACACCTCCATCGCCAAAACTCCATTCATAACCTACTGCTCCTGTTGAAGCATTGGTAAATTCTGCTAAACTATTTGGTCCACAAATAGTACCTGTAGGTTGATACGAAAATGCTGCTACTGGAACAGGATTCACATTAACAAACTTAGCAATCGTATCTGAACAGCCATTTAATCCTTGAACAATCAATTTAACGGTATATGTTCCAGGTTGAGTATAAACATGCAAAGGATTTGTGTTCACAGAAGTGTTACCATCTCCAAAATCCCAGTAAGAATAGGCATAACCTGTACTTTGATTGGTAAATTGCACATCTAATGGGACACAACCAATTTGAGGATTCAAATCAAACGCTGCTGTTGGTGGAGCATTGATGTGAACAACCTCTGTTGTTGAGGCAGTACAATAACCATCAGCTGATGTTCCGCTCAAGGTTACTGTATAATTACCAGACGCTAAATAAGTATGAGAAGGATTCGTTAAATTGGAAGTTTGTCCATCTCCAAAATCCCAATGATAATTTGCTAATAGATCTGATTGATTAATAAAATGAATTGGTGATAAGGAACAAACTGAATCTGGCTGAAAAATAAAATCCATATTTGGAGAAGGATGAACAGTTATTGCTACAGAAGAAGTATCAAAACTACATCCATTAGTTACCATTAATGAAACAGTAAAAGTGCCCGCTTGAGTAAACACGTGTGAAGGACTATAATCTGTAGAAGTATTGCCATCTCCAAAATCCCAATGATAATTTGTGCTTCCAAGAGTATATTGTGTAAAATCTACAGACATATTTTCACAGCCTTCAAGCGTCGATGTATTAAAGAAAGAGTTAACTGTATTCGGCAATACGGTGATTGTATGTTGAGCTATATCTGAACCACATTCATTTGTTACAACAAGAGAAATCGTATAAGATGTTGTATCATTTCCTGTTGTATAAGTTGGAAGTTGAAAATGTGCGGCAGAAGTTGTAGATGTTGTTCCATTTCCGAAATCCCACGAATACGTATCTGGTAAACCATAACTTGTATTAGCAAAATCTGGTGTCCAAGGTGAACAGAAAGAATTCAAATCCGTTCCAAAAACAGCCACTGGTTTTGGCATTACTATCACATTATTTTGTGCTGTCACAACACCACAGAAATTGGTAACTGTAAGTGTAATTGTATATGTTGTATCGGCTAAAATTCCTGCTGGATAGACTACAGATGGTGGGTTTTGTTGTGTTGAAGTTGTTCCATTTCCAAAATCCCATGCAAATGACAGTGACGGGCCGGTAGAATTATTCGTAAACACTGCTGTTAGAGGTCCACAAAGTGAATCAGGTGTTACTGTAAAATCAGCTACAGGTGGCACATAAACATCCAACAATTTAGTAATTGAATCTTGGCATCCATATTGACTAGTTACTATTAATTTCACCTGATATGTTCCAGAAGCTGTATATGTATGTGTTGGATTTAAACTTGTCGAAGTTGTTCCATCACCAAAATCCCAATGAGATTGATTCACCAATGTACTGTTATTCGTAAATGGCACACTGGCATTTAAACAAACAATTGGAGCAACAGTAAAATCAACTACTGGAAGTGGACGAACTGATGCAACTATACTATCTTTATTTGTACATGTTGTTGTAGGATCTGTATAAGTATAAGTAATTGTATGAGTGCCAACTCCTGCTGTTGTTGGATTAAATACACCAAGAGCAGCATTAGTTACTCCTACCCCTGAATAAGTTCCTCCAGTTGGAGTTGCTACCAAAGTTGTATCACTTGCACTAACGCAAATATCAAAATCATTTCCTGCATTTACTATCGGCAATGGATGAACTGTGAAATACATAGTATCTCTTGTTAAACAGTTTCCTTGTCCATTGGAAAACACTAATTCAAATGTACCAGCAGTTGCAATTGAGAAGTTTCCTGTTGGTGTAACACCTGTCCCTGTCCACGTTCCACTCGCCGGTGTACCAATCACTGGAACAGCAGTATTGTCAATACATATTTCTCTATCAGGACCAGCATTCGCAACTGTAGGGTCAACAACTGTAACAATTTTTGTGTCAGAATCTGTACAACCAGTTACACCAATTGTATAGGTATAAGTTAATGAATATGTTCCTGAACCTGTTGGGGTGAATAATCCTGTTGATGTAACACCTGTGCCCGACCATGTGCCACCAACTGGAGAGCCGCTAAACTGAACTCCAATAGGTTGGTTACACAATGTGGTATCAGCACCAGCATTAACAATTGGTAATGGATTTACAGTTACAGTTGACGTTGCAGTAGATGAACATCCTTGTGCTGTCGTTCCTATTACGGTGTAATTTGTGGTTGAAGTTGGATTGGCCTGAGGATTATCACAGTTGTCACATGATAATGCTGTATTTGGTGTCCAAGAGTATGAACCGCCAACTCCTGCTCCACTCACACTCAATGAAAGCGTATCATTTACACAAATCGTTCCACTTGTTACAGTAATTGTTGGATTTGGATGAACAATGATATTAACTGTTGGTGTTACCAAGCATGTCCCTGTACCATAAGTATAAGTCAACGTGTGTGAACCAACTCCAGCTGTTAATGAGTTAAAGTTTGGAGAAGTTACTCCTGCTCCTGACCATGTACCTCCAGCGTGACTTGGCGCATAAATCGTATTCAAATTAACAATTCCATCGTTCAAACACAATGAATCAGTTGGATTAAACGTCGGTGTAACTGGTGGTTGAACCGTTACAACCATTGTATCAGTATTCGTACAGCTTGTTACTGGATCTGTATAGCTATAGATCAATGTTGCTACTTCTGGTCCGTTTGGTGTAAATGTTCCAGCTGTTGTAACGTTCGCACTACCTGACCAAATTCCACCTGCCGGTGTTCCGGTCAAGTTGAATGGAATGGGTTGGTCACAAACTGTTTGGTCTGCTCCAGCATTCACAACTGGCAATGGATTTACAGTTACAGTTGACGTTGCAGTAGATGAACATCCTTGTGCTGTCG